>JAXLXC010000001.1:0-237152 GCA_046328155.1 Chloroflexota bacterium
GAGCGTGGACTTGCCCGCGCCGTTCTCGCCCACGACGGCGTGGACCTCCCCGGCGAGCACCTCGAGGCTGACGCCCTTGAGCGCGATGACGCCGGGATAGGTCTTGACGACGTCCGTGAGCCGCAGGACGGCGCGGTCGGTCATGCGAGCGGCACTACTGGGTCGTGGTGCCGTAGGTGGTCAGGTCGTCCGCCGTCAGCTGGTTCGAGAGGTACTGGTCGGGCGCCAGCGTCTCGTCGCACTGGGGCGCCAGGCCGTTGACCGTGTCCTCGAACAGCGGCAGCTGGTACAGGCTGGGCTCGTCGTTGGCGATCCCCTCGGCACCCGCGATGGCCTTGCGCGCAGCGATGCGGCCGAGCCAGTTGCGGGACGAGATGGTCGCCAGCTCGTACTTGGGGTTGGCGGCCTTGAGCTCGTCGAAGCCGCACGCCAGCGCGTTGGCCTCGAGCGTGGCGATGGGCACCAGCTCGCGGCCCGCGGCCTGGAAGGCGCGCACCGCGGCATCGGCGTCCGTGCCGTAGTTGGAGATGACGCCGTCGATCTCCGGGAACTGGTTGAGCAGCGCGGTCATCGCCTGCTGCGCCGTGGCCGGGTCCCAGTTGGTGACGGCGTAGTCGGTGGTGCCCGTGAGCAGCTCGATGTCGGGGTAGCCCGCCAGCACCTGGTTGATGCCGTCGAGCTGCTGGAGGCCCACCGCGACGCCCGCCGGGCCACCGAGATACACGATCTTGCCGGTGCCGCCCAGGGTGTCGGCCATCCACTGGGCCCACACCTTGCCGCTGTCGGTGGTGTCCCAGTCGACATAGGTCACGTAGTCCGTGCCCGCCGCGCCGGCCGGGTCGGAGCCCCACGGGATGACCGTGACGCCCTGCTTGGTGGCGTCCTGGAGCGACTGGAGCTGGGCGCCCGGGGCGCCCGCGTCGGGGATGATGACCAGGGCGTTCATGCCCTGGGCGACCCACGAGTTGACGTCCGAGATGGCCTTCTGGAGGTCGCCCCCGGCGCCTGCCGCGATGACCTCCACGTTGGGGCACTTGGCGGCCTCGGAGCGGACCGCCGCGAACGACGCGACCGACCAGGCGTTGACGCCATAGCCGTCGTGGACGCCCAGCAGGATCGGCTGGTCGCCGCAGAACGAGGTGTCGTCGGTGCGGCCCGCCGAGGCGATCTCCTCCTCCACCGTGGTGGGGATCGTGCTGGGCACGCCCGCCGTCGATGCGCCGGGGGACTGCGCCGCGACGGGTCCCGCCACGAGCGCGGCGACCGCCATCGCCGGGAGCAGGACGCCCATCCGTCGGGCGCCCATGACCTGTCTCCATGTGCTCATCCGTGTTCCTCCCTCGTGGGATGCCGCCCGTGGGCCGCTCCCGGTTGGCGCGGGCCGTCCGCCCGCCACGACGCGACGACCCGCTGGTCATCGCCCGGATCACCCGATGGCCGCGATGCCGAGCCTCACCTCCTCCCGGGACGCAGGGCGCGGAGCGCCGCCAGGTCCACCGTGCGGACCGCCATGCCGATGCCGATGATCAGCCCCTGGATGATCAGCTGGGCCGATGCGGGCGCGCCCATGCCCAGCACCACCTGCTGGAGCTGGACCAGGAACAACGCGCCCACCGCGGTCGCGATGACCGACCCGTTGCCACCCGCGAGCGACGTCCCGCCCAGGACGACGGCGGCGATGGTCGGCAGCAGGTAGTCGTCGCCCGCCATCAGCCCGGGCGTCTTGAGATAGCCGGCGAGCAGGATCCCCGCGAGCCCCGCGAACAGGCTCGCCACGAGATATGTGCCCAGCTGGTAGCGCCGCACCGCGATGCCCGCGGCGTACGCCGCGACCGGGTTCGCGCCGGTGGCCACGAAGCGTCGCCCGACCGTGGTGCCTCGGACGACGGCGGCCACCCCGAGCACCGCCACGAGCGCCACGATGAGCGTGTTGGGGATGCCCATGGTGCGCCCGAAGGCGAAGTGGTCGAGTGCCGGCGCCGCGGTGTCCGACGACTGGCCGTTGGTCATCTGGAGCACAAGGCCCACCAGCAGCGCGTTGACGCCCAGGGTGGCGATGAGCGGCGTGATTCCGAAGCGCGTGACCGCGATGCCGCTGATGCCACCCGCCACGAGGCACGCCACCACCACCGCGAGGATGGCGAGCGGCAGCTGCGCATCGTCGCCCTTGGGGATTCGCGTGACGAGGATGGTGGTGACCGAGATCATGCCCGCGACGGACAGGTCGAGGCCACGCTGCTGGACCACCAGGGTCTGGCCGATGGACGCGATGGCCAGGATGGATGCGAACGGCAGCATGCCCAGCAGGGCCGCCTCGCTCACCGACCCAGACGCCAGGAAGGGGCTCAGCAGGAACAGCACGGCGGTCGCCGGCCAGATGGGCAGGAACGGGTCGTGCCGGAGGCGGCCGAGCAGGGCGCGCGTGCGGTCCACCGTCGCGTGGGGACGCGGCCGCCTAGTTGATGATCCAGCCGCCGTCGACGAACAGCTCGATGCCGTTGATCGACGGGTTCTCGATGAGGAAGCGCGTGGCGTCCACGATGTCCGCCATCTGGACCATGCGACCGGTCAGGGTGCGTGCCCGCACCCGGTCGAGCGCCGCGGTCTTGCCCGCCCAGTACGGGCTGTCCTCCACGATGCCGGGATGGAGCGAGTTGACGCGGATGGGCGCCAGCTCGTGGCACAGGGTCCGGACCATGCCCACGACCCCGCCGTTGACCGTGGAGACGGTGGTGGAGCCGGGGTACGGCCGCTCCTTGGCGAGGCCACCGAACACGACGATGGAGCTCTCCGGCCCCATCCGGTCGAGGAGCGCGTGGACCACCTCGGTGTAGCCCACCAGCTTGATGGTCGCCAGGCGGATGGCTCGGTCGATGTCGTACCCCTGGACATCGTTCTCGTCGCGCTCGATGGCCGCGAGGACCAGGGCGCGCACCGGTCCCACGGGTGCCAGCGCCGCGCCGATGCCATGTGGCTGGGCAAGGTCGAACGTCAGGCCGCTGGTGGCACCGCCCACCTCGAGGACCGCCGCGTCCGTCTTCGCCGCGTCGCGTCCGGTGATGACCACGGGAGCGCCGACGCCCGCGTAGTGACGCGCGACCTCCTTGCCCAACCCGCTGTTGCCGCCCACCACGACCACGGCCCCGTCCGCCATGACCCGACCTCCCTCGTCCCGGATGCGCCCGCCGGGCCGGCTAGATCTCGAACCGCTTCCAGTCGTCGAACCAGCGGTACGAATTGCGCCTCGGCGGCTGGGGCATCTGGGTCTCCAGCCATCGGACCCGCCCTGGGCCGTCATTGAAGAAGCCATGCAACGCGCCGACCCCGGCCCACGCCACGTCGCCCGTCCGCAGGGTGTAGCTGGTGCCCTCGAACTCCGCCTCGCACTCGCCACCCATGAAGACGTACGCCTCCTCGAACGGGTGGTCGTGGATCTGGGCCGAGCCGCCCGCCTCGTAGTCGATGGTGAACATCGTGAGCAGGTCGGCCCCGAAGGTGGGGTCGACCATGAGCTTGAGGCTGATGCCGGAGTACATCACCAGCGCCGTGTCACGGCCCGCGGTCTTGCGGCCACGCGCCGGCTCGCCCAGCCGCAGCGCCTCCGCCTGGGGCGGGGTACCCACGTAGTTGCCCATGAGCCGTGGGATGGGGCCGCCACCGATGGGCGGCGCGCTGGTCGGGTCCCAGGTCTCCGGGGCGAGCAGGAACGTGTCCCGACGACCGGCATCCGGGTCCAGCCGGATGGGCGAGCTGGCACTCAGCCAGCGAGCCGGGGTGCTGCCGGGGTTGGCCCACGCCACGGAGCTGCCGACCGGGACCAGCACGTAGTCACCGACCTTGAGACGCGCGGCGCGGCCATCCAGCAGGATGGCGGGCTCGCCCTCCAGCACCCAGTGGGCGGCCTCGAACGAGTGCATGTGGCTGCGGACCTCGCCGCCCGCGGCGAGGTGGTGGATGTCGATCTGGGTGTGGACCGACCCGATGGCGCGGCCCACGAGGGTCTGTCGGGCCAGCCCCGTCTGGGCGCCCGCCAGCTCCCACGCCTCGACGATGGGTGCGTCGTCGATGCGACCGACGTAGTGCGCCATCCCCCTCCTCCGCCACGATCGGGTCCGGGCCGGATCGTCGGGCCGGATCGTAACGTAGTTGAACACCGGCGTCCATCTGGCTCGAGAATCGTGCAGCCACATTGGAAAACGGTGCGCTAGACTCGCGGCCATTGGCGGAAGTGGCGGCATCGTGGCGGGTGGCACCCGGCCCATGTACGCGCCACGGGCGGCCCTGAGGGAGGATGGAGATGTCCGGTCGAGCCGCATTCCCGACGGCATCGGTGCCGGCCCCGGGACGCATGGGCGTGGACTTCGAGGAGCGGGTGGACTTCGCCCGGCTCCGCGACTACCGCATCACCCGGGCCCGGGCGGCGCTCGATGCGTCGGAGCTGGGCGCCCTGCTCCTGTTCGACATGAACAACGTGCGCTATGTCACGAGCACCACCATCGGCGAGTGGGCGCGTGACAAGATCGCCCGCTTCGCGCTGCTCACCCGCACCGGCGAGCCACATCTGTGGGACTTCGGGTCGGCGGCCAAGAAGAACCGGATCTTCGCACCGTGGCTCCAGGACGACCACATCCGGGGTGGCATGACCGGTCTGCGGGGCGGCGTGCCGCCTGCCGTGGGGCTGTTCGACGGCCTGGCCCAGGAGGTGGCCGCCATCCTCCGCGAGGAGGGCGTCGCGGACATGCCCCTGGGCATCGACCTGGTGGAGCCGCCCATGTGGCTGGCGCTCCAGGCGGCGGGCGTGACGCTGGCCGATGGCCAGCAGACGATGCTCGACGCGCGCGAGATCAAGTCGCAGGACGAGATCATGCTGCTGTCCACGTCCGCGGCGCTCGTGGACGGCGTCTACCAGATGATCTCCGAGGTGCTCAAGCCGGGCATCCGCGAGAACGAGGTCGTGGCCCTCGCCACCAAGATGCTCTACGACCTGGGCAGCGACGATGTGGAGGGCATCAACGCCATCAGCGGCGAGCGCTGCTCGCCGCACCCGCACGTGTTCTCGGACCGGCTCATCCGGCCCGGCGACCAGGCCTACTTCGACATCATCCAGTCGTACATCGGCTATCGCACCTGCTACTACCGGACGTTCGCGGTGGGTCGGGCGACCCAGAACCAGAAGGACGCCTACAAGCAGGCGCGGGAATGGATGGACGTGGCCATCGACTCGGTGCGCCCGGGCGTGACCACCGACACCATCGCGGCCAAGTGGCCCAAGGCGCAGGACTTCGGCTTCAGCTCCGAGATGGAGTGCTTCGGGCTCCAGTTCGGCCATGGCGTGGGCCTCGCGCTCCACGAGCGACCCATCATCAGCCGCCTCAACTCGCTGACCCATCCCGCCGAGATCAAGGAGGGCATGGTGTTCGCGCTGGAGACCTACTGCCCAGCGGTCGACGGGCTCTCCGCCGCACGCATCGAGGAGGAGGTCGTCGTGACCGCGGACGGCTGCCAGGTGATCACGCTCTTCCCCGCGGAGGAGCTGATGATCACCAACGCCTACTAGCGCCGGCACGGGAGGCGAACGCCATGGGTGACCGGACGCTCATCCGGACCGGACATCTCATCACCGTCGACCCGGCGCTGGGCGAGGTGCCGGGGGGCGAGGTGCTCATCGAGGACCGGCGGATCGTGGCCGTCGGGCGCGACCTGCCGGCCGACGGCGCCCAGGTGGTGGACGCCCCGGACATGATCGGGCTGCCGGGGTTCGTGGACACGCATCGGCACACGTGGCAGGCGCTCATCCGCAACATCGGCTCCGACTGGACCCTGGCGCAGTACTTCGCGGGCGTCCGGGGCGTGCTGGGCGGCGTGTTCCGCCCGGAGGACAACCATGCCGGGACGCTGGTGGGCGTCCTGGAGTCGCTCGACAGCGGCATCACCACGCTCCTCGACTGGTCCCACAACATGAACTCGCCGGAGCACGCGGATGCCGTGGTCCAGGCCCATCGCGAGTCGGGGTCGCGGGTGGTCCTTGCCTATGGCAACAGCAACGACGAGTGGCTGCCGGTGAGCGACAAGCCCCACTCCCGGGACGTGCTCCGTCTGCGTCGGCAGTACTTCTCCAGCGACGAGGGGCTGGACGGGCGGATCACGCTGGCCATGGCGGTGCGTGGCCCGCAGTTCGCGACGCTCGATGTCACGGAGCACGACTGGAAGCTGGCGCGCGAGGCGGGCTGCCGAATCACGGTCCACGTGGGCGACGGGCTGTGGGGACTCGACAAGCCGCTGGTCCAGCTCGACTCCCGGGGCCTCCTGGGGCCAGACACCACGTACGTCCACTGCAACGCGCTCCACGAGGACGACTTCCGGCTGATGGCCGATACGGGCGGCACCGCGTCGATCGCGCCCGAGCTGGAGATGCACATGGGTCACGGCGACGTGGCCACGCGGCGGCTGCTGGCGCACGGCATCCGGCCGTCCATCGGCATCGACGTGGTCACCTCCATCGGTGGTGACATGTTCAGCGCCATGCGCGCCTGTCTCGCCGCGGAGCTGGCCATGGCCAACCACGACGCGCTCGAGGAGCGTCGGGTGCTGGACCCGCTCCCCCTCATGACCACGGACGTGCTGGAGTTCGCGACGATCCAGGGTGCGCGGGCGGTGGGCCTCGAGGCCCGCATCGGGTCGCTGACGCCGGGCAAGGAGGCGGACCTCATCCTCATCGACACCCGCTCGCTCAACCTGATTCCCATGAACAACCCCCGTGGTGGCGTGGTGATGTCGGCGCACCCGGGCAACGTGGACTCGGTGTGGGTCGCGGGCAGGCGGGTCAAGGCGGACGGCAGGCTGCTGGACGTGGACCTCGCGGCGGTCCGCCGGGCGGTGGATGCATCGCGGGACTGGGTGTTCGCCACGGCGGGAGCCCAGATCGGTGGCGACTGGCTGCCTCGCCCCTACCAGGAGACACCCACCGCATGACCACCGTGGCGATCCTGGGCACAGGGCGCATGGGCGGTGCCATGGCGCGCGCCCTGACCCGCGCGGGGACGCCGCTGGTGCTCGCCAACCGGTCAGCGGACAAGGCCGCTGACCTCGCCGCGGAGCTGGGTCCGGGCGCGCGTGCCGTGGGCAGCGCCGCCGAGGCGGCCGCGGCCGCCGACGTGGTCATCAGCATGCTCGCGGACGAGGCCGCCGTGGACGCGCTCTACCGAGGGCCCGACGGGGTGCTGGCGGGAATCCGACCCGGTGGCGTGGCCATCGACTCCAGCACGGTGCCACCCTCGGTCAGTCGGGGGTTGGCCAACGACATCCGCGCCAGGGGCGCGGACATCCTCGACGCGCCGGTGTCCGGCAGCGTGACCCTCGCCGAGAGCGGCACGCTGACCATCCTCGTGGGTGGCGAGGCAGGGACGCTGGAGCGCGTGCGGCCGGTGCTCGACCAGCTGGCCGGTCGGGTGTTCCACATGGGGCCGCTGGGCAGCGGCGCGGTCATCAAGCTCGCCGTCAACGCCATCATCTTCGGGCTCAACCAGTCGGTGGCCGAGGCGCTCGTGCTCGCCGAGCGGGCGGGGGTGGACCGGGCGACCGCCTACGAGGTGTTCATGGCGTCGGCCATCGGGGCGCCGTTCGTCCAGTACAAGCGCGATGCGTTCGTCAGCCCCGACGCGGCGCCGGTCGCGTTCGCGCTGGACCTCGCGGCCAAGGACCTCGGGCTCATCGGCAGCCTCGCCACCGAGGTGGGGGCGCCGATGCCCCAGGCGCGCGTCGACCTCGACACCATCCAGGCGGCCATCGCAGCGCTGCCCCTGGGCGGCGCCAGCGACCTCGCGGCCGTGGCCGAGCATCTCCGCCGGCAGCCGGGCGGCGGCTGACCCACACCCACTCGAGTTCGGACCATCCAGACGGGCGGCCGATGCCGCAGCAGCCACCACGGAGGAGGAGATCCAGATGGCGGACCGGATCCTGATCAAGGGCGGATACGTGCTGAGCCAGGACCCCAGCATCGGGGAGCTGGCGGGTGCTGACGTGCTCGTCGAGGGCGACCGAATCGCGCAGGTGGGCACAGGCCTCAACGCCGAGGGCGCGGAGGTCATCGATGCCACCGGCGACATCGTCATCCCGGGCTTCATCGACACCCATCGGCACACCTGGGAGACGTCCATCCGGACGTGCGCCCCGGACTACGCGCTCATCACCTACTTCAGCGCCATCCTCGACCAGTTCGCGCCCAAGTACCGGCCGGACGACGTCCTGGCCGCCAACCGCTGGGGCGCGCTCGAGTGCATCAACGCCGGGATCACCACGCTCGTCGACTGGTCCCACATCATGAACACGGACGAGCATGCGTACGCCGCCGTCCAGGGGCTCCAGGAAACGGGCATCCGGTCGGTGTTCGCGTTCGGCTTCCCCAACACGTCCTTGGTCACGTGGTGGTTCGGACCGGACTATCAAGGCTCCGTGGAGCGAATCGACGGCGACCTGGGTCGGAGGCTCCGGAACGGCCCGCTGGCCGACGACGACGCCCTGGTCACCATGGCGCTCGCGACGCGTGGCACCAACTTCTGCAAGCCCGACGTGGTGCGCTATGAGTGGGAGCTGGCCAAGGAGCTGGGAATCAACATCACGGTCCACGTCGCCATGGACCGGTTCGGGTACACCAAGAACCAGCTGACCGCGCTGCGCGACCTCGACCTGCTGTACCCCAACACGACCTACATCCACTCCTCCCACCTGACCGACGAGGAGTGGCTGCTGGTGCGCGACTCGGGTGGCAACGTGTCGCTGGCGCCCCAGATCGAGATCCAGATGGGCCACGGCTGGGCGCCCGCCCAGAAGGCCGAGTCGCTGGGCATCCCGGTGGGGCTCTCGTCCGACGTCGCGACGACCTCGTCGGCCGACCAGTTCACCCAGATGCACGCGGTGTTCGGATCGGAGCGCGGGCGACGGCATCAGGCATCCTGGGACCAGGGCCTCGATGGGCTCGAGCCGACCCCCGACCTCATCACCGCCCGTCAGGTGCTGCGGTGGGCCACGCTCGATGGTGCCAAGGTCGCGGGCCTCGCCGATCGGACGGGCTCCATCACGCCCGGCAAGAAGGCCGACATCGTGATCATCGACGGGCACGCCGTGAACACCTACCCGGTCATCGACCCGGTGGCCGTGGTGGTGTGCGCCGCGGACATCTCCAACGTGGACACCGTGATCATCGACGGCGTGGTCCGCAAGCGCGATGGCCGGCTGGTGGCCGACATCTCGGCGGCGCGTGACGCCGTCGGCGCGTCCCGCGACTACCTCGTGAGCCAGGTCCCGACCCAGGACGGCTGGGTGGTGCCAGCACTGGGGTAGTCCTCGTCTGGTTCCTCCTCCTCGGCGTCGGCCGGCGGTCCTTCGGGGTCGCCGGCCGACGTGCGTCCTGGGGAGGTGTGTGCTGCGCCCAGGACGCGACCGTCGCGCGTGATCACCCCACGAGCACCACGACCGACGAGCGCACGCCGGCGGCGAACCGGGCACCACCAAGCAGCCCCGTGCGAGGCGGCGCCGCCGGTCCGCCGGTCGCAACACTCACCCCGTGATCGATCGACCGGGTGGAAGGGGGGCGCCCGGGCGTCAGAGGAGCACCATGACGTCCACGCCCGGGTCCTGACCACGCGCTAGCAGCGCGAGAGCGACCCGGGTGTCGGCCGGGAACGCGTCGCGGAACAGCGACGATGCGGCACGGGCGACTTCGCGATTGTGACGGGTATCGGCAGCCAGCAGCACCACCCGAGCGGCGCCGCTGTCGCGGCGCTTGAGGCTCAGGCGTCGGAGGGCCGATTGGACGTCGTCGATGCGCGTCTCCGCCTCGACATGGATGGTCAGACCGCTGGCGACGCAGCTCCCCACGGCGTCCCACGCACGAAGGTCACCCTCCACGGGCATGCCGACCTCGTACTGCCACGCCCATGCGGGTCCGAGTCGGTCCCGAAGACGGCCGAGCAGTCGCACGTGCGCGGCATCAGAGATGGGCACCCCGCCTGGGTAGACACGCGTCACCAGGTCGAGGCCCACGAACACGCCCATGCGAGCCAGAAGCGCCGCCGGCACGTCCGGCTCCTGCAGGCGCTCGACCCTGCTGATCCGGGATCGCGAAGTACCCACGTGATCGGCGAGGGTCCGCTGGCTCATGCCTGACCCGATGCGAGACAGTCGGATGTCCTCGATCGTCCGGTCCAGCCGCTTGAGGGCCTTGCGGATCGCGACCTCCTGGGGGCTCTCGCGGCTTGGCATCCCCATCATCCGGACAACCTCTTACGTCGCGACCAGCCGCCTGTCCACGAGCATGGTGCGGGCACGTGGCAGGCTCCTGATCACCCCATGAGCGATGCGACCGGCGGGGACCGGCCGGCGGGCCACGGCCGGGCCAGGCGCTCCCCTGCGGCGTCCTGGCGGTCGGATCGGTCAGCCTCGATGGCACGCCGACCGACGAGTGGGCTCGCCGAGCCATCTCGGGGACGACCAGGCCACCGACGGGCACCCGCGCCGCCGGTCCGCCGGTCGCAACGCTCACCCCGTGATCGATCGACCGGGCGCATGCCCGGGGCGCCGACATCGGGCGCATGCCCGGGGCGCCGGGGGACGGTGACATGCTCGGGGGCGCTCGGAGAGCGGGTCGCCTAGGCCGGCTGCCCACCCTCCACTCCTGCGGGCGCATCCGGCGGACCGGCCGGACCGGCCCCGTCGCGGGTCAGCAGGCTCGCCAGCCAGCGGGTCCGCTCGTCGTGCTGGAGCAGCAGCACCACGAGCACCGTGATAGGCATCGACACGAGCATGCCCACCGGCCCCAGCAGCCAGACGCAGCCAAAGAACATCAGGAACACGAGCCATGTCGCGAGCGAGAGCGCCCGACCGGTCCACGCCGGCTCCAGGACGTTCTCCGCGATCAGGTTGAGGGCCACGCCGCCTGCCACCAGCACGGCCGCGGCGGTCGGCCCAGATTCGGCGAAGGCGAGGATGGCCGGTGGGATGAGCGCCAAGGTCAGGCCCAGGTACGGCACGAAGCTGAGGAAGAAGGCGCCCAGGCCCCACAGCAGCGCGTCATCCACGCCCAGGACGAGCATCAGCACCAGCAGACCCATCGCCGTCACCGCGTTGATTCGGACCCGCACCCCGAAGTACGTCACGGCGGCGCGGGCGACACCGGGCACCTCCCGCAGCACCGGGTTCTCCGAGCCCAAGCCGCGGCCGACGAGCGCGGCCAACCGCCGACCGTCGAGCAGCAGGAGGGCTGCGATGAGGACGGCGAACCCGATGTTGCTGGCGACCTGCGCAACCACGCCGACGGTGGTCTTGAGCACCCACGGGAGGACGTCGGGCGGAATCACCCCGTCCAGCTTGACGGTCAGCCCGATCGCCGCGATGGCCGCCTCCAGCTCCGGGTAGCGATCGGCGATCTGGGTGCGGTACATGCCCAGTGATGCGCCCAGCTGGTTGGCGGACGCGAGCGCGACGAGCGCGATGACGCCGCCCACCGTCAGCACGAGCCCCACGGTCACGACGAGCGCGATCAGGGGCGAGGCACCGCGACCCTGGAGCCAGCCGAAGACCGGCGCGGTGAGCGCCGTGATGAACAGGCCCAGGAACACCGGCGACAGCACCGGGGAGGCCCATGCGACGAGGTACAGGAACAGCCCCACGGCCACGGCGGTGACCAGGGTCGCCGAGAGGCTCGAGCATCCGCGCAGGAGCCCCAGCGACGCATCGGGGGCGCTCGATGCGGGGGAGGAGGCGCCCTCGGCCAGGACCGAGGGATCGTCGGTCACGCCCAGGCGCCCGGGCGACACGGCGTCGCCAGCGGAGCCGCTCCGGCGGTGGTCGGCCGAGACGTCGCGTCGCGCGGCATGCTCATCGAGGGACGCCCTCGATGGCACCAGCGACCACGTCCACGACGCGCTCCAGCTCGGCATCGGTGATGACGAAGGGCGGCCCCAGCAGGATCTGGTCGCCATCCGACCCGTTGGCGTTGCCCGTGCCGGAGTAGACGAGGACCCCCGCGTCACGTGCCGCCGCCACGATCCGCTCGGTCACGCGCGCCGATCGCGGGAACGGGTGGCGCGTCTCGCGGTCGGCCACCAGCTCCACCCCGACGAGCAGGCCGCGACCGCGGACCTGACCCACGTGGGGGTCGTCGGCGAGCCGCATCTCGAGCGCGGCCCGGAGCGCGGCGCCCTTGACCTCGCTGGCCTGCACCAGGTCCTCGTCCTCGAGGATGCGCAGCACCTCGCCCGCCACCGCGGCGCCCACCGGGTGATGGCTGTACGTGAAGCCGTGCACGAACGCGCCGGGCGATGCCAGCGCATCCGCGACGGGTCCGGCAGCCGCCACGAACCCGAACGGCCAGTACCCCGACGTGGCGCCCTTGGCGGCCACGAGCAGGTCGGGCCGGAGGCCCCAGTGGTCGCCACCGAACCAGCGCCCGGTCCGGCCGAACCCGGTCATCACCTCGTCGGCGACGAGCAGCACGCCATGCCGCCGGAGCACGGTCGCCACGGCATCCCAGTAGCCGTCGGGCGGCTCGGCCGCGGCGAGTGTCGCACCCACGATCGGCTCCGCGACGAATGCGGCGACGGTCCGAGGCCCGGCCGCGACGATCACCCGCTCCAGCTCCGCCGCGGCGTCCTCCGCGGTGCCCACCGCCATGGCACCCGGGTCGCCGGCGCGATAGGGATAGGCGGCGCTGACATGGCGGAA
This sequence comes from Chloroflexota bacterium, assembly GCA_046328155.1. Taxonomy (GTDB): domain Bacteria; phylum Chloroflexota; class Limnocylindria; order Limnocylindrales; family CSP1-4; genus JAFMJV01. Next base: position 12,721 of record JAXLXC010000001.1, read on the forward strand.
GCGCCCCAGCCAGGCCTCGTAGGGACGGCGCAGCGGACGGCGCCCTGACACGTCGAGGGCACCCAGGGTGTTGCCGTGGTACGAGCCCCAGCGGCCGATGACGATCCAGCGGTCGGTGTCGTCCCGCGAGGCGTGGTATGCGCGGGCCATCTTGAGCGCCGTCTCGATGGCTTCCGAGCCACCCGAGACCGGGTAGACCGCGGCATCGTCCATGGGCAGGTGGGGCCCCAGCGCGGTCGCCCAGCGCTCGAGGGGATCGCTCGTGAACACGGAGCCGTGGGCGTACGCGACGCGCGCCGCCTGCTCCGCCATGACGCGCGCCACCGAGGCACGACCGTGGCCCACGTTGACCACGATGGCGCCGCCGGCGGCATCGAGGTAGGTCCGCCCGTCGGCGTCGGTGATGGTCGAGCCGGACGCCGCGACCGCCACGGGGGGCGCCTCGGAGGCCGACCGCCGGAAGACCCGCGCACTCATGGGGGCCGGCGACTATCGGTGGGGGGTGTCGTGGTCGCCCGCGTGGTCGCCCGCGTGACCGCCCGCGTGACCGCCGAAGATCCGCAGCGAGAGGTTCGCGGCGGCCACCACGGTGGCGATGGCGATGCCCAGGGCGAGGATGTCCGCGCCGGACGACCAGCCGACGGCCGACCCGAGGAAGGTCACCAGCAGCGCCACGATGATGACCCCGGTGAGCAGTGACTTGAGGTCGTCGAGGGAGCGGATCCGAAGCCAGCCCGGCAGCGAGGTCCGCGGGTCCACGAACAGCTGGTACAGCCCCGCGGCCACGATGAACATGACGGTGCCCATCAGGAACATGTCCACGATGGCGATGGACTGCGCCATCAGCTCCTTGCCGTACTTCTCGCTCGTCAGCAGCCCGTCCCCCGTGTGATCGAGCAGGGACGCGATCACGCCCAGGGAGCGGAGCACCCCGAACACCATGAGCGTGGCTGACGAGATGAACGAGCCCACGACGGCGAGCAGGATGAGCAGCCGCGACCAGCCCAGCAGCCGACGCACGGGGTGCTGGTCCACGGCGCCGGCCACGGTCCCAACGCCGTCCGGCGGCGAGGCATCGGTCTGGTTGGGCTCGTCCATGCGGCTCGGTCCTCCGGGCCCGTCGGCGGGGGATGCGAAACGCCCGGGAGGATCTCCCCTCCCGGGCGTCGGAATCGGAGACCTCAGGCGGTCTGGCCGCCGGTCGGCTGGCCAGCGGCAGGCGCCTGCCCGGCGGAGGCATCGTGCGCGTCGAGCGCCTTCTGGATCTCCTCCTCGACCTCGTTCGAGAGGCTGGTCTTGAGGACCTCGCCACCGAACGGCGCGAGCGCCTCGAGGGTCTTGTCCGGGGTGGCCTTGACGACCATGAACGCGAGCGCGGCCTGGCCGGGCTTGACGACGTCCTGGACCTGCTGGCGCCACTCGTCCTTGATGCCCACGTCGCTCAGCTTGCCGAACAGGGCACCGAAGATGCCGCCGATGAGCAGGCCCGCGAAGGGCACGAAGAAGAGGAGGCCGATGAGGGTGCCCCACAGGGCGCCGCTCGCGGCACCCATGCCGGTCGCGCCCGAGGGGGTCTCGTTGTGCAGCTTGCCCTCGGCGTCCCGGCTGATGATGCTGGCGCCGGCCAGTTGGACCACGAGGCCCTTCTGGAGCTCGCCCAGCTTGGCCATCGCCTGCTCGGCGGTGCCCTTGTCCGGATATCCGATGACGACCAGATCTGCCATGGTGCCTCCGTGTGATCTCGCGGGCCGGCGGCGCCGGCCCGTCGTCGGTGCGGTCGACGTCAGTAGACCATCGGACGGGCGTGGCCGTCCTCATCCGTCTTGGAGTATAGGGACCACCGCCCACGTGCCCTCGTGGGCCCCTAGCGTCGGATGACCTCCCGGATGTTGTCCGCGAAGATCAGGACCGCGACGCCGATGATGCCGACCAGCACCGCCTGGAGACGGAGCTCCCACACGAGCACCGCGGCGCCCAGCACTGCGAGGAGCAGCGTGGCTCGGAGCACCAGCTGGATGAACCGTCGTCGCAGCGCGGCTTCGATGAGGGCATAGCCCACCGTGCCGATGAGGAGCGCACCCCACCAGGGCACCAGGTGGAACCAGATGAGCCCCACGATGATGAGCAGCATGATGCTCACGCTCACCGCGGACCACAGCTCCACGACCGCGCCGTAGCGCACGTCCGAGGGCGGGGCCGGTCGCATCACGTGATGGAGATGGGCCTGCGGGTCACCCGGGTCGCCCGCCTCGAGGCGCGCCAGCTCCACGCGCGACGCGCCGATGGCATCCGAGAGCGAGGCGCGGTGCGCCCGCGCCAGGGCCAGCTCCCGCTCCGTGGATGCCAGCTCCGTGGCACGCTCCTCGTGCTGTCGGGACAGCGCCCCATCCACGCCCAGGGCCCGGACCTCCAGCTCCAGCCCCGGCAGCCGCTCGGTCAGCCCATGGATCGACTCGTCGGTGGCCCCGAGCTCGCCCACGAGCGTCTCGATGCGCGCCCGGAGGTGCTCCGGCTGCCGTGATGGCGGGGCCACCTTGTCCAGGCCCGCGAAGCCAAGGGGGTCATTCCAGGACTGTCGGACGGTGCCGGCCCTCGTGTACTTGGGGCCGGCGGGCGCACGCTCGCCCGCGAACCGGTCGAACGTGTCGAGCCCGAACAGGCCGCGATAGCCGTCCACCCAGTCGATGCTGTCATCGATGAGCTGCACGTCCCACGCGGTGTCGCCACCGGGGCCCACGGTCCGGCCGTCGCCGCGCGCGTAGTCGATGAACGGGACGCTCAGCGCCCCCTCGATGCGCTGCGCCAGGTCGCCGGGGTCGGGCTGGTTGAGGGTGTCGCGCCAGAACGTGCGGAGCGCGTCCAACGCCCCGCGCGCGCCGCGCGCGAACGGCAGCGGCAACTGGGTCAGGTACTCGCCCTGCTCGAAGTAGGACGCATGCGATCCGCCCCCCGCGAAGATCACCGGGTGCTCGCCCTGGAGGACCAGGTCCGGATCGTCCCAGCGGCGTCGCAGGTCGTCGCCCGTGTAGTCGTGGGCCGCCGCGGCGATCCAGACCGGCCGCGGGCCGTCGGGGGCATCGTCGAGATACACGAAGACCTGCTCCCAGTCGGCCTCGTGGTCGTTGGCGCCGCCGAACGTGGAGCGGTAGTCGTTCATGAAGTAGAAGAACAGGTAGTGGAGCACGACCCAGCCGTTCCGCCGCACGACGCGAGCGTGGTACAGCACGCGCGGGTCCTGGCCGAGGGACTCGGCGTACTTGACCTGGGCCGCCGCCGCGGTGCCGCCCGGGACCGTGCCCCGGAGCAGCAGCGACACCGTGAAGCCGGCGTCCACGAGACGCGCGAACAGGCCGACCCTGGCCAGCCGCCCCGGTGCTCGGAAGCGGTTCCGGTCGGGCCGCATCTGCCAGCGCGCCAGCTCGACACCGTCGAACGGGTGCTGCACCAGCCGCAGGTACAGGTTCTCGCCGGGTGGCGCCGCGTGCGAGGCCAGCTCGGTCGGCGAGACGCCGCCCAAGGGCAGCAGCACGGTCCGCTCCCGCTCGGACCGGCCCACCAGGAGATCCGCGCGGGCGAGGTAGCCACCCACGGGCGCCGGGAGGAACTGCTCGCCCCGGGTGTAGCGCACGACGGGCTCGAAGCGCCGCAGCAGGGCGAGGTCCGCTTCCGGGTCGACCCCCTGGACCGCCTCCGCGCGCTCGGGCGACGCGGCCTGCGTGGGGCCGCTGGCCGGGGCCGCAGCCTCGTCATGGCCGGGTCCCGACCGGCCGGCGGTGCGGCGACGCGTCGTGGCCCGTGGCGTCGTCATGGGTCGACCCGTCCAGCCGACTCGGTCCCCGCGATCGGCCGTGGCATCGTCTCCACGGGCGTCCGGAAGGCATCCTGGACCGCGCTCGTGTTGAGGTAGAACGCAGACACGACGTCGAGGGCCAGCCGGGCATACAGCGCGATCGGCGCGTCGTCGCTGGCCTGCCACCAGGTCGTCAGGTCCAGCAGCAGCGAGACGCCGACCAGGGACACCATGAGCGCCCAGCCCCAGTAGCGCAGCTGCCACATCCCGACCACGGCAGCGAGGACGGCGACCCCGAACAGCAGGATGGCACCGCGTGCCCAGGCATGCTCCTGGAGGTAGACGACGAGCGTGCCCTCCCAGGGCATCGCCCACGAGGCGAGCGTGCCCAGGAGGGCGAACCCGATGGTGCCCAGCTGGATGAGGGCCACCACGAGCACCCCGAAGGGGCGTCGACGCTCCGCGGGCGTGCCTGGCGGCACCGGCTGGCTGGAGGCTGGGTGCGCGGCGGTCACAGGGCGAGAGTGTGGACCGATCGACCCTGCGACGCACGCCCATCGCGAGCCAGGTGCACCATGGGGCCATGTGCGGACGGATGACCCAGCAGACCTCCCCGGAGGAAGTGGCACGCATCTTCGACGCCGAGGTGCGCGACGCGGGCGACGAGCCCTTCGCGCCCTCGTGGAACGTGGCGCCCACGGACCCGGTGACCGTGGTCCTGCAGCGCGAGGACGGCCGACGCGTGGAACGGGTCCGCTGGGGCCTGGTACCCAGCTGGGCGTCGTCGGTCAAGGAGGGCGCCCGCCACATCAACGCGCGTGCCGAGACGGTCGCGGAGAGCGCCACGTTCCGGACCTCGTTCCGGAAGCGGCGCTGCATCATCCCCGCGGACGGCTTCTACGAGTGGCAGCGGGTGGGCGAGACGCGCAGGCAGCCCTGGTTCCTGGGCCCCCACGAGGAGCACGCGCTGCTCGCCATGGCCGGCCTGTGGGCGGTCTGGAAGGATCCCGCCACCGGCCTCTGGGTGCCGTCGGCGACGGTCGTCACCACCGAGGCCAACGACGACGTGGGTCGGCTGCACGACCGGATGCCGGTGCTGCTGCCGCGCGCTGCCTGGGCGAGCTGGCTGGACCCGGACGAGCAGGACCAAGGGCTGCTGCGCTCGCTGCTCGCGCCGGCACCGGACGGGATCCTGGAGATGCACCCCGTGTCACGCCGCGTCAACGACGTGCGCCAGGATGGACCCGACCTGGTCGACCCGGTCCCCGAGGATGGCGGGGTCGCGCCAGCCGCGGCCGACGAGGCCCCGGCACAGGGCACGCTGTTCGACTGAGGCGCCGCCGCCAGGCACGCGGAGGCCCCCGACGGGGTCGCCGAGGGCCTCCGGTCTCCTCCCCTGGGTTGGCGATTCAGGGGTTCCGCGGGTGAGCGGGCGCCTAGGGTAGCGCGCCCACCGACACCGTGTCAGCCTGGGCCGCCCCGTTCGCGTCGTCCATGGTCACCACCAACCAGCCCCGGTCGCCTCGTCGCGAGCGGAGCCGCTCGGCATCCACGACCAGCGGCACATCGACGCTCCGGCCGCCCGACAGGGACTCGAACGCACCGTTGCGGACGACGGGACGGAAGGCGTCATAGCGGGCTCGCTCGTAGTCACCGCCGCTGTGCGCCGAGTTGTCCATGACATCGCTCACGGCCTCGTCGCCATACAGGTTGACGGCGCTCACGAGGTAGTCGAAGCGCGGCTGGTCCGGCGACAGCCCCAGGTCGCTCGCGAGCGCTGGCAGGATGAGCGTGCTGCCGTGGGCCGGCGCGACCGCCAGGAAGCCGTCGATGAGCTCGTCGGTCGAGCTGTCGACGATGAGCGAGTCCAGCACCCCGTTCTCGGCGCCCGAGAACACGAGGCCATCGTCCACGCCCAGGATGGCGTGGTCCTCGGTCCCGTCGAGGTCGCTGTCCACGGACACCGTCCATTGGGCGGCGGCGGCGTTCGACCACGTGCCCCACGTGTTGATGGCGAACAGCAGGCATCGGTCCGAGGAGTCGGGGATGCCCGTGCACGCCTCCGCGGGCAGCGACTGGACCCCGGCGGCTCGCAGGTCGACCGAGTCGAGGCCCTCCCGACCATCGGACAGGCCCCACGAGTAGACATCCACGTACCCTCGGTGGAGCCCGCGGTTGGCGAGCCGCAGCTTCGAGCGGCGCAGGTCGCCATCCACCCGCCAGGCCGCCTTGGTGCCCGGCTCGATGTCCGACAGGCCGCGTGGCACCACCAGCCACGGGATGCGCAGCGGGTAGATGCCCCGGCCGCTCGTGCGCGGGGTCGCCACGATGGTCCCGCGGACCGTGGTGAGGGTCGTGTACAGCAGCCCGTCGGCATCGATGCCCAGGGTGGGCGTGTGGAGGGGCGCCGCATCGGGGAGCGCGGCGACGTCCCGCTCGGCGAGCGAGACGCGCACCGTGATCGTCCGGGCGCTGCCGGCCGGCACGCGCACCGAGCTCGGGCTCACAGCCACCCGGACGCGTCGGCTGCTGCCCGAGAAGGAGCTGCGCAGGTCGTAGCGGATCGGCGTGGTCGAGCGGTTGCGGATGGTGAACGTGAGCGTCGTCGCGAACGCGCTCGACGAGGATGACCGGCGCGTCGCGTTGCGGGCGCCGAACGAGAGGCTCGTGGCGCCGCCGTCGGCGTAGGCGATGGCGACGGTGCTCACCGCCCGTCGCGGCTGCGCCACGCCAGCACCCGCGGCGCGCAGGTCGTAGGACGCGAGCAGGCCGGTGCTGGCCGTGCCCACGATGGCCGCCTTGACGTCACGCGGGGACCAGGTCGGGTGCGCCTGGATGACGAGCGCCGCCACGCCCGCGATGGCGGGGCTGGCCATGGACGTCCCGGACATGCCCTTGCCGCCCGTGGCCGTCGCGCCGTCCGCGGAGATCACGGACACGCCAGGCGCCGTGACGTCCGGCTTGATGCCGCTGTCGCCCGAGCGCGGTCCGGCGGAGCTGAACGTGGCCAGCGAGCGGAAGGACGGGTTGGCGAGCGCCGAGCGTGCGACGACCCGGATCGTCCGGCCATCGTCGGTCGCGAAGCGCCGCGCCGTGCTCGAGCGGACCCCCAGGAACGGGATGGTGACCCCGCGGATGGGCCCCTCGAACGGTGGGAAGGCGTCCCCATCGTTGATCATGATCACCGCTGCGGCACCCTGGCGCTGTCCCAGCGAGGCGCGGTCGACCCTGGGGCAGATGCCGCGGCGGACCGCCACAAGGTCGCCGTCGCGGGCGCCGTTGTAGGCGTAGTCCGCGGCGTGGCAGCCAAGGCTCTCGTCGCCCGCCCCGGTGACGGGGTCGACGTCGGTGTCCGGGTCGTCCCGGAACAGCACCAGCCGGCCGCGCGCGGTGGGTGTCGCACCGTTGGCCACGATGGCCGTGATATCGGAGCCGCTCGCCATGTCGAGGCGGGCCGCCTTGAACGTGGGCAGCGCATCCATGGCCGCCACCGAGATGGCGCGCGTGGCCACGGCGGGGGTGCCCGTGATGTACGCGGATTGGCCGCTGTTGCCCGAGGAGACCACGACCGTCACGCCGGCCAGCGCCGCGTTGTCGACGGCGACCGCGTCGATCGAGCCGGTCTCGCCGAACGACGAGCCGAGCGACAGGTTGATGACGTCCGCGCCGGCGCGCACCGCGCGCTCGATGGCATCCACGACGAGGTAGGTGCCACCGGCGCAGCCGAAGACGCGGAATGCCAGCAGCTTGGCCTCGGGCGCCACGCCCGGTGCGACCCGGAAGGATGTGCGCTGGAGCGTCCGGGCGTCGTACGCACCCCGATAGGTGCCGCCGCCCGCCACGACGCCCATGCCCGCAGCCGTGCCGGCCACGTGGGTGCCGTGCTGGTCGATGTCGGAGCCGGCGGCCTTGCAGTCGAGCGGGTCGGGGTCGGGGTCGGGGGTGTTGTGCTCGTCGGCGTCGTAATCGTCACCCACGAGGTCGGTGCCGCCCACCACCTTGGCGGTCGGGAAGGTGCCGGGCTCGCGGACCGTGGGGTCGTCGTCCTGCCACGCCGTGGTCCCCGCCCCACCGAAGTCCTGGTGGTAGTAGTTGATTCCCGAATCGATGATCGCGATCTTGACGCCCTTGCCGGTGCGGCCGGTGGCGCCCCAGGTCTCCGGCACGTCGAGGTACTTGTCGGTGCGCGAGTTGTCCGGCTCGTGGCGCGGCACCAGGAGCACCGCCGTGACGCCCGGCAGCTTGGCGATCCGCGCGACGCGGTCCGCGCGGACCCGCACCCGGAAGCCGTTGAACACGTCGGTGTAGCTCGCCTCGATGCGCGCGCCAAGCGAGCGCAGCCGGGTGCGCGTCGCGCGCTGCCGGGTCTGGAGGTCGCGCCGGGCGGCGCTGATGCCCGCCTCCGACATGGGCTCCCCAGCGGTGGCTCGCTCGCCGACCTGGGCACCGACCGTCTGGCCGCGCACCTGGACGGCCACCTCGATGCGTCGCGACCCGCGACTGGCAGCGAGGACCTGGGCAAGGCCGGGCGCCGAACCGCGCACCGAGATGCGGTCCGTGCGTTGCGGGTCCGCGGCGAGCCCGGATGCCGGCAGTGCCGAGACGAGCACCAGCGCCATGGTGGCCGCGAGCCCCAACGTCCGTCGCCTCACGGCCGACTCCTTGTGCGCCCCGTTCGGGGGGAGATGTCCTGAACCGCCTAGCGTAGCGTCACCGCACCCAGTCGACGTCCCATCGCGACCACCGGTTCGATCATCGCTCAGCCCTCCACGTCGAACGCCGCGGCGTACGCCGCGAGATAGTCGTCGGGCCGCTCGCCAGGCCCCGTGAGGGTCAGGTCGAGCACGGTCTCCGGTCGGTCGTAGAGATAGCGTCGGGCGCGGTCGCCGTGACCCGAATCCACCAGCAGTTGGAAGGCGCGCTCGTTGAACAGCGGGCGCCCGTCCCGCAGGAAGCCGGCCGCGGCCGCCTCCGCGCCCCCCGCGGCGTCCAGCCACGCCGGGACCCGGGCGACGTTGGGCGAGCCGCGCAGCTGGACCATCACGTCGAGCGAGCCGATGGTCCCCTCGCGGGGCACGTAGGCCATCAGCTCCGGCCCATCCGCGTCACGCACCAGGTCCGGCGCACCCAGCGCCGAGATCGCCAGCGTGCACTCGCCGCTGGCCAGGAGGTCGATGGCATCCGAGCGCTGGCGCACGATGTGCCGCACGTTGGGCCGCAGCCGGCGCAGCCAGTCGGTGGCGGCGGCGAGCTCCGCGTCCGTCATCGCCAGCGGGTCCGCGGCACCGGTCGCCCGTGCGGCGCACAGGACCAGGTCCATGCGCTGCGACTCCACGACCACGCGTCCCCGATTGCGCGCATCCACCAGGACGTCCCACGAATCGGGGATGCTGGCGAGTCGGGCCGGGTCGCACACGACCTGCAGCGGGGACCAGCCCCACGGGAAGCCCAGGAGCCCGTCGTCGGTTGCCAGCAGGCTGAGCTCGAGCGCCATGGGATAGAGCTCGTCCACGACGCCGATGGAATCGGGGTGAAGGGGCTCGACGCGCTCATCCGCGCGGAGCTGGCTGACCCAGCCACCGTCGGCGCCCACGAGGTCGGCCGGCACGGCACCCGCAACGAGGTCCGCGTGTGCCTCGGCATCGTCGGTCAGTGGGTTGACCCGCACGTCGATGCCGTCATCCGCGTCCAGGGAGCGGATGACGCCGGGGTCCCACTGGTCCGGGGACGCGAGGAGCCACAGCTGCCCGGGCGGGGCGGGCGTGGGCGAGGGGCCCGGCGCGACGCCTGGGGCATCCTGGGCCACGGGCCGCGGCGACGAGGCGGCGATCCGTGTCGCCGGGATGGCGACCGTGGCGGCGGTGGCAACCGCCAGCCGCAGGAACCTCCGACGCCCGAACGCTGACACCCCGCACTCACCTCCCTCGGGCGCTGCCCCGCGTCCCGGCGGGGGGCTCCCGTGCGCCGGACAGGGTACGTCGGAGTCGGACGGGTTGCCGGCGATGGGCCCGGCCGGCTTGGGTTCGTCCAGGTCGGCGCAGGGGTCCGGCCGGCGCAGGGTTCGTCCCGGCCGTGGCGCCCAGATTCCGGGCGCATCGACGAGGAACGTGCCGACCCGCGCCCGGGGCCACGGCCGGGACGGGCGCCCCTAGAGCCAGCCGCGACGCCGGAAGTACCAGAACGAGCCGATGATGGTGAGCAGCATGATGACCACCAGGAGCCAGAAGTTGGCGGGGTTGCCGGTGCTGCCGATGAGCGGCAGCCACACGTTCATGCCCCAGATGCTCGCGATGAGGGTCGCCGGCAGGACCAGCACGCTGACCGCGTTGAGCACCTTGATGGCGTCGTTCAGGCGATGGGAGAGCATCGACTCGTTGGTCGTCTCGAGCGACTCGATGACCTCCTTGTAGTTCTCCAGGATGTCCCAGATCCGCTCGGCGGCATCGGAGATGTCGTCGAAGTAGATCTCCATGTCCTCGGCGAGATAGCGCTGCTTGGTCTTCTCGAGGTCCCCCAGCACCGTGCGCTGCGGACGCACGATGCGCCGGAAGGTGATGATCTCCTGCTTGAGGTCGTTGATGTCGCGCACGATCTCCGCCGAGCGACGCTCCTCGAAGATGTCGTCCTCCAGCTGGTCCAGCTTGAGGCCCATCTTGCGGAGCATCGGGAACGAGGCATCGACGCAGGCGTCGACGATTCGGTACAGCAGGTACCCGGCCCCCTTGGAGAAGATCTGCTCGCGCAGGTCGTCGCGCTCGCCTACGCGCTCGAACAGCGCCTCGAGGGGCGGCAGCTCGGCGCTGGGCAGCGTGATCAGGTAGTCCTTGCCCTCGAACAGGTCGAGCTCCACGGACACCATGCGCTGGCGCGTCTTCTCGTAGACCGGGAACTGCATCACGAGGAACAGGTAGTCCTCGTAGCGGTCGAGCTTGGGCCGCTGGTTGCGCGAGAACACGTCCTCGAGGTCGAGGGCATGGAACCCGAACTCCGCCTGGAGCCACTCGCCATCGGCTCCGGTGGGGCGCGGGATGTGGATCCAGCGCAGGCCATCCGCGAGCACCACGTCGCGGCGCGGCACGGGGCTGACCGGTGGCTGCGCCGGCGCCCTGGTGGAGCGCAGGCGGACCGGTCGCGGCAGTCGGGCGCGGGAGATCGGCAGCTCGGGCACGGTCCGGATGGTCCCCTCTGGGTGTCGTCATCAGCGGTGCTGACCGTGGCGCGTCGAGTCTCTGACGGCTTCAGTGCCCGGCGCGTCTGCAGCGCGATGGTAGTCTGCCGCGCAGCATCCCGTGAGGTCGCGGCCTGGAGGCCGCGGGGCCGCCTGGTGCGGACCGCACGGCCCACCCTCCGCGGTGGCAGGATGGAGGTCCCCGGGACGGATGCCCCGGGGAGAGAGGCAGGACATGACACGGTTCGGCACGATCCTGGTCGCGACCGATGGCAGCGATGACAGCGACGCGGCCGTGGAGGCCGCGCTCGACCTGGCGCATGACACCAACGGCCGGCTGCTGGTGCTGTCGGTCGTCCCCGAGGGGTCCAGCGACGGTGGCGACGAGGGCGAGGGCGGCGACGCGCACGCGGAGCCGCCACCCCGGGACGAGGACGAGGAGGTCATCGAGGCCAACGACCTGACCAACGACGTCGTGGACCACGCCGTCGAATGGGGTCTCGAGGCGACGCCCCTGGTGTGGGAGGGCGAGCCAGCCGATGCCATCCTCGCCGCGGCGGAGTCGGAGGGCGCCGACGTCATCGTCATCGGCAGCAGCGGCAAGAGCGGGGTGGGACGGATCCTGCTGGGCAGCGTCTCGGACGACGTGGTGCGCCGGTCGACGGTGCCCGTGATGGTGGTCCGAGCGCCTCGCGAGCGGGACGACTGAGGGTCGTCGCTCCGGGCCCTCGGTGGCCGGGCGGGCCAGCGCCCGACCGATGACCTGGCCGATCGCGGCCCGAGCTACACGAGCGGCGCGTCCGGCGTGGGCAGCGGCGAGTGCCCGCGCGCCGCGCCCCGCACGGCCGGCGCGAGGAGCGCCAGCACGAAGCCCAGCACGATCGGGATCAGGAACGCCCCACGCAGGCTCGTGGCGCCTGCCACGAAGCCGATGAGCATGGGACCCGCCACGGAGCCCAGGTAGGCCATGGTGACCACCCAGCCGAGCGTGAACGAGGATGACCGGCCGGTCGCGCCGGCGGCGCTGATGGCGACCGGGAAGATGGGCCCCACGGCGAGCCCGATGACGGCATAGGCGAGGACCGCCAGCGCGGGGTCGGGACGCGCCACGACGACCGCCAGGCTCAGCGCGGCCGCCACGCACGACCAGCGCACGAGCGCGACGGGTCCGACGGCGACCACGGTCCGGTCGCCCAGCAGCCTCGACACCAGCATCCCCAACGCGTTCGCCATGTAGGCGACCGCGGCGAGCTCGGCCGCGGCGTCGGCGACGTCGCGGAGGTAGATCTGGCCCCAGTCCATGACGGCGCCCTCGACCACGAACGAGCCGAAGCCGATGAAGCCCAACACGAGCGTGGGCAGCAGCACCCACCGCACGTCGACCGGGGCACCGGAGCCCGGTCGCGCCTGCTCCACGGGGACATCCTCGAGACCCCGCAGGAGGACGAGACTGGCGGCCGCGCAGCCAAGACCGAGGACCACGAACTGGGCGGCGGGGCTGACCCCGTTGGCCACGGCGAGCAGGGCGATCGCGCCGCTGACGAGCATGCCCGCGCTCCATGCCCCGTGGAGGCCCGACAGGATCGGGCGGCCCATGCGTCGCTCGAGGGCCACGCCATAGGCGTTCATGGCGACGTCCATGGCGCCTGCCAGGAGGCCCAGCGCCACCAGCGGCAGGGCCAGGGTCAGCAGGCTGCTCGCGAAGCCCACCGGGACCAGCGCCAGGCACAGCAGCGGGCTGCCCACGCGCAGCACCGGCCGGTCGCCGAAGCGAGCGATGAGCCGACCGCCGACCCGGGTCCCCACGAGCAGGCTCAGGGCGTAGGCGCCCAGGGCGAGCCCCAGGCTGGGCGCGTCAAGGCCCGCCTGGTCCCGGATGGCGGGCATCCGGGCGCCCACCGGCATCGTGGCCAGGGCGTGCAGGGCGAAGGTGGCGACGATGGCCCCTCGGCCGTGCATCCGGGTCCCTCCAGCGATTCCCGACTACCGGGTCGACCGGCGGTGGGGTGCGCCGCCAGCGTACAGGGCTCGCCCGATGGGCGACCCGCGCGCTACAGGCCGGTCATCACGCTCACGACGAGGGTGCGCGCCAGACGGCGGCCACGGTCCACGCCTGCCACGGCGGGCGTGGGCAGCACCTCGCGCCAGGGTCGGGCGTGGCCCTCGCGGCTGAGCCGGAAGTACATGCAGGCGCCCACGCCCGTGGCCAGCGCGCACAGGACGAGTGCCTGCGTCACGGAGAGGATGCCCATCTGGACGGCGATGCTGGCCACGAACGGCGCGATCATGCCTCGGGCGCCCGTGAGCGCGTTGAAGCCGGCCACCGCGGCGCCCCGCTCCTGCTGGGGCACCTGCTCCGAGATGACGGTCGAGATGCCCAGGTCCATGGACGCGTTGGCGATGCCCACGATGATGGAGGCCAGCCACAGGAACGCGACCGACGGTGCCGCGGCGTAGAGCGTGATCGACAGGAAGCCCAGGAAGGCCCCGATGCGCATGATGGGGATGGCACCCCGCCGGTCGATGAAGGAGGCCAACACGATGCACGCGATGGTGGCGGCCACCGAGCCCAGGATGCCCAGCAGCCCGATGTCGGCGATGGACAGGTCGAGGCGGTCGACCTGGACCAGGGCGTACAGGGGTCCGGCCGCGATGAGCCCGCCGCCGTAGAAGGTCTGTGCGGCACCCACCTGGACGAGGCCGGGACGGGAGCGGAACGCCGCCCACGACTCACGCGCCGAGAAGCCGCGGGCGTCCTCGGCGATGGGCGCCTCGATGCGGCTGGAGGCCATCGCGCACAGCGCGCCGACGATGCCCGCGAAGGCGACGACGGTCATGCCCCCGATTCGGTCGGCGAGGATTCCCCCGATGAGCACCGCGGCACCGGCCGCGGCGGACTTGCCGGTCGAGACCGTGCCCACCAGCCGGCCGCGCTGCGAGGCCGGGTACATGACGCCCCACAGCCGCTGCTGGACGGGGTTGGAGAACGAGATCGCCATCCAGTAGCCGGTGGCCAGCGCGGCCATGACCATGGGGACGGGCGCCAGGAACATGACCACGAGCAGGAGTGCGCCACAGGCCCGGAACCAGGCGAGGCCACGCTGCGTGCGCGGGCCGAGCTGGCCGGCGAACAGACCCAGGAGGTTGGCCACGAACGGCGCCGCCGCCAGGAACGCGATGCCCACGGGATCGAGACCGGCGTGTCGCGAGATGCCCGGCAGCAGCGACGCGACGACGGACACCGTGATGCCGACACCCACCAGCGAGATGAGGTCGAGCATGACGTTGCGTCGCAACGCGCCTTGCCCGGAGAGGGTCGCCGCCGACCCGAAGATGCCCACCACGAACCTCAGACGGAGTCCGCATTGGGCCTGCGAGGTGAGCTGACGGGCTGGGCTGTACGGAACTAGCCCTCGCGGTTGCTCCGCGATTCGCCCCGATGAGGGTGGGTCCCCCGTCCTCCGGAGAGGTTCGGCCACGGCGATACTAGCACGGACCGTACCCGCTCCTGGATGGGCCTTCGGTCCCGATCGGGTACTACGTCATGCGTCGCGGGCGGGGGTGGTCGTGCGCCAGCTCGCGCGCCATCGGCCGCCCTCCCGGGCGAGCACCCACAGGTCGTGCCCGACGTCCGTACGCGCCTCGCCGCCCATCTCCCCGGAGAGCTCGAAGCGATATCGCACGACCGCGGTCCCATCCGCGATGTCGCAGGTCAGGCCCCGCTCGGTCCAGCTGCGCACGACGGCCGACCCGAGGAACGACCGGTAGCTCCCGACGGCCGCCTCCCGCCCCTCCAGCCGCGGTCCATCGTCGGGCGGCAGGAGCACCACCTCGGGGTGCAGCTCCTCGGCCATGGCGTCCGGGTCGCCCGACAGCCACGCGTCGTTGATCGCCGGACGACCGCGACGGCCGCATCCCGGTCGTCGCCCCGCGAGCGCCACCGACCACGCTCGACATGCACGCGTGGCCGCGGCGGCGTGGGCGGTGCCTCAGGCTCGGCCGGTGGCTCAGGCTCGGGCGGTGGCTCAGGCTCGGTCGGTGCCTCAGGCTCGGGTGCCGCCTGGGTCATCCCGCTCGCGAGGCCCGACGGCGGACCGTCGGCTCCGGCGGCGAGGCGGGCTCGGGCAGCGGGCCGTCCTCGCCCGCGGGTGATGAGCGCTGCGTGCCGATCGCGCCCCGCGCCCCATCGAGCGTGGCGAAGGGCCCCAGCACCAGCGCGAGACCCAGCCCGTCGTGGCGCTCCGTGTCCGTCACGTACCAGCGACCGGCGCCGCCCTGGGAGCTGACCTCGAAGCGGCCGTCCTCCGTGTGCAGGTCGCCCGCCGAGCGCCGCACCAGCCGATCGGGGTCGGGCGGTCGCTCCCGCTTGGCGCGTGGCACCTGGTCAGTCGTCCTGCGAAGCACGAGCGCCGAGTACGGACCCACGCTGACCGCGATGCTCTGGGCCATGCCGTCCCAGGGGATAGGCTGGGCGTCCGCGTCGAGGGACTCGACCGTCTCGAACTCGGGGTCGTAGCCGTCCCAGTCGGAGTTGAACCGGACCCGCCAGCGACCGGTCCGGGGCACCCCGATCCGCTCGTCGCGTCGGGCGTCCGCGGAGAGGCTCGCCACCACGATGACATCGTCACGTGGTCCGCCCTGCTGCCAGCGATGCCATGCCAGCAGCCGGTTCGTCGCGTCCACGTGATGGACCTGGACACCCCGACCCCGCAGGCCTGCGGTGACCCCGCCCTGGTTGCGACGCAGCCCAATGAGGTCGGCGTGGAGCCGCAGCAGGCCCCGACGCGTGTGTCGCAGGTCCCAGTCGACCGGGTCGTCGTCGCTGAACCAGCGACCCTCGATGAGCTCCTGGCCCTGGAACAGCATCGGGATTCCCGGCGACGTCAGCACGATCGCTGCACCCAGCGAGGCGCGCTTGCGAGATGGCCAGCTGTCGGCGTAGCCCGGCCAGATCTCCTCGGGCACGCGCGCCGAGCCGTTGGCATCCTCGTCGTGCGACTCGGTGTAGATGACCCGTTCCAGCGCGTCGTCCTCGGCGACGCCGATGACCGCGGCCACCGCGCCCACGTCACGGTCCTCGTCGGCGACCGCGGTGAGCGCCGCGCGGACCGCATGCACGAACGCCCCGTCCCACTGCGCGCCGAACCCGGCACCACCTTCGGCGGGTGGCGTGGTGATGGCGTGGTCGGCCCGCAGGTCCTCGGCGATCATCAGTCGGCCCGGGTAGCGCTGCGCCATCTCGGCGTTGATGTCGGCCATCAGCTGCCAGCCCTCGGGGATCGCGTCGGGCGCGCCATGGCCGGCGCCGCTGATGCTGGAGATCCACGCCGTGGCGTCCCAGCGCAGGCCATCCACCCGGAACTCGTCCAGCCACTGGACCACGTTGTCGCGGATGAACTCACGGACGTCCTGGCGCCCGTAGTCGGGGCGCGTGTCTCCCCAGGGCGTGGTGGAGCGATCGTCCTGGTAGAAGTAGATGCCGCCCTTGCCGTCCTCCGACCAGCCATCGAACTGCCACAGGTCCAGGTCGGACGGGCCGAGGTGGTTGTAGACCACGTCGAGGATGACCGCGATGCCGTGCTGGTGCGCCCCGCGCACCAGCGCCTTGAGCTCGTCCGGGCCGCCATAGGTGCTCTCCACGGCATACGGGAACGCCGGGTTGTAGCCCCACGACCGGTCGCCCGCGAACTCGTAGGGGGGCATCAGCTGGATGGCGCCCACGCCCAGCTGGCGGAGGTAGGGCAGCCGTCGTCGCACCCCGTCGAGCGTGCCCGGCCGGCCGTGCATCCCCTCGCTGAAGGTGCCCACGTGCAGCTCGTAGATGACCAGGTCGTCCCAGTGCGGCGTGTCGAAGTGGTGGTCGCCCCAGTCGAAGGCGGCCGGGTCGTAGACGATCGCGTTGCCCACCGAGTTGGTGAGGCGTCGCGCCCGGGGGTCGATTCGGGACAGGACCCGGTCGCCGTCTCGGACGATGAAGCGGTACTCGTCGCCGGGCGTTGCCGAGGCGACGTCCGCGGACCAGGTGCCGCCCTCCTCGGCGGCGAGCGGCTGGCCGTCGGGCGCCCAGTCGTCGAAGGTGCCGTGGACGGAGACGGCCGTGGCGTGCGGCGCCCAGACGCGGAACGTGACGCCGTCGGCGAAGGGCAGGGCGCCCATGCCAGGGCGGATCGATGGGATGGTGCTCACGGGCGTATGGTGCCGCCTCATGGGATGCGCGTCCCAACGAGCAGTCGGGGAGATGCTGGCATGGCGAACCTGGTCGTCCACTTCGAGATCCATGCGTCGGACCCGGCCACGCTGATCGCGTTCTATGGCGAGCTGCTCGGCTGGCAGTTCCAGGAGTACGGCGGCGGCGACCAGCCCTACTGGGTGATCCAGACGGGCGAGGGCTCGATCGGCAACGTCGCCGGGACGCCGGGTCTGGGCATCAACGGTGGGCTGACCCAGCGTCGGGGGCCACGCCCGGAGCCTGGCGCAGCGGTCAACGGCTGCAACATCGTGGTCGGCGTCGCGGATGTCGATGGCCTGATGCGGCGGGGTGTCGAGCTGGGAGGGACCGAGGCGCTGCCGGCCACCGACTGGCCTGGCATCGGGCGCGGCGGATACCTGCTCGATCCCGACGGCAACGTGTTCGGGCTCATCTCGCCGGTCATGTCCGACGGGACGTCGGCCATGGGTGGCGGGCAAGCCTGACCATTGTTGGGCTCGGTGAGCGGGGTGTCGGCCGCGGGCGGGGCGGTCGCCACGGTCGGCTGCGACTGAGCACTCGGGCCTCGCGCCACCGGACGGTGGCTGCTCAGGCGGGCGTGGTCGCCTCGCCGTGCTCGCGCCAGAGCTCCTCGAGCGCGGATACGTCCGCCGCCAGCTCCTGGGGCGTGGTCGTCGGCCCTGCCTGGATGGTGTCCAGGACCTCCAAGCGCACCGCCTCCATGCCGTGGCGTGCGATGGCCTGGCGCACGCGCAGGTCGAGCGCGCCGGCGGTGCCCGTGGCCCGGGCGAAGGCGAGCCGGTTCTCGAGGGCCGCGAGGTCGGTCGTCGAGCCCAGCACGGCGACCTCGTCCGCCACGCACAGTCGATACACGGCCGCGACCCGCTGTCGCTGGCGATGGTCGTCCCGGAGCTCCCGACGACGGTCGGCGTCGCTCATGCCGTTGGCTGCCTTCCGATGCGCGGTCGATCGAGGGGATGGTCGGGGCGGCGGGACTTGAACCCACAACCTCGTGCTCCCAAAGCACGTGCGCTACCGATTGCGCTACGCCCCGACGGGTCGTGCTCAGTTATCGCACATAACTCCGTTCTTGGTCAGTCGCGACGGGCCTGCAGGGTTGGGTGCCCGCCGCTGCGGCCCTGAGATGCGTCGCCTCCGTGACTAGCGGGGGTCCCTCGTCGGTGGCCGACGCCGGCGCTACGATCATGGTCGCGGGACGGTCGAGAGGAGGGGTCAGTGCCAAGCCGACAGCCCAACATCCCGTTCTTCCACGTGGACAACCTGGGATTCGGCGAGCTGTCGTGCTACAGCGGCGGACCGTTCCGGGGCGCGTGGACCGAGCGCATCGACGCCTTCGCCAGCGAGGGCATGCGCCTCACCAACTACGCCCCCGAGGCGCAGTGCACGCCCAGCCGCTCGGCGCTGCTGACCGGGCGCTACGCCATCCGCTCGGGCAACCACAGCGTGCCGCTCGGCGCCCCGGGCGGATGGGGGCTCGTGGCCTGGGAGCGGACGCTCGGCGACGTGCTGTCCGATGCGGGCTACGCCTGCGCCGCCTACGGCAAGTGGCACGTCGGCGAGGGGCGCGGCCGCTGGCCGACGGATCACGGGTTCCGGGAGTGGTACGGCCCGCCGCGCACCTACGACGAGGCGCTCTGGCCCGACGACCCGTTCTACGACCCGGCGCGCGACCCGGTGTCGCGGATGCTGGAGATCAACGCTGGTGATGCCGACGTGACCGAGCTCGAGCAGCTGACGATGGACGTGCGGCGGGACTGCGACGCGGAGTACCTGCGCCGCGCGGAGGCGTTCATCCGCGGCAGCGTCGGGCAGGACGAGCCCTTCTTCGTGTACTTCAACCACTACCTGCTGCACATGCCGGTGGTGCCGAGGCGGGTTCCAAGGCCGGAGCGGGCACGGCGACTGGGCCGACAGCCTGCTGGAGCTCGACGCGGACTTCGGGGCCCTCCTCGACCTGCTCCACGAGCTGGGCGTCGCCGACGACACCCTCGTCGTGTTCGCTGGCGACAACGGGCCCGAGGAGGTGCTCGCCTGGCGAGGCTCGCCGGGCCACTGGCGGGGCTCCTACTTCGCGGGCGGCGAGGGCAACCTGCGGACGCCCTGCATCGTGCGCTGGCCGGGCCATGTCGCCGCTGGCGCGGTCTCGAACGACATCATGCACGTCACCGACTGGTTCACGACCCTGCTCGCCGCGGTCGGGGCTCGGGTCCCCGATGACCGCGAGATCGACGGCCTCGACCAGCTCCCGTGGCTCACGGGACGAGAGCCTGCGTCCCTGCGCGAGGGCTATCCCTACTGGATGGGCCCCGAGCTGTATGGCGTCAAGTGGCGCGACTTCAAGCTGGTCCTGGTCAGCCAGGTTCACCTGACGGACGCGCCCGCGAGGCTCTCGACGCCCCGGGTCATCAACCTCCTCGCCGACCCGCACGAGCGGGAGCCCATCGACCTGCCCCACCTGCACAGCTGGACCGCGACCCACTTCAACCGGCTGCTCGCGGAGTTCCATGCCAGCACCCAGCGCGAGCCGCCCATTCCTGCCGGTGCGCCGCTCGACCACGTCCCGGTCCGAACGTCCGCGCCATGACCTCGCCGGTCGCTTCGGGCGACGACACGGGGTCCGCTGCGAGCCCATCGCTAGTCGAGCAGCGCCGACTCTCGGCTCTCCTGACCACCTTCCCAGGCCACGGGACGGCCGGCTCGGTCTGCGCTCGCCTCGAAGGGGCGCTGCGATCCGACGGCGACACTGTCGTCGAAACGACGGTGCTACAAGTCGATCGGCAGCACCGGGCCTCGGTGCACGACCCGCGCCGGGTCCGGATGGGGGCGATCGTGTCCGGCTTCACATGGGGCCTGTTCGGCTTGCTCACGGGTGGCATCGGGAGCATGGTCGCGTCGGCCCTCATCGGCGGCGCATGGGGCGGCTTGATGGCGCGCCGCGCAGGGCACCATGTGAGCGAGGGTCAGCTCGCCAGCCTCGGCGCCCAGCTCCCCGCGGACTCGTCGGCAGCGCTCGTCTTCGCCGAGACGTCGCATGCGAGGATGCTCATCGATGTGCCAGCCGCGCTGCACCCGTCTATGGTCAGCGTCGCCGAGGTCGACGAGGACCTGTCGGCACGCGTCCATACGCGGTCGAAGGACGAACCCTCGGATGTGATGGACGATGGTCCGGCGTCCGACCGCCACGGCCGGTTGAGCATGATCGTCGTTCGGTATCCGCACATCTCGACCGCGGCGGAGGTGGCGGCGCGGTTGCGGACGGCCGAGAAGGCCACCGCAGCACCCCAGGTCGAGATGGTGATCGAGACCGACGATGCGGGCGGGCGACACGTGACCGATCACAAGCTCGGCGCCGCTGCCGTCGCCAGGTACAACATCGGGAGCTGGGCCGTCCTCGGCCTCATCTGCGGGGCCATCGCCGGGATCTCGGGCGATGCCGGGATCCTCGGCATCCTGCAGGGTGGACTGGTCACTGGCCTGTTCTGGGGCCTGTTCGGCGCGGTCGCCGGGGTGCTGTACGGGCTCCTAGCTGGGCGCACCGTATCGGCCCGCAGGCTCAAGGGCATCGCACCGATGCTCAAGCCCGGCACGTCACTTCTGGTCGCTTGGGGAGAGGCGCCACTGGGCGGCGACACGCTTGCGACAGTGGCTCTGACGCCGGGGACGCGGATGCTGGTCCTCGGGTTCGACCGGAAGGATGGCGGAGCGATCCTGACAGTGGCTTGACCCGGGCGCCATGGACCGCTCTGGTGAAGCCCCGGCGGACCTGCGAGGCGAAGCGTCGTAGAGGCGCCCCGAAGCATGGTGGCGAATAGCAGGATAACCAGCACGTCGTCGGTGGCCGGTTCCACGCACGAACCACCGAAGCCTGCAGCGTTCGGGGGTCGGGGGCTCCCAAAGCACGTGCGCTGCCAATTGCGCTACGCCCCGACGGCTCGTGCGCAGCTATCGCACATAACCGGGATCAGGGTCAGACGGGAGGTGCCTGCAGCGTTGCCGGAGCTCGCGTCGACAACCGACGTCACTCGCCACCGATCGCGGCCAGAATGGCCGGGGCTCGCCACCGCGTCCGCACGCCGACCCGAGGCGTGCCGAGCGACTCGATGATGCCAGCCTCCTGCAGGGTCCGAAGCAGGTGCTGCGCGCCCTGGTTGGTCACGCCGATACGCTCCACGACCAGGGGGGTCGAGACCAGCGGGTTCTCGAACAGCAGGTCGACCACCTCGCGGGCACGGCCACGCATGCCTCGGAGCCTTGCGTGGTAGTCCCGGTTGAGGTCCGCGAGTCGCTCCGCTCTCGTGACCGCGTCGTTCGCCTGACTCTCGACACCCACGAGGAAGAAGGTGACCCAGTCATCGAGGGTCCCGCGCTCCCGGACCGCCTGCAGGTGGCCGTTGTAGTCATCTCGGTGCTCCTCGAAGTACGAGCTGAGATAGAGCAGCGGGCTGGGGAGTGCTTCCTGTTCGACAAGGAACAGGACGATGAGAAGGCGGCCCATCCTCCCGTTGCCGTCCAGGAACGGATGGATGGTCTCGAACTGGTAGTGCAGCAAGGCGCATCGGACCAGAAGAGGCGTCTCCGAGTCGTCCTCGTGGGCGAAGCGCTCCCAATCGGCGAGGGCGACCTCCATCACCTCGCCGGCTGGCGGCGGAACGAACAGCGCGGTCTGCGGACGGTCGTCCGGCGACCCGATGAAGTTCTGGATGGTGCGGAATTGGCCAGGGGTCTTGTCCTTGCCCCGGACACCCTGGAGGAGGGTCCCGTGGAGCTCGGCGACCAGGCGCTTCGAGATCGGCAGCCTCGACAGCAACCCAAGTCCTTGGCGCATGGCGCGCACGTAGTTCTGGACCTCGCGCACGTCCTCTCGCACGGCTGCGGGAGCCTCTGCGTCGGCGTCGAACACCTCGGACAAGGACGCTTGGGTGCCTTCAATCCGTGTACTGGAGACCGCCTCTCGCGTGAGATAGGGCTGAACCAACAGGTGCGGGTTCGCCAGGTGCCGGCCGGCTCCAGCCAGCCGGCCCAGCGCCTGATCGGCGCGGGAGAGCGCCGCCACGGACCGTCGGCTGAGCTCCACGTCGCGTGGCATCGGGGCCGGCAGGAACGCTTCGTAGCGGCCCGATGGCGAGATGACCGGAGCCACCCGGCCCATCTGCGGAGCTACAAACCTGCTTGCATCCATCGGCACAAGATACAACGAGATATCCGCTTTGCTTGCATCTGTGGGCCTCGGCTCCAACTTCGCTTGCACCCTCGCCGCGGCCACGGCGGCCGGATGGGTGAGCGGCTTGTCGGCGAGACAGGCGCACTCGGCTCCCTCCCGCTGGCGCTGCAGGAATGGGGCCAGAGCGTCCACCGATTCGGGGCGGTCCGGGAGCCCTCGAGTGGCAACGATGCACTCGACCGGGATGCCCGACCGCACGAGTGATGCTGTCACCATTTGGCTGGTGGAGCGCTGGGGCGCGGTCAGCAGCGTCCGACGGGTCGCAGAAGGTCGCGACATCCTGGGCCGCAGAGGCTGCTGGGGTGGACGAGCGCTGGGAACCGAGTGGCGAGATCTTGTGCCTGTCGGCGAGCTTCTGGGCAGGCGGTGGGCCAACCATGGGGCGACGTTCGAGAAAGGCCGCGACGGGGGAAGAATCATGCAGGCGATGGAGCTGCTGCCGCCGTCGCTCGCAGGAATGATCGCCTGGCTTCGAGACATACACGACAGGCTGGACCGCGTGGTGCTCGCTGCGTACGGCTGGCCT
The DNA here is from genome assembly GCA_046328155.1 of Chloroflexota bacterium. Taxonomy (GTDB): domain Bacteria; phylum Chloroflexota; class Limnocylindria; order Limnocylindrales; family CSP1-4; genus JAFMJV01. The sequence continues at coordinate 35,655 of JAXLXC010000001.1, forward strand.
GCCGACCGGTCGGATGACGACCTGCTCGCTCGCCTGCTCGCGCTCAACCTGAAGCGTTCGGCGGTTCCGTCGTAGCACGCGCGATCGCCTTCCGGGCAGCCGCATGACCCGATAGGCTGGCTGGGACATGGGCGACATCAAGTTGTTCCGCACGACGCCGCAGGGTGCGGCCGAACTGGAAGGCAAGTCGGTCGTCATCGAGAAGACCCTCCAGACCCTCATGGAGAGGAACCTGGAGGCGTTCCTCGGCGTTCGGTTCCTGGCATCGGAGCACTCGACGGGCAAGGTGCACGGCGGGCGTATCGACACGCTCGGCATTGACGAGAACAACAGCCCGGTCATCATCGAATACAAGCGCGCGACGAACCAGAACGTCATCAACCAGGGGTTGTTCTACCTCGACTGGCTGCTGGACCATAAGGCGGAGTTCCAACTGCTGGTCATGAAGATGCTCGGCAACGATGCCGCCACCAAGGTGGACTGGACCGGGCCTCGCCTCATCTGCATCGCCGCCGACTTCACAAACTACGACGAGCACGCCGTGCAGCTGATGGGCCGCAACATCGAACTGCTCCGCTACCGACGCTTCGGGGATGACCTGCTGATGCTGGACCTGGTCAACGCGGTGACGGGGCAGGTGGTCGGGGGACCCGTTGACAAGCCCGTCGCGCCGAAGGGCGCCGCCATCACCTACAAGTCAGCGACGGAGTACCTCGCACAGTCACCGCCAGACCTGCGCGACCTCTACGCCGCCCTCGACGCCTTCCTCTTAGCGCTCGGGGACGTGCAGATGAAGGCGACCTACTTCTACTTCGCCTACCGCCGCATCAAGAACTTCGCCTGCGTCCAGTTCCATCCCAAGAGCAAGAAGATGCTGGTATTCGTCAAGGTGGACCCGGACACGCCGGGCGTCATCGTCCCGGACTTCACGCGCGATGTGCGCAACATCGGCCACTACGCCACCGGCGACCTGGAGGTCACCCTCCGAAGGCTGGCCGACCTGGAGAGGGCGAAGCCGCTCATCCTCCAGTCATACGAGGCGAACTGACACCACGACGCCCGTGCACCGGGGCCTTCGTGTCCGTCGCGTGCTGCGGCGCGGTGCTGACCGCACTCAACCGGGGCGAGCCCACCGCCCGGCGTCCAGCAAGGGGCGTGCCCAGGCCTCCACGGCCTCCCCGGTCATGCTGGCGGGTATGCGCCACCCGAGCGGTGCGGTCGCGGCGGGTCGAGCGGTTCCTCGACGGGTCGCGCGACCGGCTCCCACCGAGCGGAGTCAGTCCTCGGGCTCGTCGACCAACGACTCGCGAGCGAGCGCGACCAGCTCCTCGACCGTCCAGCTCGAGCCGGACGCGGCCACGTACCGGTCGCCGTCGGACTCCACGTCGGTCGTGGGCTGGCGACGGCTGACGAGCACCGCGGCACGAAGCACGACGTCTTCGAACAACTGCTGCGCGAACATCCCTCACCCCTCGATTCGCGCGTCCTCGTGGCGGAGGATGGAACGCGGAGCGCTATCGGGTCCATGCCACGGCGGCGCTGGGGACCGTGTCGCGCGCATCTCAGTCGGCAGATGCACCCAAACGGACACCGGTCGCTGGTGCAGCAGCGGCTCACGCCGCAACTGCGTTCGTCGTGCCTCCATCGCCACTCGCCGTCGAGGATCTGCACGCGGTCCATGCGCTCGTCTACCATCGGCGGACTCAAGACGGACAGGGAGGATCGGGGATGTCCGAGGCGCCCAAGCGCGAGCGGAGCACGGCCGAGCGGTTGGCTGACTGGCGTGCCGCAGGGCGCGACACGGTTGCAGCCCGCGAGGCGGCCGAGGCCGCCGGGCGGGTCCTCGCCGCGGCCACCGTCGCTGCGGATGCTGCAGGTGCGGTGGAGGCCGCGGCGGTCAGGGCCACCGAGGCGCTGGAGTTGGCCCGGACGTCGGCTATCAGGGCGCAGGAGGCCGCGAAGCAGGCTGCCGACGCGGCCCGTGTCGCACTGGTGACCGCCCAGAAGGACGACGCGCGGGCCTCGATGCCGTGTCCCATGCCGAGACGGCAGAGGATTCCGCACGGGACGCGTATCACGCAGCCGAGGAGCACCACAGCCGTCGGGGCTAGCCTCGCGCTCGTTCGTTTCCAGGACGCGCCGTCCCGCAGCCAACCGCGGGAGGTGCTACGACAGCTGGTGCCGGGCCCGCCGCACAGCTTCGCTGGCACGGTCGGAGGCTTCGCAGGTGGCCGTCACCACCTGCTCCGCGATGGCAGCAATCACCCTGCCGTCGACGTCGGCACCGACACCGTCGGGCTCGAGCCGCACCGCGTCACCCACGAGCCGAACGGTCAGGTCGGCGGCCCGAAGCGCATCCTGCCACGCATTGACACGATCACGGGTGCCTTCGTCATCGGACATGTGGCCATCGTGGCCCTGCCAGCGCGACGCACGGGCGCGAGTGCCGGCGTTGTGCGTTACGGGCGCGCGGCAGTCGGAGCGGGATCGCCCGCCGAGTCGGGATCGCCCGCCGAGTTCCGTCCGCTCTCGACCCTGTCGCCATCGAGGACGACATCATCCAAGCAAGCCGCATGACGCCAACCGAGGCCGCGCCGCCGCTCGCGCGCGTGGACCGGCGCCTCACAAACGCGGTGATCGCGTTCGATGACTGGGAGACGCCGCTCCGCATGCGGCTGCAGCTTCAGGTGGCCGCCGACCGCGACGTGACGCCGGAGACGGTCGGCCCCGCGGCCCCCGATGGGCCAGGCCGTGCCGCCGGGACCCACCCGCGCGCGACGGCCACGAGAGCCCGAATCATCGAGTGGGCGGGGGCTGCGGGCGTCATCGCGCTGCTCGGCCTCGACATGCTCCTAGTCCGCACGAAGGGGTCGCGGCGCGAGTCGCGATCGTGGCACCCCGCTCGGGACCTGGCTGCATGCAACCCCATGGCCGAGGGTGGCACGACCCCCGACGGGTTGACCTGACCCGTCGGGACCTTGCTGCAGAGCTAACGTCGTGGCGTCTCAGCGGCCCGCCCCGGTGTCCCCATCCGGATGATGCAGCGCCACCGTCGATGGCTGGGTCACATCGACCCGCGTGCCCGACGAGACCTCATCCCCGTGGATCTCGCCCGACCAGCGGCCGGTGGGCGCACCGCGTCCCTCGATGAACTCACGGAAGCGCTCGAGATCGCCGCCGACGCGCCGGTCCAGGATGCCCAGCCGGTCGCCTACCTCCTCCACGACGCCCTCCGGGTCGGCATCCACGACCAAGCGCACCTCCGTCCGGCCCTCACCCAGGTTCCGGAAGGTCACGGCCCCATCGTTCTGGGCACCGTCTACGGCCATCCACGCGACGCGCTCGTCCGGGGTCTGGTCCGTGATGCGTGCGGTCCACGTCTTGGTTCGGCCTGCGACGCGTGCCTCCCACGCCAGGGTCCGGTCGTCGAGCTGCTCCACCCGGGTGACCCCGTCCATGAACGATGGGAAGCTCTCGAACTGCGTCCACTGCCCGTAGACAGCGTCGACGGGAGCAGCGACCTCGATGGTCTTCTCGATGCGTGACATCTGGGTGTCCTCCGTGATCATGGCCGCGTCCGACGGGAGCGTGCCCGTGGCTCCGTCACGGGCGCTCGTCTGAGGCCACGGTCCTCATGACCGATCGCGTGTCAACCCGTTCCCACCCATCCGTTCGGTCATCGAACTCCGCAACGCATCTGGCATGGCTCGGCGCGTGGCTGAGATCCGGAGGCGCGTCGGCGCTCCGTACGGTCTCGGGACGATCAACGTCCGCAGCCAAAGGAGTTCACACCATGGCAGAGTCCAAGGTGTGCGACGAGTTCGTCACGCACGAGTTCGACGAGGCGATCGCGGTGCACCGCGCCATCGTCGAGGCCGAGGCCTCGCTCGCCAAGGGCCACCCGCATGCCGAGTCCAAGGCGGCCATCGCGGCCATCGCCAAGGACGACAAGGCATTCCTCAGGGAGCTGGAGCGCCTGGGCAAGCAGAAGGGCGCGACGGGCAGGGTGGAGGACGTCGCCGAGGGCATCATCGAGCTCCTCGAGTCCATGGTCGGGAAGGCGGGGGAGGCACCGAGGGAGGCGTACGAGGGCCACGCGGTGCTGCTCAACGCCAAGCGCAAGCAGCAGGACTCGGTCGGCGGCCTGTTGAGGATCGCCCGGGCCCTCAAGGACTCTGAGTCGGCGACCGCCGCGCAAGCACTCCAGAAGCGCCAGAAGTCGGCCTCCGATCAGCTCGCCGACCTGTTGGCGGACTTCGCCGTCGCCATCGCCACGGCCGAGTCGGACGCGGAGGCGGCCGGTGCCGGAGCCCGACGTGCGTGAGCGCCAGCCCACCACCGATGCCCACGAGCCGTCGAAGGGCTCGAGCCCGGGAGACCTCCCCACCACAGCTGGCGGCGTGAGCGGCATCGAGCCGCAGGTCCCCGGCCAGTCGCTCGGCCAGGTGCCCGAGCATGACGACGACGACCGCGACGAGGCGGGGGACGCGAACGCCGGTGGTCCGGGCACGCACGGGGTGGGGCGAGCGCCTGCCTGAACCGTGCCACCGACACCGATGGGCGGCATCCGTTCCGCACTCCTCTTCCGCGTCGGTGTCACGGACGCGACGCGAGTGGACGGTGACGAGCTGCGGGCGCCCACGAGCGACAAGGAGCTGCTGTGGGTCGACGTCGGCGCCGAGCCGGGCGACACGGCCTCGTGGTCGTCCCTGGCTGACCGCTTCGGCCTTGGCGACGCGCTGGCCGGCCTGCCGAGCGAGGGGCGGCCCATGGTCCGCTTCCGCGATGGTGCGCTGGTCGTCCAGGTGCGAGCGGTGGTCCGGCCCGGCGGCGAGGTGGACTCGGTGCCGCTCCTCCTGGTCGCGGGCCCGAACCTGGTCATCAGCGTCCATCGGGAGCGAATCGCCCACCTCGACGAGCCGATCCAGGTGTTCGCGTCGGACCCGCGCTTCGGCCGGCTCGACGCCGGCACCTTCCTGGGACTGCTGCTGGACGGCGTGGTCGACGGCTACCTGTCCGAGGTGGAGGAGGTCGAGAGGGTCATCGACGACCTCGACCAGCGAGCGCTCTCCGACCGCGACCTCGAGCCGCTGCTCGACGAGCTCGTGGTCGTGCGCGGACGCATCGCGTCGCTGCGGCGGACCATCGCCCCGCACCGCGAGGTGTTCGCGTCGCTGGCCCGTCCGGCGGACGACCGCGAGCGGCCGTCGCCCATCGGCTGGCCCTGGGAGGGCCTGCCCGCTCGGCTCGAGCGCGCGCTCGATGCGGTCGAGAACGCCCGCGAGCAGCTGGTGGGGACGTTCGACCTGGTGACCACGCGGACCGGCGAGCACACCAACGATGTGATGCGGGTGCTGACCGTCATCTCGGCCGTGCTCCTGCCGTCGGTGGTCATCGCCGGGGTGATGGGCATGAACTTCAAGGAGCCGCTGTTCGACCAGCCGGCGAACTTCCTGGTGGTCATCGGGGCCATGATCGCGCTGGCCTTGGCGATCCTTGGCTTCGCTCGCTGGAGGCACTTGGGTGTGACCGGGCGGGGCACCGTCGCTGTCAGGCGACCGGCGACGAGCCGGCCTGACGCAGGGCTGGCCTCGGTGCGAGGGCCTCGCCCATCGCGGTGACCGGGATCGCGGCGGCCGGGGCCGCGCGGCTGCGGGACCGGACCGTCCGGCGGCTAGCGCGCTCGCATGCGGTTGTCGCGCGGCTTGTGCTCCAGCTCCACCAGGCCGAGCGCCTCGAGGACCGGCGGCACGTAGTTGCCGAACCTGCCGCGGAGCCCCTTCTTGATCCCGTACCAGCCGCCCACCGGGTTGTCCGCCGAGCGGCCCCACGCCTCCACGGTGCCCGGCTTGGCCGGCTGCTGCTCGTCGCTGCTGCCGAGCGGCATCCAGTCGCCGTGTGCGACGAGCATCGCGTGGAGGTCGTCGATGCAGCGGAGGTGGTACCGCAACTCCGTGGAGCCCACCCGGACCACGAGCGCCGGCGGCTCTGCCGCGGAATCGCGATACGCGGTGAACGCGGACGAGCCCGGTGGTGTGGTGAGCACCCACGGTGACTCCGGCGTGCCGGCGCCCTGGACGGCCATGTCGCTCCTCCTTGACCTGTCGGGCTGGACGTCAGCCGCGATCACGGACGCTGGAGGGTATCAACCGACATCTGGTGTCAGCAATCGGGCGCGTCACGCACGCCCGCGCGCGATGAGCACGGACACCGAGCTATGGAGCAGGACGTTGCGGGCCACGCTGCCCACGAGCAGGGCGTCGAGCCCGTGCCGCGCATGGGTGCCGAGCGCGATGAGGTCGGCGCCCTCGTCGGCGACAGCATCGAGGATGACCTGGGCCGGCGAGCCATGCGCCAGGATCGTGCGCACCGGCATGCCTGCGGCCTCGAGCCGCGCCCGAGCCTCGGTCTGTGCGGTCGCCATCGCCATGGTCGTCGCCGACAGGCTCGCCTGGTAGCCGTCCGAGACGTCGGGCGTCACCAGGACCGCCGGGTCGAGACCCAGGAGGTCGCGCTCCAGCACCGCCGAGACGATGGTGACCGGCACGCCCTGGAACGTCGGGGAGCCGGTCAGGACGTCCTCGGCGGCACGCGCCGGCTGCGAGCCGTCCTGCGCCAGGACGACTCGCGTGATGTGATCGCGGCGTGCGACGAGGACCGGGCATGGGGCGTGTTGCACCACCTCCGCTGACACGGACCCCAGGAGGAACGACCGGAGCGTGCCCCGGCCGCGGCTGCCGCACACGATGAGGTCCGCGCCGACGTCAGCGGCGCAGGCGACGATCCGGTCGGCAGCTCGGCCGGTGCTGACCGACCCCCGTGCCTGCAGACCGCGGTCTCGGAGCCGCTTGGCCGCGGATTCCGCGGCCTCGCAATGGGCCTGGCGCAGCGCATCCACCAGCGGCTGCACGTCCGCCGGGAAGGGTTGGGTGGAGACGGGCGCGAGCGACCCGGTCTCGACCACGGAGACCACCTCGACCTCGGTGTCGGCCGGCCAGGCCAAGCCAGCCACCAGCTCGATGGCGACGTCGGCACCCGGGGACCCATCGACCGTCAACAGCACGCGCATGTCACACCTCCCGGACCGTCGACCGTACTGCCGCGGTCCGAGACCTACGCTGCGACTCCCGACGCGCGAAGGACAGGGCCTGTGGTGATCCCGCGGCAGGCCGAGTGGCCCGACCCAGGAGCCCCCGTCAGCCGGTGCTGTCGTGCGACTCGTCGACCGGCTTGGACTCTGGCGAGCCCTTCTGGCGCAGGAACACGGTGAGGATGACCAGCGCGCCCACCGACAGGAACTCGCTCTGCCAGTTCTGCATCGACTGGAACCAGAAGTCGGGCGTGAACAGGAAACCGATGGCGGTGACCGGGGGCAGGCCCTCCGCGACCCGCTCCCGCCCGAGCTCGGCCGCGCCACCCACGACATGCAGGAACAGCGACAGCCCGAACAGCGAGAACAGGGCGATGGCCAGCGATCTCTCGTAGACCGCCCGCGCCATCCCCCCGGCGCGGACCGGCCACGGCACCCCGGGTCGCGCGGGGTCGGGCTCGCGGTCGACCGCCTCGTGGGCATCTGGGTCCTTGGATTCCGGGGAGCCCTTCTGGAACAGGAACACGCTGAGGACCACGAGCGCCCCCATCTGGAGGAACTCGCTCTCCCAGTTCTCGAAGGTCGCCTCGAGAAAGTGCCCGCTCGTGAGGTAGCCCAGCAGGTCGACCTCGGGCATCCCGTCGGCACGCAGCTCCTCGAGATAGACCTGGTGCCCGGCGAGCGTCTGGAGGAGCAGGAACACCGCGAACAGCGACAGGACGGTGATGCTCAGCCCGTTGTGGCGCCACAGCCGACGGATCATCGCGCCCCCATGCCGGTTCGGACCGAGGCATGGTGGCCGGCCCAGGGCTGCGGGCGGCATGGCGAAGCCGGCCCGGTCATCACGATCTCGTTGCGCCGGACGCCCCGTGGGCTCAGGTCTCGGCGAGATGCTCCAGCCGCTCGTCGAGGCCGATCAGGATGAGCTCGTCGCCCTCCCGGAGGACCTCCACGTCGGGTGGGTTGATGGTCACCGCCGTGGCGCGCCGCAGCGCGATGGGCGTGAGCTTGAGGCGACCGGGCATGTCCAGCTGGCCAAGGCTGCGACCGATCCACGACTCGGGCGGGTGGAGCTTCTGGATTCCGTACCGCGGTCCCACGTCGAGGTAGTCGACCACCTGGGGCACCGAGAACAGATGCGCCACCCGCTGCCCCGCCTCGCGCTCGGGGAAGACCACCCGCGTGGCGCCCACCCGGCGCAGGATCTCGCCATGGAGGGTGTCGCTGGCCTTGGCCACGATGGTCCCGACGCCCAGGTCATGGAGCGCCATGGTGGCGAAGATGCTCGCCTCGGCGGCCGACGAGATGGCGACGACCGCGAACCGGAAGTCGGCGGCCCCCACGGCCCGCAGCGCATCCTCGTCGGTGGCGTCGACCTGGGTCGCATGGGTCACGCTCGGCGCGATGTCGTTGACGACCTCCTCGTCCCGGTCGAGCGCGAGCACCTCGTGTCCCAGCTCCGACAGCTCGCGGGCGACCGCCGACCCGAACCGCCCGAGACCGATGACCAGGACCTGATGTCGCACGCTGCCTCCTCTGGCGGGATGTTGCCCGCAGCCTACCCGATCCGGATGGTCTCGAGCGCGTGGCGGTACGGCGCCGGGCGCGCCCGCGCCGTCAGCACCAGCACGAGGGTCAACGGACCCAGCCGCCCGATGAACATGGCGGCGATGATGACCAGCCGCCCGACCGTGTCGGCGGAGCCCGTGACCCCGGTGCTGCCGCCCGCGGTGGCCAGCGCCGACGTCGACTCGAACAGCACGTGGACGAACGATGCGGGCGTGAACACGTTGAGCAGCAGCGCGGTCACGAACAGGAACGCGATGGCCAAGAGGGCCACGGTCAGCGCGCGGTAGACGAGGTCCGTGCCAAAGCGTCGCCCGAAGGCGCTGGGCGACGAATCACCCCGTGCGGTCGCCAGGATGCTCGCGAACAGCACCGAGAACGTGGTGACCTTGATTCCGCCGGCCGTGGAGCCCGAGGCGCCCCCCACGAACATCATGGCCATGACCACGAACAGCGTGGTCTGCGCCAGGGCGTCCACGGGCATCGTGCTGAAGCCCGCCGTGCGCAGCGACACCGCCTCGAACAGCGCCGCCAGGGGCCGCTGCTCGGGCGGCAGCGCACCCAGCGTGTCCGGGGCCACCCACTCGAGGGCCAGGAATGCCAGCGAGCCGATGGCCACGATGGCGGTCGTGGTGAGCAGCACCATGCGCGACTCCACCGTCAGCCGTCGCCAGCTGCGCCGGGTGGTGACGTCCGCCACCACGGCGAACCCCACGCTGCCCACCAGGATGAGGGCCGCCAGCGGCAGCAGGATCCACCACTCCCCCTGCACCGGCGCGAGGCTGTCGGGGCCGATGAGGTCGAAGCCGGCGTTGTTGAAGGCGGAGACGGCGTGGAACACCCCGAACCAGGCCGCCTGCAGCGGGGTGTCCACGAACCCGGAGACCGTGAAGCCCAGGGCCAGCACCACCGCCCCCACCGCCTCGAGGCCCAGCGAGAACAGCGCGACATTGCGGACGACGCCCAGGACGCCACCCAGCCGCAGCTCCCCGGTGGTCTGCTGGACCGCGATCCTGTCGGCCAGCCCGACGCGGCGTCGCCCCCGCAGCAGCAGCACGATGAGGGTGGAGCCTGCCATGATCCCAAAGCCGCCGGCCTGCACCAGCAGCAGGATCACGACCTGCCCGAACGCGCTCCAGTGGTGGGCGGTGTCGACCACGGTGAGGCCGGTGACGCACACCGCGGAGGTGGCCGTGAACAGCGCGTCCGCGAGCGCGGTCCATGACCGGTCCTGGGTCGAGATCGGGAGCGCCAGGAGCGCCGTGCCGACCAGGATGAGAATCAGGAAGCCGTAGATGAGCAGCAGGCCTGGCGACGTGCGACGTCGCCAGGGTCGCAGCGGCTCGAGGTGCTCCGAGCTGGTGCGCGCCGCGGAGGGGATGCGCACCCGCACGTCACCGGGGCGAGCGCCCCGCATCACCATGGACGGCCCAGACGCCTACGCACCGAGCCAGTCTATCGAGCGCTGCGGGGCACCTCCGGACGCACGGATGCCCCCGAGCGACTAGGGGGCCGGCAGGAACCCGAACGACGCCAGCCCGGCCTGGCCCTCGGGGCCCGTCAGCCAGCCGAGGAAGGCCGCGGAGTCGTCTGGCTGGTCCGTGCCCGTGACGATCGCGGCCGCATAGGTCGCGGGCACGTTGGCGTCGCTCGGCACGGCGACCTGCTCCACCTTGTCGCCCGAGGCGATGGCGTCCGTCACGTAGACGATGCCCGCGTCCCCCTCGCCCAGCTCGATCTTGGACCGGACGGCCGCGACGTTGTCCTCCTTGGACACCACGTTGGCGGCATAGGCATCGGTGATGCCGAGGTTGGCGACCAGCTGGGTGGCGTACTTGGTGATGGGCACCTCGTCGCCCGCGGCGATGACCCGGACGCCCGCTCGCCCGAGGTCCTGGGCGGAGGTGATTCCGGCCGGGTTGCCCGCGGGCACGATGATGGTCAGCTGGTTGCAGGCGAACACCGCCGGGTCGGTGGCCGCGCCTGCCTCGACGAGCGTCACCACGTTGGCCGTGTCCGCAGAGGCGAACACGTCAGCGGGTGCGCCCTGCTCGATCTGGGTGCGCAGCGCCGACGAGGCGTCGAACGAGTAGAGCGGCGTGATTCCCGTGTCGGCGGTGAGCGCGGGCACGAACGCCTCGAAGGCCCCCTTGAGCGACGCGGCACCAAACACGGTCAGCTCCGACGCTGCCATGGGCGAGGTCGCGGCCGAGGCCGTCGGCAGCGCGGACGTGGCAGGCGCTGCGGCCGGGGTCTCGGCGATCGCGCTGCAGGCGGGCAGGGTCACGGCCGACGCGGACGGCGACTGCGCGCCGACGGGCGCGCTGCCGCCGACGGCGATGAGGGCCACGAGGCCCAGAGGACCCATGAGGGACCGACGAGACACGGCAGATACTCCCAGATCTCTAGGTTTGGAGGTGACTCTGCGGCCAGAATACCCGCTCATGTCGCGTCCATGCGACTGTCGCACCGAGCTGGGGCCACACCGGCAACAGGTCGCGTGCCGCACCGCCTTGACCGGGGGCCGGCCGCCGACGACAATGCTGGCCACCACGCCCATGGAGGACCGCATGCCCACGTACGCCGACCTCGAGGAGTACCTGGCGAGCCTTCCCGAGGACCGCCGGGACGCCATCCGCCGGATCCGGGCGCTCGCGGTCGCGGCCGCCCCCGAGGCCGTGGAGGCGATCTCGTATGACATGCCGGCACTGCGCCTGGACGGCCGGTTCCTCGTCTCGTGGTCGGCGTTCAAACGGCACTACAGCCTGTTCCCCGCCAGCGCCGCCGTGGTCCAGGCGCTGGGGGACGCGATCGTCCCGTACCTCGCGGGCCGGGGCACCATCCGGTTCCCAGCCGACCAGCCCCTCCCCGACGACGTGATCACCCGCGTCGTCACGACGCGGGTGACCGAGCTGCGAGGCGGCGGCTGACCTGCCGCTCAGCGCCGGGGTGTCACCAGCGCGATGAGGAATCGGATGAGCACGGCTCCTCCGACGGCGACCACCAAGGCCCCCAGGAACCCCTCCGTTCGATCGAGCCCGAAGACGTCTCGCGCGATCAGACCACCCACGGCGCCACCCAGGATGCCGATGACGAGGGTCGCCAGACAGCCCGTCCCCGCCCGATCGCGGAACACCACCGACGACAGCGCACCGGCGATGAAGCCGATGACGACCCAGCCGACGACGTCCATGTCCAGCATCGGCCGTGCCTCAGACGCCGCCGTGCGGGTTGCCGCCGCCACCCATGCGCCGGGCGCCCAGCACGAGGACGACGCCCACGACCAGCACCAGCGCAGGCGTCAGCAGGTCGAACACGCCGGGGCTGCCGGGCAGCCAGCCGAGCACCATCTGGACGACACCGAGCGCGATCGCCGCGCCGCCCACGACGCCCTGCCAGCCATAGCCGCCCGCCTGGCTGTGGCGCAGGTAGCCGATGGCCAGGAACGCGATGCCCACACCGATGGCCGTGGCGCCGTGCCACTCGCCGGGCAGCAGCGCGCCCACCATGCGTGCCCCGCCCATGCCGGCGAGGGCGGCGCCCGCGTACAGCGCCCACGGCGGCGCGCCGCGCACGAGGTGCGCGTAGAGCAGTGCGATGCCCGCGAGCAGCAGCGCGAGCGAGCCGATGATGGCGATGCCCGGCACGATCCAGGAGAGCACGAGATAGCCGCCCACCACCAGCAGCCCGATGCCCATCCACGAGGCCAGGCTTCGGTCGGCGAGCAGGTCGCGGAGGTCGACGTCGGCAAGGGCCCCCAGGAGCCCGCCCGCTGGGCCTGATGGCGCCTCGGTGGGCGTCGTGGGGTCGGAGGCGGGCCCGACCGGCGGTGACGGGACGGTCGCTGGCACCGATGGCGCAACGGACATGGGTGGCGCCGCGGACGGGGGTGGCGCCAGGTCGGGAGGGCCGGGAAGGGCGGGTTCCGGCGGCACGGGGGGTGGTACGGCCGACGGCCCCGGTGGCGCGGCCGACGGGCCCGCCGACGTCACCGGCGGCGTGGGCTGCTCCGCCAGGACCTCCCGGCGCAGGGCTTCGAGTCGCTCGTCAGGGTCGAGGCTCATGGTCGTCGGAGTGTATCGGTACCATGGGTCCCATCGGCCGGCTGGAAACGTATCCGCCGAATGACACCGGGCAGAGGGGCGGCGCGCGCATGGACACGTATCGGTTGGCGGTGATCGAGGGCGACGGCATCGGCCGCGAGGTCGTGCCCGAGGGGCTCGCCGCGGTGCGGGCCGCCGCCGAGGTCACCGGCTCCTTCGCGATCGAGACGGTCGACCACCCGTGGTCCTGCGAGTACTACGCCACTCACGGTCGGATGATGGATGACGACGCGCTCGACCGCCTGGCCGACAGCGACGCCATCTTCCTGGGCGCCATCGGATTCCCGGGCGTCCCCGACCACGTGTCGCTGTGGAACATGCTGCTCCCGGTGCGCCAGGCGTTCGACCTGTCGGTCAACCTGCGGCCGATCCGGATGCTGGCAGGCATCCCCGGCCCCCTGCGTGACCGGATGCCCGAGGAGATCGACTTCGTGGTCGTCCGCGAGAACACCGAGGGCGAGTACTGCGGCGTGGGCGGCCGCATCCGGGCCGGCACCCCGGATGAGGTCGTGACCCAGACGGGGATCTTCACGCGCAAGGGCACCGAGCGGATCGTGCGCTACGCCTTCGAGCTCGCCCGGACCCGCGACCGGACGCTCATCTCCGCCACCAAGTCGAACGCGCTCAACCACTCCATGGTGTTCTGGGACGAGGTGGTCGCGGCGGTCGCGCCGGACTACCCGGACATCAGCGTCCGGGGCATGCACATCGACGCGCTGGCGGCACTCATGGTGCTCCACCCCGAGCGGATGGACACCATCGTGGCGAGCAACCTGTTCGGGGACATCCTGACCGACCTGGGTGCCGCGCTCATGGGCTCGCTGGGCCTCGCGCCGTCGGCCAACATCGACCCCACGCGTCGGCACCCCAGCCTGTTCGAGCCCATCCACGGCTCCGCGCCGGACATCGCGGGCCGCGGCATCGCCAATCCCATGGCCACGGTCTGGGCGGCCTCGATGATGCTCGACCACCTGGGTCAGCCCGAAGCGGCTGGTCTCCTGATGCGCGCGGTCGAGCGGGTCGCGGCACAGGGGCCGCACACCCCCGACCTCGGCGGCCGGGCCACCACGCGCGACGTCGGTCGGGCGATGGTGGAGGCCATCCGCACCGCGGCCTGACCCTGCGGCCTCGTCCGGCTGGGAGGTCCGATGTACGTCGTCGTGGTCCTGCTGCAGACGCTCATCCTGCCGCTGGGCTTCGGCATCGGCGAGCTCGCGGCCCAGGGTGGCGATGCCGTCCCCGTCATCGGCAGCTGGTTCCTGTTCTGGGGCGTCGGCACGCGCCTGCTGCTGGCCGGCGCGCACCAGGTCCTCCGCCCCGAGTACACGGCCGAGGGGATCATGGGGACGGCCAGCGCCGACGCCACGCACCTCGCCCAGGAGCTCGGCTTCGCCAACCTGTGCATGGGCCTCGCCGCGGTCGTGGCGTTCACCCGGCCCGAGTGGTGGCTCGTGGGCGCCATCCCGGGCGGCCTGTTCCTGCTGCTCGCCGGGCTCCGGCATGTCGCGAAGCCCGGCAAGGGCCGCGAGGAGCTGGTCGCCACCTGGACTGACCTCCTGGTGGGTGTCGCGATGGTCGTGCTGGTCGGCTGGCAGCTGGCCTCTGCGTGACCGCATGACGCCTGCTCGGCGCTCGACCGCGGGTCGCCACCTCGTGGAGGCCACGTACGGGGAACCGTGGAGCCTCGGTCATGGCGGTGACCCCGGGCGGATCGACAGACCGATCTGGAGGTCCTGGCACAGGCCGGACCGGAAGCCCGCCTCGCTGATGGCCAGGTAGTACTCCCACATCCGCAGGAACCGCTCGTCGAAGCCCATGCCGCGCACCGTCTCACGCTGCGACAGGAACGACCGCCGCCACGTCTCCAGGGTGCGCGCGTAGCTCCACCGGATGTCGGTCGCGCTGTCGATGACGAACCTGGTCCTGCCCAGGGCGGCCTCGATGGCCGCCAGCGATGGCAGCTCGCCACCCGGGAAGATGTTGCGTTGGATCCAGTTGGCACCCTGCAGCTGCGCCCGGAACGCGTCGTCCCGGAAGGTGATGACCTGGAGCGCGCACCGTCCGCCCTCGCGGAGCACCCGGTCGCAGGTCTCGAAGAACGTGGGCAGGTACCGGGCGCCGACCGCCTCCAGCATCTCGATGGACACGATCGCGTCGTAGCGACCGGTGACGTCCCGGTAGTCGCGCAGCTGCACGTCCACGCGGTCGCCCAGGCCCGCGGCCTCCACGCGCTGGCGAGCCAGCGCCTGCTGCGCGGCGGAGATGGTGATGCTCGTCACCCGGCAGCCGCGTTCCTGGGCAGCGAGCATCGCGAACCCGCCCCACCCCGTGCCAACCTCCAGGACCTCCATGCCCGGCCGCAGCCCGGCGAGGTCCGCGAGACGCCGGTACTTGGCCCGCTGCGCGTCCGCCAGCGACTGGTCGGCGGTCTCGAACAGCGCGCTGGAGTAGGTCATCGTCTCGTCCAGCCACAGGGCGTAGAACTCGTTGCCCAGGTCGTAGTGCGCGGCGATGTTGCGGCGGGACCCCGATCGGGTGTTGGCCGCTCGTCGATGGGCGACGGCGCGCGCGACACCTGCCGGTCGTCGCCACCAGCCATCGGACAGTGCCAGCGCCTGACGGTTCGCGACGGCCAGGAGGATGAGGGCCACCAGGTCAGGACTCGACCACGAGCCATCCACGTACGCGTCGCCGCCGCCCGTCTCGCCCGCCAGCAGCAGGCGCCGGAGGGCCACGACGTCGTGGATGTGCATCTCTCCGTGGATGGGTGACGCAGGGTCGCCGAACGTCCTCCTGTCGCCATCGGGCGTCTGGACGGTCAGTCGGCCGACCTTGATACGCCGGGCCGCCGCGAGCGCGACATCGGTGGCCAGCGCATCGAGCGCCTGTCGCAGCGGATGGCGCACCCGTTGGTGGATCGCGGGCCCGGTCATGCGGCCCGCCCGGGGTGTCGCCGGAAGGGTGCGCCGCGCCACCACAGCCGAGCGGCGTGCGCGTGGATGGCAGCGATCGTCTTGTGCGTCACGAGGGGCGTGCGGAGGGCCCAGCGCAGGAGGCCTCGGTCGGTCAGGCGGTAGCGCCGGAGGTCGAGCGTGGCGACGAGGGTCGTGCCGGACCGCTCCTCGCACACGATCGCGATGCGCAGACGCCCGGGCTCGTCGCGCACCCGGACCCGGTACCGCGCATCCATGTCCAGGAAGGGCGAGACGTGGAACGCCTTGCCCATGGTCGCCTCGTGGGCGGTCCCGCGCCGGGTCGGGAACAGCGTGTAGAGGTGCCGCTCCCGGTACGTGTTGTGGACCTCGACGACGAGCACCCGCAGGATCCCCTCGCGATCGCGGCACAGGTAGAAGCTCGCGGGGTCGAACACATAGCCCAGGACCCGGGCGTTGGCCACGAGGGTGACGCGCCACCCGGCCGGGTCGATGTCCAGGTCGCGGAGGTGCTGCCGCACGGCCGCGCGGAGATCCGTGGCGGGCGGCCGCCAATGGTCGGCGTCGCTGAACGAGAGCAGCCCGATGCGCCCTCGACGCAGGACGGACGACCGGGTCACGGCGTCCAGCTCGTCGAGGTCGAGCGCCAGGTATGCGACGCAGTGCCGGAGCTGGTACCCGACCGCGCCCCGTCGGGAATGCCGGACATGACCCCGAAGCAGGTGCGAACGCCGCATGGACCCTGCGTGCCGCCCCAGCGACGGACCTGGCTGCGTCATGCCACGAGCAGCGAGCGCTCGGCGTCGATCGCCTGCGCGGCCAGCTGCCCCGAGCGGCAGCCGTCCTCGTGGAAGCCGTAGCCGAGGTGCGCTCCTGCATGCCAGGTGCGGCGATGGCCCTGGAGCTCGAGGAGGGCGCGCTGACCCGACAGCGTGCGCTGGGTGAACCGGGGGTGGCGCATCTCGCGCCGAGCCAGAACGTCGGCGTCGGCCACCAGCCTGCCGGGGTTGACGGACACCAGCAGAGGGCCGACCGGCAGCCGCTGGAGGCGCGTCATGTCATAGGTCATGGTGAGTGCGGCGGCCGGCCTCGAGCAGTCGACCGTGGTCACGTTCCAGGACCCTCGCGCCCGGGCGTGGCGGGGCAGGAGGCTGGCCCGCGTGTGGAGGACCACCTCGTTGGTGGTGTACTCGAACTGCTCCAGTGCGGTCGCCTCCGCCGGATCCGCATCCCCGAGCAACGACCGCGCGACGTCGGCCGGGGTCGCCAGCACCAGGGCATCGAAGCGCTCCTCGGGATGCCCCGCGGATCGCACGCGCACGCCGGACGCGACGCGCCGGATGGCCTCCACCGGCGCACCCAGGCGCACCGACCCTGGGTCCAGGCCGGCCACGATGCGACGCACATAGGTCGACGACCCGCCCACGATGGTGCGCCACGGCTTGCCCTGCCGGAAGCCGATGAGGCCGTGGTTGTCCAGGAACCGGAGCAGCATCTGCGCCGGGAAGTCGCGGACAGCGTCCGCGGCGGTCGACCAGATGGCCGACACGACGGGCACCAGGAAGTGCTCCCGGAACATCGAGCCATAGCCGCCCGCGTCCAGCAGGTCCGCGAGCGTGTCCTGCGATGGCTCGGGCTCCGCGAGGCGCCGCCGGGCATCCGCGTGGAACCGCCGCAGGTCGGCCAGCATCCGCCAGTGATCCCGGCGAATGAGCGCCTCCGGCTGGGCGAGGAACCCAGCCAGCCCCACCGAGCCGAACTCCAGACGGCAGCGCTGGCAGACATGGCCGAACGACATGTCCGTGGGCTGGCTCGCAACCTCCAGCTCATCGAGCAGGGCGCTGAAGCGCGGGTACGTGGGCCGGTTGTAGACGATGAACCCCATGTCCACCGCGACGGTTCGTCCGGCCGCGGTCACCGACACCGTGCAGGTGTGGCCGCCGGCCAGCTGCTCCCGCTCGTAGAGCACCACCTGGTGCCGCCCGCGGAGCGCGTGGGCAGCGCTCAGGCCGCTGATCCCGGCACCCACGATGGCGACCCGCATCCAGTTCCCTCCTGCTGATGCGGCGGATGGTACACTCTTTGTCGATGGTTTGTTGATTGTTTGTCTAGGAGAGTTCGGATGACCCGGCTCGAGGAACGGTTCGTGACGCGGCTCGATCGGGAGCGGGCGTTCGCGTATGTCGCGGACTGGACTCACCAGGCCGAGTGGGACCCCAACACCGTGAGGTCGTCTCGCGTCGACGGCGGCCCCCTGGCCGTGGGCTCCCGATTCGAGCTGCTGGTCCGGGTGGGCCGCTCGACGCGGCCGATGCGATACACCATCACGGAGCTGCAGGCCGGGCGGCGCGTCGTGCTCGAGGGAGCAGGTCCGGGCATCCGCGCCCGCGACACCATCACGTGCGCCGACAGTGGGTCGGGCACGCTCCTGGGCTACGCCGCCGACATCGAGCTGGCGGGCATCCTGCGTCTGGTCCAGCCGCTGCTCCGGCCGGTGTTCCGGGGCATCGCGCGTGGCGCGGCATCCGGCCTCCAGCGGGAGCTCGACCGACGAGCGCAACCGGCGGAGACGCCGTGACCGGGGCGCGCCTGGCGACGGTCGAGACCGCGCTCGCCGACGTGGTGGATGCGGCGCTGGAGGTGTCGGTGGTGGGCTCGTTCAGCAACGTGGGCATCGCCGTGCGTCGGCGCCTGCCGGGCTGGACCGACCCCCGACCGGGCGTCCTGACGGGGTCGACCGTCGTCATCACGGGGCCCACCTCCGGATTGGGCCGTGCCATCGCCTGGGGGGTCGCGGCCCTGGGCGCCCGCATCCTCCTGCTCGGGCGCGATGCCGACCGCCTGGAGACGGTGCGTTCCGAGCTGGCGGCACGCTACGAGGATCCGGCGCGGACGCGCTTCCAGTGCATCGTGGTGGACATGTCGAGCGGCTCCTCGGTGGATGCGGCAATCCGTGACATCAGCGCCGGTGGCTGGGCCGTGGACGTGGTCATCGACAACGCGGGCGCCATCCACGCGCGTCGGACGATCACGGAGGACGGTCTGGAGGCGACCATCGCGACGCTCGTCATCCAGCCCTTCCGGCTGGTGGCAGGGCTGCTGGCGTCGCTCCGCAGGAGCGGGCACGGCCAGGTCATCGCGATCGCCTCCGGGGGGATGTACGCGCAGGCGCTGCGCCTGGACGACCTCGGGTTGGCGCATGGCGCCTACGACGGCGTGCGCACGTATGCCCGGGCCAAGCGTGCGCAGGTCGCGCTCATCCGCGAGTGGGCCAGGCGGTTCGGCGGTGAGGGTCTCCGGTTCGACGCGATGCATCCGGGCTGGGCCGACACCCGCGGCCTCCGGGAAGCGCTGCCCCGGTTCCGGGCGGTGATGCGGCCGCTGCTCCGCGATGCCAGCCAGGGGGCCGACACGGCGGTCTGGCTGGCTGCCGGTGGCGCGGCAGACCGGCCGACCGGGCAGCTGTACCTCGACCGCCGGGCCCGGCCCTTCGACCGGGTCCCCTGGACCCGACTGGGCCCCACCGCGCGCCGGGAGTTGTGGGACCGGGTGGTCGAGCTCTCGGGGATCGCCCCACCCCGGCTCGGATAGCCGACCTCAGCCTCCCGGCTGGTCGCCTGCCTCGGCTTCGGCCGCGGAACGCCGGTAGCGCTTCTTGAGATAGCGCGCCATGGAGCGCGCGGCGCGGCCGCGATGCGAGATGCGGTCCTTCTCCTGGGCGCTCATCTGGGCCACGGTGCGCCCACCGGGTGGCTCCGTGAGCGGCTCGAAGATGGGGTCGTAGCCAAAGCCGGCCGTCCCTCGGGGGCCACCGGCGATCCGCCCCTCGAGGGTGCCCGAACGCGTCATGACCCACGGACGCCCGCCAACGGGCTGGGATCGGGGGTCCAGGAACGCGAGGACGCATCGATAGCGCGCCCTCCGACGGTCGGGCGGCAGCTCGTCGAGCGCCGCCAGCAGCTTGGCGTTGTTCTGCTCGTCGGTGGCATCCTCGCCGGCGTAGCGCTTGGTGTAGATGCCCGGCGCGCCATCGAGGGCATCCACCTCCACCCCGGAGTCGTCGGCCAGCGTGGGCAGGCCGGAACGGCCGCAGTAGAAGCGCGCCTTGATGATCGCGTTGCCCCGGAACGTGGCGGCGTCCTCCACGGCCTCGCCCTCCACGCCCGCCTCGTCGAGCGAGACGAGCTCCAGCCACGGCAGGTGGAGCAGCGTCCGCAGCTCGCCCAGCTTGTGCTCGGAGCGGGTCGCGACGAGCAGCCGGACGGTCACTGGCGACGGGCCGCCGCGGACGGGGAGGAGGTCAGCGCATCCGCCTGGACCTCGAACAGCCGGGCGATCCCGGCGTCGGCGAGCCCCAGCAGCTCGTCCATGCGGGTCCGGTCGAAGGGCTTGCCCTCCGCGGTCCCCTGGACCTCCACGTACGTCCCGCCGCTGGTGGCCACCACGTTGAAGTCGACCTCGGCGTGGGAATCCTCGACGTAGTCCAGGTCGAGGACGGCGACGCCATCCACGACGCCCACGCTCACGGCCGCCAGATGCGCCGTGACGGCGCGCTCGAGGCCGATGCGTCGGAGGGCCAGGGAGAGCGCGATCCAGCCCCCGGTGATGGAGGCGCAACGGGTGCCGCCATCCGCCTGGAGCACGTCGCAGTCGATGGTCACGGTCCGCTCGCCGAGCGCCGCGGTGTCCACGACGCCCCGCAGCGAGCGACCGATGAGTCGCTGGATCTCGTGGGTCCGACCGCCCAGCCTGCCCTTGACGCTCTCGCGCTGGCTGCGCTCCGAGGTGGCTCCGGGCAGCATCGAGTACTCGGCGGTCACCCAGCCGGTCCCCTTGCCCCGGAGGTGGGGCGGGATCCGGTCCTCGATGGTCGCGGCGCACAGCACGTGCGTGTCACCCTCGCGCATGATGACCGACGCCGCGGCCCACTTCTGGACGTCCAGCTCCACCGAGACGGGGCGCAGCTGGGTCGGCAGCCGTCCATCGTGCCGGGTCCTGGGGCCGTTCCCGATGCTCATGATCCACTCCCTCCACCCACGGCCTGCTCCTCGCGAGCCGCCGCCTCCTCGCGCTTGACGTCCTGCCACAGCTCGTCGAGCTCGTCGAGCCCGAGCGCCTTGAGCCGGAGCTGCCGCTCGTCGGCCAGCCGCTCCACCCGCGCGAAGCGCCGCGCGAACTTGCGGCTCGCCGCGCGGAGCGCGGCCTCCGGGTCGATAGCCAGCTTGCGCGCCAGGTTGACGAGCACGAACAGCAGGTCGCCGTACTCCTCCACCCGGTTCGCCTGGTCGTCCGCGGCCAGCAGCTCGGTGGCCTCCTCGGCCACCTTGTCGATGACGCCCTCGATGTCGGGCCAGTCGTAGCCCAGGCTCGCGGCACGCTCCTGCATCTCGTTGGCGTAGGCCAAGGCCGGCAGCGACCGCGACAGCCCCTCGAACGCGGCGGGCATGTCCGACGCGGCGCTCGCCTGCGTCGGTGTCCCGGCGACCGCCGCGCGCTCGTCGGCCTTGATGTCCTCCCAGGCCCGGGTGACGTCGGCGGCGGTCTTGGCGTCGCCCTCGCCGAACACGTGGGGGTGACGGCGCACGATCTTGGTCATGATCGAGCGCTCGACATCGGACAGGTCGAACACGCCGGCCTCGGCGGCGTGCTGCGCGTGGAGCACGATCTGGAGCCACAGGTCGCCCAGTTCCTCGGCGAGCGCTGGGGTCGCACCCTGCTCCAGCGCGTCGTACACCTCGTACGCCTCCTCCAGCAGGAACGGCCGCAGCGACGCATGGTCCTGCTCGCGGTCCCAGGGACAGCCGCCCGGTGCCCGAAGACGTGCCACCAGCCACGGCAGCCCCCACGGCGTGGCGGGCGAGCGCAGGTCCGGCAGCGGCGCGAGCGCGTGGGCACCGGCGGAGAGCTCGGCGCTGGTGACGGCACCCACGGTGGTGTTGCCGGCGCCCGCCAGACCCAGCACCGGGTGGTCAGCGGGGTACAGGCGACGCAGCAGCTCGGCGGGGTCGCCGCCATGCCCGTGGCGACCCGGCAGGAGCGTGGGCTGGAACGGCGGCGCGTCGGGGTCCGCGGGGGAGGGCGGTGCCGCGCCTGCCGACGCGGCCAGCGCGGCGAACTCCGCCTCGCCATCCGGCACGACCACCAGGGCCATCGTGGGGTCGACCGGTCGCCGGAGCAGCGCCGTCACGCTGACGATGCCCAGGCCCGTCGCGGCCCGGGCGCCCGTCCGCTCGGCGAGCTCGGCGAGGATCAGGTCGAGCGCCATCTCAGGCCGGCGCCAGGTCGCCCCGCCGCACCAGCAGGTCGAGCACCCGGGCCGCGTTGGCGTCGACCGTGGCGCCCACGGTCTCGAGCCGCAGCTCCGGGTCGAGCGGCGGCTCGTACGGGTCGTCGATGCCGGTGAGCCCGGTCACCTCGCCGCTGCGTGCCCTGGCGTACCAGCCCTTGACGTCGCGTGCCTCGCAGACCTCGATGGGCGTGTCCACGAACACCTCCACGAAGCTGCCCTCGGGAAGCATCGCGCGGACCTCGTCGCGGGTGGCGCGATAGGGGCTCACCACGGCCGCGACCACGATGCCGCCGTGTCGCACCACCTCGCCCGCCACGAAGCCGATGCGCCGCACGTTGGTGTCCCGGTCCTCGCGGGAGAAGCCGAGTCCCTTGGACAGATGGGTCCGGACCACGTCACCGTCGAGCACGGTCACCACCCGCCCACGGTCACGCAGCTGCGTCACCACGAGGTCGGCGGTGGTCGTCTTCCCCGACCCCGAGAGGCCCGTGAACCAGACGCACACCCCCGGACGCGTGGCGCCGCGCCGGGCCGACCGCTCGGCCGCCGACGCCGCGTCGTGCCGATCGGGCGGCGCGGCGGTCATCAGCCGCTGACCGACTCGTCGGTGGTGATGCTGCCGTCCTCGTTGGCCGTGTCCAGGATGGGCTGGAACCAGTCGTCGAAGGCGGTGCTCGAGACGGTCGCCGTCTGGGCCGCGTCGAGCGGCCGGTCGGCTCGCTCGATGAGCTTGTACACGTGGTACCCATCGGCGGTCCCGTCGGTGGTGGCGATGGGTGCCGAGACGTCGCCCGGCTCCAGCGCCGCGATGGCATCGGCCGACTCGGCGGGGAGGCTTGCCACCAGACGCCAGCCCAGGTCGCCGCCGTCGGCGCCCTCGGCCCCGTCGGAGCGCTCCTTGGCGATGGCCGCGAAGTCCGCACCGTCCGCGGCGAGCGCGTCGTTGAGCTGGGTCAGCCGCTCCGCCACGGGCGGCTCGTAGCCCAGGAACTGGATGACGTGC
The DNA here is from genome assembly GCA_046328155.1 of Chloroflexota bacterium. Classification (GTDB taxonomy): domain Bacteria; phylum Chloroflexota; class Limnocylindria; order Limnocylindrales; family CSP1-4; genus JAFMJV01. Next base: position 58,639 of record JAXLXC010000001.1, read on the forward strand.
CAGCCGTAGTCGGACCTGACGGGGCCCACGATGTCGCCGGGCTGGAGGGTGGCCACGTTGTCGAACAGCGGGTCCGCGAACTCCGGGATCATGGCGTCCCGGCTGAACCAGCCCAGGTCGCCACCGCTGGTGGACGTGCTGTCATCGCCCTGCTTGGCGAGCTCCGTGAAGGCGTTGGACCGGGTCGTGGTGTCCGTGATCCGGAGCAGCTCCGCGGCGGTGATGCCGGCCTGTGCCTGGGCCACGGTCCACGAGGGGTCGGTGGCGGGCACGGTGCTCGCGGCCGAGGGGTCGTCGTCGGGCGAGTAGAGGATGTGCGCCGCGTGGATGCGGCCGGAGTCGTCCTCCGCGGTCGTGTCGCCCGACAGCCAGATCTCGGCCAGGTGGACCTGGGCCTTGGGCCCATCGGTCGCGTCAGCGACCACGTCGTCCTTGAGCCGCTGGGCGAGCGTCTCCAGCCGCACGTTGTCCCGGTAGGCGCCGGACGAGATGCGCTCCTCGAGGTCCGAGGTGAACGACGCGTCGTCCGTGGCCGGCACGACCGTGGCGACCTGGGCCAGCAGGTAGGTGCCAGCCGCGTCCTGGAGGAGCGGCGTGTCCTCGCCCTCGGCCACGCTGAACACGGCCTGGAGCAGCGCCGGGTCCAGGGTGGTGTCGTCGCGGCCCACGATGCCCCGGTCGCCGCCGGTGGCGGCGTCGGTGGCGGTGCTGTACTCCTTGGCGACGTCCGCGAACGGGGTGCCCGCGGCGAGCGCCGCCTGCGCGGCCCGGGCGTTGGCGAGCGCCTCCTGGCGCTGCGCGCCCGTGGTGGCCCCGGTGTTGGCGTCCGACTCCGGGGCGACCTCGATGACCGACACCCGGCGCGTCTCCGGCTTCTGGGCGTCCTGCGCCATGGCGGCGTCCACGTCGGCGTCCGTGATGGCGATGCCGCGGCCGGTCGCCAGCTGGTTCTGCAGGGTCAGCGAGATGAGCGAGTCGAGGGCCGTGGTGGTGACGTCATCACGCGCCGTGGAGATCTCGGTGTGACGCGCGTCGGCCTGGGCGGCGGTCAGCTCGCCCGCGGCCGCGGCCTCGGTCACCCAGCGGTCCTCCCGCTCCAGACGGAAGTCCTCGAGGTTGGCCCGGTCGCGCCACTGGTCGCGTGAGATGGCGGTGCCATCCACCGTGGCGACGGACTTGAGATGCTCGTCCCAGTACTGCCACAGCAGCCCGAGGACGACCACCGCGACCGCCACGATGGTCAGGGCGATGAAGCCGAGGGTTACCCGACGCTGGAACCGCTCTTCAGGGTCGAGCTGGCGCCGCTGCGTGCTGCCACCGCCCCGGGATCGAAGGTTGGACGTCATGCTCCGCTCAGGTCGAAAGGTCCGCTGGGACCGTGGGCCGGGGGTGCGGGCCGGTGCACGGAGCGTGCGGACGCCGGGCCTGCGACCATCGATCGACGGCGCCGTAGTCTAGCGCACGGACGGGTGGCTGCCCCGATCGGGGCGCGATGCTGCGTGGCCGCGGTCGGACGGGCGGTCATGGTACCGTGCCGTGACCTCATGCAGATCGCATCCGACGCTCCCGCGACCTTCCGGAGCAGCGCGGACCGACCAGGCCCTCTGGAGCTCCTGGTCACTGCCGCGCGCGAAGCCTGGTCGCGTCGCCGCCTCATCCGCTACCTGGTCCGCGCCGAGATCAAGAAGAAGGGCACCGACACCATCCTCGGCAACGTGTGGTGGGTGCTCGACCCGCTCATCTCGCTCATGGTCTACGTGTTCGTCATGAGCGTCATCTTCTCGCGCGACCAGCCCGAGTTCGGCGTGTTCCTGCTGGCCGCCATGATCCCCTTCAAGTGGTTCACCGGGACGGTCTCGGACTCGGTGACCGCGGTCGTCGCCCAGGGCCAGCTCATCAAGCAGATCCAGTTCCCCAAGATCGTGCTGCCCATCGTGGCCAACGGCGCGGGCCTCGTGAACCTGGGTGTGGGCATGCTGGTGCTGTTCGGCATCGTCATCGTGTGGCCCGGCTACCTGCCCCATCTGACGGTCATGGTGCTGTGGGTGCCGGTCATCGCGGCGATCCAGGCGGTCCTCATGCTCGCGCTGTCGCTGTTCCTGTCCGCGTTCACGGTGTTCTATCGCGACATCGGCATCGTCATGGGGCACCTGCTCCGGCTGCTGTTCTACGTCGCGCCCATCCTGTGGTCGTTCGAGGCGGAGTCCGGCCGGGGGACCCAGATCCACCACGCGGTGGGCGACGTGGGGTTCCGGCTGCTGCGCGACAACCCGGTGGCCATCCTCCTGGAGTCGTACCGGATCGCGATCTACGGCGTGCCGTACCAGACCATCGACACGGCCGGCAAGACCGTGGCCGCCTGGCGGCCCGCGACCCTCGGTGACATGGACGTGGTCGCGCTGGGCCTCGTGCTGGTCGTCTCGCTGGTGCTGCTGGTGCTGGGCACGATCGCGTTCAAGCGGCTCGAGCCCGCGTTCGCGAAGGTCCTGTGAGCGCGCGGGGCGTGGTGGACGACGCGCCGCCGGTGGCCTATCCCCACGGGGATGGCGGCCACGGGCCGTCCGACGTCACCTCGGTCGGCGCGGGCGCCACGGATGGCCCGGCGGCACTCGTCGTGCGCGAGCTGGGCGTGCAGTACAACCTCCGGTTCCACAAGCAGACGCGGCTCCGGACCAGCTTCCGAAACCTGCTCCGACGCGACGCCGAGGGCGGTGACCAGAAGTTCTGGGCGCTCCGGGACACGACCTTCACCGTGCGGCAGGGCGAATCGCTGGGGGTCATCGGGCCCAACGGCGCGGGCAAGAGCACCCTCCTGCTGGCGCTCGCCGGGATCATCGTGCCGTCGCATGGCGTCATCGAGGTCAACGGCCACATCTCGACGCTGCTCAGCCTGCAGGCGGGCTTCGACCAGGACCTCTCGGGCTCGGACAACATCCGGCTCGCGGGCGCGCTCATGGGCATCCCCCACGACACGGTGGAGCGGATCGCCCCGGACGTCATCGAGTTCGCCGACGTCGGACCCTTCATCGACGCGCCGCTCAAGACCTACAGCTCGGGCATGCGCGCGCGTCTCGGGTTCGCCATCGCCACGGCCGTGGACCCGGACATCCTGCTGCTGGACGAGGTGCTCCAGACCGGCGACGAGGTGTTCCGCGAGAAGAGCCGCCAGCGGATCATCTCGATCCTCCAGGCCGCCAAGGCGGTGGTGCTGGTGACCCACGACATGACCTGGGTCACCGAGTTCTGCACCCGCGCGCTGCTCATCGAGGAAGGTCGGATCACCATGGACGGCGCCCCGCACGAGGTCGTGGAGACGCATCGCGAGCATTCCCTCGCACGACGCGCGGCACGCCGCGAGCAGATCGAGCTGATGCGCCGGGGCGAGATCGCCATCGACCCTCGGGTGATCCAGCGCACGGAGGCGACGCCCCGACGGGGCAAGCGCCGGTGAGCCTCCGGGCGGTGATGGTGCCCGCCCAGTCCAACCCCTACGGCGAGCTGCTCGCCGATGCCATCCGCGCCCAGGGCATCGAGGTGGTCGCGGGCCAAGGCCCCCGGCGCTTCCCGATTGCACCCCTGGTCCTCGCCTGGCTGCGCGCGGGCCGCCCGGGGGTGCTCCACCTCCACTGGACGCATCGCTACCTGCGACCGCAATGCGGGAGCCGGTCGCTGGGCCGACGACGCACGGGCCTGGAGCTGCGCCTGCTGCGTCGTCTGGGCGTCCGCCTCGTGTGGACCATCCACAACGTGTCGGGCCACGAGGCCGGTGACGCCGAGGAGCGGCGGGCGCACGCCATGATCGCCGCCTCGTGCGACGCCATCGTGTGCCATTGCGAGGCCGCGCGGGAGCTCGCCGCCGACGCGTACTCGCTCGACGCGGCGACCCGGGCGCGCATGCACGTCATCCCCCACGGCAGCTATGCGGGCGCGTACCCGGACACGTTCGCGCGCGACCAGGCGCGCGAGGCGCTGGGGCTCGCCACGGATGCCGTGGTGCTCCTGTTCCTGGGCCAGATCCGCCCGTACAAGGGGGTGCTGGGGCTGCTCGAGGCCTTCCGAGCCGTGGCCCGCCCCGACGCCCGGCTGGTCGTCGCGGGTCGCATCGACGACGCCGACCTCCGGGCGTCCCTCGTGGCCGAGGCCGCTGCCGACCACCGGGTCCTGCTGCTGCCGGGCGAGGTGCCCGACGACCGGATGCAGGTGTTCCTGCGGGCCGCGGACGCGATGGTCCTGCCCTATCGCGACGTGCTGACCTCCGGGTCGGCCGTCCTGGCCATGACGTTCGGGCTGCCCGTCGTGGCACCGGCCATCGGCTGTCTGCCCGAGACGCTGGATGGATGCTCGGTGCTGTACGACCCGGACCGGCCCGATGGCCTGCGTGGGGCGCTGGAGGCCACGCTCGGCGCCGACCTGCGGGGGCTCGGGGCGCGCGCCGCGTCGACGGCCGCGAGCCTGGGCTGGGGGCCCATCGGCGCCCGGACCGCGGCGCTGTACCGGGGCGAGGCCGACGCGGCTCAGGCGGGTCCGGCGATCCCCTGAAGCCGCTCCGCGAGGATCGCCGCGATCCGCGCGCCCGCCTGGCCGTCCCACAGGGGCGGCCCCTCCGCGGGCGCCACGATGCCACCTGCCAGCGCGAGGTCCACCATGGGCCCCAGGTCCTCGGGTTCGACCAGCCGGTTGGTGCCATGGCTGATGGTCACCGGGCGCTCGGTGTTGGGCCGGAGGGTGAGGCACGGGACGCGCAGGACGGTGGTCTCCTCCTGGATGCCACCCGAGTCGGTGACCACCAGGGCGGCGCCCCGGACCAACGACAAGAAGTCGAGATAGCCCAGCGGGTCCACGACCAGCAGGCCGGCGACCTCGTGCAGGCCCGCGGCCCCCAGCGTCGCTCGGCCGCGCGGATGGAGCGGCAGGACGACCGGGATGCGCGCCGCGAGCTCCCGGAGGGCGCCCACCAGCCGACCCGCGGCCTCGGGCGTGTCCACGTTCGCGGGTCGATGGAGGGTCGCCACCGCATAGCGCTCGGGCACGCCCAGTCGGGTGCGCACCGGTGCCGGGTCGAACCGGTCGAGGTGCGCGAGCAGCGTGTCGATCATGGGGTTGCCCACGAGGTGGACGCGGGAGGCATCGACGCCCTCGTGGGCGAGGTTGTCGATGCCCTCGGGGCTGGTCACGAACAGCAGGTCCGAGAGGACGTCCGTGACGCGCCGGTTGACCTCCTCGGGCATCGTGGCGTCGAAGCTGCGGAGACCCGCCTCCACGTGCGCCAGCGGGATGAGCGACTTGGCGCACACCAGCGCGGCTGCCAGGGTGGAGTTGACATCGCCGTAGGCCACCACCCAGGCAGGCGGGTCGGCCAGGAACGCATCCTCCAGCGCCGCCAGCAGCGCGCCGGTCTGATGGCCCTGCGACCCGGAGCCCACGCCCAGGCTGATGTCGGGGGTGGGGATGCCCAGGTCGCGGAAGAACACGTCCGACAGGAGCGGGTCGTAGTGCTGGCCGGTGTGCACGATGCGCTGCCGCACCCCCAGGGCACCCAGCGCGGCGATGACGGGCGCCGCCTTGATGAAGTTGGGCCGGGCGCCCACCACGTGGGCGACGAACCCGCGAGCCGTCACGCCACGCCCAGCGCGCGATACAGCTCGAGATAGCGCCGTGCGCCGTGCTCCCAGGTGCGATTCTCCCGCACCCAGGCGCCGGCGGTCCGACCCAGCGCCTCGCGTCGCGCCTGGTCGAACAGCAGGGGCTCCAGGACGTCGGCGAGGTCGATGGGGTCCTCGGGCGTGAACGACAGCCCGGTCTCGCCCTCCACGATCATGCTGGTCAGCGCCTCCACACGACTCACGACCACCGCGCGCTCCATGGCCATCGCCTCGTACGGCTTGAGGGGCGTGACCAGCTGCGCCACGCCGACCCGGCGCCGGGGCACCACGAACACGTCCAGGAGCGAGTAGTACGCGTTGACGTCAGCGTAGGCGACCCTGCCCGCGAACACCACGGAGCCATCGTCGGTGCCCGTCTGCCTGCGCAGCTCCAGCAGCCGGTCGCGCTCGATGCCGTCGCCCACGATGAGGCAGCGCACGCCACGACCGCGTCGCCGGAGCTCGGCGGTCGCCTTGAGCAGGGTGTCCACGTCCTCGTACGGCGCGAGCGTGGTGATGTAGCCGATGACCGGTCCGTCGCCCAGCCGGAGCTGACGCGCCAGGGCATCGTCGCGCGGGATGGGCGAGAAGCGCTCCGCGTCCACCCCATTGGGGACGACCGCGATCCGCTCCGCCGGGATGCCACGCGCCGCGAGGTGCTCGCGCATGGGCTCGGAGAGCGTGACGATGGCGTCCGCGGCCTGCATCAGGTCGGTCTCCGTGCGTGCCTCGACCTCGTCATGGGCGCTCTCCCCGGCCAGCTCGGTTGCGCGCGTGAGCCACGTCTCCTCCCGGAAGCCCCGCACCTCGTAGACCAGCGGGATCCGGTACTGCTCCGCGACCGCGAGCGACGCGAGCAGGTCGGGCCAGGGCGTGACGGGGTGCAGCACGGAGGCGTGGTGCTCCTCCACGATCGCCGCGATGCCCGCGGCGTTGAGCGTGGCGTTGTGGTCGGGACGCTCGCGGACCTCTCGGGCGGTGGAGGTGATTCGGTAGCGCACGCCGCCCACCTCCCACGCCTCCACGGGGAGGCCGCCGTCGATGAGCTCCTCCTGGCGACGGGCCGCCACGACCACGTCCAGACCCAGCTGCCCCATGGCCGCGGCGACGCTCTGGGTGCGGATGGAGTAGCCCGACTGGCGACGGGGGAGGCCGTTGGCGACCACCAGGGCCACGTGGCCCGGCTCGGGTCGATGCGGTCGGGCCGGCGCCGCGACCGTGGGTCGCCACCCCGGGTCGCGGGCACGCAGCTCGGCCTGCGCCTGGGCGAGCAGCGCCTGGGCGCCCGCGCGGCGAGGGTCGGCGGTCACCGCGGCGCGGGCGGCGCCGAGGGCCTCCTGGTACCGGGCGAGCGCCAGGTCGACGCGTGCCTGGAGCGCATGCCGGGAGGCGTTGCGGTCGCCCTCCTGGGCGGCCATCCGCTCGAGCACGGCGCGGGCGCCCTCGATGTCGTGCGACTGGAGCAGCAGCCGCCCGATCTCCACGCGCGTGGTGTCCCGGGTCGCGGGATCGTCCGCCACCCGGCGCAGGATCGATGTGGACCCCTGCTGGTCCCCCATGGCCGCGTGCCCGAGCCCCTCGAGGAGCGCCCCGCGACCGGAGCGGCGCGATCGCGGCAGGGACACGTGCGACGCGAGGATCATGACCCGGCCCACCGTCCGCCGTCGGCGCGGCGACAGGCTGCCGAGCGCCCGCGACGCATGGAGCGGCTCCTCCACCGTGACCACGGCGCGGGCGCCGTGGAGCGCCCGGTGCAGGGACCGGGGCAGATGGTCACCGACTCGACGCAGGAGGGACATGGCTCCGTGGGCTGCGGAGTGCCAGGGGGCTGGGTGGCGGGCGACGGGCGGGCCGCGCCGGACGGTCGCTCGTCCGGCGCGGACGGTAGCAGGATCGCCGCTCGGCCAGCGGTCGCCGAGGTCGCGACACGCCCCGCTCGCGTCCGTGGCAAGGTCAGGGGGTGGGCGCGGCACGCATCCAGACCATCGGCCTGCGGGCGGCGCCCGACGACCTCGGCGCCGCCCGCCGCGCGCTGACCGGCGCGCTGCCTGGTGACGTCGCGCACGAGGCGGCCCGGGCGCGGATCCTCGACTTCGTCGATGCCCATCCCGATGCGCTCCTGCGCGCCTGCGAGGTCGGGCACCTCACTGGATCCGCACTCGTCGTCGACCCGTCGAGCCGGCAGGTCCTGCTCCTGTTCCACGCGAAGATGCGACGCTGGCTCCAGCCGGGCGGCCACGCGGACGGTGACGGCAACCTCGCGCACGTCTCGCTCCGCGAGGCCGCCGAGGAGAGCGGCATCCAGGGTCTGCGGGTCGTGACGCCCGCCATCGACCTCGACGTCCACGTGTTCCACCACGCCCGGGGTGCGGAGCCGGACCATCTCCATCTCGATGTCCGTCACCTGGTCATCGCACCGCCAGCCGCCCACGCACCCGGCAACCACGAGTCGGAGGGCATCCGCTGGGTCACGCTCGATGCGCTGTCGGACCTCGAGCCCGAGCCGGGGCTCCTGCGCATGGCGCGGACCGGCCTGGCGCTCCTCGACCGGCTGGACCTCGCCGCGGTGCTAGAGTCGCCGCCGGAATGAGCAGCCTTCTGATGGCGGCACGCACGCCGCGATGACGCGCGGCCGGGCCGTCTGGATCGACGTCACCAACTCGCCCCACGTCCTGTTCTTCCGACCCATCCTGCGTCGCCTCGACGAGGCGGGCGTCCCCGCGGTCGTGACGGCGCGCGACTTCGCGCAGACGCTGGGCCTGCTGGAGCGCTTCGGCATCGGGCACACGGTCATCGGGGGCCACGGGGGCGCGAGCGTGCTGGGCAAGGCGCGCGTCCTCGCGGGCCGGACGGCGCTGCTCCACCGCTTCGCCCGGTCGCGCCGCGACATCGGGCAGGCGGTCAGCCACGGCTCGTTCTACCAGGTCATCGCGGCGCGCGGGGTGCGGATCCACAGCACGGTGATCCACGACTTCGAGGGCGCCGCCGGGATGCACCGGGTCAACTTCCGGCTTGCCGACAAGGTCATGGTCCCAGAGGTCATCCCCTTCGAGCGCCTCGCGGCCCTGGGCCTCCGACGCGACCACTACCGGCCCTACCCGGGCATCAAGGAGCAGGTCACCCTCGCCGACTTCGAGCCCGACCCCGGGGGCGTCATCGACGAGCTGGGCGTGGATGCCAGCCGACCCATCGCGGTGCTCCGCCCGCCGGCCACCATGAGCCTGTACCACCGAGGCATCGAGAACACGCTGTTCGACGACGTGGTCGCCCATCTGCGGGCATCCGACGCCCAGGTGGTGCTGTTGCCCCGGACGCCCGAGCAGGGCCAGGCGTTCCGGGGCATGGCCGACGTGACCATCCCGGCACGGCCGGTGGATGGGCCCCAGCTGGTCGCGGCCGCGGACCTCGTGGTCAGCGCGGGCGGCACCATGAACCGCGAGGCGGCACTCCTGGGCACCCCCACCTGGACGACCTTCGCGGGGGAGCTGGGCGCGGTCGACCGGATGCTCATCGACACCGGACGGATGCGGGTCCTGGAGCGCCCGGACCAGCTCGTCATCGCCAAGCGCGCCCCCGGGTATCCTCCCCACGAGGCACTCGCCGATGCCGTGACGCGCGAGATCCTGGCCCGGTAGGAGGAGCGATGACGGACGCCACCGCCCCCAGGCGACGCCCTGCCGTGCGCGTGGGCATCCTGTCCCATGGCACCAGCCAGTTCGACTCGCGGGCGCATCGGGTCGCCCGGTCGCTGGCGGCAGCCGGCGACACGGTGACGCTCTACTCCCGCCATCGGCCGGGCCTCGCGCTCGAGGAGACGGTCGACGGCTATCGCATCGTGCGGATCGCGGTCAGCCAGCGCAGCCTCCGCAGGGCGGCCCAGGAGGCCGGTGACGGCGCCTCCCCGCAGCTGACCCGCCTCGCCCAGGAGCAGCGGCCGCAGGGCACGGGGTCGAAGGGCGGGGGGTCGAAGGGCGGGGGGTCGAAGGGCGGGGGGTCGAAGGGCCGCGGACGCGCCACCATGGCGCCCAGCCGTCCGCGCGGGTTCGTCCGACGGGTCCTGCGGGCGCCCATCGTCCTCGCTCGGCGCGCGTGGCGCACGGCCCAGCCGTACTGGGGCCGCCTGCGGGCAGGCGCGGACGAGCGGCTCGAGGCGATCCCGGTCACGGCGCGGTTCCTCCAGTTCCCCATCAAGCCGTGGCGGCGGGCGCGCTGGTTCGCGGAGCAGGTGGAGCCCCAGGACGTGTGGCACGGGATGTGGGCGGCGTCGTTGCCGGTGCTCCACCAGGTCCGGCGGCGTCACGGCGGCCACACCGTGTACGACGCTCGCGACGTCTACCTGCGCGCCCGGGGCTACGCATCCATGCCCGGCTGGCAGCGCGCCATCCTGTCGCGCGTGGAGGGTCGCTGGGCCCGGGGCTGCGACGCGGTGGTCCAGGTCAGCGAGCAGTACGCCGCGATGATGGAGCGCGACCTGGGCATCCGGGACGTGGCAGTCGTGCGCAACTGCCCCGACCGCTGGGAGCCACCCGTCCCCCGCCCCGACCGGCTGCGGGAGCTGCTGGGCATCCCCGCCACCACCCGCATCGTGCTGTACCAAGGGCTGCTCATGGCGGATCGGGGCATCGAGCAGGCGATGGAGGCCATCGTCGACGTCCCCGACGCCGTGCTCGTGCTGATGGGCTTTGGCAACCAGAACGGCAGCCAGGCCGACCTCGACGCCTACCGAGCCCGGGCCGCGGATGCCGCCCACGCGGGCAAGGTGCTCCTGGCGCCGGCGGTGCCGCCCCAGGAGCTGCTGTCGTGGACCGCGTCGGCCGACATCAGCATCATGCTGTTCCAGCCCACCAGCGAGAACCACGACCAGGTGACGCCCCAGAAGCTGTGGGAGGCCATGGCGGCCGGCACGCCCGTCCTGGCGTCGGACCTGGCAGGCTTCCGAGCCATCGTGACCGAGACGGGCTGCGGACGACTGGTGGACCCCACCGACCCCGCGGCGGTGTCGCGGACCCTCCGCGAGATGCTCGAGCTGGGCCCCGACGGCCTCCGGGCGCTGGGCGACGCCGGCCTCGCCGCGGCCCACGATCGCTACAACTGGGAGCGCCAGTTCGAGGTCCTCGACGAGGTCTACGCGCGGGTCCTCACCCGACCCGCGTGAGCCGGTCCGCCGCCCCGTGAGCCGCCCGCCCGCCCGGATCGCGATCCTGTCGCACGGCACGAGCGCCTTCGACTCCCGGGCCCAGCGGATCGCCCGGACCTGGGCCGCGCGCGGTGACACCGTGACGCTCTACTCGCGCTACCTGCCCGGGCTGCCCCGCGACCAGGAGGTGGACGGCTATCGCCTGGTCCGACTCCCGCTCGACGAGGCGGACGTGCGACTCGCCGATCGCGAGGCTCGACGTGCGGCGACCGAGGCACCGACAGCCGCCCCGGCGTCCGGCGCACCCACCCAGCCGGGGATGCTGCGCCGCGTCGTGACGCGGCTGCCCACGGGCAGCGTCATCCGCCATCGGTTCCGGCAGTTCCCGCTGCGACCGCTCCAGCGAGCACCCTGGTACGTGCGCCAGGTGGAGCCGCACGACATCTGGCATGGCATGTGGGCGGGGTCGCTGCCGGCGTTGGACCAGGTGCGGGCGGCGCATGGCGGGCACACGGTCTACGACGCGCGCGACGTGTTCCTCCGCTCGCGGATGTTCGACCACATGCCCCGCTGGCAGCGCCGGATCCTGACGCGCTACGAGCGCCGCTGGGCAGGGGCATGCGACGCCGTCGTCCAGGTCTCCCCGGAGTACGCGGCGATGACCGAGCGCGACCTGGGGCTCGACCACGTCGCCGTGGTCCGCAACTGTCCCGAGCGCTGGGACCCGCCCGCACCCCGCCCGGACCGGATCAGGGAGCTGCTGGGGCTGCCGACCACCACCCGCGTCGTGCTCTACCAGGGACGCGTGATGGGCGACCGGGGCATCGAGCAGGCCATGGACGCCATCCTCGAGGTCCCGGACGCGGTGCTGGTGATCATGGGCTTTGGCAACCAGAACGGCAGCCAGTCGAGCCGCGATCCCTACGTCGAGGCCAGCCAGCGGGCGCCCTACCTGGGCAAGGTGCACGTCATCGACCCGGTGCCGCCCACCGAGCTGCTGTGGTGGTCGGCCTCCGCCGACGTGATGGTCATGGCGGTCCAGCCACGCTCCCAGAACCATCGGTTCATGACGCCCCAGAAGCTGTGGGAGGCGCTGGCGGCGGGGGTGCCGGTGGTGGCCGCCGACATGCCTGGCTTCCGCTCCGTGGTCGGCGAGGTGGGCTGTGGCGAGCTGGTCGACCCCACCAGCCCGCCCGCGATCGGCGCGGGAATCCGGCGGCTGCTGGACCTGGGCCCCGAGGGCCTGCGGGCGGTGGGCGACAGGGGCCTCGCGGCGGCGCACGACCGATACAACTGGGAGGTCCAGGCGGAGGTGCTCGAGGGCATCTATGCCGAGCTGCTCGCGAAGGGGCGGGACGGGTGACCGCGCCGACCCGGCGCTCGGCGCGCGTCGGCATCCTGTCCCCTGGCACCAGCGAGTTCGACTCGCGGGCGCATCGCATCGCGCGGTCGCTGGTGGCACGCGGCGACACGGTGACCATCTACTCGCGCCAGCGGCCCGGGCTGCCCGCCCACGAGACGGTCGATGGCTATCGGGTGGTGCGGATGCCCCTGAGCGCCGCCGACGCCGCCGCGGTCCGGGCGAGCCCCGCCGAGGGTGGCACGCGACCCCGACCACGTCCTCGGTCGCTCCTGGGGCGGCTGCGGGCGATGGTCCGCGGGGCCGCGGGTCGGGCGCGGACGGCGTGGGTGCGCTGGAGCGATCGCGTGCCCGTCATCCATCGGTTCCGGATCTTCCCCCTGCGCCCGCGCGAGTGGGCCGCCTGGTTCGAGCGCGGCGTGGAGGCCCACGACATCTGGCACGGCATGTGGGCGCCCTCGCTGCCGGCCCTCGAGCGGGTGCGGGCCCGGCATGGGGGACGCACGCTCTACGACCCACGCGACGTGTACCTGCGCTCCCGCATCTTCGGGGGCATGCCCCGCTGGCAGCGGGCGGTCCTGACCTGGTTCGAGCGTCGCTGGGCCCAGCGCGCGGATGCCGTCGTCCAGGTCTCGGAGCCGTACGCCGAGATGACCGCCCGCGACCTGGGGCTGGCGCCCCTGCCCATCGTCCGCAACTGCCCCGACCGATGGGACCCACCGTCGCCCCGCCCCGACCGGATCCGCTCCCTGCTGGGGCTCCCCGCGGCCACCCGGGTGGTGCTGTACCAGGGGCTGTTCGTGGTCGACCGGGGCATCGAGCAGGCGATGGATGCCATCCTCGACGTCCCCGACGCCGTGCTCGTGCTCATGGGCTTCGGCAACCTGGAGACCCACTACCGGGAGCTGGCCGCGCAGCCGCGCTACGCGGGCCGGGTGCGGGTCATCGACGCGGTGCCGCCCCAGGAGCTGCTGCTCTGGTCGGCCTCGTCAGACGTCATGGTCATGCTGTACCAGCCATCCACCGAGAACCACGAGTTCGTGACGCCCCAGAAGCTGTGGGAGGCGATGTCGGCGGGCGTGCCGGTCGTGGCGAGCGACCTGCCGGGCTTCCGGTCGGTCGTGCCGGTGGTCGACTGCGGGGTGCTGGTGGACCCGACCGACCCGGTCGCGGTCAGCCGAGGCATCCGCTCGCTGCTCGACCGCGGCCCGGACGGGCTGCGCGAGGTGGGCGACCGAGGCCTGGCCGCCGCGCACGAGACCTACAACTGGGAGGCGCAGTTCGAGGTCCTGGACCGGGTGTACGAGCGACTGCTGGCCCACTGACACGGGGATGGCCGCGCACCCTTGTGTGCTAGCGTGTGGCCATGCGAGTGCACATCACGCTGGACGAGCGGGACATCCGCAGACTGGACGCTCGCGTGGGCGCGCGCCGACGCAGCAGCTTCATCGCCGAGGCGGTCCGTCAGGCCCTCGACGACGAGCAGCGCTGGGAGGCCATCGAGTCGGCGATCGGGAGCATCCCTGACGCTGGCCACGAGTGGGACGCAGACGCGGCCGAGTGGGTGCATCGGCAGCGACACGCCGACCCGCGCCATCACCGCTGATGGGGGCGGTCCTGCTCGACACCACCGTGCTCATCGACCTGCTGCGCGGGCGCGCGGGCGCCGTGCGACGGCTGCGCGCGGTCCGTGCTGCTGGCGATCGGCCATTCGTCTGTGCCATCAATGTGGAGGAGGTCGAGCGCGGCGTTCTGGACGCGGAGGCCGACGCCCTGGCGCGACTCCTCGACGGCCTGAGCCTCGCGCCTCTGGGCCGCGACGAAGGCACGCGAGCGGGGCGATGGCGCCGAGCACACGCTGCGCGCGGCCTGACCCTGTCCCAAGGGGACTGCCTGATCGCCAGCGCGGCGGCCAGCATCGGCGCACGACTCGCCACCGGCAACCCCAAGGACTTCCCGATGCCCGAGCTGGTCGTGGAGCATTGGCCTGTGGGCTCCTGACCCACCGGCGATCAGGCGGGCACGAGCCGGTCGAGCGTGTCCGGCAGGTCGGCCAGGTCCGTCAGACGCGCCGCCATGGGCAGCGTGGTGACCTCGGCCTCCCGGTCGATCCAGACGGCGGGGATGCCCAGCCGCGAGCAAGGCTCGATGTCATGGAACAGCGACGCCGCGACATGGATGTGGCGCGAGCGGTCGGCGCCGGTCGTCGCGAAGAAGCGCTCCCAGTGGCCGCGCGCCGGCTTGTAGGAGCCGATCTCCGACGCCACCACCCGCAGGTCCACCGGCACCCCGATGTGACCGAGCGATGCCTCGAGGTAGTCGGGGTCCGTGTTGGACAGGATGGCCAGCTTCCAGCCGCGTCGCCGCAGCTCGGCGAGCGCGCCCGGCACCTCGGGGAATGCGGTCCACGACGGGAGGGCGTCAGCGAGCGTCGACTCGCGCCCCGGCGGCAGGGTCAGTCCCTGGTCCCGGGCGAGCTGGGCCAGACCCTCGGTCAGCACCTGCCGGTAGGGCGTCCCGGTGCCCGCCTGGAGCTGCGCCTCGATCTCCAGGTATCGACGGTGGAGCGCGCGGACGTCCGCGCCGGGCCACAGCGACGCGATCCCGGCCCGGAGGCCACCATGCCAGTCGATGAGGGTGCCATAGCAGTCGAAGGTCGCCCAGCGGTCGCTCATGCCCAGACCGTACCAGTCGCCAGGTCCCGATACAGGTCGAGCAGCACGGGCGCCTGATGCTCCCAGGCATACACGTCGCGCGCGGCCGCCAGCGCCGCGTCACGGTATGCAGCCCGCCGCTCCGGGGTGGCCTCCACGATGGCGCGGATGGCGCGCGCGATGTCGGCGGGATCGTCCGGGTCGCACAGCTCGCCGCAGCCCGTGGCGCGCACGATGGGGGCCATGCCGGGCAGGTCGCTGGCCACCACCGGCACGCCGGCACCCATGGCGTCGAACAGCTTGGTGGGCGTGTTGAGCTGGTGGTTGAGGGTGTCCCCCTCGACGGGCATCGCGGACACGTCCGCCGCGGCGATGGCGGCCGGGATGTCGGCAGGTGCCACCGGTCCCGGGAAGTGGATGCGGCCGGCGTGCGGCAGGGCGGCCGCGCGCGCCCGGAAGCGCTCGTAGTCGGTGCCGTAGCCGGCCACCACGAGGACCGCACGGTCCACCAGCCCGAGGGCATCGCACAGCTGCCCGATGCCCCGCCCGTCGAGCACGAGCCCCAGGTACAGCACCAGCGGCGCGTCCGGCGCCAGACCCAGCCGCTCGTGCCAGATGCGGCGTGGCTCGCGCACCGGCTCGTGGTCGGGACCGTTCCAGGCCACCCGGGGGCGTCGGCCCCAGACGCCCTCCAGCACGTCCGCGTAGGGGTCGCTCGCGGTGAGCAGCCCATCCATGGAGCGCGCCCAGCCCGTCTCCCGACGTTCGAGCAGCGAGCGCCACGGCCCGGGCAGCCGCGCGAAGCGGGCGCTGCGCGTCGCCAGGTCGCGGGCGTCGTACACGGCGAACCCACCGCGGGACCGACGAAGGCGGGCGGCGACCGGCAGGGCCACGAGGCCCTCGGCCTGCCACACGTCCATGGGCGCGCCACGCTCGAAGCCTGGCGGCGTGGGGGCGTGGTCGATGGCCTGGCCGATGGCGTCGGCCCAGACGCCCGACAGCCGCAGGTACCGCAGCGCCTGGGCGCCCCGGCCCAGCGTCGCGGCGGCCACCGCGCGCGCCTTGGCGATCGCCCCGGAGGCAGCGCGCCGCTCTGCCGCCTCCGCCTCGCCCGCGGGCAGTCGCGGGCTCGGCAGCCACGACAGCGGCTGGGGCTGGCTCACGCGGAGCAGCCGGAACCCGTCGACCAGCTCGTAGCCGGGCAGGCCAGCTCCCGTGCGCGCCACGACGGTCACCGCATGTCCCGCCTCGGTCAGCGTGTGGGCCATCTTCCAGACGCGCGAGTCCGCGGTGAACGGGTTGTTGACGATGAGCGCGGTGCTCCGGACGACGCGGCTCACGCGTCGGCGGCGATCCGGCGGTACAGGCCGGTCAGCCCCTCCACGTTGCGCTCCCAGCTGTAGCGCTCCAGGGCGACCGTCCGACAGTGCTCGCGGAGCGCGACCCGCTCGGCTGGCGGCGCCCCCAGGATGGTCGCGAGCGCCTCGGCGATGGATCGCGGCGCGTCGATGTCGGCGCATGCGCCCACCCGCTCGCGGCTCACCAGCCGGCACTGCTCGTTGCCCTCGGAGACCACGACGGGCACGCCCGCCATCAGGCTCTCGAACAGCTTGTTGGGCAGGTTGTGGCGCTGGTTGAGGGTGCGCGGCGGCTGTCCCACGAATGCGACGTCCGCGCTCGCGGTCCACGGCAGCAGGTCGTCGGGTGGCACGGGCGGCAGGACCATGAGGTGGTCGGGGCGGGCGGCGGCGCGCTCGCGGAGCCAGGCCTCCAGCCGCCCGAAGCCCATGAACACGGCGACGGGGTCGAGGCCTCGGAGCGCCGGCTCCTCGAGCGCGGCCACCAGCTCCTCGATGCCCCGGTCGACGCTGTAGCCGCCCTGGTACAGGATGACCGGCCGCGTCTCCGGGATGCCCGCCGTGGCGCGGACCACGTCGGATGCCACGAGCCCCGGCGTCTCGGGATGCCACGCAGGGGGGCAGTTCATGAGGATGACCGGCGGCGCCACGCCCCAGCGTCGTCGCACCAGGTCGGCGATGGGCTGGCTGACGGCCAGCGTGCCCGCGGCATCGC
Organism: Chloroflexota bacterium; assembly: GCA_046328155.1. Taxonomy (GTDB): domain Bacteria; phylum Chloroflexota; class Limnocylindria; order Limnocylindrales; family CSP1-4; genus JAFMJV01. The sequence goes on from JAXLXC010000001.1 coordinate 75,505, forward strand.
GTGCCCAGCCGCGCTCGCGTCGGCGGACCAGCTCGCGCACCACGCCGGGCATCCGCGCCAGACGCGCCGCCTCGGTGTGGTAGTCGGCCACGTCGTACACGAACCGCGCCGAGAGACGGCGCGCGGACTCGCGCACCACGGGCAGCGTGATGAGCGCCTTGGCGTGGAACACCTGGGTCTCCGGGGCGGCGGCGACCACGGCGTCCGCCCACGGCCCCACGCGGCGCGCGTTGGCGAGCACCTCCAGCAGCCGTCGCAGCGGATGTCGCAGTCGGTCGAGGCCCGTCGGGCGGTCGGGCGGCAGCAGCACGGCCTCCGGGTCCAGGCCGACGAGGCGGCACACGAGCCCGCGTGCCGAGCGCGGCAGCGGGCGGAGCGCGCTCGAGATGCGCCGGTCGAGCGGGATGCGGGTCAGCCGGAGACCGCCGGGGAGCGTCTCGTCGGCGGGCAGGTCCGGCGCCGACCAGGCGAGGATGCGCACCTGATGGCCGTCGGCCGCCAGCGTCGCGGCGGTGCGCAGCTGGCGCGAGTCGAACTGGAAGGTGTTCGCCACCACGAGGGTGACGTGCAGCGAGCGGGCCGCCTGCCCGCTCACGGCCGTCGACCCGGGCGACGGCTCAGCGACGGCCACGCAGCAGCCGGCCGATGACCAGCACGGCGCCCACGGCCGCCGCGACCGAGCGCCAGTCCAGCAGGACCCGCACGTCGCCGCCAACGTGGCGCGCGACCATCAGCCCCACCACGGTGTCCCGAGCCTCCACCTGGCGGGCCGCGAGCACCCCGATGGCGCCCTCGCGAAACTCGAGGACCTCCGCCCGGGCGACACCGATGGCGCCCTGGGTCGCGTGCACCTCGTGAGCCACGGCGCGGCCGATGGCCCCCTGGTTGGACTCGATTCGATGCGCGCGAGCCTCGGCGAGCGCGGCCGACGGGCGGGCGTCGTCGGTGACGGGCGGTGCGTCCAGGGTCACGTCGGGTGGGGGCGTCCCGGCATCGCTGCCCGTGACGTCGTCAGGTGCTGGCATCCGACGGCTAGCCTAGCGCGTCAGGCCCCGGGGCGGCGACGGACGCCCATGCCTCGCGGGTGTCCCGGCACACGTCCGCCCAGGTGCGGCGCATGTCCGCCGCACGACGCGCCGCCCGGCTGACTTGGTCCGCGACCTGGCCACCCGACCACAGCGCGATGAGGGCGTTGGCCAGACGCGCCGGGTCCCCGGGCTCCACGATGATGCCTGCGGGACCCACGATCTCGGGCAGGGCGCCAGCGCGCGATGCGATGACCGGCACGCCCGAGGCGAGCGCCTCCAGGGCAGCGATGCCGGTCGAATCCGAGAGCGCGACCTGCACGTGCCCCAGGGCACCCGCCTCCAGCACGGCTCGCTGGCCGAGCGCGAGCGGCGGGGTGGCGTGCACCAGGTCCCGGACCCGGTGGTGGCGCACGAGCGCCGCGATTCGGTCGTGCGCCTCGTCCGCCGCGGCGGCGCCCACCAGCACCACATGCGGCAGCTCCGCCTCCAGGGTGCCGGCATCGCGCAGCGAGCGGAGCGCCGCGAACAGCGTCGGCAGGTCCGACCGGGCGTCGTAGCGACCGCCCACGATGAGGTATCGGCCGGGCAGGCGATGCGCCGCGAGCAGGCTGTCCAGCAGGCCCGGGTCGGCGGCCTCGGGTCGGAACGCCGCGTCCGAGGCCAGCGGCACCACCCGGACGCGCTCCCGGTCGACGTCCACCAGCCGCGTCAGCGCGTCGGCGGTCGCCCGGGAGGCCACCAGGACGAGGGAGGCACGCCGCAGGGCGCCCGCCTTGGCGCGGCGCGCCAGCCGCGCGACGCGCGTGGCGGTGTATCGCTCGGGGAGCTCCCACGGTGCGAGGTCGAGCAGCGCCGAGACCACGGGCATGGCCGACCGGCGAGGCGTGGCGCCGCCTGCGGTGTGGAACACCGTGCCCGCGCCTGCGGCGGTGCCCGTGCGGAGCTGCGCCAGCCGCAGCAAGACGCCATCGACGGGCACGCCGAGCAGCGAGCGCAGGGCGTTCGACGGGGGCGGCAGCCACCGACGGCCCACGACCGCCACGCCGCCCTCGGACCCCTCGGCGCGATCCTCCTCGACGGGGTCGCCGCGACCGACCCGCAGGACCTCCACGAGCTCCTCGTCGGGCAGCGGGTCGTGCTCGAGCGCCCGCACCAGCGATCGCAGGTAGGCCGCCGTCATGGGCGCCCGGGTCGGCTCCTGGAGGGGCCGCAGGTCGAGCATCACGCGCACGCCGGCCGGTGGCGGCGCTGTCGCCGCCGTGAGGTCCGCCAGACGGGCCATCAGCTGCCGGAGGCGGGCGGGCGCGCCATGCGGGTGGTGGGCCCCCGGCCGCGCAGCTCGTCCCAGCGGAGCCGCAGGACCACGGAGATGGCCTCCTTGAAGATGCCGCCCGACATCTTGCTCTGGCCCACCCGCCGGTCCGGGAACACGATGGGCACCTCCACCACGCGCGCCCCTGCCCGGTCGGCCAGGTAGGTCATCTCGATCTGGAACACATAGCCGCCCGAATGGAGCCGGTCCCAGTCGATGACCTCCAGCGCCTCGCGCCGCCACGCCTTGAAGCCGCCCGTGAGGTCGTGCGGCGGGAGCCACAGCACGGTGCGCGCGAACAGCGAGCCACCCCGCGAGATGATCCGACGCGTCAGGCCCCAGTCCACCACGCCGCCACCCCTGACATAGCGCGACCCGATGACCAGGTCCGCGCCGTCCGGCCGCGGCGCGTCCAGACCGCCCGCCAGCGCACCCAGCATCGCGGGCAGGTAGTCCGGGGAGTGCGACCAGTCCGCGTCCATCTGGACGATGCGCTTGGCGCCCCCCTCGAGCGCGACCCCGAAGCCATCGACGTAGGCCTTGCCGAGGCCCTCCTTGCCCTGCCGATGGCGGACCCGGATGCGTGACTCCGCGGCGGCCAGGCGGTCGGCGAGCTGGCCGGTGCCGTCGGGCGAGTTGTCGTCCACCACCAGGAGCGTCGCCCCCGGCAGGCGGTCGAGGATGGCGGTCGCGATGCCCTCGAGGTTGTCGATCTCGTCGTACGTGGGCAGCACGACCCAGGTGTCGGCGTAGGTGGGTTCCTGCATCGGCGTGGAGTCTAGCCGGGGCGACCGATGGCGCGACCCCCAGATGGTCAGGGGCCCTCGGACAGCCGGATGTGGACGGTGGTGCCGCGCGCGACCTTGCGAGCGCTGCCGTCGGGCATGAGATACGAGGGGTAGGTGTTGAGCGCCCGGCCCTTCCTGACGGATGCGTTGGGCGCCGAGAGGTCGTTGGTCGACACCTTGAGGCCGGCGGCCACGAGCGTGGCCTTGGCCTCGGCGCGCGTCAGGCCCCGGATCCTGGGGATGGCCACCTTGCCCGCGGGTGCCGCCGGCGCCGGGTCCGGGGGTGGCGTGGGGTCGCTGCCGCCCGAGCCCCGTGACGCGCCGGCCCGCCAGTCGGCAGCCTTGAACGAGAGGTCGCCGGTGATGGCACGCACATAGCCATAGCGCGCCTTGCCCGAGCCCTTGGCGATCCCCTTCCTGGCGCCCGCGAACCGGTCGAGCCACGCCACGTCCGGGTCCTGAGGGTCCCAGTCGGCCTTGAGCGCGGCGAGCGAGGGGGTCTTGCCATCGACCAGCAGGTCGGGATCCATGTGGATCCGCCCACGGCTGCGCAGGTCGGAGCCGTCGGGGCGCCGGGTGACATAGAAGTCGGTCGTGCCGATGGCCCCGAAGTTCGGCAGGTAGGTGCCCTCCCAGGCCCTGCCGCTGTTGCGCGTGTAGGTGGTCATGAACGCGCGGTCCAGGGTGACGTCCTTGGTCATCAAGGTGCTGATGAGGTCGCCCTTGGGGTCCGTGGGGTCGAAGTGCTGGCTCTGGATGGCCATGACCACGCTGGGGTGGCCGCCACCCGGGTAGCTGCCGGAGTCGAGGAAGCCAGCCGCGAAGTTGTCGACGTGCTCGACCGCCAGCGCGAAGCTCGGCAGCGGGTCGAAGTCCTCGGAGTTGCCGGACGTGTAGCACATGTGGCTGAGCACGACGATGGCGTTGGGCGCCAGACGCAGGTACGTGCGGACCCAATCGGCCCCGTAGTACTTGACGGCGCTGCTGCCGCGCGAGGCGTTGAGGCCCAGCCCGTTGCGGGTGCTCGTCTCGTCGTCCTTGGGGTCGGCCGTGCCGTCGTCCGCCGTCCGGTCGGGGCGCGGCGACCCGTTGCCGTGCATCAGCGCCACGAACAGGTCGGCGCCCTTGGCGGCTGCCTTGAGGGTGTCGTCATCGGCGTAGGGCGTGTAGACCTTGCACACGCTCATCCCGGCGTCCCTGGCCGCCGTGGCGATCTCGTCGGCCCAGGCCTTGAAGCGGGATGTCTCGCCACCCACCGGCCCGACCACGATGACCGCCTTGAAGGCCGGCTGGCCGGTGCACGCGGACCCGCTGCCGTCGGACGCGTCGAGCGTGTCCGTGTCGGGGGTGGCGGTCGGGGGGAGGGTGCTGGCGCTGACGCCTGAGACCAGGGAGGCGGACAGCACGAAGACCAGCGCGAGCAGGGCGGCGAGCACCGAGCGCCACTGGCTTCGATATGGCGCAGCGTGGGCGAGCTGCAATCCCGTCTCTCTCCGGCGATGGCTGGGGGCACGTCCGGAGGGCGCACCCGTCGCGTCACACGTTCACGGCTGTGAAGCGAACGTATCCATACCCTTATCGTCCCGGGTGGGTGGGCCCATGGTGCCTCAGGTGGCGCGAGGAGGCAACCCCGGGAGGGCGCGGCCCCGGACGGGGCGGGGGCCTAGCCGTCGGGACGCTGGGTCTTGCGCGGCTTGCGGGTCGGTTCCGTGGTGGGCTCCGGCTCGTCGGTGGGCTCCACGGTCGGCTCCGGCGTGGGGGTGGCCGTGACCCCCGGCAGCGGGTCGGGCTGGAAGTCGGTCACCACGAGCACCAGCTCGAGGTTGTCCAGGTCCGCCGCGGGCTGGATCAGGGCGCTGATGGTGGTCAGCGCCGGGTCCCTGTCGACGCTCACGATGCTGCCGATGACCAGGTCGCGGGGGAACTGCGAGCGTGCCTCGCGGCTCAGCCGGATGCCCGCGGTCGTCACCAGGTCGCCCACGCGGAGCGACTCGTTGAACAGCACGTTCTGCAGCTCCAACGGCGCCGACAGGTTGCCATGGACCTCACCGATCGCCCCGCTCCGCACGTCGCGCCCCACGACCACCGAGCGGGTGTCGTTGATGAGCCGCACGGTCGCCCAATTACCACCGACCTCCGTGATGGTGCCCACCAGCGAGCCGCCCGCGGACAGCACCGTGGCGCCCAGGAACAGCCCGTCGTCGGTCCCCTTGGCGATGGTGATGAGGCGCTCCAGGCTGGATGGGTCGTTGTAGATCACCTCGGCCGCGACCGTCCGATGGTCCAACGACCGCTTGATCTTGAGCGTGTCGGCGAGCTTGGCGTTCTCGGTCTGCAGCACCGGGATCTGGAGGTTCGCCTCCTCCACCGCCTGGACGCGATCTCGGAGGGCCTCGTTCTCGCGGCGGAGCTGGTCCAGCTCTGCGAGCGAGGTGAACAGCGAGCCCACGGCGCGGGCGCCGCCCGTGAGGGTGTCGCGGATGGGTGCCAGCGCGAAGTTGATGCCGCCCCGCATGTCCTGGATGGGCTTGGTGTCGCTGAACGCCAGCAGCAGCATGCACGTGGCGATGAGCAGCGAGAAGGTGACCAGCTGTCGGCGGAGCGCCCGGTCGGTCAGCATGGCAGCGGTCTCAGTGCGGCGATCGCGAGTAGGTCTCCGCGACGAGCGCGCGCTCCATGATGGGGTTCTCCAGCTCCTCGAGCACCAGGCCCGTCCCCCGAGCCACGCAGGTCAGCGGGTCGTCCGCGATGTGCACGGGCATCTGGGTCGCCTCCGCGATGCGTCGGTCCAGGCCTTGCAGGAGCGCGCCGCCACCGGCGAGCACGATGCCCTGGTCCATGATGTCCGCCACCAGCTCGGGCGGCGTCTCCTCGATGGTGTCCTTGATGGTGTCCACGATCTGGGCCACCGACCCCTCGACGGCCTCGCGCACCTGGTCCGCGGAGATCTCCACCGAGCGTGGCAGCCCGGTCAGCAGGTCGCGACCTCGGAAGGTCACGTGCTGCTCATCGTGCGGTCCCGGGAACGCCGATCCGATGGCGATCTTGATGTCCTCGGCGGTCCGCTCGCCGACCAGCAGGTTGAACTCGCGTCGACCGTACGCGATGATGTCCTGGTCGAGCTCGTCGCCGCCCACGCGCAGGCTGCGCGCGACCACGATGCCACCCAGGCTGATGACCGCCACCTCCGTGGTGCCACCCCCGATGTCCACGATGAGGCTGCCCGTGGGCTCGCCGATGGGCAGCCCAGCCCCGATGGCGGCGGCCATGGGCTCCTCGATGAGGCGGGCCCAGCGGGCGCCCGCGTTGAGCGCCGCGTCACGCACCGCGCGCTTCTCCACCTCGGTCACCCCGGAGGGGATGCCCAGGAGCATCCGCGGTCGTGGGATGAGGCCCACCCGGTCGTGCACGCGCTGCACGAAGTACTTGATCATCTGCTCCGTCACGTCGAAGTCGCTGATGACCCCGTCGCGGAGCGGGCGGATCGCGACGATGCTGGCGGGCGTCCGACCGACCATCCGCTTGGCCTCGGCGCCAACCTCGAGCACCTTGTGCGTGCGGGCATCGATGGCGACCACGCTGGGCTCGCTGATGACGATGCCACGGCCACGCACGTGGACGAGGGTGTTGGCGGTTCCGAGGTCGATCCCGATGTCACGGGAGAACCTTCCGAGGAAGGCGTCGAACATGGCTGGGGTGGGCCCCTCCGGGGGAGTTGGTCGTGTGGCAGGTGGTGGGAGGTCGCCAGGATCCGACCGGTCCGTGGCCCGCGCACGCTGGGCAGCCGCGCGACCTGGTCACGGCACGAGCGAGTATACCGGTGGGGCGCCGGGCGGCCCCTCGGCGCCCATGGCGGATGATCCGGACGTCGGGTCGCAGGACGGAGGATGGCGCAGTGGCACGTCGGACGCGGTGGTCATGGCCCGTGATCCTGGTCGGGGGCACCCTCGTGGCGCTGGCGGTGGCGATCGCGTGGGCGCTGTGGCCGAGGGGCTTCGGCACCGGGTCGGGTGGCATCCGGACGTTCGCGTGGATGCACGGCGAGAACATCATGTGCAACGCGTACGCCGTGGTCGATCCAGTGGAGGGCGCCCTCGCCACCGGGGATGACCCTCGCGACCCGGTCGTCCTGCGGCGGTCCGACGGGACCGCGGTGTCCGTCGTCTGGCCCGAGGTGTTCGCGGCGTCCGTGGAGACGCCCCTCGTCCTGCGTGACGAGTCGGGTGCCGAGGTGGCGCGCGGGGGGCAGATCGTCACCCTGGGCCAGACACGCGTGGGCAGTGCCGCCGGCACGTTCGACCACCCGTACGTCGCCGCGGGCCTCGTGTTCCGGGGCTGCTATCCGCGAGCGGGCTGACCGCGGCTCTGGCGAGTTCCCCGCCTGGAACCCCCGGGGGGCGAGCTCGCCCTCCCGGGCCGTGCGGCAATGGGCCGTGCGGCAATGGGCCGTGCGGCGGCCGGCCCCCGGCGTCGAGGCGGCCACTTCGACGGATCTTCGATCCCACCGAACGGGTGGAGGGGCGATCGTCGAGTGTCTGGTCACCAGAGGGCGTCGAGGACCCTCGGGCGGGACCGAGCGCGACGGATCTTCAGGCCCACGGTCAGTTCCGTCGCGACTGGCAGCCCTGTTGCCGTCTCGGAGACATCGACATGCGCGATCGGCCCGTGTGCCGTTCAGCCTCGGTGAAGATCGGTCGCGGTAACGGCCGTGCTGCGCCAGGACGATGGTCGCGTCGCGGGTCTCGTGTTCCGGGGCTGCCATCCGCGAGCGGGCGACCGCGGCTCACCGATCCGTGGGGCGCTCCCAGACCGAGACGTGCGACCGGCTCTCCGCGGTGAACGGCGACCTCGCCCAGTCCGCCCAGCGATCGCGGAGGCGGAGGCCGGCGATGCGCGCCATCAGGTCGAGCTCGCTCGGCCAGACGTAGCGGAACGGACCTGAGGAGTACCGCGGCACCCCGTCCGCCAGGTCGATGTGGTGGGACACCAGGCCCTGGGTCAGCGTGTCGTACTCGTCGATCCCGAAGCCCGTGGCGTCGCTCCGGAACGGCACAAGCGTCTGTCCAGGCGGCAGGTGCCGCAGGTCCGGGACCATGGTCTCGATGAGGAAGACCCCGCCCGGCCCCAGATGCGCGGCGGCGTTCTGGAAGCAGGCGACCTGGGCGTCCTGGGTGACCAGGTTCATGATCGTGTTGAACACGAGATAGACCATCGAGAACGACCCGGGCACTCGGGTGCTCGTCATGTCGCCGACCTCGACGTGGACCAGCTCCCCGCCCGGCTTGGCGCGCAACCGCTCGATCATGGCTCGCGAGCGGTCGATGCCGTGGACGGGCACGCCCCGCTGCGCGAGCGGGATGGCCAGCCGACCCGTCCCCACCGCGAACTCAAGCGCCCGTCCCTCGCCCGCCAGACCCGCCACGAGGTCCACCGTCGCCTCGATCACGTCTGGGCGGCCGTGCTCCCCCAGGTCATCGTCATAGCGAGCCGCGACCTCGGCGCCGAAGAAGCCGTCGTCGGTCATGGCGTCGATTCTAGGACCCGCCAGGCCGGTCGAAGCTGATGCCACGGTCCCGCAGGCTGACGAACGCGTCGTGGCCGATGACCAGGTGGTCCAGCACGGGGACGTCGAGCAGCCTGCCAGCGGCCACGGTCTCGGCCGTCAGGTGGAGGTCCTCGGGCGATGGCGTGGGGTCGCCGGACGGGTGGTTGTGGACCACGATGATGCCCGCGGCATGGCGTCGGACGGCATCCCGGAACAGCTCGCCGACACGCACCAGCGCGGTCGACACGCTTCCCTGGTAGACCCGCTCCACGGCCATCACGCTGTTCCGCGACGAGAGCAGGACGACGCGTAGCTCCTCGCGCTCCAGACGGCCCATCTCGGGCATCAGCCGGTCCGCGAGGTCGCGGGGCGCCCGGACGGTCCAGCGGGCCGTCGGCCAGTCGGCCACCGCGCGCCGACCCAGCTCGAACGCAGCGGCCAACTGCGCCGCCCGCGCCGGGCCGATGCCCGGCACCAGGCACAGCTCCGCGGGCGCCGCGACGGCCAGCCCGGTGAGCCCGTCGTGACGGGAGAGGGCCTCCTCGGCCAGGTCCCGTGCGCTGTGACCGGGGGTGCCGCTCCCCCAGATGAGCGCCATCAGCTCCGCAGCCGCGAGCCCGGCGGCGCCGCGTCGCTCCAGTCGCTCTCGCGGTCGCTCGCTGGCGGGCAGCTCGCGCACGCTCCGATGCCCGTTCCCGTGGTCCATGGGATCCTCCCGGCGGGCACCTGGCGGGCACGGTGGGCGGGAGGCGACGGTGGTGCACCCGAGCCCGGATGACGGAGCCCGCCGATTCCCCCGCCCTCCGGACCCGGATGCGAGACGCATGCTAGGGAGCGGGTCTTGTCACGCGATCAGTCCGCCCTTCACTCGCGATCTGTGGACATCCTGGGCGAGCGGCCGGTTCAGCCCCGGCGGCGCGGTCGGCGTGCGTCAGCCCCCAGGCGTGGCGCCGCCCGTGGGAGCGAGCGCCACGAGCACCAGCAGGATGCCGTTGTACGTCACGTGGCCCGCGATGGACGCCACGATGCCCCGGCGCTGGAACAGCCAGCCCAGCGCGAGGCCGAGCGGCAGGATCACCAGGAACGACAGGAGCGCCTGCGCGAGCCCCTGGCCTGCCTCCTCTGGGCCGACCTGGATGTTGAGGATGTGGACGACCGCGAAGAACAGGGCACTCCGGATCAGTGCGGCCCGAGGTCCCAGGTCCCGCCACCACGCGGTCAGCGCGAACCCACGGAAGAACGCCTCCTCCCCGATGGGCGCGACCACCGCGGCCGCCAGCACCAGCGCGAGGGCCTCCGTGGCGTTGGTCGCCTCCGGCAGGGTGTCGGGCGCCGTCACCCGCAGCAGCGTCGCCAGGATGCCACCCCACAGCAGCACCCCGATGGTGACCGGGAGCATGACGAGCATCGCCTCGCCCACGTCGCGGAGCAGCACCCGCGCCGAGGTGGCGCGGGAGGGCCAGCCCATGTCCACCCAGCGCAGGGCGCCGCCCCGGACGACGAACACCCAGATGACTACGAGGTACGTGGCTGCGACGGCGACGAGGCTTGCCAGGAACCCCACCGGATGGTCGACGTCCAGGAGCCCCAGCACCGCGAGACCAGCCGAGAGCAGGGTGCTCACGACCAGGACCAGACCGAACAGGATGAGCGGCGAAGGTCCCCGATAGCGGTCGGGATGCCGATCGGCCCGGGCGACCAGCTGGTACCCGGCCGCTGCCGCGAGGCCCAGGCCCATGCTCACCGTCGCGACGAGTGCCACGAACGAGCCGCCCGCCGACGGCCCGGCCTGGGCCACGAACAGCAACGCCCCGAGTCCGCCCACGGTGAGCAGCCAGGCGAGCAGGTACAACGAGGGCACGGGCCGACCCTCGAGCGAGAACGTGCGACCGCCGGGCGGCCCCTGGGGCGCGTCCGGCGTCAAGGCAGCGGGCGGGTCCTCGTCGTCACCGAACGCGTCCCCGTCCCGATCATCCGGTGGCAGGTGCTGGGTCAACGCTCCCGCGCGGGCGACATCTCAGGGCCCAGCATGCCCGGGGCGAGGATGGGCTGACGTTGCGGGCCATCGACCTGCATCGGGACCGGCTGTCCCTCGATCTGGGGTCGCGGACCGGGCATGTAGACGGGGGCCACGACCTCCGGCCGCTCGAAGTCCTTGCCGCACCACGCACACAGCGTCCAGTCGAGTTCCACGAGGCGGCTGCAGTTGGGGCACACGCGGCGCAGCCGGTTGCGGCACGTGGGGCAGATGATCCACTCCTCCTCCACCGCGCGCGAGCAGTTGGCGCAGTGGGGACGCGCCTCGATCTCGGCGAGGATCGCCTCCTCGGCGAGGGCGCGTTCGTTGGCCTCGGCGATGGTCTCGCGAGGCCGGACGATGCGGTACAGGATGACCGCGAACAGGAACAGGAACGGGGTGAACGCGACGATGATGCCCGCCGCGAGGTACGGCGCCACCGGGTTGGTGGTGCGGTGCTGCATGTCCCGGAACGCCCAATACGCGGTCAGCAGCCAGACCAGGATGATGTAGAACGCGATCGCCTGGAGCGCGAGCTGGACGAACGGGTTGGAGATGATGCCGTCGATCGTCTCCCCGATCGCCTTGTCGAAGTCTCCGAGCATCCGGTCCTATCGCCTCACCTACGCGGCGCGCCACTCCCTCGGCACGCGTCTGACCCGGTCGGCCGCGGCCGAGTGTAGCAGGGGAGCCCCGTTCGTCCGCCCACGGACGACTACGGTTCCGATGTCGAGGCCTTAACCCGACGGCTGCGGCGAGGCCGCGGGGACGAGCGGCAGCAGGGCCTCGAGGAGTTCCTGGGAGGGTGTGACGAGCGCCACATCCGATGCCGCATCGGCCACGAGGAGCTGCGTCTCCGCCCCAGACGCCACGATGCGCAGCCTCGTTGCGACCTTCGGAGGCACGTCGATCGACTCTTGGGTGACCTCGTTGCCGTACTCGCGCAGCCGATCCGCCAATGCGCTCGCGAGACCCTCGCCCAGACCCGTTCCGGCGCCCCGGACGCGCACCAGCAGCCCGATGAGGTCCGTGGTGGCCGCCGGACCGTAGCGGATGCCGACGCTGCACACGTCGTCGCGGTCGAGGCCGAGCGAGGCAAGGAACGGGTCGAGCATGTCATCGGGGTCGAAGTCCTCGACGCCAGACGCGGCCTCGGCGGTCAGGAGGCGATCGTCACCCAGGTCCTCGGGCGGCAGGTCAAGGAGGTCGAGGCACGCGGCCGGCTCGTGGGACGCCGCCGGACCCGGGGAGCCGGCGGCGCCAGGAGTGGGGGACGGTGAGTCGCCATGTGCCGACTGCGCGAAGGTCGCGCCCGGGGCCACGCCCAGCACGAGACCCACCACGACCGCTCGCGCGGCCATCCGCCACGCGCTCATCGGAGCGCGTCCATGGTCCACAGCGCCGTCCGGAACGCGGTCGCGAGGCCGCACAGGCAGAGGACCGCGAGCCAGATGGCGCACAGCAGCGCGAGCGCCACCGGCGCGGTCGCGAGACGAGCCGTGTCCCCCGACAGCGCGAGTGCCTGGAGCCCTGGTCGGGTGGCCGCCCACGCCAGCGTGACGCTCGCCGCCGCCGTGACGGCCGTGACCACCGCGACGCCCCACGAGACCAGCGCCACGCCCAGCTCCCGGACTGGCCGGCGGACCAGGCGGAGCGCGCCCGCGATGGCCAGTCGGCTCTCGGTGCGCTCCCCCGGACCGTCCGGCAGGAGCCCCGCGCGAGCCACCAGCAGCCGTCGCGAGGCCAGGCTCACCAGGACCTCGAGGATCGCGACCAGGACCAGCCCGACTACCAGGAAGCCGCCCATGTCGCCGACGACGCGCAGGATCAGAGGTGTCGAGAGGTCGCTCGGACGCTGCACCTCGCTGGAGACCGCGCCCTCGAGCCGACCCACCATGAGCATCGCCAGGAGCAGCAGCGGCAGGATCGCCGCTGCCTGGATGGCGGCCAACCACAGCAGGACCGAGGTGCGTGCCGTGCCGAACGGGCGAGGAGGCCGCCCCAGCCGCAGGTCCAGGGTGGTGTCGTCCCGGGTGACCGCCTCGAAGGCCAGCAGGTCGCACCACGCCGAGACCATGATGGCCACCAGGACGCCGAGCGCGGTCGCGATCGCCAAGGCCACCGCGGTGGCCTGCAGCTCCGGCGTGGGGCCCGAGGTGCCGATCTCGTCACGGAACAGGATGGACAGCAGCACGGGGCTGGGCACCGTGAGGATCGGCAGCGTCAGGAGGACCAGGCCGCCCCGGACCGCGAAGGCGACGATGCCCAGCAGCCACAGGCGGGGCGAGCCGGCGACCGCCTGCGCAGCGGTGCCCGCGGCCGCGCGCGTGCCGCGATCGACGCTCGTGCGCATCCCCGGTGACAGTGGCACCGGTCCCACGCCGGTCACCTCAGCCGACCCTCCCGGGAGCACCCACGGCCTCGGTGGCACGCGCGAACGCCCGCAGCAGCTCGCGTGCCAGCTCGTTGGGGCGCATCGTGGCGGCCCGGATGGGATCCCAGCGGATGGCCGTCATCAGGAGGAGCGGGCGCTCCCACGGCCGCGACTCGTCCGCGGGTGGGGGCATCCGGAGGCGGATGAGCTGGCGCCCGTCCTCCTGGTCGATGAGCCCGGCCAGGGCGCCGGCGAGGATGGGTCCCATCGCGAGCAGCGGCGGGCCAGCCGGCGGGCCGGCGACGGGCGCGGCGTCGCGCGCGCTCACCACCCCGGCCGCGTCCTGCGCCCACAGATGCGTCAGCCACCAGCCGTCGTCCATCACGCTGGGGGCGGTCAGGCCCACCACCACCTCGCCCGCATCGTCCGCACGCGAGGCCAGCGTCACGCGCTCCTCCCGGATGAACGACGGCCCGGGCGACGGCAGGCGCTGGGCGTCGGCCATCACTCCCACTCGATGGTGGCGGGGGGCTTGCTGCTGATGTCGTAGACCACGCGGTTGACGCCCGGCACCTCGTTGACGATGCGCGAGCTGATCTTGCCCAGCACGTCGTAGGGCAGCTTGGCCCAGTCCGCGGTCATGCCGTCCTCCGACGTGACGGCGCGGATGGCGACGACGTTGGCGTAGGTCCGCCCGTCGCCCATGACGCCCACGCTGCGGACCGGCGTCAGGATCGCGAACGACTGCCAGACGCTCCGGTACAGCCCCGCGGCCTTGATCTCGTCGATGACGATCCAGTCGGCCTCGCGGAGCGTGTCGAGGCGCTCCGCGGTGACCTCGCCGATGATGCGGATGGCGAGCCCCGGCCCCGGGAACGGCTGGCGCTGCACCATCGTCTCGGGCAGGCCCAGCTCGAGGCCCACCGCGCGCACCTCGTCCTTGAACAGATAGCGCAGCGGCTCGATGAGCTGGAACCGCAGGTCCGCGGGCAGCCCGCCCACGTTGTGGTGGGTCTTGATCTTCTGGGCGGTCTTGGTCTCCGGGGTGGTCGACTCGATGACGTCCGGGTACAGCGTCCCCTGGGTCAGGAAGTCGATGCGCCCGAGCGTGCCGGCCTCCTCCTCGAACACCCGGATGAACTCGTCGCCGATGATCCGCCGCTTCTGCTCGGGATCCTCCACGCCGGCGAGCCGCGTCAGGAACCGCTCGCGCGCGTCGACCATGACGAGGCGCATGCCGAGGTTCTGCTCGAACGTCGCCCGCAGGAGTTCCGATTCCCTCTTGCGCATGAGGCCGTGGTCGACATAGATGCACGTGAGCCGGTCCCCCACAGCCCGATGCACCAGCGCCGCTGCGACCGCGGAGTCCACCCCGCCCGAGAGCGCGCAGATGACCTTGCCCTCGGAGCCGGTCGCCGCCGCATGGGCATCCACCCGCTCGCGGATGCTGGCGACCGTCGACTCGATGAAGTTGGCGGGGGTCCATGCCGCCTCGGCGCCTGCGATGCCCAGCACGAAGTTGCGGATGACGTCCCGACCACGGGGGGTGTGGACGACCTCCGGATGGAACTGGATGCCGAGCAGGTGGCGCTCGTGGTCCACCAGCCCGGCGTAGGGGGTGGAGTCGGTCTGGGCGATCGACCGGAAGCCCTCGGGCAGGCGGGTGATGGAGTCGCCATGGCTCATCCACACCGGCTGCTCGCGCTCGATGCCCGCGAACAGCGGGTCGTCCGCGGTGATGGATACCGACGCCGGGCCGTACTCGCGCTTCGACGTCGGCAGCACGTCGCCGCCCAGCTCGCTGGCCATCAGCTGCGCGCCGTAGCAGATGCCCAGCACCGGCAGCCGGCCGGTCCAGATCGAGGGGTCGGGATGCGGGGCGCCCGCGTCGTACACCGAGTTGGGGCCGCCGGACAGGATCACGCCCTTGGCGCCGCGTCGGATGAGCTCGTCCAGCGGCGTGTCATGGGGCAGCAGCTCGGAGTAGACGTTGAGCTCGCGCACGCGACGTGCGATGAGCTGCGCGAACTGGGAGCCGAAGTCGAGCACCACCACGCTGTCCGGTGGCTCGGGCGGGACGTGGACCGTGGGCCGGTCGTCCGGGGCGCGGTCGGGCGCTGGTGCGTCGAGCGCCACCTCGAGGTACGCCTCGACCTCCGCGTCATCGGGTGCCAGGACGCGATGGCCGGCGTTGGCGGTGACGCCGTGGACCGTCTGGCCGCGCTGCTTGGCGGTCGGCGGGGTCTCCGCCTGGGGCGCGTCCCCGAGTGCCTGGTCCGTCGTCTCGTCCGTATCGCCCATGCGCACCCCCTCGCTGCTCACCCCGTGCCACCGAGTCTACCGAGCGGGGGCCGAGGTCGCGTACGCTCCATCGATGCGCTACCAACGGATGCCCATCGAGGTGGAGGCCCCCGAGGCCCTGGGCTATGACCGGATCCGCCACAACCTCGCGGAGAGCTCGGTCTCGGACGTCCGATTGCGCGACCTCGCCGTGGCCCTCGATGACCTGGTGCTCCAGTACGGGGACCATCTGGGCCACGCCGGTCTGCGCGAGCTGGTGGCGGCGGACGGGCCGGGACTGCGTGCCGACGACGTGCTCCTGACGCCCGGCGCGGCGGGCGCGCTGTTCATCGTGGCCACCTGCGTCCTGTCGGCGGGCGATCATCTCGTGGTCGTGCGTCCCAACTACGCGACCAACCTCGAGACGCCGCGAGCCATCGGCGCCGAGGTGTCCATCCTCGACCTGTCGTACGAGGATGGCTGGCGGGTCGACCCCGACGCGGTGGCGGCGCTCCTGCGCCCCGAGACGCGCCTGGTGTCCATCACCACGCCCCACAACCCCACGGGGCAGGTCATGGCCGAGGCGGACCTCGCGCGGATCGTGGCGATCGTGGAGGCGCACCCGCGGGCGATGCTGCTGGTGGACGAGACGTATCGCGAGCTCACCTTCGGGGAGGCGCCGCCCCTCGCGGCCAGCCGGTCGCCGCGGGTCATCAGCGTGTCCAGCCTGTCCAAGGCATACGGGCTGCCGGGCATCCGGCTGGGCTGGCTGGTGACGCGGGATCAGGGGCTGTTCCAGCACGCGCTCGCCGCCAAGGAGCAGATGGTCATCACGGGTTCGACCGTTGACGAGGCCATCGGCTACGAGGCGGTGCGACGTCGCGACGAGCTCCTGGCGCCCATCCGCGAGCGGTCGCGTCAGGCGCTCGACATCACGCGTGCCTGGATGGCTGGCCAGGACGCGTTCGAGTGGATCAAGCCACAGGGCGGGGTCGTGGGCTTCCCGCGCGTCCGCCCGGGGATCGAGATCGACACCGACCGCTTCTACGCGGACCTGTTCGAGCGACACGGGACCATCGTCGGTCCGGGTCACTGGTTCGAGCAGTCCGACCGCTCGTTCCGCCTGGGCTTTGGCTGGCCCACGCTCGACGAGCTCCGCGGCGGATTGGCCGCGCTCAGCGAGACGGCGGCTCGCCTCGCGCGCTGAAGCTCACGAGGGCGTTGCCGAGGGCGCGGCCGTCACGGGCTCGCCCAGCTCGGGCATGGACGGCAGCTCGACCACGGTCCCATCGGCGATCGAGACGAGGATCGGGTCGGGCCGGCCGTCGTCCGGGGGCCAGGGAAATGGCTGCGAGGCCGGCGCGATGACGAGCCAGCCTGGCGTCTCCGCTCCAGCGAGCTGGTAGGTCGTCCGGACCCAGGACTCGTTCCAGGGGTCGTCGGACTCCCACAGGAGCCGCTTGTCGGAGCCATCGAGCGCCATCCGGAAGATGGCGTAGTTCCCCTCGTGCGCGCCGTCCACGATCAGGACCGGCGTGCCGGAGTCATCGACCACGGTGGCCTTCTCGTTCCGGCCCTCGACCGCGACGCGGTCGTCGTCGTCCCATCCCGGGATGAGGTCGGTCGCGGCACCAGTGGCGATGTCGAACGAGACCAGATGGGCCCGGCCCGTCGCGGGGTCGACCGCGTAGGCAATCAGGTCGTCACCCTCGAGACCAGCGACCTTCTGTCCCTTGAAGTCGAGCGGTCCCTGGAGGGTCCCATCCGTAGGGTCGAGAATCCGGTACTCATAGAGGACCTCGTCCATCCCGGGCTGGGGATCCGCCAGGCCTGCGAACACGATCCGTTGGCCATCGGTCGCCCAGTCCATCGAGTACACATGGCCCGGCCAGCCTTTGGCGATCCGCTCGGTCTCACCGCCATCGACGCCGCGGCGGTACGCCCCGCCCACCCGCGCTGGGTCCTCGGTCATCTCGAGCCAGTAGGCCGTCCGACCGTCTGGTGACAGGAGCGGCAGGAGCGTTCGGTCGGTCTCGTGGATCGTGCTGGTTGCCCCGGTTTCGGTGTCGACGATGGCGAGCTGGCTCGTCCCGCCCTCGCCCACCCACGACGCCAGCACCGTGCCGTCCACTGGCCCGGAGCCGTGCACCGCGTCACCGGTCGTGACGTCGAAGGCCCGCGAGGACAGTCGCCCGACAAGCAGGTGTTGCACACCGTCGTCATCGTCCGCTTCCTCGAACCACGGCGCATCGACAGGGGCAGCCATGGGTGTGATGGCGCTGGGCTCTGGACTGCCCTGCGCCACGGCAGGCGCTCCTGAGCCCGCGAGGATGATGGCCAGCGCTCCCGCAGCCACCCACGACCGTCGTGACATCACGTCCACCTGCGTGCTGCGGGTCCTCTCGTGCCCGCTCCGCTTTGACGCGGATACGGGGGAAGTGTGACGCGCCCCGCACATGCATGGTCATCTTGACGCGCCCGTTCGCGAGCATCACGATGCCTCATATGCGCACCACCTTGACACTCGACCCGGATGTCAGCCGGCTGATCGAGGACGCCGTGCACCGTGAGCGACGTCCCATGAAGCGGGTCGTCAATGACGCCTTGCGACGTGCGCTCGCCCCGGCCCCGGGTCCGCGCGAGCCGTACCGTGTCGTCCCACACCAGTCGGCGATCCTGCCGGGGGTCGACATGGACAGGCTCAACCAGCTGGCGGACGAACTCGAGGACGAGGCGATCCTCGCCCGCGTGCGCGCCGACGGGTGATCATCCCGGACGTCAACCTGCTGCTGTACGCGACGATCACGGGGTTCCCGCAGCACGAGCGATCGCGCGTCTGGTGGGAGAACGTCCT
Source organism: Chloroflexota bacterium (assembly GCA_046328155.1). GTDB lineage: Bacteria > Chloroflexota > Limnocylindria > Limnocylindrales > CSP1-4 > JAFMJV01. Next base: position 93,703 of record JAXLXC010000001.1, read on the forward strand.
GAACGGGTCCGAGACCGTAGGCCTCACCTCATCGGCGGTGTTCGGGTACCTGCGGATCGCGACGAACGGTCGGGTCCTGACCTCACCAGCGTCCGTGGCCGACGCGCTGGGGCAGGTACGTGGGTGGCTGGCCCAGTCGAACGTCACCTTCCTGAGGCCGGGTCCCAGGCACCTGGACATCTGCTTCGGCCTGCTCAAGACACTCGGGACGGCCGGCGACCTCACCACCGATGTCCAGCTCGCCGCGCACGCCATCGAGGAGGACGCCGAGCTGCACTCGCACGACATGGACTTCGGGCGGTTCCCAGACCTCCGCTGGGTCGATCCGCTGCGTGACCGACGTCCGAGGCGGAGGGCCAGCGAGCGCTAACCGATCCCGACCGAACGCTCCATCGTCTGCCGCGCTACGACCAGCTCGCGGAGGCGGTCATGGGGCAGGGCGTGCGCCGTGATGCCGTCGCGGCCGGTCATCGTGCGGGCCGCGACCAAGGCGTTGGCGATGGCCTCCTCGGTGGCCTCGATGACCGCCCAGAACAGCGGGCTGATCCAGGCGTCGACCAGGGTGGTGATGGCGCGGGTGAGCGGCTGACCCTCGGTGTCGTCGGCGGCCGACAGCCCCCGGTTGCCGGTCGCGAACGCGAGGAACAGGTCGCCGCTCGAGTGGGCGCCTGACCCACCGGATCGCGCGATGCCGAGGCCCACCCGCTGGGCGAGCCGCTCGCAGTGCTGGGGCAGCAGCGGCGCATCCGTGGCGACGACCACGATGATCGAGCCAGAGCCGGGCGGCGACCCAGCCGGGACTGGGTCGTCCCACGGGGTCGGCACGATGGTCGTGGGGATGGCCCGGCCGACTGGGATTCCGCCGAGCGTGAGTCGCTCGCGTCGGCCGTAGTTCGCCTGGACCAGCACGCCCACGGTCCAGCCGCCGTCGGCTGCGGCGACCACGCGCGACGAGGTGCCGATGCCGCCCTTGAACTCGTGGCAGACCATGCCCGTGCCGCCACCCACGTTGCCTTCCGCGACCGCGCCGCCCCGCGCGTCGTCCAGCGCCGCGAACAGGTGCTCTGGACGCACGTGCTGGCCGTCCGTGTCGTTGAGGCGGCCGTCCCACGTCTCACCCACCACGGGCAGCGACCAGTGCGGCTGGGTCGTGGCACCCCGGACGGCTGCTGTGATGAGCGCATCGCGCACGACGCCCACGCTGTGGGTGTTGGTGATGGCCACCGGCGTCGTGAGCATGCCGCTCTCGCGGACCCATTCCAGACCGGTCAGCTCGCCGTTGCCGTTGAGCCGATGACAGCCGGCGTAGAACGACTCCGCGAAGGCCTCCCCGGGCGGCACCACCACGGTCACCCCGGTGCGCACCGGTCCCTGACCCACGACCAGCGGACCGTCGCCCTCCAGGATGGTCGCGTGCCCCACGCGCACGCCGGGCACATCCGTGATGGCGTTGAGCGGACCGGGTTCCAGCAGGCCGATGCGGAGTCCCAGGTCGCGGGCACGCGCAGGTTGCATCCACCCATCCTAGGCGGGCCTCGGGCTACCATGAGGCCATGAGCCGCATGTCACGCGTCGGGTCCTTGGCGGTGGCCGCCTGCCTGTCCCTCGCATCCGTGGGCGCGGCCTTCGCCGCCGACCCCTCCCCCGCCACGTCGGCCCCGACCCCGAGCCGCCCCGCGGCCAGCCAGGCGCCGCTCCCGGATCTGACCATGGCACCGCTCGTCACGCTGCCGCCCATCTCGCCCTCGCTCATCGCGGACGCCGGCGTGCCCACCGACGGCTACGCCATGGGCGACCCCGGCGCGCCCGTGACCATCGACGTGTACGCGGACTTCCAATGCCCGTACTGCCAGCGGTTCAGCCTGCTGGTCGCGCCCGAGCTCATCGACTCGTGGGTCCGCCCAGGGCAGGCCCGACTGGTGTTCCACGACTTCGCGTTCCTGGGCGAGGAGTCGCGGTGGGCCGCCGTGGCCGCACGGCTGGCCGCCCAGCAGAACCGGTTCTGGCCGTTCCACGACCTGCTCTACTCCAACCTCCTGGGCGAGAACGTGGGCAGCTACACGCCCGACCGGCTGCTGGTGATGGGCCAGATGGCTGGCCTTGACATGGACGCCTTCCTGGCTGGGCTCCAGGTGCCCGCGGCACGCGCCACATGGGCGCTCATCGACCAGGAGGTGCGGGCCGCGGCGAGCACGCTCGGCGTGAGTGCCACGCCCACCGTGTTCGTGAACGGCGTCCAGATGACCAGCCCTGATGCCGCGACCATCGGGGCGGCCGTGCAGGCGGCGCTCGCGCTGGGGTCGCCGGTCGCGTCGACGGGCCCGTCCGCCTCGGCAGGGCCACGCCTCTCGCCAGCCCCGGCTGGCTCCTCCCAGCCCTAGGGCACGCCGGATGCGCATCGTGGTCGTGGAGGACGACGAGCGCATCGCATCGTTCGTGTCGCGTGGCCTGGCGGCCCAAGGCCACCAGGTGATGACCGCGGGCAACGGGCAGGACGGCATCCAGCTCGCCACCGAGCCGGATGTGGACCTTGTCATCCTCGATCTGTCGCTGCCCGACATCGACGGCACGGACGTGCTGGCGCGGCTCCGTGGCAGCAACGGGCTGCCGCCGGTGCTAGTGCTGACTGCGCGCGACGCCATCAGCGACAAGGTCCGGGTGCTGGACCGGGGCGCCGACGACTACATGACCAAGCCATTCGCGCTCGACGAGCTGCTGGCACGGGTGCGGGTGCTCGCCCGGCGCGCGGACCAGCCGGCAGCCTCGTTGCTGGAGCGGGGTGGCCTGGTGCTCGACCTGGGCGCGCGACGGGCCAGCCGGGACGGCCGGAGCATCGACCTGTCGGCGCGCGAGTTCTCGCTGCTCGCCTATCTGATGCGCAACGCGGGGCAGGTGCTGTCACGGGTCCAGATCCTGGCGGCGGTCTGGGAGTACGACTTCGACCCACAGTCGAACGTCGTGGACGTCTACGTGCGATATCTCCGCAACAAGGTGGACGTGCCCGGCGACACGTCGCTCATCGAGACGGTGCGGGGCTCGGGGTATCGGTTCCGGGACGCATCCTGATCCGTTCGAGGGCGGCCAGCAGCTCGGCGTAGGCGAACGGCTTGGTCAGGAACGCATCCGCCCCGGCCTCCGAGGCGGCCTGCCGCAACCGCTCGTCGTCGCGGGCCGTGAGCAGCAGCACGGGGGTCCGATCCCCCGCCGCCCGCCGGGTCGCGCACACCGCCAGACCGTCCAGGCCCGGCAGCATCATGTCCAGCACCACCGCCGACCAGCCGCCATCGGCCCAGCACGCCAGTCCGGTCGGGCCATCCTCGGCGATCGCCACCTCGTAGCCGGCGATGGCGAGCCCCCGCTCGAGCACGCTCGCGATGGGTCGGTCGTCTTCCACCACCAGCACGCGGGCGGCGGTCATGGCGCGCCCGCCGTCGCGCCCTCGGAGGGGACCGGGCCACCCACCGGCACCCGGATGACCATCCGCGCGCCACCGCCGGGCCGCTCGCCCGCCTCGATGGTCCCGCCATGGCCCTCCACGATGGCCAGTGCGATGGACAGCCCAAGGCCAGCCCCGGTGTGTCGGCGACCCCGCGCCGGGTCGCCGCGACGGAAGCGGTCGAAGACATGCGGCAGCAGGTCCGGCGCGATTCCCGGGCCCTGGTCGGTTGTCACCAGGACGAGCTGGTCCGCGTCCACCGAGGCGTCCAGGACGACCGGCGCGCCGGTGGGGCTGAAGCGCGCGGCGTTGTCCACCAGGATCATCACCGCCTGGGACATCCGCTCCGGATCCAGCCGAGCGCGGCCGGCCACCTCGACATGGGGCTCGAAGGTCACGCCCCGGTCGCGGCACAGGACCTCGGCCCTCGCCGACAGGTCGGCCAGCCAGGGCTCGAGGTCAAGGCTGACCGGCTCCAGCGGTGCGGTCCCGGCATCCGAGCGCGCGAGGAACAGCAGGTCCTCCACGAGCCTGGTCATGCGCGCCGATTCCGCGACGATCTCGCGCAGGATCGGCTCGTGGGCGCAATCCGACGGCCCCATGGCCAGGCCCACCTCCGCGTTGCCACGCAGCACCGTGAGCGGGGTGCGCAGCTCGTGCGACGCATCGGCGATGAGGTCCGTGCGGGCGCGCAGGGCGTCGCGCAGCTGGTCGGCGGTCGCCTGCTGCGTGGCCGCCAGCGTGCGCAGCTCGCGCAGGACCCGCAACGCCACGAACGTCAGTGCAAGCCCGGCCACCGCGACGCCCACCAGGATGAGCAGCATCACCACGGTGGCCGTGGTGGTCGCCGACTCCACGTTGGTGAGCGCAGCCGCCGATCGCTCCTCGCCCAGCTGGTCGAGAGTCTCGGCGCGCTCCTGGAGCGCCGCCAGGTCCACCAACCCCTGGTCGTTCGCGGCGTCGAAGGCATCCGGGTCGGTCTCGAACACGTCGAGGGCCGGCCGGAACGCATCGTGGTAGGCCGTCGCCATGGCGAGCAGCTCGTCGGCGTTGGTCACCGAGGGGTCCACGTCCACCTCGGCCAGCTCGCCGATCTCGGTCACGAGCCGCTCGTAGGCGGCGTCGAAGTCGGCGAGCGCCGCGCGCGTCGGCCCAGCGTAGCTCAGGGTGCGTTGGTACTGGCGCACCTCCAGCACCGCGACGAGCACGTCCTCCGCCTCGTCCTCGAGGGCGATGTCGCTCCGCAGGGCACGGTCGGCCACGTCGCCGACGTTGCGTGTCAGGACCAACGCGGCCACGGACGCCACCCCGACGGCCGCGAGCAGTCCCACGAGGACGAGGGCGAGGATCCGCCATGGGCGACCCTGGACCGGGTCGACGACGCGACTCACCCGCCGGGCCCGGAGTGGTCGTCCCCCGGCCCGCCAGGTCGTCCGTCGTCGGAGCCGCCTGACCGGTCGCTCGACGGCCAGCTGACCTCGATGTCCACGTGGGTCCTGCTCCCCTCGCGCTTGAGCTCGATCGACACCTCGCGCGAGCCCTTGTTCGCCTCGATCTTCCACTCATCGTGGTCGAACTCGACATCCCCCACGAACCAGTCGTGGCGTCGGAGCATGCTCCGATAGTGCTGCCGGACGCGGTCCAGACGCGCCGACGTGGTGTACTCCAGCTCGAGCCTCGCGAGGTCGCCGCTGCGGCCCTGGTCGCTGTCCTCGAGACGCGACCCCGGGTAGCGTGGCAGGTCGGATGGGTCGTCGCCGGTGGCCGTGGGCTCGGGCGTCCCGGATGGCCGTGGGCTGCGCGTCGGGGTGGGTCTGGGCGTCGTTGACGGCGTCGCGGGCGGCGCCGGTGTGGCCGAGGGCGACGGCTCCGGGGTGTCCGAGGGCTCGGGGGTGTCGGAGGGCTCAGGCGTGCCCGACGGCTCCGGGGTGTCCGAGGGCAAAGGCTCGGGCGTGTCCGACGGCTCGGGCGTGTCCGACGGCTCGGGCGTGTCCGACGGCTCGGGCGTGTCCGACGGCTCGGGCGTGTCCGAGGGCTGGGCCGATGGGGAGGCGCCGACGGGCGGGGCGCCCGGGCTGGCAGCCGGTGCCAGGGACCCGATGGCCAGGACGATGGTGATGACCAGGGCGGCGCCCACGAGGATGGCCGCGATCGCGATTCGCATGCCGCTATCGGTGGGCTCGTCCGTTCGAGGCCCCCCGGGTCTCGTCCCGCGTTCCAGGCTCACCCGTGCCCTCTCGATGCATCACGGACATCCTGAGGTCCGCAGGCGTGGCATGCTGCGCCGCATCCATGAGCGTGTCGTGGATCATGGATGAGAAGATCCTCATCCGACCCGGGCTAGCAGCCGGAGCTCACCGGCCGGAGCGCTGCCAGGACTTGCCCTCGACGTTCACCGCGGGCGCATGGACGATCTCGACCTGCTGCATCGCCGCGATGTCGCGGGCACCCAGCGCGGCCATGGACTGGCGCAGCGCGCCGACCAGGTTCTCGGTGCCATCGGTCACGTGCGAGGGGCCGAACAGGATCCGCTCGAGCGTGCCCACGGTGCCGACCTTGATCCGCGTGCCTCGGGGGAGCGTGGGCGATGGCGCGGCCATGCCCCAGTTGGTGCCGCGGCCGGGCGCCTCCTCCGCGCGGGCGAGCGGGGAGCCCAGCATCAGCGCATCCGCGCCTGCCGCGATCGCCTTGGCCAGCTCGCCGCCACGACGCATGCCGCCGTCCGCGACGACGGGCACGTAGCGCCCCGTCTCGGCGAGATGGTCGTCACGTGCCGCGGCGACATCCATGATCGCGGTGATCTGCGGCACCCCGATGCCCAGCACGTCGCGCGTGGTGCACGCGGCGCCCGGGCCGACGCCCACGAAGATGGCCGCGATGCCCTGGCCCATCAGCTGGTAGGCCGCCTCGTAGGAGGTGGTGTTGCCCACCGCGACCGGGATGCCGAGCATGCGTGCGAAGGCGTCGAGCTCCAGCGGGTCATAGCCGGTGGCGATGTGACGCGCCGAGCTGACCTGCGACTGGACGAGGAACAGGTCGGCGCCGGCGTCCGCGCACAACCGCCCGAAGCGCCGCGCGGCGGACGGGGTGGCCGCCACCACGGCCGGGGAGCCAGCGGCGTGGAGCTCGTGGATGCGGCGCACCACCAGCTCGTCGCGCACGGGCTGCTGGTAGGCGTCGGCGAGCACGTGCTGGACCTGGTCGTCGGGCGCCCCGGCGATGCGCGCGAGGATCGAGTCGGGCTCGTCATAGCGGGTCTGGACGCCCTCGAGGTTGAGGACCGCGACGCCGCCCAGGCGGGCGAGCTCGCCCGCGAACCGCACGTCGACCACCGCGTCCATCGCCGACGCCAGGATGGGGATGGCGAGCCGCAGGCCAGCCAGCTCGATCGACGTGTCCACGTCGCCGGGCTCGACGGTCTCCACGCCGGGCGCCAGCGACACGTCGTCGAAGCCGTAGGTGGTCCTAATCCGGTCCACGCGGGATGGGCCTCGGGGTCGGGCGGGGACGCCCCGCTGGGTCTCCTGCATGGTCACGGTCACGGTCGATGGCGCCTCCAGGTGCGGGAGTGCCCGGGTGGCGGCCGACCGAGCATGGGTCCCGCGTTCGGGCGAGTATACCGGCGTGACCCCTGCAACCTCGGACCCTGGCTCATCCGGCGACCCACTGGTCGGCATCGAGGACATCCGGCGCGCCGCCCAGGCGCTCACGGGCGTCACGGTGCGCACGCCCCTGCTGCCGTTCGGACGGCCGGTCGAGGGCGACCCGCTGGGGCATCCGCGCGTCTGGCTCAAGCCCGAGCTGCTCCAGCCCATCGGTGCGTTCAAGCTGCGCGGGGCGTGGAACGCCATCGTCAGCCTCCCGGCCGAGGAGCGCGCACGGGGCGTGGTCGCGCACTCGTCCGGGAACCATGCCCAGGGGGTGGCGCGTGCCGCGCGGGTGCTGGGCGTGCCCGCGGTCATCGTGATGCCGGAGGACGCCCCTGCCGTCAAGGTGGCGGGCGTCCGCGCGGACAGTGCGGAGGTCGTGTTCGTGGGTGCGGCCAGCGACGAGCGCGTCGCGATGGCCGACCGGCTGGTCCGGGAGCGCGGGCTGGTGCTGGTCCCGGCCTACGACGACGCCCGGATCATCGCGGGGCAGGGCACCTGCGGCCTCGAGATCGTGGAGCAGGTCGCCGAGCTGGGTCACGACGCCGAGCCGCTGACGGTCCTGGTGCCCATCGGCGGGGGCGGCTTCGCCTCGGGGGTGGCGACGGCCGTCAAGGCGCTCCGGCCGGACGCCCGGGTGCTGGGCGTGGAGCCCGAGCTGGCCGCGGACGCCGCCGAGTCGCTGCGCACCGGCACGATCGCTCGCTGGGGGCCGGAGCGGGTGAACCGGACGGCTGCCGACGGGATGCGCACGAGTTCGCTGGGACGGCTCACGTTCCGGCACCTGCGGGCCCACCTCGACGGCGTGGTCACGGTGTCCGAGGCCGGCATCGCCCGCGCCATGGTGCGTGCCGCGCGGGAGGCTCGGCTCATCGTGGAGCCGTCAGGTGCCACGACCCTCGCGGCGCTCCTGTTCGCACCCGAGCTCGCGGACCCGGTAGGTCACGTGGTCGCCATCCTCAGCGGCGGCAACGTGGATCCCGCCCGCTACGAGCAGCTGATCGCCGAGGGCGTCGCCGCGGGGGGCTGAGGCACGCCGGTGCGGCGGCCGAGCCGAGGTCGCCTGGACGTGCGCGACGGTCAGGGCTGGCGCATGGCCGCCGCGGGCCCTATCATTCGCGACCGAGGATGGAGGACGCGAAGACACCCAGTCTGCTCGCGGCCGTCCGCATCCTGGCCAGGGAAGGCACCCTGGACGCCCGACTGACAGGGTTCGCCCACGAGGCGCGCGCGTTGTCCGGTGGCGTCGGTGTGGTCGCCCTGCTCCGCGATGAGGGCGGCGGGTTCGCGACCCCCTCGGACGAGCCCGTCGAGCTGGACGCGGCCAGCCTGACCTCGCTCCGTGACGCCGTCGAGGAGCGCCGAGCGACGTGGTCGGTGGCACTGCCCGCGGGCCTCGCGGCGATGACCGGCTCCAACGTCGGGTCGCTCGTGCCACTGGTCGTCGCCGACGGCACGGGCCCGGTCGTCCAGGGCGTGCTGGTGGTGGGGGGCGGCGACACGGCGGACGACGACGTGCGCGACGCGATCCGGGCGCTGGCGGACCTGGCGGCGGTGGCCGTGGAGCAGGAGCGGCTGCGCGCCGCGCTCCAAGAGCGCATCGCGTGGCAGGAGCGGCTGGCCCGCACGGACCCGCTGACCGGCCTCGCGGACCGGGTGACGTTCCTCCAGATGCTGGAGCTCGAGGTGGTGCGGGCCACCCGGCAGGGCACGCCGCTCGCGGTGGTGCTGTTCGCGGTGGACGACCTCCAGGGAATCTCCAGCGCCCAGGGCGGGCGCGTGGCGGACGACATCCTGCGCGTCGTGGCGGCGACCCTCGCCGACGGCCTCCGGCTGGTGGACACGATCGCCCGCCTGGGGCCGGACGAGGTCGGCGTCGTCGCCCCGGGCGATGCCAGCGGCATGGTCGCGCGACGCGTGCTCGACGCCGTGGCGGCGCTCCCCGACGTTGGCGGCGTCACGCCCCAGGTCCGCGCCGGCGTGGCCCATCACCCCACCGATGGCACCGATGCCGCGGAGCTGCTGCGGGCCGCGCAGGACGCGTTGGCCCAGGCACGCGGCGGCGCTCCCGGCGTCATCGTGGGCCTCCGCCCGATCGCCGACCTGGGGGCCGTCCCGGCCTCCTGACCCGGACGCGCGACGAGGCGCCGGTCGGCTGACCGGCGCCTGAGGGGTCGCGGTGGACGCGAGCGTCAGATGGACAGGCTCCCCGTGCACACCTCGCCGTTGACCTGGTCGACCGCCCGGAAGCGGAAGGTGTCGCTGCCCGAACGGTCGGTGCGGGTGCGGTTCAGGTCGATGTCGCCATCCCGGGCCGTCCGTCGCAGGACGTTCGTGGACAGGCTGCCGTTGTGGTACACCTTGACCCGCCACTGGCGGCCGATTCGGCGCGTGTCGACGTCGACCTTGACCTCGATCCGGCCATGCTCCTTCTCCAGCTCCAGCTCCCAGTCGCTGGACCCGGTGCACAGGCCATGCCGCTCGCGCTCGACCCCCTGGGCGCCATTGCCGCCGTCATCGGCGCCGTGCCGCGCCGCGGCAGGCACCGCCGCGGTCGCCAGCGCCGTCAGTGCCATGAGCCCGGCCGTCGCGGCGATGCCCAGGCGACCCATCCGTGCGCGCTTCGTGGTGGTAGCCATCCCGATCTCTCCCTTCGGTGTCCCGACGCCCCGTCGGCGTCGTTCGCTGGGCATCACCTTCGGGGCCGTCGGTGAGAGTCCGGTGGGACGACGATGAGATGGCCCTCATCCGCGGCCATCAGGCCCGATGACCACGGCTCGCGGCGGACCAGGGTCAGGCGGGCAGCGTCCCCGCCGCGACCACGGCGCCGGTCGGTGCCTCGACGCCACCTGCTGGCTCGACGGTGAGCGCGATGGTGTCGGTGCCGGCGACCGGGTCGAGACCCGCCATGACCGCGACGCCCGAGCTGGCCGGGGGCATCAGACCCGCCGACGTGGGCACGCCCTCGGCGAGGTACCACGCCTGATACACCTGACCGCCGGAGAGTGCCGGCAGGCCCTGCAGCATGATGTAGCCGGTGCCCGATGCGGGCACGATCGCCATGCCCGACACGCCGGCTCCGGCGTCGGTGCCGGTGAGGGTCGCGACCCGTGACGTCGGGTCGGCTGCGGCGGCGATGGCCTGGCGCACGAGCGCCAGCTGCTGGTCGTTGGTCGTCAGCTGCTGCTGGAGCGACAGGCCCCAGCCACCCAGGAGCAGGGCGATGACGGCCGCGGCGGCCAGGCCGATCCACGCGACCCGCGCCGGGCGCGTCGGGCGGCCGGGCTGCTCGAACGGCACCACGTTGGCGGTCTCGGGCACGGGCGCCGCCGCGGGGAATGGCGTCACGGGTGGCGCACTGCGCGTGTGCGCTCCGACCGCCGGGGGAGCGCTGGCGACGTCGTCGCCCATCAGGCGGTCGGGCACCTGCGGCGTGCTGGCGATGGCCGCCATCAGCCGAGCTCGCAGGTCCGTCGGGGGCACCACGGGGTCCACGGACGAGGCCAGCGCGCCAGCCGCCTCGGCGGCCCGCTGGACGTCGGCGTGGGGCTGCTCGCACGCGTCCAGGTGCGCCTGCACCTGTGCCGCCTCCGCCGCGGTGAGCATGTCGAGGACGCCCAGCGCCGCCATCTCGTCGGCCTCGGCGCACGTCAGACCGCCCACGGGGGTCGTCCGAGCATCCACGGTGGCCTCGTGGTCGGTCATGGCGTCGGCTCCGGGCCACCGAGCTCGACACGGAGCGCCAGCAGACCGAGGCGCACCCGGCTCTTCACGGTGCCCAGCGGGATGCCCACCTCCTGGGCGATCTCCTGCTGGGTGCGACCACCGAAGTAGGCCAGCTCGATGACCTCGCGCTGGGGCGCCGACACGCGACCCAGCGCCTGACGGACCGCGGCGGCGTCGAGCCTTCCCACCACGTCGTCCCAGATGTCCGGCGCCACGAGTGCCGCTGGCGGCGCGACGTCGGGCTCGGGGAGTGGGAGGCTGCTGCGTCGGCGACGGAGGGTGTCGATGGCTCGGTGATGGACGAGCGCCAGGATCCAGGTGCGGGCCTTGGCGCGGTCCGGGTCGAAGCGGGACGCGTTGCGCCACACACCCAGCATCGCCTCCTGGACCACGTCCTGGGCGAGGCCTGCGTCGTTCGTGATTCGAATCGCGAGTCCGTACATCGTCCCTTGGTGCCGGTCATAGAGCCGTCCGATCGCCTCCTGGTCGCCCTGGGCAGCGGCCAGCAGGAGATCCTCGTCCGTCGGCCCGGCCTGGACCTCGTCACGTGTCGCGGGGACGGGACTCGGCTGGGTCATCTGGTGATTCGCACATCGACGCGATCCGGTTCACCGGCCGCATCCGTCCCCCCGAGATGGCGCTGCACGACGGCCACGACCTCCTTGGCGACCTCGGCCTCGGTGCGGGTCCCATCCACGATACGCCAGTGCGCCGGATCGGCCGCGGCCATCGCCCGATAGCCGTCGCGCACCCGCTCGTGGAAGCCGACGTCGAACTGCTCCTCGAACCGCGTCTCGCCACCGCGGGCCATGCCGCGCCGGGCCAGACCCGCCTCGACCGGGACGTCGATGAGCACCACGAGGTCGGGGCCGAGGCCACCCGTGGCCACCGCCTCCAGCCGCAGGAGCTGGTCGAGCGGCACGCCCGCCCCGTATCCCTGGTAGGCGGTCGTGGACGTGGCGTACCGGTCGGACACGACCACCGCGCCCCGAGCCAGCGCCGGCCGGATGACCTCGGCGACGAGCTCCGCCCGGGCGGCGCTGAACAGCAGCGCGTCGGCCAGCCCGCTGCGCCCCACGACGCCGGCCCGCAGGAGGACCTCGCGGAGCGCCTCGCCGATGGGCGTGCCGCCCGGCTCGCGCGTGGCGGTGACGTCGCGTCCCTGGGCACGGAGGGCCCGCACCAAGCTCGCGGCAGCCGCGGACTTGCCGGCGCCGTCGGGCCTCGATGACGATGAACGGCCCGGCGCGCTCGACCTCCTCCACCCGGGCAGTCTACCCGGGCGGGGTGGGCGGGCCGGATGCGCGGGCGTGGCGGCTCGGCGGGGCACCGGCCATCGGGACCACCCCGGACGTCACCCCATCGGGCCATGGCGAAGCGCACGCGGCCGGCTCAGAGTCGTGGCGTCCGCATCCCTGGAGGTCACCCATGCTCCCGCGCACGCTCGGTCGGTCGTCCGTCGCGCTCATCGCCACGATGCTGGGAGTGGCGGTCGCGATGCCGGTCTCGGCCCAGACGCCCGCCGGCCTGCAGCAGGACCATGCGGGGCAGGTCGGCGACCTCTATGCGTTCGTGAGCCCCGACAAGCCCGACACCGTGACCATCGTCACCACGTGGGGTGGCGCCCACTCGCCGGCCGACTGGGCCACCGAGGCGTGGTTCGACCCCGACCTGCTGTACTGGATCAAGGTCGACAACGACGGGGACGGCGACGCCGAGATCACGTGGTCGTTCCGAGTGCGGACCTCGCTCCTCGACCCGGACACCATCCTCGCGACCGGCTTCGGTCAGGTGCCCGGGGTGTCACCCACCGTCGTCCAGTCGATGAACGCCGCGCGCGATGGGCTCGACACCATCACCGTGACCGTGCCGCCGCCCAACATCGGACCGCGCACCACACCGGGGTACGGTCGCCTCGTGCGGAGCTACGTCAACATCCTCGATGGCGGCGCCGATCCATCCGCTGCGGGTGCCCTCTTCGCAGGCCAGCGCGACGATCCCGCCTTCGGTGACTTCGGCTCGCTGGGGGACCTGTTCGCGACCCGCCCGCTGGGCGCCCGCCACGCCATCGAGGGCAAGAAGGGCAAGGCCCTGGACACGCGTGCCGGGCTCGACACCATGGTCATCGCGATGCAAGCCCCCATCGACTGGCTGACCGCGGACGGGAGCGTTCCCACCGACCCCACGGCTCCCGGCGCCGTCATCGGGATCTGGGCGGGCGCCAGCCGCACGAACCCCGACGGCTCGCTGACCCAGGTCTCGCGCGTCGGGGCACCCCTCGTCGAGGACTGGCTCATCCCGTATGGGCAGCGCGACGCGTGGCGGAGCGGCGACCCCTCGGCGGACTCCGCGTTCGAGCCCCTGTACCAGCAGCCCCAGCTGGCGAGCGTGCTCGCCCAGGCGTACCCCGACATCCAGGCGCCTCGCGCCGCCGACCGCGCCGACCTGGTGCAGCTCCTGGGACGCGGCATCCCGGGTCTGACGCAGAACACGACGGACGGGTTCTTCGACCAGCTGCGTCTCAACGTGGCGGTCCCACCCACGACCACGAAGCCCAACCGCCTGGGTGTCATGGGCGGCGACCTCGCGGGCTACCCGAACGGGCGTCGGCTCACCGATGACGTGGTGGACGTCACCCTGCGCATGATCGGCGACGGCTACGGCGCCTCGTACGCGGAGCTGCTCGGCGCGGCCGGACTCACGGTCGTGGACGCCAAGGCCAACCGAGCGCTTGGCGACGGCTGTGCGCGCAACGACGCGAAGGCCCTCAAGGCGTTCCCCTACGTGGGCATCCCGTGGGACGGCGTCAAGGGCGGCGCGACCTACCGAGCCTGCCCCGCCAAGTAGCCATGGAGCCGGTCGAGGGGTCCGACGGGGGCACGCCCATCGCCGCCGACCATGGGGACTCGGGGCATCTGGTGCTGCGGGAGGGCCGGCTGGCGCTGCCGTCGACCGATCAGCGCCGGACGCGGGCCGTGTCGGGGTAGACCCGCACCCGTCGGTAGGGCTCGCGCCCGCTGGACACCGAGACCAGGTTGGCCCGCTCCACCGCCAGATGCTGCATCCGGCGCACCGAGGCGCTCTGGGGCGACAGCTCGACCGGGCGCGCCTGGCTGCGGACCAGGCCGATGGCCTCCTCCACCTCGCGCATGCCCGCCTCGGACGGGTCGGTGTCGAGCGCGAACAGCGAGGTCAGGCACGCCTCGATCTGGACGCTCGTGTTGGCCTTGAGCACGAACACGGGCAGCCCACGATCCTCCGCCTCGCGCAGCGCCGGCGCCTTCTGCTTGTAGTGGTTGCGGAGCGTGATGACCACGTCCGCGTCGGCGGCATCGCGCACCAGGTACACCGGCAGCCGAAGGTCGCGGATGGCCTGCTCCAGACGCTTGCGACTCACCCCGAAGCCCAGCACGTTGATGGTCTCCAGGGGCACCGCGGGCTCCTCGCGCCCCTCGGAGAGCCGGATCATCCGGCCCTCCGGCTCGTCGGCGAGGGCGGCGCGCATCAGCTCGGGCGAGCCCGGGGTCACCCCGGGGGTGTCCTCGAACCCCTCGTCGAGCGCCTCCGCCTCGCCATCCTCGTCGAGGTCGGAGTGCATCGTCGCGATGGCGCGCGCCGCGGAGGCGCGCCACTCCGCCTGTCGCTCGAACTCCCGGGCGTCACGGGCGCGTGGCTCCGGGGCCGGCGTGCCTCGCTCCAGCGGACCTCGGTCGGCGACGCCCGATGCCTGGAAGGGTGCGACGGCGTTGGGCCCGCCTCGCTCCGGCAGGTACGACGCGGCTGGCCCGGGGCCGGCGGGGCCATAGGGGGCAGGGCCATCGCCGCGTCCGCCGGGACGCGAGCTCGACCGTCCGCGCGCGCCGCCACGCCAGCCACCCGAGGCGCCCGGTCGATAGCCGCTCCTGCCCCGGTCGGCGCCAGGGGTGGCAGGGCCGAGCTCGCCACGGCGGGCGTCGGGTCGCCAGCCGGGCTCCATGCGCCAGCCGGTCTGCCCGGCACCCACCAGACCCCCGAACCGCTCGCCCGGCAGCTGGCTGCTCGGCCCGGGGCGGGGCCGGGACTGCGACTTGTGGACGCCGCCCTCGTCGCGCCATCGGAGCTCAGGGGCCAGGGGGTCGCCGCGCAGCAGCCCGTCGACCGTCTCGGCCACATCGGCGTGCACCGTGACCCGGTCGCGATCCTGGATCTCCACCACCACGTCGAAGGTGGGCGGCGCCTTGCGCTCCAGCACGCTCTTCTGGGTCCGGCGTCGGCGTGCCTCCTCGTCCCCCAGGGTCACCGACTGGATGCCGCCGATGAGGTCGGACAGGGTGGGGTTGACCATCAGGTTGTCGAGGCTGTTGCCATGCGCCGTGCCGATGAGCTGGACGCCCCGCTCGGCGATGGTGCGGGCGGCCGCGGCCTCCAGCTCGGTGCCGATCTCGTCGATGACGATGACCTCGGGCATGTGGTTCTCGACCGCCTCGATCATCACCGCGTGCTGATGTGCGGGCGTGCGCACCTGCATCCGCCGCGCCCGCCCGATGCCCGGATGGGGGATGTCCCCATCGCCCGCGATCTCGTTGCTCGTGTCGACCACCACGACCCGCTTGTCCTGGACCTCGGCGAGCACGCGTGCGGCCTCGCGGAGCATGGTCGTCTTGCCGATGCCCGGCCGACCCATGATGAGCACCGACTTCCCGGAGCTGACCAGGTCGTCGATGATCTCGATGGTCCCGAACACGGCTCGCCCGATGCGGCACGTCAGGCCGACCACCTTGCCGCTCCGGTTGCGGATGGCGCTGATCCGATGCAGCGTCCGCTCGATGCCCGCGCGGTTGTCCTCGCCGAACGACCCCACGTGGACGACCACGTGCTCGATGTCGGCCTCGGTGATCTCGCGGTCGAGCAGCACCGATTCGCCACCCGCCCCATAGCGGGCCTCCGGGCGCCGTCCCAGGTCCATCACGACCTCGATCACGTCCGAGGCGTTGGGCAGCGCGCGGATGGCGTCCCCGATCTCGGGCGGCAACGCCGCGAGCAGCGCCTCCATGTCATCGGTGGTCGCCCGCATGTCCCGCTCTGCCACGGGTCCTCCTTCCGGTCCCTGCATGGTCGCGTGGCTCATCGCGTCGTCGCCGGCAGGAACGCCGGATCGGCAACGCGGACGAGCGTCTCCTTCATCAGCAGCGAGACCTGGGCGACCCGCTGGAAGCCCTGGTCCTCGAGTCGTCGCTCCAAGGGTGATTCGTAGGTCCGGACCGTCGCGATCACCCCGCGGCGCGGGGTGTCGTCGCTGGGTCGTCGGGTCGCCTCCCCGCTCCGAGCGCCGATGACCGCGAGTCCGAACCGGATGAGCGATGCCGCGTCGTGCTCGGGACGGCTGATGACCCGCAGATAGTGTGGCTGCTCCGTCTTGGACACGCCCACCTGGAGGAAGGCGACCAGCTCGTCGGAGGCGCCCGAGGGTCCGCCGGGCGGGCAGCGCTGGACGAACGCCTCGGCGTCCGCGAAGCGGAGGATGGGCGTCAGCGACGAGCGGGGGACCTGCGCGCGGTCGGCACCCCGCTCCCAGTCCGCGAGCCGGTAGTCCTCGAGGCGCGCCACGGGCGTGGGGGTCACCAGCGCGTACAGGCGACCCAGGTCCAGCGCGTCGACCGGCCCCATGGCGTGGATGCCCAGGCGTGCCAGCTCCGCATCGGCCGGGACCGGCGGCCATGGTTGGCCACCCGGCCGATGCAGGATGAGCTCCTCGCCATAGCGCGCGAACCCGTGTTGCATGAACAGCTCCACGTTGCCGCCCTCGTCCGCGCACGCCACGTGGAAGCGGGCGCAGCCACGCTTGCCGCCGTCGCGGAGCAGGTGCTGGACCAGTCGGTAGCGCACGTCCCCGGCCGCCGACCCCTGGTCGCGGGCGTCCTGGTCGACCGCGTCGAGCTCCACGATGGTCCACTCGTCGCGTGGGTCGTTGGTCTCGACCCGGGCCAGACCCGCGAGCCGACCATCCTCCTCGTAGACATACAACGGGTCGTGCGGCTGGAGCGCGCCCAGCGGCATCCGGAAGAGGCTGAACACGCTCATCTGGCTGGCCGCGACCGGCAGCCCCAGGGACCGGACGGCGCGCGAGCGCTCATCCCCGGCGGCGTGGGACCACCGGGAGAGGTCACCAAGGGCGGCGAGGTCCGTCAACCGGGCAGGGCGGACTCGCCCGGGTCGCGTGCTCAGCATGCGTGGGGTTCGCTGGGTGCGGGCTATCGGCGCCGGCCCGCTCCGATGGTCGAGGGCGAGGCTGGGATGGCGGCGAGGCTGGGTCCCGCCGCGTGGTCGATCGAGCTCGTCGGGATGGTCACGTTGGTCACGACCTCGGGTCGCTGTGTCGCCCGGCCTTCGCCGTGTGCTCGGCAGCGGGGTCCTCGCCCGCACGGAGCACGCGGTCAACCAGACGGCTCGATCATCGCACACGCCGTGGGCACGCGCCAACGGGAGGACGGGCCCCGCACGTTGCGTCCGTGCCGCACGTTGGTACTGGTACGTTCGGTGGGGTAACGACCCATTGGGGTCGGTCGTAAGGTCCGCCCATGCCCATCGACCGCACCCAGCGTGACCCGCTCGACCTGCAGCAGGAACTGGAACGCGCCGTCGACCGAAACGAGTTCGGTGTCGAGTACCAGCCCATCATCGACCTGCAGAGCGGCGCCATCGCCGCCGTCGAGGCGCTCATCCGCTGGCGCCATCCGCTCCTGGGGACCCTCCCCCCCGCTGACTATCTGCCGCTCGCGGAGGTGACGGGGCTCATCGTGCCCATCGGCGAGCGCGTCCTCGCGACGGCGGCCCGCCAGCTGCGGACGTGGCACCTGGGCTTCGCGCGGATGCAGGGGCTGTCACTCCACGTCAACGTGTCCCCCGCGCAGCTGGGTGCGCCCGGCTTCCCGCAGCGCGTCGAGCAGATGCTGGAGGAGGCCGAGGTCTCCCCGCTCTCCCTGACGTTGGAGGTGGGGCCAGACGCCCACCAGCAGCTGGACGCGGCCGTGGAGCTGCGCGACATGGGCGTGGACCTGGTGCTGGAGGACTTCGGCACGGGCACGACGCTCGACGACGTGCGCCGCCTTCCCGTGAGCGGCGTCAAGCTCCATCCGACCTTCGTGGCATTGGCCGCGGGCGCGCCGGAGGAGGTCATCATCCCCGAGGCGCTGCTGTCCATCGCCCACGTCCGTGGCCTGACCGCGACGGGCAAGGGCATCGAGACGCGGGACCAGGCGCGCCGCCTCTCCTCGCTCGGCTGCGACCTGGGCCAGGGCTACCTGTACAGCAAGGCCCTGGGACCCGAGGGGATCGGCACGCTGCTGGCCCGCGGCCGGGTCAGCTTCGGCAGCGTGGCCCGCGCCGGTCGCTGAACCGCCGGCGCGGTGCCGTCGCCCGCGCATCTGCTGCACCGCGGCGATGGCCGGACTAGCGGTCGAGCAGCGTGGCGGGGTGGTCGACCGCGCGGTTCTGGAAGTCCGTGTAGACCAGCATCGAGCCGTACAGACCCAGTAGCGCCACGAAGCCTACGATGATGAGCGTGCGGATTCGGCTGGTGGCGTGTGCCGGCATCTGGGTCGCGAGCACCGGCGCCGCGGGGACGCTGCTCGAGTACTGGGTCCCGCGGTAGCGCTCCGTCAGGGACAGCTCGGCGTTGGGCGCACCCTCCTCGGGCGGCGCCAGCGGGTCCCAGCGGCAGGCAGGGCAGATGAAGGTCACGGCATCGAGCTGGGTCTCGCAATGCGGGCAGAAGTGCCAGTCCACGGTCTCGTACTCCAGGGCCGCTTGAACGCGCGGCAATGATCAGGCCACCCTGCAGCGGGTGACGTCGTGACCCTATCGGGCCCATGGTCCTGCCGCGATCCCCCGGAGGTCACCCCTCGCGGGCGGAACGGTCGGCTGGCGATGGCTCTGGTGCGGTGACCCCCGACGGGACCCACGGACGGCCCGCCCATCCGCGTGTCGGGGCCTCGTCAGGCGACGCACCAACACGCGTGCGATACGATGCGGCCGGTGCCACGGTCGAGTCCCGACCGGCACCAGGGAGTTCGTGGATAGCGTCGTTCTGCTGCTCAACGCGGATTACGAGCCCCTGAACGTGTGTGACGTTCGGCGGGCGTTCCGCCTCGTCTTCGGACAGAAGGCCGAGGTGATCCAGTACGACCACCTGGACATCGTCACGGCCCGCGCCACGTTCCGTGCCCCCAGCGTCATCCGACTCCAGCATCGCATCCGACGGCCCCGTCCGCGGGTGCGCCTGTCCCGGCGCGAGGTGTTCGCGCGTGACACGCACACCTGCCAGTACTGCGGGCGCCAGAGCGGCGACCTGACGCTGGACCACGTGCTGCCCCGGCACCGGGGTGGCGGCCACTCGTGGGACAACCTGGTGACCGCGTGCAAGGACTGCAACCACCGCAAGGGCGGACGGCTGCCCCACGAGGCCGGCATGCGCCTGGCGCGACCGCCGCACGAGCCCCGCTGCGACGTGTACTCGCTGTTCACGCCGTACCTCACCGATCCGAGGAACGTGGCCTGGCGGGACTACCTGTTCCTGGCCACCGATTGAGCCTGCTCCCGGATGGCATCCCCGCCTGACGCATCGGGCGGCCCGACCGTGGGCCGACCGGACGTGCGGCCGTCGGCCGATGCGCTGACCGTCCTGACGCGGCTCTGGGAAGGCGGCCACGCGGCGTACCTCGTGGGTGGCGGGGTGCGGGACCAGCTGCTGGGCCGGCCGGTCCATGACGAGGACATCGCCTCCGATGCGCTCCCGGAGCGGGTCCTCGAGCTGTTCCCGTCCGGGCGGCAGCGGGGGGCCTTTGGCACCGTCGACATCGAGGGCGTCCAGGTCACGACCTTCCGACGCGACCACACCTACGCGGACCACCGACGGCCCGACAGCGTCACCTTCACGACCACGGTCGAGGAGGACCTGGCGCGTCGCGACTTCACCATCAACGCGCTGGCCTGGGGCACGGCCGGGACCGGGGCGGCCGCGCCCGGCGTCGCCGAGCCGCGCCTCATCGACCCCACCCACGGCCTCCCGGACCTCGACGCCCGACTGCTGCGCGCGGTGGGCGACCCGGACCTCCGGTTCCAGGAGGACGCATTGCGACTTATGCGGGGCGTGCGTCTCGCGGCGACCCTGGGCTTCGCGATCGAGGCGGGCACGCTCGCCGCCATGGGTCGGCGTGGCGGGGACGTCCGATGGCTCTCCGCGGAGCGGGTGGGCGAGGAGCTGCGCCGGATGCTCGACGCGCCCCAGCCCTCCGTGGCGATCCGCCACCTGGACGCCATGGGCGCCCTGGCGCCCATCCTGCCGGAGGTCACCGGGCAGCATGGGGTGCCGCAGGCCAAGATCCCGGGCGACGACCTGTTCGACCACAGCATGCGCGCCATGGACGCCGCGGCCAGCCTCGAGGGCACGAGCCCGCCGCTCGTGATGGCTGGGCTGCTCCACGACATCGGCAAGCCGGCCACCGCTGCCGATGGTCACTTCATCGGCCACCCCGAGGTGGGCGCGCTGATGGCGCGCGAGGCGCTGGTCCGCCTGCGCATGCCCGCGACCCTCGTGGACCGCGTGGCGCGCCTCATCCACGAGCACATGTTCCAGTTCCGGCCCGCGTGGACCGATGCCGCGGTCCGCCGCTTCCTGCGCCGCGTCGGCCTCGACCTGGTCGACGACCTGCTGCTGCTGCGGGTGGCGGACGACATCGGCAGCGGCATCGTCCCTGGCCCGGACCTGGCGACGCTGCGCGCCCGCGTCGACGCCCAGCGGCAGGCCCGGCCGCCGCTCTCGCTCGCGGAGCTGGCGGTCGATGGCACCGACCTCCTGCGCGAGGCCGCCCTGCCGCCGGGCCCCTGGGTCGGGACCTACCTGCAGCGGCTCCTGGCGTCGGTGGTCAACGACCCGCGTCGGAACCGGCGCGAGGTGCTCCTCGCCGACGTGCGACGCTGGCTGGCGGCCTCGGATGCCATGCGACCGGCCACGGATGGGCAGGCGACCGACGCCACCCCCTCCGGGTTCCTGTAGCCTCGACGGGTGATCGAGATGCTGCTCCAGGCCGACCGGCTGCTCACGGTGGACCTGGTGGACCAGGCGGATGCGATCTACCGGCGCGTCGCGGAGCAGGACCCCCGCAACGCCATCGCGGTCGTGGGCATGGCGCGCTGCGCGCTCGCCCGCGGCGAGGACCACGAGGCGTATCGCCTGGCGGCGCGCGCGCTCGACATCGACCCGGAGAACGACATGGCCCGTCGGATGACCGCCCGGATGGCGGAGGTGCTCACGTATCGCGGCGAGGAGCTGCCGGGCGAGGACCCGGCACCCGCGCCGGCGGCGCCCATGCCGCCCGAACCCGCCCTGGCCGCACCGGGCGCCCGCGAGTCGTCGGTCGCGACCCAGACGCCCGGACGCTCCTGGCTCGACCGGATCCGGGGGCGCTGACGAGATGCGCATCCTGGTCACCGGCGGTGCCGGCTATGTCGGCGCCGTCACTGTCGAGCGGCTGGTGGACGCGGGTCACGAGGTCACCATCCTGGACAGCCTCGCGACGGGGCATGCGTACGCCGCGGAGGCCCGGGCCACGTTCGTGGAGGGGAGCCTCGGCGACCAGGGGCTCATGGAGCGGGTGCTGGCGGAGCGATCGGTCGAGGCCGTGCTCCACTGCGGCGCGCGCTCCCTGGTCGGCCAGTCCATGAGCGACCCGGCGCTGTACTACCACGAGAACGTCATGGGCGGAATCCGGCTGCTCGACGCCATGCTCGCCGCGGGCGTGGACCGGATCGTGTTCTCGTCCACCGCTGCGACCTATGGCGAGCCCGAGCGCGTGCCGCTGCTGGAGTCCGACCCCACGCGCCCGGTCAACACGTATGGCGCCACCAAGCTGGCGTTCGAGGGGGCGATGCGCTGGTACGGGATCCATGGCCTGCGGTCCATGGCGCTGCGCTACTTCAACGTGGCCGGCGCCAGCGACCGTCACGGCGAGGACCACGACCCGGAGACCCATCTCATCCCCAACCTGCTCAAGGCCGCCCGCGCCGGCCAGGCGGCGACCCTGTTCGGGGACGACTACCCCACCCCGGACGGCACGCCCATCCGCGACTACATCCACGTGCTCGACCTCGCCGACGCGCACCTGCTGGCGCTGGAGTGGACCGGCTCGGCGCCGTCGGGCGCGGCCGAGCTGCTCAACCTGGGCTCGGGCGGCGGGTTCTCGGTCCGCGAGGTGCTGGCTGCGGCCGACCACGTCGTCGGCAGCCCCATCCCGGTGACCATCGGCCCCCGCCGGGCCGGCGACCCGCCCGTGCTCGTGGCCGCCATCGACAAGGCGCGGGAGGTGCTGGGCTGGACCCCCCGACGCAGTCACCTGCCCGAGATGATCGGCTCCGCCTGGGCGTGGGAGCAGCGCCGACCGTTGGCCTGACCGCCATATATGGCTATGCTGTGCCCATGAAGCGCACCACGGTGATGCTCGACGAAGCCGCCTATGCGGAGCTCGAGTCCTACGCACGTCGGGACGGCCTGTCGACGGGCCGCCTGATCCGGGATGCCATGGAGCTGTACCTCACCGAGCGCGAGCGGCAGGACGCCGGCGCGCCTACCCCCCTGCCCTCGTTCGTGGGCATGGTCGATGACCCGTCCGTCCAGGGCGAGGATGTCGAGGACTTCCTCGCGGCGTGGCTGCCCAGCCACGAGGAGGGGGAGCGAACCGCCGGATCGCCACCGGCGCAGGGAGACCACCGTGCCGGTGGTGGTTGACACGAGCGCGGTCATCGCGATGTACAACCGTGGGGACCGCTGGCACGAGGCGACCGTCCGCACGCTCAGTCGCGAGCGGTCTGCGGTCTATGTGCCGCAATCCGTGGTCACGGAGTCCGGCCTCCGTGCGAGCGCGTCCTGGACGTCCGACCGGGTGGCCATGCTGATCCGTGGCATCACGTCCAGCGCGTGGCGCACGGAGTGCCTCACCGACGAGGACCTGGAGCGGACCGCGGAGATCCTCGACGCCTATCGCGACAGCCGGATCGACCTCGTCGACGCATCGGTGGTCGCCGTCGCCGAGCGTCTCAGGGCGACGCGCATCTACACCCTCGATCGTCGGGACTTCTCGATCGTGCGACCACGCCACATCGGCGCGTTCGAGCTGCTGCCCTGATGGCCGCCCAGGCGATCCCCGACGACCCACTCGAGTGGCGGCCGCAGCTGCCGCTCGTGACGCGCGTCCCGGTGCGCATCGCCGACCCCATCGTGGAGCCCCTGTGGACGGGCGAGCGGGTGCTGGCCCACGTCGACCGACCTACCGGCGACCCGCCACGCGTGCGGCTCATCGACCGGTTCGGCATCGACCTGGCGCCCGTGGACGCGGACGTCGCGACCGCCGTGGGGGCAGCCACCCTCGCGCAGGACGCGGTCCTGGACGGCGTGCTCACCGGCGAGGCGACCCGGGACGGCGTGGGGACCGCGATCGTGCCGGAGGCGCATCGACCGCTCGCCAGCGTCCTGCTGGGCTCCGCGGGAGGCGAGCCCGGCGTGACGGTGAGCCGTCGCGCCGATGGTCCCGCCGACGGGGCGGAGGCGTTCGTGGCCGTCGACCTGCTGCGTCTCGATGGCCAGTCGCTGCTGGAGGTGCCCCTGCTCGAGCGTCGCAGGCTGCTGGAGAGCGTCCTGGCGCAGGGTCCGCTGGTGCGGGTCTCCGTCCTGTGCCGACCGCCCATCGACCCGTGGGTCGCCACGTGGCAGGCCTCCGGCCTCCGGGGCGGCATGCTCAAGGCCGCCAACGGCCGCTACGTGCCGGGCGACCGTACCCCCGAGTGGCGCGAGGTGACCAAGCTGGCGAGCCGGCGCTAGGACGACGTCGCGGATGGCGGGCGCGCAGGCGAGGGCCGCCCTGGCCATCGGCCTGGATCTGGCCGCCGGGGGTGACCCGCGCCGCGCGCTGCAAGGTCCCCGCAAGGCGCCCGACGCGCGACGTCCGGTATGGTGGGGTCATGGCCGAACAGCGAACGGGCGGCGTGGCCCGCGGGACGTCCAGCCTGCCGAAGGCGCTCCAGGAGGCCGTCGACCGCGTCGGCTCCGCGGACATCATGGTGGGCATCCCCAGCTTCCGGAACGCCGCCACCATCGGGCACGTGGCTCGGGCCGCGCAGGCGGGCCTCGTCCAGTACTTCCCGGACCTGCGCCCCGTGCTCGTCAACGCGGATGCCGGCTCCCCCGACGGGACCCAACGGGTGGTCGTGGAGACGGAGCCGCCCGACTATGTCGAGCGCATCCTCCTCGTGCGTCCCCGCAACAAGCTCCAGCGGATCAGCCTCACGTATCCCGAGGTGGATGGCGTGGGCGGCAAGGGCGCCGCGCTGCGGACCATCTTCCAGATCGCGGATGCGCTCGGGGTCCAGGCGCTCGTGGTCGTGGACTCGGACCTGCGCTCCATCGTCCCGGAATGGATCGAGCTGCTGGCCGGGCCCATCGTCAAGGGCGGCTTCGACTTCGTGGCGCCGCTCTACTCGCGCTACAAGTGGGACGGCACCATCACCAACACGGTCACCTACCCGTTCACCAGGTCGCTCTACGGGCTGCGCATCCGCCAGCCCATCGGGGGCGACTTCGGGGTCAGTGGCGACCTGGTGCGCCACTACCTCGCGCAGGCCGACTGGACGCCCGATGTCAGCAAGTTCGGGGTCGACATCTGGATGACCACGACCGCCATCACGGGCGGCTTCGCGGTGTGCCAGGCGCGCCTCGGCGCCAAGGTCCACGACCCCAAGGACCCGGGCTCCGACCTGGGGCCGATGTTCAGCCAGGTGGTGGGCACGCTGCTGCGCCTGACCGACGCCCACGCGACCGACTGGCTGGACGTGCGCGGCTCCCACGATGTGCCGGCCTATGGCTTCGAGCGATTCGCGGACCCGCCGCCGCTGGACATCAACGTGGTCCGCCTGCTCGACGAGCTGGTGCGTGGGCGGACGACCTCCGGGGAGGCGTGGGCGACGATGCTCGCGCCGCGCACCCGGGAGTCGCTCGAGCAGGTCGTCGCGGACGCGTCGCGCGAGCTGGACGCCCTGTCCCGCGCCGACGCCCCGACCGCCATCGAGGATGCCACGTTCGCGTTCCCCGACGAGCTGTGGGCCAACGTCGTGGCTGACGTCGCCGTCGCGGCGCATCGGGGCGTGCCCATCGGGACGCTCGTGCCCGCCCTCGTGCCGCTCTACTTCGGACGGGTCGCGGGCCTGGTCATCGAGACCTGGGACATGACCACCCAGCAGGCCGAGTCGGTCGTGGAGCGCCAGGCACGCGCCTTCGAGCTGGCCAAGCCACGACTGGTCCGGCACTGGCGGGAGACGGCCTCGTGAACCCGCGTGGCAGCCTCCCGCAGCGGATCGTCATCCCGCTCGCCAACCCCCGGACCGCCGCGGACCTGGTGCGCATCGGCGCGGCGCTCGTGGCGCCCGGTGGAACGCTCACGGCGCTCTCGATCGTGGAGGTCCCGGAGGGGATGCCGCTGTCCGAGGGCGCCACGCGGGCGCGCCAGGCGCGCCGCCTCCTCCAGCGGGTGCTCGAGTTCACCCCCGACGGCGTGGACCTGCGGACCGTGGTGCGAATCGGGCGACGCGCCCCCGAGGGCATCGTGGAGCTGGCCGCCGAGGACGAGGCGGACCTCGTGATCTTCGGCTGGGGCGGCCGGCCGGCGGGCCGCCAGGACGAGGGCGAGGTGTTCAGCCCGACCATCGACGAGGTCCTGCGGGACGCCCCCTGCGACATCGCGGTGGTCAAGCAGCGCGGCATCGCCGAGGTGCGTCGGATCGTGGTGCCGGTGCGCGGCGGGCCGCATGCGGACCTCGCGCTGCGCTTCGCGTCGGCGCTGGGCCGCAGCTTCGGCGCGGAGGTGGACGCGATCCACGTCGTGGCGCCGGACCTCGACCCGCTGCTTCGCGCGCAGACCGAGCGGGCGCTCGCGATGCTGGTCCGCCAGCAGGGCGGCGACGGTCCCCAGGCACGCATCGTCGAGGGCACGGACGTCGGCGCGGCGCTCCTCGCCGAGGCGGCGGGCTCGGAGCTCGTGGTGATGGGCGCCAGCGCCCCGGCGGGCATGGACGGCTCCCCCTTCGGCCAGCTGCCCGACACGGTCGCGCAGGGCGGTGCCGGGCCGACCGTCATCGTGGTGCGCACCCGCGAGGTGCCCAACAGCCAGACCTTCGAGCAGCGCGCCGCGCAGGCCGAGACGATGGAGGCGGCGGAGCGTGCCGCGTCCACCGGCCGGAGCGTGCCCGCGCGGGTCGACCGCTGGTTCGCGGAGTCGAGCTTCCATCACCAGGAGTTCGGTGACCTGCGGCGCCTGATGGCGCTCAAGGAGCAGCAGGGCGTCACCATCTCGGCGGTCCTGCCGACGCTCAACGAGGCCGAGACGGTCGGCCAGATCGTGCGCCTCGCGCGGACCGAGCTGATGGAGAAGGTCCCCTTCCTCGACGAGCTGCTGGTCATCGACTCCGACTCCGAGGACGACACCCGGGAGCTGGCCGAGGCCGAGGGCGCGCGGGTGGTGCGGCATGCCGACGTCCTGTCGCGCTACGGCTCCTACCGAGGCAAGGGCGAGGCGCTCTGGAAGTCGCTGTACGAGACCACCGGGGACCTGGTGGTGTGGTCGGACACGGACATCCGCGACTGGCACCCGCGCTTCCTCTACGGCACCGTCGGGCCACTCCTGGTGGAGCCCCGGATCGGCTATGTCAAGGCGTTCTACCAGCGACCCATCGTGGAGGGCGGGCAGCTCAAGGAGGGCGGTGGCGGGCGTGTCACGGAGCTCGTGGCGCGACCCCTCATCAACCTGTTCTTCCCGGAGCTGTCGGGCTACATCCAGCCGCTGTCGGGGGAGTACGCGGGCCGGCGCGAGCACCTCGAGCGGATCCCGTTCTTCACGGGCTATGCCGTGGAGATCGGCCATCTCATCGACCTCGTGGACCGGCTCGGCCTCAACGGCCTGGGCCAGGTGGACCTGGACATCCGGATCCATCGGAACCAGGAGCTGGAGGGGCTGTCCCGCATGAGCTTCGTCATCCTCCAGGCGGTCATGAAGCGCCTCGAGGAGCGGCGACGCGCCCGGCTGTTCGCGGAGCTCGGCTCGACCATGAAGCTGCCCCGCTCCGGGCCCAACGAGCTGTCGCTGGAGGTCATCGAGCTGGCGGACGCGGAGCGGCCACCCATGGTGCGCATCCCGGAGTACCGCGAGAGGCGCGGCGTGACCGACCAGTGACCCGCGTCCTCG
This sequence comes from Chloroflexota bacterium, assembly GCA_046328155.1. Classification (GTDB taxonomy): domain Bacteria; phylum Chloroflexota; class Limnocylindria; order Limnocylindrales; family CSP1-4; genus JAFMJV01. Next base: position 120,774 of record JAXLXC010000001.1, read on the forward strand.
TGGCACCCGACTCCTACAAGGGGTCCATGACCTCCGTCGTGGTGGCCCGGGCGCTCGCCGATGGCTGGTCGCGCGGCCGGCCGGCCGACGAGGTCTCGCTGGCGCCCCTGGCGGACGGGGGCGAGGGCACCCTCGATGCGGTGGCCGCAGCCGGTGGTTGGGCCTCGCTCCCCGCGGCGGCACGGGACCCGCTCATGCGACCCATCGATGCGCGATTCCTGCGCCAGGGGCCACGGGCCGTGGTGGAGCTGGCGGCCGCGTCGGGGCTGTCGCTCGTGGCCCGCGACGAGCGCGATGCCGATGTCGCCACCACGTTCGGGACCGGCCAGGTGCTGGCCGCCGCGATCGGGCTCGGCTGCACCGAGGTCGTGCTGGGGTTGGGTGGCTCGGCGACGACCGACGGCGGCTCCGGGCTGCTGGTCGCGCTGGGTGCCCGCCTGCTCGACGCCGCCGGCGATGAGCTGCCCATGGGCGGTGCGGCGCTCGCCGACCTCGCGACCATCGACCTGTCGGACCTCTCGCCCATCCTCGCCGAGGTCCACCTGACCGTGGCGTCCGATGTCTCGAACCCGCTCTTGGGCGAGCTCGGCGCCGCAGCGGTCTACGGCCCCCAGAAGGGGCTCGACGAGGCCGGCGCGGCACGCCTCGACGCGGCGCTCGCACACTACGCCGACGTGCTGGAGGCGACGGTCGGGCGGCCGGTGCGCGATGTGCCGGGTGCCGGCGCGGCGGGCGGCACCACGGCGGCGCTGCTGGCCATCGCCGACCGGTTCGCATCCTTCGAGATCCGCCCCGGCGTCGACGTGATCATGGAGCTGACCGACTTCGACGGGCGTCTGGCCGAGTCGGACCTGGTGCTGACCGGCGAGGGACGCGTGGACGCGCAGACCGCGTTCGGCAAGACCGCGCTGGGGGTCGCACGACGGGCCCAGGGGGCAGGCGTGGCGTGCGTGTGCGTCGGTGGCTCGGTCACGCCGGAGGGGACCGCCGCCCTCCTGGAGGTCGGCGCGGCGAGCATGCCGGTGGTGGAGGGTCCCACGACCGTGGAGGAGGCGATGGCCGCCGGCCCGGCGCCCGTCGAGCGAGCCGCCGAGCGACTGGCGCGCATCTGGAGTCTGCGTCCGACGGCGGTGCCTGATGCGGCGTCGGGCGGTGGCGCTGGTCCTGGGAGGCATCGTGGCCCTGGGTGCATCGCCACCTGCCGCGCCCTCGTCCGACGCCTCGCCGTCCCCGGCCGAGGCCATCCTCCGCGCCAGGGTCAACCCATCGGGTCCAGCCACCTTCGCGTCGGCGGCCGCGTTCTCGCTGACTCGCTCGACACGGGCATCCACCTGGTGCGGGCGGCATCGTGGACACGCTCGACCTCGGCACTCCTGCTCAGCGACGCCGGCGTGACCCTGGCCGCGCCACCCGAGCTGCGGGCGTCCGTGCGGGTCGATGCCGCCCCGACGACGCTGGCCTCGAGTCGCCGTGCTGGGGCACCCCGGACCCGACGGCCGAGATCGCCGGACTGGTGGATGGCACGCGATGACGGACCTGGGGCCCTGGGCCCGCCCACGCGGTCGCCACCCATGCCCAGATGACCCGCGGCGACGGCGCCGCGACTTCCCGGCTCGGCGAGTGGGCACTCACGGTCAAGGTGGTGCCCTCGTCGATGGCGTCGCCCAGCCGGCCCTGTACGTGCGCGATGACTTCGAGGTCGCCTACGACCCGAGCGAGGCGCCGACCCGCCTGCTGCTCACCGTGACCCGCTTCTGCGGCCTCGCGTCGGAGGTGGTGCACGAACAGGGCGAGGCTGACGCCCGCGCCCTGGCGATCGGTCAGCGGGGATCCGCCGACCCTCGACGGCGTGAGTCAGCGGGCGGCGGGGAGTGCTCCGGCCGCCCGCTGCTGGTGCTCAGGGCACGATTGGGATGTGGGCCGCCAGTCGGCCCAGTTGGCCAGCCACGGCTGGGTGGTCTTGTCGCCCGTGTCCGGCCGATGAGATAGCCTACCCTGTCCGCGACCCGCAATTGCAAGGATGAGCGCCTGCTGTCCGGCGACCAGATGGCCGGGCATCGCGTTGGGGTCCTCCTCCGGCTTCGTCGAGACCGGCGGTCGCGAGCCATCAAGGGTCAGCGATTGCCATCTGCGCGTGTCGCCCTTCACGATGACCATCGATAGACGCGCGCCGTCCGGCGAGAACCAGGCGCCATCCTCGTAATCAGAGGTCGGCGAGAACTCGACGACGCGGTCATCCGAGCCATCCGCGTTCATCACGGTTGCGGGTGTCGGGGCCTCCGGAATGCCCGACGCCCTGTCCTTCGGCGCTTGGCCTTGGACGTAGGCCATCTGCGACCCATCCGGACGAGAACGTGGGCTCCATGAGGTCGCTGTTCCCGCGAATACCGGCATAGAACGCCGAGGTCGTGTCGGAGATCGCACGTCTTCGCCGACCACGCCGTCCGGGAGCGACACGGGGAACAGGCCGTCCCATCAGGTGCGCCCATCCGGACCAGCAACGACTGACCGTCCGGGTACCACGCGACTGCGCTCACCGGATGGCCCAGCTCGAACGTCCGCAGCGGCCCGCCGTCAGCTGAGACGAGCGAGACGGACGGCGTCTGGCCGACCTTCGACACGATGGCGATGGTCGCGCCGTCCGGTGACCACCAGGCCGTGCTGAGCCCCACCAGCGGGTCTGGGCCGACGTCGTGGACATCGGTGCCATCGGCATCCGCCACCGCGATCGCCTGGCCGAGTCCCACCGTGGACGTCCGAATACGATCCTCGTGCCGTCGGGCGACCAGTCGGGACCGTCCACATCCCAGGGCCTCCGGATCAGCACACGTGGCTCGCTGCCATCCGGGTCGACGACCCAGAGGTCGCCGTCCTTGGCCCACGCGATGAGGCCGTTGCGGAACTCGCAGCGCCACCGCGGGCAGGGACCGGGTGCCGAACAGCAGTGGCACGCTCATCGCCGCGATGAGCAGGAGCAGCAGCGCCAGCACGATCGCGAGCAGCCCGCAGGGCATTGCGAGCGCCGGGCGCCGAAGGGTCAGTTCCATGGGGAGCCACCTTCGAGGCTGGCCCAGGCCGGCCGCTGCCGGGTTCGCCGGCCCGCGCTGCACCTCGCCCAGATAGGCGGGGGCGGCGGGGACCACGAGTCGTCGGGCCAGGCGGCGAGCATCCGGTCGAGTCGGTCGCGCTCGTTCATGCGAACTGTCCTCCGAGCGTGCGGCCCGGCCCGCGCGTCGGCGTCGAGGGCGGCCCGCAGCGCCTGCGTGGCGCGGTGGAGCCGCGACTTCGCGGTCCCCAGCGGATGCCCATCGCCGCCGCGGCGTCCTGCAGCGGCAGGTCCAGGTGTTGGTGGAGCACGATGACGACGCGCTGGTCGGGGTCGAGCCGGCGGATGCGTCGATCTGGTCCCGGTCGGCGAGCGCCGACTCGGTCCCCGACACCGCGTGGCGTCTCGGGCAGCGTGACCTCGACGCTCCGCCGCTTGGCGTGTCGCAGCTGGTCCTTGCATGCGTTGAGGAACAGCCGGTTGAGCCAGGCGTCGAACTGGTCGATGTCCCGCAGGGTCGGCAGGTCCCGCTACCAGCACCGGACGAGCGTTCTGACGGCGTCCCGGGCACGGTCGGGATCGCGCAGGATGAGACGCGCAGCGGCATCCAGTCGACCGATCGCGGCATCGGCCAGCACGGCGAAGGCGTCATGATCGCCTCGCCGCGCCTGCTCCACGAGATCCTGCTGCATGTCGCGTTCCGCTGGCATCGACGCGACCTGGGTGGTCGCGCTCGGAGCATAGCGGCGTGGTGGAGCGATCTGTTCCCAATGGCCGAGACGCGCGATGCCACCTCATCGTTGACGTCGGCGCGTCTTTCGCATCGCCCCGACTCAAATGGCTGGGCGGCCTGCAGCGTGGGTCGGCCGCGGGTTGAGCTCCTGCGCCGCGTGCGACACCTCCGCGGAGCGGTCCGGCGCTCCCTGACCGTCGCCTCGGGTCGGCATCCTCGTCATTGCGCCGCATCCATGCCATCATTTGACATCGATGCCCACGACCTGTCCCGCCGCGCGGAAGCCCACGCCGGAAGCGCGCCGCTTCCGACCTGGCCACGGCGTGGGCCAAGCGGCTCGCCCGGACTCGCCCCGCTCGTGGCCTGGTGCGCTCGAGCAGCTAGACGCGCACCACAACCCTGCGGCACGCGTCCACGACCCCATGAGCGAGCTGGTCCTGACGATCTCACCCAGAACACGGCCGACGTGAACGCCGAGCACGCCTTCGACCAGCTGCGGGCGCGCTATCTCGACAGCCTCGCCGGCCTCATGGCGCATCCGTCGGCGTCTGGTCACCACCCGATCCGGCTGGGGCGGGATGGGGCTGGTAGGACACCGGCACGCCCGACTGGCAGGCCGTGGAGGACGCATCGACCGACGAGCTCGTCGACGTCATCCGACCGGGTGGCCTGGGCCCCCAGAAGGCGCCCCGACCGGGCCGCACTGGTGGCGGATCCGCGAGGAGCGCGGCGACCACTCGCTCGAGTCTCGGCGACCTGCCGGCCCGCGAGGCACGCGACTGGCTGACATCCATCCCCGGCGTCGGCGCAAGACGGCGTCGGTGGTGCTGCTGTTCAGCTTCGGGCTGCCGCTCATGCCGGTCGACCGCCACATCGAGCGGGTGGCGCTGCGGATTGGCCTGGTGCCGCCCAAGACGACCGCGGACGACGCCCACGAGATGTTCCTGGAGATGCTGGAGGCCGACGAGATGTACCCCGCCCACGTCGGCCTCATCACCCATGGCCGCCGACCTGCCACGCTCGAGGCCTGAGTGCGATCGATGCCCCATCGCGCCCCGCTGCCGGGATACGCATCGGCGGGCCGCATGACGCATGCCAGTACGACCCATGAGGAGACCACGCCCGTGACCGACCTCGCCGCCCTTCGTCGACGAGCTGCTGGAGGAGGAGTTCGAGCTCTCGCCGGTGACGGCATCCGCGCCTGGCCTGACGGACTACGACGCGGGCATGGACGACGTCTCCGCGGAGGGGTTCGCGGAGCGGGAGCGCGACGCGCGCGACTTCCTCGACAGGTTCTCGGCCATCGGCGACGAGGCTGACCGCCGACGAGCGCATCGACCGCGACCTCGCCATCGCGTCGCCCGCGCCGGCTCAAGGTGATGGCCGGAGCGGCGCGGCTGGCAGCGCGACCCGCTGACGTACTCGGGGCCGGCCATCAACGGGATCTTCCTGCTGTTCCTGCATCGGCTGCGACCCGACCAGGACCTGGTGGATGCCGCGGTCACCCGGCTCGCCCAGGTGCCTGGCGTGTTCGCGAGCGGGCGGCAGAACCTGGACCCGGCGCTGGCGCACCCCATCCTGGTGGAGCGGGGCATGGGGTCCGCCACGGCCGCCGCCCGCTATCTCCGGGACTACCTGCCGGGCGAGGTCCGTGACGTGGAGCTCGCCGAGCGGCTGCGGTCCGCCGGGCTGCGGGCCGCGGACGCGTTCGACGACTGGGCGCGCTTCCTGGAGGGGTTCCGCAACGCCGCCCACGGCACCTGGGTGTTCGGCGAGGAGCGCTACAGCCGGATCCTGCTGGAGCGAGAGGCCCTGGGCATGGATGCCCGGACCCTGCGTGAGCGTGGCCAGGCCGAGTTCGACCGGCTCGATGCCGAGATGTCCGCGCTCGCCATGCGCATCGGCGGCACCCCCGACTGGCACGCGGTCATCGAGGGCTCCATGGCCGACCACCCCCTGACCGAGGAGGCGATGCGCGAGTCGTACGAGGTGTGGACCGCGCGCGCCCGCGACTTCCTGGTGCAGGAGAGGCTGGTCACCCTGCCCGCCGGCGAGCGGTGCCTCGTCGAGCCCTCGCCGCTGTTCCAGCGACCGGTGCTGGGGGTCGCCAGCTACATGGCGCCACCATCCTTCAGCGACTCGGTGACCGGCCACTTCTTCGTGCCCTTCGCCCCGGACGGCACGTCGGCCCAGGACGTCGCCAAGCGGCTGTCGAGCAACAGCCACGCGTCCATCCCGGCCGTCTCGGTCCATGAGGCGTACCCCGGCCACCACTGGCACCTGGTCATGCGCCGGCTCCACGCCAGCAAGCTGCGCAAGGTGCTCTCGACGCCCTACTTCAACGAGGGCTGGGCGCTGTACGCCGAGCGGCTGATGCGCGAGCGCGGCTTCTTCGACGACCCGATGGTCCAGCTCAACCAGCTGGAGTCGAGCATCTTCCGGGCGCTGCGCATCGTCATCGACACCAGCCTCCACCTGGGCGAGATGACCGTCGACGAGGCGGTGGGACTGATGACCAGCCGACTGGCCATGTCGGAGCCGACCGCCCGGGCGGAGGTGGGCCGCTATTGCGCGTGGCCCACCCAGGCCTCGTCCTACCTCACCGGCTGCCTGGGCATCCTGGACATCCGAGCCCGGTGGCTGGCGGCTCGCGGCCTGGGCGACGTGCCGGTCGCGGACCTGGACGCGGCGGTGCTGCGCGAGTTCCATGACGGGATCGCGGCATCGGGGTCGCTGCCCATCGGGCTCGCCGCGAGGGCCATGCTGGACGGCTAGCGCCCCAGGAGCCAGCCCCGATAGGTGCTCCCTGGCGGGTGAGCACGTACCAGCCGTCCTCGAGCGGGGCGACCGCGACCAGCGTGCGCGCGCCCTTCGCGGCGGGCTCGCTCGCATGCTCCGCCCAGGCCTTCTGGCCGTCGCCGACCCAGGCGTGCTGGACGCCGGCCGTGGTCGGCGAACCGACCGACGCGAACGCGTCGCGTCCCCCGACCACGTCCCCGGTGGGCACGTCCGGGCCATCGGCGACCGCGCGCCAGCCCGTCGCCGTCAGGCGATACGGCCGGTCGCCGACCCACGCCAGCACCGCGTCGCCGGCACGCTCGGCGCCCACGCGGGTGGCGGTCGCGGCCGCCAGGCGGGTCGGTGTCGACCATGAGCGTCCGTCATCGGACGTGACGAGGAACGCCCGTCCCCCGTCGAGCCCCACGAGCCGGTAGGCATCGTCCACCGCCGCGTCCGTGACGCCCTCCGCGCCGGCGTCCGAGCGGACCCAGGCGCTGCCGTCCGACGACGTCCAGGCTCGTCCGTCCGGCGCCCAGACCAGGATTCCCGCAGCGCCCGCCGCGATGTCCAGGTCGCTCGCCTCGGTGCCCAGGAGACCGCCGCTGCCGCCGGCCACGTGCCACGTGACGCCGTCGGGGGACGTCCAGACGGCCCGTTGGGGGCCCTGCGCGGCGATCTGCCAGCCCACGGCCCACAGGGCGCCATCGTGGAGCACGCCCCCCGTCGGCACCCGGCCGCCGAACACGTCGTCCGGCTGCTGGGTGACCGTCCAGTCGACGCCATCGTCGCTGGTCCAGACCATGGGGAGCGTGGATGCCTGGTCACGCCCGATGGCCACGAGGCCGCCGTCCGGCGCTGGGAGCACGAGCTGGACCGTCCGTCCGTCGAACTCCGACCCGATGATGCCCAGGTCGTGCCACGCGATCCCATCGGGGATGGCGGCCGCGGTCGGCTGGGGCGCCTGCGTGGGCCGGACCACGAGCGCCGGGTCGGTGGGTGCCGGGCCGGGCTGCCGCAGGCGGTCGATGACGGCGCCCGCCACGAACGTGCCACCCACCGCGACCAGCGCCAGCAGCGCGGCGGCGAGCGACCAGCGCATGCCCGTCGGGCGCGACGGTGCCGCTCGCTCCCCGGCGACGGCACGGACGAGCGCCTCGCGGACGTCGGGAGGCGCCGGCACGCGCTGCGTCGCGGCCAGTCCCGTGGCGTCGTCGCGCAGGCGTCGGACGGTCAGCGCGCAGGAGGGACAGGCGACCAGGTGCCGTTCCAGGGTCGCCGACTCCTGCGTGGAGAGCGGGAAGTCGATGCTGGCCGCGGCCAGCGCGATGCTGCGCTCGTGCTCGTTCATGGTTCGAGCCCCGCGTCAGGGTCCAGCTCCGAGAGCCGCTCGCGGAGACGGATGCGGGCGCGCGTCAGGAGGCTGCGCGTGGCCCCCTCCGTGCGACCGAGGATGTGCGCGATCTCGCGACCCGAGAAGCCGTGCGTGGACAGCAGCAGCGCGGTCCGGTCATCCACCGGCAGTCGGCTCAGGCCGCGCTGGACGAGCGCACGACGCTCGGCGCGCACCAGGTCGTGCGCCGGGTCCTCGCCAACGCCGCGGTCGGCGAGCACCGCCTTGAAGCGCTCCGCCACCACGAGGCGCCTCCCGCGGCTCGTGACCAGGTTCGCCGCGACGGCATAGAGCCATGCCCGCACGTTGTCCGGTGTCCGGCCGGCCCGCACCTCGCGGAGCAGCCGCAGGAACGTCTCCTGGGTGAGGTCCTCGGCGGTCTCGGCATCCCGCGTGGCGCCGCGCAGGAACGCATGGATGTCCCGCTGGAAGGCGTCGTACGCCTCCATCACCAGGGGGCCGGCGTCATCCGAGGCGCGCCCCACACCGACCGGCCCGGGGCGTGGGCCGGCCATGACGGGGCTTCGGGGGTCGACCTCCGCGACCCAGGTGTCGCTGCTCACGGTTGGTGCGACGTCCCGGTCGCCGGATCGTTGCACGTCCCCGTCGTCAGGCGCTCGATGGCTGCTCACCGCGACCCATCGTAGTCGTGACACGATCCATCCACGATCGTGGATGGATCCCGCGAGATCGTGGATGGATGTGCCGTCGGGCACCCGCTTCCGTGGACGGATCCGCTTCCGTTCCGGGCTGCCGGCGCGTATCGTCATCCCTGCCCGGAGGGGCCGCGGAGACCGCGAGATCGGTGGCGCAGGAAGTCATTCCAGCGACAGCGGAAGCGGGGTCGTCGAGGTTCGTCCGGGCGCTTCTGCGTCTGCGGCGACCCGGTCGGTGGGGCCGAGGGCCCCACCCAGCTGAGCGGCCGGCGCCAGGTCGGACGCCGGCCGGTCGGTCAGCTCCGGAGCGCGACGGTCGAGACGGCGTCCACCAATGGCACGTCCACGACGTGCTCGGACAGGAACCACACCTGGAGCTCGTGGCGACGCAGCACGTCGCCCATGAGCAGGTCGTTGGTGCCCCAGTCCTCGCTCTCCTCGGTGGCCTTGATGCCCGCACGGACCTTCTCGATGATGATCTCGTGCGCCTCGAGGAGGCGGTCGATCATCACGGGGACGGGCTCGGCGCCGTCGGGCGGGCGCGGGATGGTGGTCAGCTCGGCGGCCTGTCGTGGGTCGCCCACGGCGATCCCGCCCAGCATCTGGACCCGCTCGGCCAGCTCGTCCACCAGCTCCAGCTGCTCCCCGGCATGCTTGTCGAACAGGAGGTGCAGCTGATAGAAGGTGGGACCGGAGACCAGCCAGTGGTGCTTCTTGTACAGCGCGTACAGGATGGTGGTGTCGGCCAGGATCTCGTTGAGCACCTGGGCGCTCTCGCCGCGCGCCTCCGCCGAGAGGGCGATGGGCATCTGTCGGAGCGTACCGTAGCGCTGGATCTCGGGCGCATGCTGGCCCAGATGGGGCTCTGGCGACAGGCGGCCGTTGCGCGACACCGTGCCGTTGGGGGACTGCGCGACCGCACGGGAGGCGGTGCGCGTGGTGGTGGTGGTCTTGGCCATGGGGTGAACCTCGCGGGTGCGTCCAGGCACCGCGGACGCGGCGCCATCTGCCATCCTGCCACCCAGCGGGATCGCGGCGCATGTGCCGGACGGCAGGGTGGCCTCGCAACCGCATCACGATCACGCGGCAGCGCGTGACATGCACAAGGGGGGACGCGCGGACATGGGCGAACAGCGGGGCTTCCTGGGCTCGATCGACGGTGGTCGGACCTTCGAGGACGTGGGCGCGGCGAGCGCCGGGCCCACGACGACCCCCAGCGGCGACGCACCCACGCCGTTCGACGCGCGCGATGGCCATCGCCTGGCTGGCCCGCAGGGCAGCCATCCGCTGGCACGCCTGACGGCCGCCGACCTGCTCCGGGGCGCCACCGACGGCCTGGCCGGGTCGATCGAGCTGGCCGGGCCGGTGCGCGTGGGCGAGGGCATCAGCGGGACCATCCGCGTCCGTGCGAACCGCGCCATCAAGGCGCGCTCGGCGGGGCTCCGGCTCATCGGCGTGCGCATCGCGGAGGAGACGCGCAGCGGGCGGTCGCGCGAGGCGGATGCCGCGGCGGCGCTGGACGCCGCCAACGCCGCGATCAGGCTGGCGAGCGGGGGCGGGGGCGTGGGCGCCGCCGCCACATCGCCCGACACCGCCGCCAACGGGACCGTGTCGTGGGTGGAGGTGCATGGCTCGGTCATCGAGGAGTTCACGTTCACCGATCCGGTGCTGCCCACGCTCCTGGCACCCGGCCAGCTGGTGGAGCTGCAGTTCACCATCCCGGCGCCTCGCCAGGGGCCACCCTCCGCGCATGCCGGCACGGCGATCGTCGCGTGGGCCGTGGAGGCGCGCTGGGACATCGCGATGGGCTCGGACGAGCGCGTGGCGGCACTCGTGCCGGTCGCGCAGCACCCCGACCTGCTCCGGTCCGGTGCCATGACGCTCCCCTCGGGCGCCCTGTTCGACATCGTGGACGACGAGGGGGCGCGGCTGTCCGTGGAGCCAGTGCCGCCGTTGGCCGCGGGCTCCGCGGTGACCCTGGGCGTGGCCTGGCCGGATGCACCGGGTGGGCGCTCGGCGCGCGTCGAGCTGACCACGGACGTCGCGAGCGCCAATGGCATCAGCGTCACCTCCGTGAGCCTCCCGCTCGACGGTGGCGCACTGGGTGGCACGCAGGTGAGCGTGGCCCTGCCCGCCGACCTGCCGCCCACCCTCGTCACGGATGGCCTGAGCGTGGGCCATCGGCTGCGGGTGACCGTGGACCGGTCCATGCGCCCCGATGTCAGCCGGGAGCGGCCGATCGTCGTGGTCTGACGGCCCCGGGCCGTCGGCGGCCGGCGGGCCTATCCCTTGACGGCGCCCGACAGGCCGCCGCCCCGCAGGAACACTCGCTGGAGCAGCACGAAGATGGCGATCGGGATGAGCGTGGAGATGGCGAGCGCCGCCAGGAACACGTCCAGCTCGGTCGCCTGCTGGAGGTTGGGCAGCCGCACCGACAGCGGCTGGAGGTCGGGGCTCGGCAGCACCAGCAGCGGCCACAGGTAGTCCTTCCAGGTGGCGATGACCGCGAACACGGACACCACCCCCAGGACCGGCTTGGACATGGGCAGGACCACCGACCAGAACAGCCGGAACGGCCCCGCGCCGTCCGTGCGCGCTGCCTCGAACACCTCGCGCGGCAGGTTGTCGAAGAAGCGCTTGACCACGATGACGTTGAACGCGGATGCGCCCGCCGGCAGCCACACCGCCCAGAACGTGTCGATGAGCCGGAGATGGAGCAGCGGCAGGTCCAGCACGGTCAGGTAGAGCGGCACGAGCAGCACCACGGCTGGCACGAACAGCGTCGCCAGCACGAGGCCCGTCAGCAGCGGCGCATATCGCGGGCGGAGCACCGACAGGCCATAGCCGGCGGTGGTCGCCACCACGATCTGGACCAGCCACGCGCCCGCGGCGATGACCACGGTGTTGAGGAAGTAGCGGTCGATGTGCACCCGGTTCCACGCCGTGGCCAGGTTGTCCAGGTCGATGCCGTGGGGCCACAGCGCCATGGGCATCCGGAGCGTGTCCTGGGTGGGCGTCACCGCCGACTTGGCGAGCCACAGGATCGGGCCCAGCCCCACCACGAGCAGGAACAGGAGCACCGCGACCTGGACCCCGCGCAGGCCGTATCGGATCGCGGGGCGCCGCCAGTCACCGTCCGAGAGCAGACCGCGCTCCTCGGGCTCGGGCATCGGCTCCACGCCCCGATAGCGACCCCGCAGCCTGGCCATCAGCGGGTCACCCGCGTCAGCTCGCCCATGACCTGGTCAGTCGGAAGTAGACCGCGGAGAACACGGCCAGGAAGCCGGCGAGCATCAGCGACAGCGCGGTCGCGGCGCCGTAGTCGCCGCCCAGGCTGTTCTGGAACGCGTACTTGTAGATGAGCAGCAGGATGGTCATCGTCGCGTTCGCGGGGCCGCCGCCCGTGAACAGGAAGGGCTCCAGGAACACCTGCGCGGTGCCGATGATCTGGAGGATGAGCGTCACCAGCAGGACGCCTCGCAGCTGGGGCAGCGTGACGTGCCACACCTTGCGCACCAGGCCGGCGCCATCCACGGCCGCCGCGTCGTACAGCTCCACGGGGACCGCGACGAGGGCCGCCAGATAGATGATGACCGTGGCGCCCGCGTTGGCCCACGTGGCGAACAGGACCAGCGATGGCATGGCCGTGGCCTTGCTCTGGAGCCATGGCTGGGGGTCCATGCCCAGCCAGCCGCCGATGGTGTTGAACACGCCCGTGGGGCTGCCGTCATAGAAGAAGCGCCACAGCAGGACCGCCACCACGGGCGGCACCACCACCGGCAGGTAGGCCAGGGCGCTGTACAGGCCACGTCGACGCCGGACCGTGCTCATGAGCACCGCCAGCACGAGCGGGATGGGATAGCCGAACACCAGCGCGAGCAGCGCGAACCAGACGGTGTTGCGGATGGCCGTCCAGAATAGCGGGTCGTTCCAGACCCGCGCGAAGTTGTCGAGGCCCACGAAGGTCGGGTCGCTCACCAGGTTGGTGTCCTGGACGCTCATGACCACCGCCCGCACGATGGGCAGCCACGAGAAGACGCCAAAGATGACCAGCAGCGGCACCAGGAACAGGAAGGTGCCGATGCCCTCGCGCAGGCGCTCCATGGTCCAGCGGCGCGGACGCGCCACGGCCCGGGCGTGGGCTGGTGCGGCGTCGCTGGTCATGCGGTGGGGGACCTCCCCGACGGTGGTCGACATGGCGCGGATGCGAACGACGGGGCCCGCCCAGGTCGGACGGACCCCGTCGGTTCGATCGAGGAGCCTACTGCGCGGCGGCCGCGTCCGCGTCGATGAGCGCCTGGACCTGGCTCTGCGCGTCGGTCAGGAGCGCATCGATGTCCGCGTTCTCGTCGGTGAGGACGGCCTGGACGACGGTGTCCAGGATCGCGTACATCTCCTGGGTGTGGTGGCTGGGCTCGCCCACGAGCTGCTGGTCGTAGATGCCGTCGGTGAAGCCGGTCATCTGGTCGAGCGGCACGTTGATGTAGTCCTTGATCCACTCCCGGGACTGCTCCAGGGTGGCCTGGTCGAAGATGGGCATCGACGGGGTGCCCACCGGCTGACCGTCGGCGGCGAGCGTCTGCGCGTCGAGCACCGCCGCGTCCTTGTCCAGCAGCTTCTGCATGTAGTAGAAGTCGATCCAGCGGACCGCTGCCGCCTGCTCCTCGGGCGTCGCCTTGACGTTGACCGCGGCGATGTCGCCGCCGATGAGCACGCCCGCGTCGGGGCTGTCGCTCAGGGGCACGGTGGTCAGGCCATAGATGGCCGGGTCGATCTGCTGCGCCTGCACCAGGTTGGTGTAGACGTCGGCGCCCTGGGTGTACATGCCCACCTGGCCGGCCGCGAAGGCCTGGTTGGAGGAGCCCCAGTCGAGCAGGAAGTTGGAGCCCATCGAGTCGTCCTCCCAGCGCAGGGCCTTGAGGAACTCGAGGGCCTCCTTGGTGGCCGGGTTGTTGACGGTCGAGGTGACGGTGCCGTCCTCGTTGACCTGCTCCATGCGGCCGCCACGGGCGTACGTCGCCACGGTGGTCTGCCAGCCGCCGGTGTTGTTCTGGCTCATCTGGACATAGCCGGCCTGGCCGGTCTGCTCGGCGATCTGCTTGGCGGCCGCCCGGACCTCGTCCCAGGTCGTGGGGGGCGCGTCGGGGTCGAGACCCGCCTGCTCGAACAGCTGGCGGTTGTACTGGAGGCCGATGGCATAGCCCTGCCGCGGCACGCCGTAGATGTGGCCCTGGTCGTCCTGGGCCGTCGCCAGCACGTTGGGGTTGAACTTGTCGCCGTACGGCAGCGCCTTGACGAGGTCGGTGATGTCGGCGAGCTGGCCCTGCTCGATGAGCGACTTGCCGTCCGTGTAGGGGATGGTGAACACGTCGGGCAGCGTGCCGCCCGCGAGCATCGCGGCGAACGTGGGCCCGGTCCAGTTGTACTCGTGGGCCACGATGTCGATGTCGGGGTTGGCCGCCTCGAACTGGGTGACCTGGGCATCGAACGCGTGGAACGCGTCCTCCGAGTCGCCGGGTCGGAGGCTCACCACGTCGAGGATGAGCTTGTCCTGTGCGCTGGCCGGGGCCACGAGGCCTGCGGCGAGCATGCCGACGGTCGCGGTCGCCGCGAGGGCGATCATCGAGCGTCGTGCCCGGGTGCTGCGTGTGGTCATCGAATGCTCCTCCGGTGGTCCTTCCTGCCTGCGCGACCGGTCCGGTCGCGTCCGCCCTGGAACGGGTCTCGCCTCACGTCATCCGCGCCCTCCCTCCCATGCCAGCGGAGGGGTTGGCACGCGGAGCCACGCCGTTGCGTCGGCGGGCAGCCGCCCGTCGACGATGGGCGCGCTGGCGAGCAGCGGTGATGTGCCCGCGGGCAGCGGCACCGCCGCGGGCGACAGGTTGGCGAGGCACGCGAAGCCATCGCCGCGCGCGAACGAGAGGATGTCCGTGGGGGTGCGCAGCCAACGGAAGCCGCCGCGCAACGCCGGCTCGGCATGCCGGATGGCGAGCATCTCGCGGTACAGCCAGAGCATCGAGCGGGGGTCCGCGAGCTGGGCCTCCACGGTGAGGTCGGCCCACCCCGCCGGCTGTGGGAGCCATGGCTCGCCACGGGCACCGGCGGGGCTGAAACCGAACGGCGGGGTCGTGCCGGACCATGGCAATGGCACGCGGCAGCCATCACGCCCGGGGTCGGTGCCCCCCGAGCGGTGGTACATGGGGTCCTCGATCCGCTCGGCGGGGATGTCGGCGACCTCGTCCAGGCCCAGCTCGTCCCCCTGGTAGATGTAGAGCGCGCCGGGGAGGGCGCCCACCAGGAGCGCCGCGGCCCGCGCGCGCCGACGCCCGAGGTCGAGGTCGGTGGGGATGCCCTGGCGCTTGCGCAGGAACGCGAACGAGCTGTCCTCGCGACCGAGGCGGGTCACGGGACGGGTGACGTCGTGGTTCGAGAGGACCCACGTGGCGGGCGCCCCGATGGGCGCGTGCGCGGCGAGCGTGCGGTCGATCGAGGCCCGCAGCGCCTCGGCCGCCCACGGCTGCTCCAGGAAGTCGAAGTTGAAGGCCGTGTGCAGCTCGTCGGGCCGGAGGTACAGCGCGAAGCGGTCCACGTCCGGCAGCCACACCTCGCCCACCAGGATCCGCGTGCCCGGGTAGCCGTCGGCGACCGCGCGCCAGCCGCGGTAGATGTCGTGCAGCTCGTCGCGGTCGGTGTTGGGGTGTCCGCCCGGCGGCACGACGCTGCCGGGTGCCGGCTCCTCGGGGAGCGCCGGGTCCTTGACCAGCAGCGCCGCGGAGTCGATGCGCACCCCCGCGGCTCCTCGGTCGAACCAGAACCGGAGGATGTCCTCGTGCTCCCGACGCACGTCCGGATGCCCCCAGTTGAGGTCCGGCTGACGCACCGAGAAGAGATGCAGGTACCACTCGCCCGGCGACCCGTCGGGATCGGTCGTGCGGGTCCAGGTGGTGCCCGAGAAGTTGCTGCGCCAGCTCGTGGGCATGACCGAGCCGTCCGGGCCCTTGCCGGGATGGAACCAGAACCGGGCGCGCTCGGGGGAGCCGGGTCCCGCGGCCAGCGCCGCCTGGAACCACCGGTGCTGGTCGGAGACGTGGTTGGGGACCACGTCGATGATGGTCCGGATGCCCATCCCAAGGGCCTCGGCGATGAGCGCCTCCGCCTCCGCGAGGGTCCCGAACCGCGGGTCGATCGCACGATAGTCGGCGACGTCGTAGCCGCCGTCCGCGAGGGGCGAGACGTACCACGGGGTGATCCAGATGGCGTCGATGCCCAGGTCGCGCAGATAGCCCAGACGGGACCGGATGCCCGCGATGTCGCCGATGCCGTCGCCGTTCGCGTCCGCGAAGCTGCGTGGATAGACCTGGTAGATGACCGCGTCCCGCCACCAGGCCGGGTCATCGTCCGGGGGCGACACCGGCGTGTCGGCGGACGTCGTCGGGCGTGTCGGCACGGCAGGCGCGATGGTGGCCGGGACTGTCAGGCCGGTGGCTTCCGCCACGACGCTCCATCCTCCGTGACCCTGTGCTACCGATCGGCAACCTCAGCGGGTCTCGGATGGAACGTACCATATCGGACAACAGTAACGCAAGAACTTGACAAGCAAGCGAAGGAGTCCGCGAGGTGACGCCTAGGAGGCGGGGCTGACGGGCCCCGTGGAGCCGCGGACCACCAGCTCCGGGCGGAAGCGGAGCTCGTCGAGGGGGACGCTGCGACCCTCGATCTGGGCGATGAGCAGCTCGATGACCATGCGGCCCATGGCCTCGATGGGCTGCCGGACCGTGGTCAGCGGCGGCTCCGTGCAGTTCATGAGCGCCGAGTCGTCGTAGCCCACGATGGACACGTCGCCCGGCACGCCCAAGCCCAGCTGGCGGGCGGCGCGGATGGCGCCCAGGGCCATCGGGTCGCTGGCGCACACGATCCCGGTGACCCCCGTGCGCAGCAGCCGGACCGCGGCCGCCTGGGCCGCCTCGAGCGAGTACAGCGAGCGCACGACGTGGGACGCGGGCAGGGCGATCCCGGCCCGAACGGCGACCGTCTGCGCCGCTTCCAGCTTCCGGTTCGATGGGATGTGGTCGGCGGGGCCCAGCAGCAGGCCGATACGGCTGTGGCCGAGGGAGACGAGATGGCCCATCGCCTGCTCCGCGGCCACCGCGTCGTCGCACACCACGGCCGGGAACCCCAGGCCGTCGATGGCCGCGTTGACCAGCACCGTGGGCAGGTTGCGCTGGGTCAGCTCGGCGTAGTGGTCGTGGGGGGCGTTCGCCTGCGCGTACAGACCGCCCGCGAACACCACCCCGCTCACCTGGTGCTGGAGCAGCAGCTCGATGTAGTCCGCCTCCGTCACGCCGCCCGCCGTCTGGGTGCACAACACGGCGGTGTAGCCCTGCTGGGCGAGCGCGCCGCCGACCACCTCCGCGAACGCTGGGAAGATGGGGTTCTGGAGCTCCGGCAGGACCAGGCCCACGAGACGCGCCCGCTCGCCACGGAGCTTGGTGGGTCGCTCGTAGCCCAGGACGTCGAGCGCGGTCAGCACCGCCTGCCGAGTGGCCTCGCTGACGCCGGGCTTGCCGTTGAGCACCCGGCTCACGGTGGCCTCGCTCACCCCGACCTTGCGTGCGACCTCAGCCAGCCGTCGTGCCATGCCGCAAGTCTATCGCAAGCAAACGCAAGTGTTTGCAGTGTTTGACCGGACCGACCCTCATGGCCCGTCGTCGATGATGATTGGGCCCGCCCGCTCACGCGTCAGTCCCCAGGAGGCTGCGACATGTGCTTCGACACCGATTCCCACCCGCCCGTCGCACCCATCGCGGGTGCCGCCGTGGATGGGGCCCATCTGACGCTCCAGGCGGCGGATGGCAACCGGTTCACGGCCTATCGGACCCGCGCCACCACCCCGGGCCCGGCGCGGATGGTGGTGCTGCCGGACATCCGGGGCCTGTTCTCGTTCTACGAGGAGCTGGCGCTCCGGTTCGCGGAGGCGGGCATCGACGCCCTGGCCATCGACTACTTCGGGCGGACGGCGGGCGTGGGCACGCGGGACGCCGACTTCGAGTTCCGGCCCCATGTCGACCAGACCACGTGGGCCGGGCTGTCCGCCGACATCGCGACGGGGGTGACGGCGCTGCGTGCCGACGCACCGGACGCGCGGGTGTTCGCGGTCGGCTTCTGCTTCGGCGGTCGGCTCGCCTTCGATGCCGCGACGCTGGTCTTGGGCCTCGCGGGCGTGATCGGCTTCTATGGCGTGCCGACCGGGCCGCGTCTTGACCTGCCGGCGCCGGCCGAGGTGGCGAGCGCCATGGCCTCGCCCGTCCTGGGCCTGTTCGGGGGTGCCGACCCAAGCATCCCCGCCGAGATGGTGGCGGCGTTCGGGGGCGCGCTGACGGGCGCGGGGGTCGAGCACGAGCTGGTGACGTACGAGGGCGCGCCCCACAGCTTCTTCGACCGCAAGGCCGCCGAGTTCGCTGCTGCCTCCGAGGACGCGTGGCGGCGCATCCTCGCCTTCGTTGAGCGCCATGTGACGTCCTGAGGTCGACGGCTACTCTCAAGATCCTAGAGTAGTTGCCAAGCTTCGGGGCTCGCCGGGCGAGCGCCGGAGCCGCCAGTAGCCACGCGGGTCGTTGGCGGACATGCGCACGGCCTCCACCAACCCCGCCGTCTCCAGTCGATGCAGGTAGGTCAGGGCCGTCGGCCGCGAGACCCCCAGCAGCTGCACCGTCTCGGTCGTGGTCACTCGGCCACGCGCGCGAGATGCTCGGCGAAGCGCTCGGAACCGGCCGGCAGGTGCGCGCGGCCATCAGGAGGCATGTCCTGGGCCACCGACCCATCGACGATCGCCGGCCCTGCGGTGGGGCTCGGCGGCAGCGTGCGGCGTGCCGTGGCACCATCTCACCCCGATTGGGAGACCTGACCCACGGAGGCTCCACACATGCGCAGGATCGCGCTGGCCATCGCCGCCGGGCTCATGCTCGTCGCCACCACCGTCATCGCAGCCGAGCCGGATGACTCCAGCGGCGGCGTGGTGACACCCCTCATCAGTGGCCAGGAGCTGGCCGATTCGCTCATGGAGTGGGACGGCTACGACTTCGCGGACGCCGGTGACATCTGGCCGGGCGCGCTCCGCTCCGGCCCCTCGTCGCTCTCCGACCCCAACGACCCGTTCGGCGGCGACGGCACCATCTGGATCCTGCCGGAGCTGGACCAGCCCGCGCACGTCCTGGTGGAGGTGCGGCTGTCCGAGATGGCCAACGCCTCGATCTGGGGCAACCTCCAGCGGATCATGGAGGAGCTGAGCCTCACCCCCGAGGAGCAGCAGGACGTCTACGCCGGCCTGGGCAAGGTCCTGGGCGCCGGCTACGCGGTGGCCGGCGACGACGAGGAGTCGTCGAACGCCGATGCGCCGTTCGCCGGCGGCGTGGCCCTGTGGCAGGTGCAGACCCGTGGCTTCGAGACCGTCCCCGACGGCCAGACCGCGCCCCTGGTGCCCATGCCTGACGGTGGCGTGACCCTGGAGATCGTGCCGGACGGCCAGGATTCGGCGGTGCTGCCGATGCCGGAGCCCACCCCCACGCCCACCATCGAGCCCACCCCCACGCCACGCAGGACCGCCAAGCCGACCGCCCGGCCGACGGCGACGCCCGCGTTCACGCAGGCCCCCTCGCCCAAGAACTGGGTGTGCGACGGCAGCGACACCATCATCCCGGATCCGCTGCTCAAGGGCTGGAACATCCAGCGCGTCAACTGGGGCAAGCGCAGCGGCTATGACCGGATCACCATCACGCTCAGCCGCTACAACTCGCTGGGCGGCAACGGCGCGCAGGCCATCACCCACGTGCTGGAATCCGACCAGGTGAGCTCCACGCTCAAGGTCAAGGAACCCAAGGACGGCGCCTGGTCCGTCGCGCTGGGGCTGTTCCAGGACGTCCGGCTAACGTGGTCGCTCGACCGGGAGCTGTCCGGGCTGGGTGCCGTCGAGGCCATCACCCTGGGCAAGGACAACAACGGCTACCCGTGGCTCGTGGTCGGGACGGACGAGGTGCCGCCCTGCTACCAGCTCCAGGTGCCGGCGTGGACCGCCAGCAACCCCAAGAACCAGCAGTCCATCCAGGTGTTCCTGGACATCAAGAGCTGAGGCACCGCGGGGCCCGGCGCCAGTCGGGCCCCCAGCGCCCATCGCCTATACTTCGGGACCCGGCCGACATAGCTCAGCGGTAGAGCAGCTGTTTCGTAAACAGCAGGTCCTCGGTTCAAATCCGAGTGTCGGCTCCACCTTTCCCCGCACGAGATGGTGCCTCCTGGCACCACTGGGCCCGCGGCAGCAATGACCGGTAGCAGTCGGCGTACAGTGGCGCGCAAGCGCGATGGCCCCGAGGCTCTCACCCCGAGGCCACAAGGTCGCGCTCCTGTCTGGCGCAAGACGCCCAGCGCCCCCCAGATCGGCAAGGCGGTCGCGGACGCGTCGGGCACGGGACCGAAGGGCGACGGGGACCGCGAGCTGACGCGGGTGATGCGGCACCTGTCGCAGGTCGACAGCCACGAGGGGAACGAGCGCCTGTTCGGACGGTCGTCCGACAGGCTGGCGCGGCAAGTGCGCGACGCGCTCGGGACCAGGTGAAGGCGGTCGGCGGTCGGTCCGCGAGCACTGGTCTCTGAGAGGCGACGAGATCATGGGCTCGCAAGAAGTCCTTCGACCATCATCACCGAGCTGGGATCATCGGACGTCCCCTTCAAGCAGGCATTCGAAACGTGGTCCCCTGCACGCATCCTGACTCTGCCTCGATCATCGAGAATCTCGAGCGAGGGTGCGAACCGTGCAGACCAGCCGGAAGGCCAGAGGAGCGGTGTCTGGTCTCCGGAGTCGTGGACGAGCCAGGCGATCCGGGGGTCCCCTGCGGCGCCGGCCAAGGTGGCTTCCACTGCAACCCCGCGACATCGCTCAGGGAACTCCGCGGCCGGCAGTGGACGCGCTGTCTGTGCGCCGCACCCGATCAGAAGCGCGGCGACCAGCATGATCGGCCACGCCGGCCCACGGCTCAAGGGATGGGCCCCCGGTCCCGGATCCGACGTCCGTTCTACTGGGTCACCACGGTCGCGTCGTAGGTGTTGAGTACGGTCTGGCGCTTGTGATCCCACGCGTAGCAGTGTTGCGCGTCGCCTCCCCGAGCGATGACGATGCCGCGGGCGCTGACGCCGCCGGACACCTCCCGGTGCACCCCGCCCCCGGAGTCGCCGCCCGAGCCCATGCTGCAATTCGGACCCTGGGGAGCCTCCGTGAACGCGAGGCTGTTCGTGCAGCCCGACTCGTCGCAGAACTGCTCACTGAGCGAGTCGTAGGCGTAGCACACACGTAGGGTCGTGGCGCCGAACTGGCAGTAGACCACGCCCGTCGTGGGGTTCGCCGATCCGGTGACGGCCTTCGTCGTCGTCTGGTCATTCCACGCATACGACCGTGCGTTATACGCAGCTCCGTCGATGAGGACCAGATCGGGGTTCGGGAATCGTACGCCCTCGGTCGTACCGACCTGCTCGCTGTCGTTCCCGTTCCAGACCGTGCGACCGTTGTTCCCGTTCGAGCAGTGGCCGGCAGTGACCATCACCGTTCCGTTCGTGTTGCTGTCGATGTAGAAACCCGTGGTGCAACCAGCATTGCCGATGTGGATGCGAGCGCCGCCACGGAACGGCGATGAATCACTGGTCCTGCTGGAGCGCGTGGCGTCGCCTCGCTCGTTCTTCCGGAGACGGAGGGTCTCGTCACGCCGGGCGTCGGCGACGTAATCCGAAGGCCGTCGGACGGACGCCGCGGCCTCCAGAGCGCGAACCACATCCTGCGTGTCGAAGGTCGCGTGGACAATCACCGCGTCGCTGAGCGCGTCATACCCGGCGGAGGCGAAATCCCCGGGACCGTAGTTGAACGTGCGAAGTG
Source organism: Chloroflexota bacterium (assembly GCA_046328155.1). GTDB lineage: Bacteria > Chloroflexota > Limnocylindria > Limnocylindrales > CSP1-4 > JAFMJV01. Next base: position 142,296 of record JAXLXC010000001.1, read on the forward strand.
CTTGCGATGCTGCGTCGATCACATCCTGGCCCACGCAACTGGGCGCGGCACGCACGTCCGACCCGGCGAGCCGCTCTCGCCAGGCCGCGAGGAATCGATCATCGACGACGACCGTGACGTCACGGCCGTCGAATACCACCGCCCGGAATCCGTCAGTCGCCTCGTACTTCGCCTGATGCGCCTCGAGTACGTCAGCTGCGGCGCCATCGAGGTTCGTTAGCACACGCTCGACAGACCCAGGGCAACTGGTCCGGTGGGAGACCTCCTCAGTCGTAAGCGCTGATGCACGTTCGCCCGCCGATGACGCAGCCCCCGGGACCCCGGTCGAAGCGGCAGCGACGAGGGCGGCTATGGGCAGGACCACAGTCACCCAGCGAATCGTCCGTGGTGCGAGGAGATGGGACATCACCAGCCTCCAATCCTGACCTGCCGACGTGACTGGGCCGAACACCCCCGATCCCAGTCAACCAAGCAGCCGTCCAGTACGACGCGCGGACTCTCCTCGATGTTGCATCAGTCTGTCACCTCGCACCATGCGGTCGCGCTGAGGACGTGGCGGGGCCTCGGCGCCGGCCGCGCTCGCGGTTCCACGATCTTCGGCATGCCGCCGCGACGTTCGTCCTGGCGCACGGCATGACGCTCGAGGACGTCAAACAGCTCCTCGCCCACGGCTCGCAAGGCAGCCGTGGGCGATGCGGGGGTCGAGTTGGTGCTGCGGCAGGCGGTGACATCAACGTTCGCTGGTCCCTCTGACCCGCGCCGCGACCGCGAGTTGTTATATGACACTCTGGTCCATCGGGTGCAGGGCGATGAGATCGACCTAAGGGCGGCCGACGCAGAGCTCGCGCGCTTGGCTGCTAGGGCGACCGCCTGGGTCGCGGAGTGGGCGATCCGATGGGCCGGCGCAGACGTGCACCCTGGTGGCGGGTGAACGCCCGCCCTCGATGATGCCGCCCGCGTGGTCGTCGAGGCCGTCGCCGATGTCCCGACGGGCGAGACGTTCGAGGCTGTGCTGGGGGTCATCGACCCCGAGTCGGTGCCCTGGCTCGAGCGGGCCTACGCCGAGCTGGCGCCGGTGCAGGAGCCCGACGGCTACAGCGTGGCGCTCGCAGCGGCGTAGGCTTGACACATGGTCTTGAGTGCGGGCGCCATCGGGCTCACTAGGCAACGTGCCCGCACTCGAGGCCTGTGGGGTTCATCTGCGATACGGTCGGCGAGGGTCTGCTGCGCTCTGCGAGTTCGCGATGGCCGCGCCACGGGGCTCAATCACCGCCCTCGTCGGGCCGAACGGTGCCGGCAAGTCGTCGCTCCTGAGATCGTTCGTTGGTTTCGAGCACCCGCAGCAGGGCGTGCTGCGGGTGCTGGGCCACGGTGTCCGGGCAGAGCGAGCCCCGGCACTCGCGAGTGTCGGCTACCTTGCCCAGGATTCGCAGCTGTACCACGGCCTCACCGTGGCGCGTCACGTCGACCTCATGGAGCCTCCGAACGGGCTTCGACCGCGCCGACGCACTGTCGACACTCGAGTGGATGCGAAGACCGACCCCCGGGGCATCGTGACCACCTACGAGTACGATGGCTTGGGGAGCCAGACGCGCGTCATCCTCAACGATGTCGCTGGCTCCTCGTCCGAGGGCGACGAGGACCTGAGCGAGCGGACCTGGTATGACACCATCGGGTATGTGGCCGCGACCGAGGACCCGCGCGGCACGGTCACCCGGCACATCACCGACGTGCTCGGCCGCGAGACCAAGACGATCCAGCAGGCCTCGGTTCAAATCCGAGTGTCGGCTCCACAACCCCGTCGCCGCCTCCGAGCTGCCGAGCACGGCACATGGATGTCCTCGCCAAGATGCCGCCCGCATCGGCGACACATGCGCCAGCGTGACGTGCTCACGCCCTTGGCGCTGAGTCTAATGACTCTTAGACTAATCTGATTTAGACTAACACCCCATGGATCAGCAGGACCTCGGTCTGGTCGACGTCGACCAGACCATCATGCGAATCGCCGAGGCGCATCCGGACCGGGTCCGCCTGGAGGAGACCACGCCCCTCCGTCGCCGATTCATCGATCGGCATGTCGAGCAAGCGGTCCTTGCCGACGCATGGAACTCTGGTCGGGCCGAGCTCGTCCACCTGCATGGTCGTCGTCGTGTGGGCAAGAGCGCGCTCCTGGGCCGGTTCGCCGAAGGACGCCATATCGCCTACTACGTGGCAGCGCAGCAGCTTGAGGCCGCACAGCTCACGGACCTGGGCGAGGTGCTCGGGCCGCTCTCCACCGGGTTCCGGCCCGGCCGGCCGCCGCGGCTCGCGATCCGGGACTGGGCCGAGCTGCTCGACGTCCTCACCGATGCCGCGCGCCGGAGCAGGGTCGGCCTCATCCTCGACGAGTTCCCGTACCTCATCGAGGCGAACGAGAGCCTCCCATCGCTCATCCAGCGTTGGTGGGACCGCGTTGGCTCCAAAGCCGATCTCGTCCTGGTCCTCGCGGGCTCCCATCAGGCCATGATGCGAAGCCTGCTCGATCCGGACGGCGCCCTCCATGGCAGGCCCACCCGTCGACTCGAGGTTCGACCCCTCGATTACTTCCACGCGGGCAGGTTCATGGCCCGGTGGTCGCCGGAGGACCGCGTGCGCGCATACGCCGTTGCTGGAGGGATGCCGGCGTACCTCGAGCGCTTCGACGACCGGCACCCCTTCCGCTACGAGCTGTACCGGGTCGCGTACTCGCCGGACGGACGCCTGTTCCAGGAGGCACCAGAGCTGCTCAGCCGGGAGTTCACCGAGCCACGGACCTATGAGTCCGTGCTCCGGGCCATCGCGAGCGGCTACGTGACCCCGAGCGAGATCGCCCAACAGGCGGGCCTCTCGGGCGCGAACCGGGTCGGGCCGTACATCGACCGGCTCATCCAGCTCGGCATGGTGCGCAGGGTCACGCTCCCGTCCGAAGCACAGGAGGTGCGCCCGCGAATCAGCCGATACGTCCTCGCCGATCAGTATCTGCGCTTCTACTTCGCCCTGGTCGACCCATGGCGGAGCGCCATCCAGCAGGGCCGAGGCGGGCCAGTCCTCGACCACCTCTGGCCGGAAGCATTCGACCAGTTCGTGAGCCGGGCGTTCGAGGACGTCGCCGTGCAGTATCTGCTGCGCCTCAGCGGAGCGCAGGAGCTGCCGCCCGTGTCGTCGTCCGGTCCATGGTGGTTCACGGGGGGCGGCGACATCGATGCCGTGACGATGACTGGCAACGTCATGACCGCGGCAGCCGAGGCCAAGTGGACCACCGAGTACCTCAAGCCCGGCGACCTGGCGGAGCTTCGGACGAACGTCGCCAGAGCGCAACGAGGGGCGACGCCACGACTCTTCGGGTTCTCGCGGTCGGGCTTCGACCGTCATCTCCGCGATGAGACCGACCTCACGCAGGTCAAGCTCCGAGACCTGTACCGTGCTGACCTCGACTACGAGCGACGCACGGACGCCTGGTTGACCGCACGGCCGTAGGCGTCAGGACCCGGTGTAGATGCGCGCGAGGTCGACGAGTTCGAGGTCCGGGCGACCGGCCGCCTCGGCGACGAGGTCGGGCGAGAAGCCGGAGCGACCGAAGAGGATCAAGCGGGCCCTCGCCGCATCGCACCGCCCCGCGAGAAGCGTTCTGCTCTTCTCGAGCTTCTTGAGGTCACCTGTCGTCCGCTTGGCACTGCCACCCTTGGCCTCGCCGACGGCGAGCACCTTGGGACGCTTCGCGTTGGGGTTGCCCTCGACGGCCACCACGTCAAGCTCGGCCATGCTCCTGGCTGCGGCGTCATTGATCTGGGTCGATCCGACGACCGACGGGCGACCGCCCAGAGTCGTCTCGCCCGCGAACTGGCGGGTCCAGATCCGGGCCATCTCCTCGAAGTGCGGTCCGAGCACAGAGGACTCGAAGGTCGCTCGCGCGTCGGCCCATGCCTCGGCAGTGCGTCGGTCCTCGAAGCGGGCGAGGTCTCGCCGGACGACGGCGAAGTGGAACCGAAGATAGGGGTCCACCAGCCGCACGACAGGGCGCTTCGCCCGCCAGAGGTCGTCGTCGCGTCTGATGAACGAGGCGTCCTCGAGCACCTTGAGCGGGTAGCGCAGCGCCGAGTCGTCGCGGGCAAGCACCTTGCCGATGCCTGTGCGGGTGGTGTTTCCCTCCGCAATCGCCGCGAGCACGGACTGATAGAGTGCGCGGTCCGTGATGGCCGGGTCCTCCGTGAGGACGTAGTCCGCCTCCCGGAACAGGGCGCTCGAGGGATCGAGCATCCCCTCGATGAGCCACGTCTCGAACTCATCTGGTGTCTGCGGCGCAGCATCCGAGAGAAGCGGCCGATAGCCTGGGGTGCCTCCAAGGACCGCGTTGACGAGGAATGCCGTCCCGGGATCCGTGATGCCCCAGTAGTCGGCTGCCTGTCGGAAGTCGAACGGGGCCATGAGGGTGTCGAGGCTGACACGGCCCCGCAGGGCCTTCTGGCCCGAGAGCAGATCGGTCATGACCGAAAGTGCCGAACCGCACAGCACCAGGCGGAAGGGTGGGCCGGCAGCCGAACGCGCAGCGTCGAACGCGGCCTGGATGACGGAGGGCAGTTCGGGCGACTTGGCGATCAGGTAGGGGAACTCGTCAAGGACGACCAGACGGTCGGGACCGGCGCGCCGGATCAACTCGTCGAATGCCGCGACCCAGTCGGGGTATGTGATCGTGCCGGAGACTCCGGCATCGGCCGCGATCAGACGGCCGATCCGGGTGAGGGCCGGCTCACGCTCCTCCTCGAGCGCCTGGTGATAGAGGCCCCCTGTCAGGGTGGAGAAGGAGCGCAGGACATATGACTTGCCTTGACGCCGGCGTCCGTAGACGAGACCGATCGCGGGCGCTGGCCGCCGAATGAAGGTCTCCAGGTCCGCCCACTCCCGGTCGCGGTCGAAGAGGATGTCGGGCTTCATCTCACGAACCATGATAAGGGTAAGTCGACTTACGGTAAGTCGAGTTACCCCTCCCGGCGCGTCTCGGCGACGGCACCGATTCGGAGATCGCCGCCGCCACGCCTCGCACGGCGCCGTGGCACCTATCGCGAGGCGGCCCGTCCATCGGGGAGAACCCTCGCCACGAGTCGGGCGGCCACGATCCGGGTGGCGACGCACGGTCGCCGTAGCGTCCCAGGCCCGGGGTGGCTGGCCGAGCCGTTCACCCAGTGGGTCATCGAGGACCGCTGCCCGCAAGCCCGCCCGCCGCGGGCGTGAACCCCTCGGCCCGCAGCAGGTCGTCGAGGCGGTCCAGGAGGCGGTCCACGCGGACGCCCAGCCCATCGAGGTCGGTGGTCGCGGTGCGGAGCAGCTCCTCGATGTCGTGAGCCATGCCCGTGGGACGCCGGGGACACTCGCGGCTCATCGCCTCCACCAGCCGCTTCTCGCCCGGGTGGGTGCGCCGGTTGAGCGCGAACACGATGTCCGCGTAGCTCGCGAGGAGCCCCGTCAGCCGGTGCTGGATGCTGACCAGGTCCCGGCGCGCGACCGCCGCGGCCAGCTGGTTGGCGTAGGAGGGCAACACCGCCCGCAGGACCGGGTGGTTCCGAGTGACGATGCTGGCCCGGAGCGCCTCGGGGTATGGCACGTCGACGCGTGCCTGGAGGCGCCGCAGCCAGCCCGTCTCGTCCGCGAGCACGACGCACCCGCGGACCGTATGCCAGAAGCAGGTCGTGTAGCCCAAGCTCGCCTCGTGACGGTCGAGCACCGCGGCGACGCGGTCCTCCATCCATGCGGCGTCGAAGAACACGACGTCCACATGCGTCCCCGTCGGCGCATGCAGCCACTCGTCGCCAGGTCCCCAGAAGTCCATGCCGAGGTCCGAGCGCGTCGCCCCGCCCAGCGCGGCCACGAGGTCCCGTCGGTCGGCCACCGGGACATCGCCCCGGGTGTAGACCTCGAGGTCCAGGTCGGACGCGTCGTCCGGACCGAGCCCGCCATGGCCACGCGATCCGCCCATGGCCACCGCCACGACGCCCGGGAGCACCGCCAGCCCCTGTGCCACCCGTGCCGCCAGGTCGGCCACCTGCCCGACCTCGGTCATCGTCTGCGGGCCCCGCGCTGGCCCAGCGCCACGACGAGACGCTCCACCCCGAAGTGGAAGGCGGCGTCCGGGTCGCCGCCCAGCCGGAATGCCCCGGCCAGCTCCATGGACACGAAGCCGCTGGCCCACGCGGTCAGCAGGCGTGCAGCCGCCAGCGCGTCTCCGGGCCCCGCGAGCGCGGCGGCGACCCGCAGGACGGGCTCGGCCGCCCGTCGGTTGACCTCGGCATCCACCCGCTGATCCTGAGGCACGCGAGCGAGCAGCAGCGCAAAGGCGCCGGGTCGGGCATGCCCGAACGCCCGATACGCCGCCGCCAGGGCAGCGAGGTCGTCGCCCGGCGAGACGCCCCGGATGCTCGCCGCGAGCGCCTGTGTCAGGTCCGCCAGCACGGCGGTGGCGACCAGGCGCACCAGGTGGTCGCGGTCGCGGACGTGCTTGTACAGCGATGGCGCACGGACCCCCACCTCGACCGCGACGCGTCGCATCGTCAGGCCATCGATTCCCTCGGCCTCCAGGATCCGCTGCCCGGCATGGACGATGGCATCGATGGAGGTCCGGGCGGGAGCTGGCACTGGTCGTCGACCCCCGGGTTCTAAGGCTATTGACAGTAGCCATGAATGCTACGCATCATAGCCTTGATACGCCAAGGATAGCCACTCATCGAGGACCACGGAAGCCATGCGAGTCGCGGACGGGCTGCACCGATTGGGCAACGGCACGGTCAACTGCTATCTGGTGGCCGACGGGTCCGAGGTCAGCATCATCGACGCCGGCGTCCCAGGCTACTGGGGCGACCTGCCCCGGGACCTCGCTGCGATGGGCCGCACGCTGGACGACGTCCGTGCGGTCGTGCTCACGCATGGGCACACCGATCACATCGGCTTCGCCGAGCGGCTCCGCCGGGAGCGACACATCCCCGTCCGCGTGCACGAGTTCGACGCCGCGCTGGCTCGGGGTGAGGTGCCCAACCCGGCCAAGGGCCTCGGTCCGACGCGGATCCGGCCGCTGCTCGAGTTCCTGGCCTACACCGCACGACGCGGCGGTCTGCGAATCACCTACCTGACGGAGGTCGCGACGTTTGGCGACGGCGCCACCCTGGACGTGCCGGGCGCGCCGCGGGTGGTGCTGGTGCCGGGACATACGCCCGGGAGCGTCGCGCTGCACATGCCCAGCCACGACGCGCTGTTCGTGGGCGACGCACTCGCGACACGCGCCGTGACCACTGGCGAGACCGGCCCGCGGCTGGCGCCGTTCACCGCCGACGCCGACCAGGCCCTGGCGTCGCTGGCGCGGCTGGAGACGCTCGACGCCGGGCTGGTCCTGCCGGGGCACGGCGAGGCGTGGGCGGGCGGGGTCGCGGAGGCGGTCAGGCTCGTGCGGGCGGCGGGCATCCGGGGGCGCCCGGGGCGCGGGACCGGCACGGACGGCTGACCCGACCTGCCATGCTGTCGCCGCATGGGCACCGTCGCCGACTACATCGCCGAGCTCGACGAGCCGGCACGCTCGCTGCTGGCAGGCTATCGGTCGCGCGCGCTTGGCCTGGTGCCTGACGCGGACGAGGGCACCAGCTACGGCATGGCGGCGCTGCGCCATCGTGGGCGACCGCTGGTCGCGATCCTCGTCACCAGGGCCGGCTACTCCGCGTACCCGTTCAGCCCGGCGGTGGTGGCTCGCGTGATGGCGACGCTGGAGGGTTCGAAGGGACCAAGGGCGGCATCCGGTTCACGGACGAGCGACCGCTCCCGGACGAGGCCTTCGATTCGCTGGTCCTCGCCCGCCGCGACGAGATCGACGCGGCGCTGGCTCGCTGAGCGCCGCCGCCTACTGGACGGTGACCGCCTACTGGACGGTGACCGCGACCGGCTCCGTCCAGTCGCCGATGTTGCCCGCCTTGTCGCGAGCCCGGACCCGGAACTCGAACGTCACGCCTGGCGAGTGCTCGCGAACGTAGGTCCGGTTGCGGGTCGCGTTGCGCATGCGCTTCCACTCCCCGCCCGGGGTGCGTCGCTCGAGGTCGAAGCCACGCAGCCCGGCGGTGCCGGTGACGAGCCGTGGGTCGGAGCCGGTCCAGCGGACGGTGACCTCACCGCCGTCGGCGCGCGCGGTGGTGATGCTCGCGCGAGGGTCGGTGCGGTCGCGTCCCGTGATGAAGATCACGGTCCACTTCCAGGAGCGGCCGTCGGTCGCGACGCCGGCGCCGAAGTAGTTGTTGCCGCTGAGGATGAGCTTCTTGTGTGGCGCGGAATGCATCCACAGGTCGACCGCCTCGTCGGCGGACGCGAGGAGGTCGCCGTCGAAGCGGCCCCAGGCGATGATCTCGCCCACGCGCGTGAAGCGCACGCCGGCCCTGGACAGGTGATAGCTGGCGAAGTGGCCCTTGCGGTCCGCATGGTCGAAGTAGTCGCGGTCGTCGTGTCCTGCGACTTGGCACGCGCGAGTGCCCGCCACCCGCGGGTCGACGCGGAACGGTTGCTTGCCGCGGCTGTCGCGACGGGCGTTGATGAGGGATTCGACGCGCGCCTCGGCGGAACCGATCTCCGCCGTGGTCGGCATCGCCTGCGTCGATTCGGCGGCTGCGGGCGTACGCCCAGCATGGACAGGGCCATCAGGAGCGTCGCGATGGGTGCTGTGAGGCGCGGGGCATTCGGCCTCCTCCCTGGGTCGGATCGGGGTCACGGTAGGCGGCGCCGCGTCCAGGTTCCATGGGAACCACGACGCCGTCATGTCGGCCCGGAGGTACCGTCCCCGCTCTCATGCCAAGAGCCCCGGACCACACCGGTCCGGACACCCGACCACGTCGGCACCGACCGATCGCGCATCCCTCCAGGCATGCGCGACAGGGCTCGCCACCCGTGGACACGACCCACGAGGGCGCACGGCCCGGCGCGGCTGGGGCGACCGCTACCTACCGGGGCAACTCATCGCACGGGCTGTCTACCCGGCGTCCGACCCATCCTCGCCGGCGAGCAACCGGGCGAACGGCACGGGATCCCCGAACGGGTCCGCCGCCACGGCACGTGTGCGTGCCGCGATCGCGTCGGCGAGCTGCCCGCCCTCGCGCTGGATGCGTCGCGCGAGTCCCGTCGCCGAATCGGGGTCGCCCCAGTCATCGGTGGCCGCGAACACCGCCGTGGGCACGGTCACGGCCCCCAGATAGGCGAACAGTGGCCGGAGCGCATGCTCCAGCGCCAGCGAGTGACGCTCCGAGCCGCCGGTCGCGCCGATCGCGACGGGCGTGCCCCGGAGGGCGTCCATCTCGAGCACGTCGAAGAAGGTCTTGAACAGCCCGCTGTACGAGGCGCTGAAGATGGGCGTCACCGCGACGATCCCGTCCGCCCCGGTCACCGAGTCGATGGCGGCGCGGAGGCGCGGGCTCGGGAAACCCGTCAGCAGGTTGTCCACCAGGTCGTGGGCCAGCTCCCGCGCCTCGACCACCGTCACCTGGGTGTCGATGTCCCGTTCCCGCAGCGCCTCGGTGGTGGCGCCGGCCAGCCGGTCCGCCAGCAGCCGCGACGACGACGGCTGGCCGATGCCGGCCGTCACCACCGCGAGGCGCCGCAATGCCATGGTCAGGCCGCGCTCCGCGGCGCGATCGCGGAGGACGTGTCGAGCGAGGGGTCGATGGATGCGGCCGCAGCCAGCTCCGCGCTGGCGTCATGCGCCTGCCCGGCGGCGGCCAGCAGGGACGCATGGGTCGGCGCATCCGGGACCCCCGGCGCGCGCTTCGCCGCGAACTCGCGCCGAAGCACCGGCACGACCTCGCCGCCCAGGATGTCGAGCTGCTCCAGGACCACCTTCGTGGGCAGCCCGGCATGGTCCACCAAGAACAGCTGGCGCTGGTAGTCGCCCACGAGGTCCCGGAACGCAAGCGTCCGGTCGATGACCTGCTGGGGCGAGCCCACGACGAGCGGCGTCTGCTCCATGTAGTCCTCGAGCGATGGGCCGCCACCGTACACCGGCGCGTGGTCGAAGTAGGGCCGGAACTCGCGCACCGCGGCCTGCGAATCGGCGCGCATGAACACCTGCCCGCCCAGGCCGACGATCGCCTGGTCGTACGAGCCGTGGCCGTAGTGGGCATACCGCCGCCGGTACAGGTCGACCATGCGTCGCACGTGGTCGGACGGCCAGAAGATGTTGTTGTGGAAGAATCCGTCGCCGTAGTAGGCGGCCTGCTCGGCGACCTCGGGGCTCCGGATCGACCCGTGCCACACGAAGGGCGGGATCCCGTCGAGCGGCCGGGGCGTGGAGGTGAAGCCCGTGAGGGGCGTCCGGAAGCGTCCCTGCCAGTCGACCACGTCCTCGCGCCACAGACGATGCAGCAGCGCGTAGTGCTCGACCGCCAGCTGGATTCCGTTGCGGATGTCCTGGCCGAACCACGGATAGACGGGACCCGTGTTGCCCCGACCCAGCATCAGGTCCATCCGACCATCCACCAGGTGCTGGAGCATGGCGTAGTCCTCGGCGACCTTGACCGGGTCGTTGGTCGTGATGAGCGTGGTCGCCGTGGACAGGATGAGGTCCGTCGTCTGTGCGCCGATCGAGGCGAGCGTCGTGGTGGGCGACGAGCTGAAGAACGGCGGGTTGTGATGCTCGCCCAGCGCGAACACGTCGAGACCCACCGCCTCCGCGTGCTTGGCGATGGCGACCACGTCCCGGATGCGCTCGTGCTCGGTGGGCGTCCGACCCGTGACCGGGTCGGCGGTGATGTCGCTGACGGAGAAGATGCCGAACTGCATGTGGACCCTCTGGGCGCCCGATCCGAGCGGCCGGGCCCCGTGCCCGGCCCCGTGGTCGGCGCCGGTCAGCATCATATCGCTCGATAGTTGCGCAGTCAACTATCTCCGGCCAGGGCGACCCGCCGCTCGGGGGAGGCCCCCGCTGCGCTCGCGCTGGTGGCAGGCCCTCGAGAAGGGTGCGCCGATCGACCGGAGACCTGAGATGCGCCTGCGACGAGACCGTCGTGACGCCGGGCGCATCCGTCAGGCGGGCCGGGGTGTCATGCACGGGCGTCGGCCCGGCACGGGAGCGGGCGATCAGGAAAGCGAGGACGATGCCCCGGCGCGCATGGTCCGCCAAGCGCAGGCGCCAGTACGAGCACATCAAGGACGGCCTGCTCGACCGCGGCGAGCGCGAGGACAAGGCGGAGGAGATCGCGGCTCGAACAGTCAACAAGGAGCGCGCCCGCGCCGGTGAGGCGGCGCGGGCGAGGTCGGACCTCGACGGATGACATCGTCGGTCGTCGGGGCGGCCTGCGGTCGCACACGGGACCCGGCGGCCGGACGCGCCGCCAGCTGTACGCGGAGGCGCAGCGCAAGGGCGTCCGGGACGGTCCCGGATGAGCAAGGCGGAGCTGCTCCGAGCGGTCGGCGACTGAGCGCCGGCGGGGGCACATCAGCAACGGCCGCGCCGCCCGGAGTCCCGGCCTCGAGTACGTCCGACACCGAGCCAGGCATCCGGCGCGTCCGCCAGGGCCGCGGCTTCCGCTACCTGCGCCCGGATGGCGCCTCGGTTCGCGACGCGGCCACGCTCGCGCGGATCCGACTCGTTGGCCATCCCTCCCGCGTGGCACGACGTCTGGATGTCACGACGAGCGAGGGCATGTCCAGGCGACCGGGCAGGATGCTCGCGGCGCAAGGTCTATCGGTACCACCCGCGGTTCCGCCGCCAGCGTAGAACCGACAAGTACGCGAGGCTGGCGCGCGTCGGGCACGCGCTGCCGAGGATGGCGCGCCGTGGCCCGCGACCTGGCCCGGCCCGGGGTGCCCCGGGACAAGGTGCTGGCACTCGTGGTACGGCTCACGAACGACCCAGATGCGGGTCGGCACCGAGGCGTATGCCGAGGCGAACCGCTTCCTTCAGCCTCACCACCCTGCGCGGTCGCCACGCCACGGTGGCAGGGTCCGGGATCGGTTCCATTCCGGGAAGTCGGCCAGGTCCACGACCTGCGGCTCATGACCGACGGCTGGCGGGTCTCGTCCGACGCTGCCAGGAGCTGCCCGGACAGCAGCTGTTCGAGTGGCTGGACGACGACGGCAGACCCCACCGGGTGGACTCGGACGACGTCAGCTTGACTACCTGCGACGGGCGTCCGGGGACGAGACGATCTCGCTCGCGACTTCCGCACGTGGGCCGGCTCGGTGCTCGCGCTCCGGGCGCTCGACGCGCGGGTGACCCGGGCACGGACCACGCAAGGACCCGCCAGGTCGCGGGTGCCGTGGACGAGGTCGCCGTGCGACTGGGCAACACCCGGACCGTCGCGCGCGCCAGCTACATCCACCCGCAGGTGATCGATGCCTGGGAGCGCCAAGCGCTGCCACCGGGCCAGGTGCGCGCGCCCGAGCTACCGCCCGCCCGCGGAGAGCGTGACCTGCTGCGCGTGCTGCGCACGGAGGAGCGACGACGGGGTCGTTGAGCCTCGCGCCCGCGAACGTCGCGAGCAGGAGCGTGCCGATGGCGGTCGCCCAGTTGGCAGCGGGACGCCGCGCCTGGATGGGCGTCCCGGGCTCCGCTCCACGACGACGGGAGGCCGGCGTTGACCCAGTCGCTGTACGAGCCCGCGGCGGCAGCGGGTCCTCGGACCGGCGATGCGCATGGCCAGCGCGGTGTGGCAGGCAGTCACGCCGCTGCCGCGACACGACCTGCGGCCGGGCGTCCGCGACGGCGCGGCCGTCGCCGCCCCGCGGCCAGGACATCAGGCAGCTCGAGCAGGCCGTCAGGTCCCACGTTGGCAGTCGTGGGTGCGCTGATGGCGGTCGGGATGTGGCCCGGCACCAGGTCGACCGGCTCGACCTCGCCGGATAGCGCTCGGCCGCCCGCACGTCGAGCAGGGTCAGCGCGCCGAGGCGCTCGCGAAGCTCGTCGCGCCCAGTCGTCCAGGGCCACGCGCCACCAGGGTCGAGCACGGTGGCCGGCAGCGGCGGCTCCTCGCCCGCCACCTGGGCCAGCCCCGCGCCGCCACGCGGCGATGCCGCCGTCCAGCAGCCGCACGTCGCGATGACCCAGCGCATCGAGCATCCACCAGAGCCGCGACGCCGGCACGCCCGAGCCGTCGTCGTAGGCGACCACGGTATCGTCAGTGCCGATGCCCAGCGCCGCCAGGCGCCGCGCGAACGCGACCGGGTCGAACAGCGGATGACGTCCCAGCGAGTCGAGGGCGTCGTGGTCGGCGAGGTCGGCGTCCAGGTCGATGCGGATCGCCCCGGGGATGTGGCCCTCGGCGTACTCCCTCGGCCCGCGCGTGGGGTCGGCGAGGTACCAGCGCGTCGCACACCCGGAGCGTCAGCTCCCCGATCCGAGCCGCGAGCTCCTCCACGCCGATGAGCGGGTCGGGACGGAGCGTCATGACGACCGGGCCCGGTCGCTCCGGGGGTTCGGCCTTGGGCGGCTTGGCCGAGGTCGTGGTCGTGCCCAGGTTGACCCAGCCCAGCAGGCGCTCGTCGGGTGTCATCCCGAACAGCCGACGGACCGGCTCGCCGTCGAGATGGCGGCCGCTCTTCCACGCCGCGCCGACACCCACCGCGGCTGCCGCCAACTCCATGGCATAGCCAGTCAGCCCCGCGGTCAGCTCCTGCTCCCACTGGGGGACCGTGGCGTGGGGACGCGGCGAGGCGATGATGACCACCTGGAGCGGCCCGAACAGGGGCTTGCGGGGAGCCTTCGCGACGGTGACCGGGTCGGCGTCCGCATGGATGGCCGCCGCCCGGAGCGCGGCACCGAACCGCCTGCGGGCCTCGCCGGCGACGATGACGAAGCGATAGGGCCGCAGCCGGCCGTGGTCGGGGACCCGCGTCGCGGCGCCCAGGATGGCCCGCAGCTGGGCGCCCGTGGGCCCCGGCGTGGTCAGGCCGGGCGCGGTGCGTCGGGCGGCGATGAGGTCGATGAGCGTGGCCGGCGTGTCGCCGCCGGGGTCGGGCATGGTCACCCCGGAATCGTGGACGATGCGGCGCGACCCTGCACGTGCGTATGCTCCGACGATGTCCATGCCGATCGCCTCGGGTCCCATCCGCGCCGTCCTGTATGGGTTCGGTCGGGTCAACCAATCCGTGTGGCGCCTGGCCGCCACGCGTCCCTGGCTCAGGGTCGATGGCCTCATCTCGACCCACGACCTCGATGCCGACCCCGCTGGCGGGGTCCCGCTCCCCGTCACCTCCGACGCCCGGGCGCTCCTCCGGTCGACGCGACCGGACGTAGTCATCGTGGCCACCCGGTCGCGGCTGCCGGACGTGCTGCCACAGCTGCGCCTCGCGTTCGAGGCCCGTCCTCGCGCCATCCTGTGCACCGCGGAGGAGCTGGCCTGGGTCGAGACGGGGCCTGACCGCGCCGAGCTGGAGTCGCTCGCCGCCGCGACGGGCACCGCGCTGGTGGCGACGGGCGTCAACCCGGGGTTCGTGCTCGACCTGTGGCCGCTGGTGGCATCGGGCCTCGCCTGGGATGTCGCGTCGATCCACGCCCACCGGATCTCCGACGTGGCGGCGTTCGCGCCGGCGACCCGGCTTCGACTGGGCCTCGACCACACGCCCGAGTCCTTCGCGGCGGGCGTCCGTGATGGCAGCGTGGTGGGCCACCTGGGCTTCCCCGAGAGCCTGCGCATCCTGGCGGCCCGGATGGGTCGTGCCATCGACGAGGTCCGGATGCGCACGGACCCGGTCATCGCCGACCGTCGCTACGCTCTCCCCGACGGCGTCATCGAGGCAGGTCGGACCATCGGTGCCAGCCAGCGTGCCGAGGCATGGGTCGACGGGGCCCCCTTGATCACCGTCGAGCTCATGGTCCATGGCGCGCCGCGCGAGGCCGGCGTCCCCCCGGTCGACGAGATCGCCATCGAGGGCGACCACGCCATCCACGTTCGCGTGGACCCCGGGTGCGCGGGGGTGCGAGGCACCGCCGCGCTGCTGGTCAATGGCATCCCACGGGCGCTCGAGGCGCCAGCCGGGCTGCACGCCCCGGGCGACCTGCCGCCGGTCGCGCCGTGGCTGGGTGCGGAGCTGCCGGGTCGCTAGTCGCGCAGCTCCGCCAGGAGTGCCGCGACCGCGTCGCGGATCCGTGCCTCCGAGTCCGGGGCGATGGCCACCGGCAGCAGGTAGGACTGGAACACGAGGTCGGGGACCCGGTAGCGGTCGCGGACGTCCCAGCCACCATCGGGGAAGTCGGTGGCCGTCGGGAGGTAGCACAGCACGCCGTTGGAGTAGCCCAGCGGCACCGTGTGGGCGAAGGGCGACGCCTCGCGGATCCAGCGCGTGGTGGACGAGAACGTCTCGGACGCGATGCCCGTCAGCACGATGTCGTTGACGCGGATCGCCTGCACCTCCATGGTCCGCGTCCGGTCGCCTCGCTCGACGGCGGCGACCAGGCCATCGGCCCACGCCATGAAGTGCCGGGCGATCGTCCTGCCGCGGTCGCTGTCGCCGGCGAGCGCCCGCTCCAGGTCGGCCTGCCGCTCGGCGCGCAGCCGCTGGGCTTCCTCGAGGGTCGGCAGCGGCACCAGGTCCAGGGTGACGGCCATGCTCCGTGCGTCCAGCGCCGTCACGGCAGGCCCGGTCACGGGCACCCACGGGCGCATGGTCATGCCCGTGCCCAGGAGCGATGGCAGGGAGACCCGGGCGCCGCGTCGCACATCGGTCCTGATGGATGCCGCGACCCGCACCACCTCGCCACCGAGCATCCAGCCGATGCGAGCCTTGTCCGCGGTGGGATCCTCGTCGTGGCTCATCCCCCACAGCGGCATGATGTCGCCGCCACCGCCCTGGAGGAACAGGCAGGTGCCACCCAGGGTCGCCTCGACCATCCGGCGCAGGGGTCCCGGGAAGTCGGGCGAGGCGAGGCGCGACCGAGGCCCGACCGCCACCGTGTGGCAGCCGTACGCCGCCAGGATGGCGATGGGCCGGCCCATCAGATCGTCCACCCGGACCACACCCACGACCGGGTCGATGGGGCCGTCGGGGACCTCGCCCAGGAAGGTGGAGCCGTCCCGGTCACGCTCGCGCCGCTGGACACCGATCCGGCTCTGGCCCTCGCCTGCCCCGACCCTCGCCGGCTGGAGGGCGTCCGCGGCAGCGGTGGCGGCCTCGACGAGGCGCTCGCCCAGCAGCCGCTCGTAGCCTGCGAGCAGGTCAGCCTGGTCGGCGAACTCGGGCTGGGTCCGCAGGAGGGCACCCGCGCTGTGGGTGTGGCTGAGGTTCACCAGCACGTGCGAGGCGCTGGTGCCAATGGCGTCCCCGACCGCCACCCGCCACGCCAGGGCGATGTCCTGCGGGACCATGCACAGGTCGAGGGCCGCGACGCACACCCGGCGGCCCATGCCCTCCAGCACCAGCGCCGTGACCGACAGCTCCTCGTCGATCCCCTCGACGACGTGCTCGCGCGACGAGAAGCCCGCCGTCCTGATGCCCAGCGGCGGCTCCACCGACCGTCTGGCCACGCCCGCCCGAAGCCCTTCCGCCACGACGCCCTCCCCCTGCGCGCTCATCGCCCGGTGTCGGGCCGATGGCCCAGCGCCGTCGAGACGTCGTCCGCGGCGCGGACCACGATGTCCACGGCGCGGCGTTCCTTGGCCGCGCTGGTGCGATTGTCCGGCCAACCGAAGACGAGGTCGCCGATCACCCGGCCCGTCGCGTCGCGGATGGGGGCGGACACCCCGACGGCACCCGGGAAGCGCTCCCCGTGGCTCACCACATGGCCCCGGGCGCGCGCCCTGTCCAGCTCGGCGCGGAGCGCGGCGAGGGAGATGGGCGGATGCCCGGGCACCGGGTCGGGCAGGGCTCGGAGGACCGCCTCGCGATCCTCGGGTGGCAGGAACGCGAGGATGCCCTTGCCGGACGCCCCCGTGTGCAGCTCGCTCCACTGGCGGAGCGGGGCCCAGATGTAGCGGATGGGGTGGCTCGACTCCACCGCGTCGACCGCCCAGAACCGCCCTCGGTCGGGCGCGTGCAAGGCCAGCACCAGCGTCTCGTCGAGTTCGCGTGCGGCGACCTCCATGACCGGTCGCGCGACGCTCCGGACGTCCACGCGCTCCGCGAGCACCACGGCCAGCCGCGTCGTGGCAGGCCCCACCCGGTACCGGCCGTCGGTCGCCGCCGGTGCGAGCATGCCCAGCTCGGCCATGCCATGCACGATCCGATGGACCGCGCTCCGTGGCATCCCAGCGTGCGTGGCGAGGTCGCGGATGCCCCACTCGTCGCGGTCGCCAAAGGCGTCCAGGACCCGCAGCCAGCGTGCCATGGGGCTGGTGGCGCGGCGCACGCCGCTTGCCTCACCCTCGATCATCGGGGTACCCTAGCACGACATCGGGACAGCTGTCCCGTTATCCGGGACACGAGGCAGGATCATCCGATGGTCACCACCCATCGCCCGCGGGGCGTCGCCGTCGAACGACGGGATGGCCGTGGCGCGAGCGCCCCCGAGACCGCGGCGACCATCGAGTCCATCGAGCGCCGCGTGCTGTGGCTCGCGGTGCGCATGATCCACGAGGCCAACCTCGTGCGCCCCAATCCGGACGGCCTCAAGGTGGGCGGCCACCAGGCGTCGTCCGCGTCGATGGTCTCCATCCTGAGCGCGCTGTACCTGCGCTGGCTGCGCCCGGACGACCTCGTCGCGGTCAAGCCCCACGCGAGCCCCGTCTATCACGCGCTGCGCTACCTCATGGGGGACCTCGACGCCACGTGGCTGCCTAAGCTGCGCGCCTTTGGCGGCCTCCAGTCCTACCCGTCGCGGACCAAGGACCCCGAGCGCGTGGACTTCTCGACCGGGTCGGTCGGACTCGGTGCCGTGGCGCCCATGTTCGCGGCACTCGCCGACCAGTACCTGCGGGCGCATCTCGCCGCGGACGCGGCCGCCTGGCCGGACCGGCGGTTCGTCGCCACCGTGGGCGACGCGGAGCTGGACGAGGGCAACGTCTGGGAGGCGCTCCTGGAGGAGCCGCTCGCGGGTCTGGGCAACGTGACGCTGCTGGTCGACCTCAACCGACAGAGCCTCGACCGGGTGGTGCCCGGGATCCGGATCCGGCGACTCGCCCGGATGTTCGCGGCAGCCGGCTGGCAGGTGCTCGAGGCCAAGTACGGCCAGCGGCTGGAGGCGGCGTTCGCGGGACCGGGCGGCGAGGCGCTGCGTCGGCGCATCGATGACATGCCCAACGAGGCATACCAGGCGCTCATCCGTCGCCCGGCCCCCGAGATCCGGGCACGCGTGGTCGATGGCGCCGACGTCGCCGACCGCGACGACCTGGCACGGGCGCTGCGGGACGTCGATGACGCGGACCTGCCCCGGCTGGTGGCCGACCTGGGAGGCCACGACACCGACGCCATCGTCCGGGCGCTCGACGAGGCCGACGCGGACCGGGCTCGCCCCAGCGTGATCTTCGGGTACACCATCAAGGGCTGGATGCTGCCCTTCGCGGGCGATCCGCTCAACCACTCGGCGATGCTCACGGCCGACCAGGTCGCGGCACTCGCCGGCACGCTCGGCGCGGACGCCGACGATCCGTGGGCGGCGTTCCCGGCGGGCTCCGCCGAGGCCCGGCTATGCGAGGGGCGCGGGCAGGCGCTGCGGCGGCGGAGCGCCAGCACCGCCCCCGGCACCGTCATCGCCCCGCCCGCCGACGTGGACGTGCGGATCGCGGCCACGACCTCCACGCAGCAGGTCCTGGGTGACGCCCTGGCCGCCCTCGCCCGGGTGGACGGCATCGGCGGCCGAATCGTCACCGCCTCGCCGGACGTGTCGGTGTCCACCAACCTGGGCGGCTGGATCAACCGCGTCGGTGTGTTCGCGCCCGAGGACACGCCGCACGTGGATGACGCGCCGCGGATCCTGCGCTGGCAGCCGGGCCCCTCGGGGCAGCACATCGAGCTGGGCATCAGCGAGATGGACCTGTTCATGTGGCTGTCGCAGTTCGGGCTGACCGCGGAGCTGTTCGGCGAGCCGCTCGTGCCGCTCGGCACGGTCTACGACCCATTCATCGCCCGGGGCCTGGACGCGCTCATCCATGCGCTCTACGTGGGGTCGCGCTTCATCCTCGTCGCGACGCCCTCGGGCGTGACGCTGGCCCCCGAGGGTGGCGCCCATCAGTCGAGCGTCACCCCGTCGCTGGGCATCGAGCTGCCCATGCTGCGTGCATGGGAGCCTGCCTTTGGCCAGGAGGCGGCCTGGTGCCTGCTCGAGGCGATCGGCGGTGTGGCGGACCGCTCGGCCGACGGGTTCTCCAGCTACCTGCGACTCACCACGCGGCCCGTCGACCAGAGCCTCGCATCACCGGCGCGCAGCCGCCTGGGCGACGCGACATACCGGCGCCACGTCCTCGCCGGGGGATATCGGCTGCTGGAGCCGGCCGAGCTGGCCGCGGAGCTGGGGGTGACGCTGCCATCCGATGCGCCGGGCGTCAGCGTCGTGGCGATGGGGGCCGTGGTGCCCGAGGCGGTGGCGGCCGTGCGCGAGCTGGTCCGCGAGGAGATCGCCGCCAGCCTCGTGGTGGTGACCTCGCCCGAGCGGTTGCACGCGGAGCTGGCCGGACGACGCCTGGGCTCGCTGCGCGCCGGGGACGACCACAGCCTGCCCCATCTGGCCGAGCTGTTCCCCGGCGCCACGCGACGCCAGCCCCTGGTCACCGTGCTCGACGGCGCGTCGCACGCGCTCGACTTCCTGGGTGGTGCCTTCGGGGCCCCGGTCGTGCCGCTCGGCGTCGACCGCTTCGGTCAGTCCGGCACCATCGGCGACCTGTATGGCTACGCCGGGATCGATGCGCCGCACATCGTCGAGGCCGCCATCCTGGCGACCGAGCTGGGCGCCAGCTAGCCACGACCTGCCCAGATCCCGGGCATGCGATGCGACTGCAACCGGCTGGGCCGGCCGATGGTCGCGCATCGCATGCGGGCTCGCGCACGATGGCCGCGCCGCATGCGTGCGATGCCCGCGGGCGGCGTCACGCACAGGAGGACCCGATGGGCGAGTTGAGCCAGGACCGTCGCGACCATCTCCCAGACAACGCCTTCGCCTACATCGACCGCGCGGGCGAGCGTCATCTGCCGCTCAACGACGAGGAGCACATCCGGAACGCGATGGCGCGCTGGAACCAGACCGACTTCGACAGCGCGGCGGCCAGGGAGCGGGCCCGCAAGCGGATCGTCTCGGCGGCCAAGCGCTCGGGGATCGAGGTCTCGGACGACGCCAAGGTGGCGCACCCGGCCCACTGACGCGACGGGCCGGTCGGCCCCGACCCGTCACCCGGCGCCGGTCAGAGCCCGGCGCGGGTTGTCCACCATGAGCCGGGAGACCAGCGCCTCCGGAAGGCCGTGCCCCAGGAGCCGGTCCCGGAACCCGGTCAGCAGGTACGCGTAGCCCGGCCCGCCGTACGCCGCCAGGTCGCTGGTGAGGCACACGTCGTGGGACAGCAGCAGTCGCCCCTCGAACCCCGCGTCCACGAGCGCGGCGATCCATGCGAGGCGCCGACGCGTGTCGGTCTCGTGCACCCCCTGGATGGTGTCAAACTGGACCCACGCGCCCCGCTGCGCCAGCCGCAGGTGGTAGGCGGGGTCGGCGACCATGTCGCAGTGGCCCACGATGACCCGGGACGGATCGACCCCCTCCTCCGCGAGCAGGTCCAGCTGGGCCTCGCCCACGGGCCAGCGAGCGGCGTGCGTGGTGATTGTGGCGCCAGTCCTGCGATGGGCGCGAGCGGCGGCGCGGAAGACGCGCTCCTCCACGGCGCTGATGGACCGGTCGCACCCGATCTCCCCGATGATCCCGGCCCGGATGCCCGTGTCGCCGACGCCCACCTCGAGGTCGCGCACGATGCCATCGGCCAGGGCGTCCACGGACGACGCATCGATGCGTGTCTCGTCGAGGTACGGCCGCCGATAGTGGCCCGAGCCCATCACGATGTTGACGCCGGTCACCTCCGACACGCGGCGGAGCGCCTCGGGCTGCCGACCCAGCCCCTCGCTGGTGCAATCGACGAGCGTCGCACCGCCGGCGGCGCGGAAGCGACCGAGCTCCTCGATGGCGAGCGGCTCGTCGGCGAGGAGGCCCACGCCCCGGTATTCGCGGAGCAGGTCGATGAACACGTGCTCGTGCGGCAGGGTGATCCCCAAGTCGGTGGCGGCCAGCGGGCCACGCACGGTCATCACGCTCGCGGCCCCGCCGCCGCTCACGAGGCTGGGCTCACCGCCGGCGGATCCGGCACGCCCGGGTACGTGGGCACCGTCAGGAACCCGATGCCGCTGTCCAAGGGCCAGAACCGGATGACGGCTCGCCCGATGACCTCATCGACGGCCACGGGGCCGAACTCGCGCGAGTCGACCGACTTGGCGCGATGGTCGCCCATCACGAAGACGTCGCCGGCGGGCACGTCCCACTCGGTGGTGCCGTCCAGGGGGAGCGTCGCCCCGTGGTCTTGGCCATCGTCGGAGATGTACGGCTCGTCGATGGCCACGCCATTGACCACCACCTGGCCGTCCTCGAGGGCGACGTGGTCGCCTGCCACGCCGATCACCCGCTTGATGTACGGGACCGCGTCGGGCTTGGTGCCAGGCGCGTGGAACACCACGATGTCACCCCGGCTGTAGGGGTCGAAGCGCGGCGTCAGCTTGTCCACCAGGAGGTGCTGGCCCTCCTTGAGCGTCGGCAGCATGGACACCATCTCCACGCGGTACGTGCCCACCAGGAAGGTCTGGATCACGAGGTACAGACCCACGGCCAGGATGACCGTGACCCCGATCTCGATGGCCGCGTCGAGCGACCGGGACCGCGTGCGGGGGCGGGACAGCGTCTCGCCGGTCGCCGACGGGATGGTGGGGGTGGTCACTGCGACAGGGTAGCGGCTGGTGTGTCGGAGGGCCTCGCGACCGAGGGGTCGTGACTCGACCGGGCCGATCCGGTATGGTGACGACTGGCGCGGCGTCGCCCGGCGCCCGCCGTCATCGACGCAAGGAGGGGATGGGGGAGATGATCAAGGAGTTCCGGGACTTCCTGCTGCGCGGGAACGTCGTCGACCTGGCGGTCGCGGTCGTCATCGGCGCTGCGTTCACGCAGGTCGTCAACGCGCTCGTCGAGGGCGTCATCACGCCGCTCGTGGGTCTCTTCGGCGTCGATGCGATGCAGGATTGGAGCATCCAGGTGGGCAGCGCCACGCTCAACTTCGGGCTGTTCCTGACCGCGCTGCTGAACTTCGCAATCGTGGCCGCGATCATCTTCTTCTTCGTGGTCAAGCCCATGAACGCGGCGATGAAGCGACTCAAGAAGCCCGAGGAGGCCGCACCGGCCGGGCCCACCGAGGTCGAGCTGCTGACCCAGATCCGCGACGAGCTCGCCAAGCGACCCTGAGGTCCGCGGGGCACGCCCCGCGCCAACGGAGCGAACGAGATCGCCCGGCCCACCAGGGCCGGGCGATCGCTCGTGTTGGCCGGGGAGTCGAGACCGGACGCTAGCCCTCGGACGACTCCGCGGACTCGTCGGTGGCGGCCGCCGCCGTCTCGTCGATGACCTCGGCGGCGAGGACCGGCTCCTCGGCGACGCGAGGCGCCTGGACGCGTGCCAGTGGCTCGGCAGCGTCCGTCACGATGGTCACGCCCTGGGGGGCCACGATATCGCCCACGTGGAGCGTGGTCTCGAAGTCGCTGAGCCCGGAGATGTCCACCTCGATGGCCGACGGCAGGGCATCGGGCAGCGCACGGACGCTCACGGTCTCGCGTTGATGGAGCAGCGTGCCGCCGTCGCGGCGGACCGCCTCCGACTCGCCCGTGAAGGCGACCGGAACATCGACCGTGAGCTCCTCGGTCATCCTCACCACGAACAGGTCGACATGGACCGGCCGGCGTGTCACCGGATGCTCCTGGACATGCTGGAGGATCACCGGGGTCGCCTTGCCCTTGCCCAGGGTCAGGTCGAGGAGCGCGTTCCGACCGGCGTGACGACGCAGCAGGTCGAGCTCATGGGCGTCGAGCTGGATGGGCTGCGACTCGTGGCCGTGGCCGTACACGACCGCGGGGACCTTGCCCTCGCGTCGCAGGCTGGCGACCTTCTTGCCGGTGATGGTCCGGGGCTCCGCGGCGAGGCGCGGACGGGTGCTGGTGCTCACTGTCTGACCGACCTCTCGTGTTGTCATGCGCGCCCGGGTCGCGACGGCGCTTCCCGGCGGCTCCGAGCCCCGCGCACGGCGGACGCGACACGCGCAGGCGTCCGGGACGGGGGAGCGGCATCGTAGCACGAGCGACGACGTGGCCCCCGGGGTACCATCCCTCGTCGATGGCAGCCACGATCCTGATCGTCGAGGACGAGTACGCGGTGGCCCGCGGGGTGCAGTACGCCCTCCAGCAGGAGGGCTACGAGGTGACCCTCGCGTCGTCCGCCGAGGAGGGCCTGACCATCGCCCAGGAGCTGGTCCCGGACCTCATCGTGCTCGACGTGCGACTGCCCGGCATCGACGGCTTCGAGGCGCTCCGACGGCTGCGTGCGGTCGGCTCGAAGGCCCCGGTGCTGATGCTCACGGCGCGCGACGAGGAGATGGACAAGGTCATCGGCCTCGAGCTGGGCGCCGACGACTACCTCACCAAGCCCTTCGGGCTGCGCGAGCTGATGAGCCGCATCAAGGCGCTCCTACGCCGCGCCTACGGGGACCTCGCGGATGCCGCGGGTGGCCGCCAGATCCGTCACAAGGACCTGGTCATCGACCTCGAGCGACGCCGCGTCCAGCGCGGGGCCCGACGCATCTCGCTCACGGCGACCGAGTTCGAGATCCTGCGCCATCTCGCGTCGCGCCCGGGCCGCGTGTTCTCGCGGCGGGAGCTGCTGGAGCTGGTCCGCGACTACGAGGCGCTGGACCAGGACGAGAAGACCATCAACGTCCACGTGAGCCACCTCCGCGAGAAGCTCGAGGACGACCCGGGCGACCCCTCGTTCATCCTCACCGTGCGGGGCGCCGGGTACGCGTTCGCCGAGCGCTGACCCGGGGCACCGAGCGCTGACCGCCGGCAACCAGCGCGAGCGCTGACGGGCCATGCATCTCGTCCGCCTGTTCCTCAACAGCTTCCGGGTCCGTCTGGTGCTGGCCATCGGGGTCGTGGTGGCGATGGCCCTGACCATCGTGCTCGTGGCCCTGCCGCGCCAGCTCGATGGCTATTTCGCGCAGCAGGACCGGGAGAACCTCAAGGCGCGGACGGATGCCATGGCGACGCTCGTGGGCAACCAGATCGCGCAGGCGACGACGCTCCAGCCGCTGCCCGTGGCGGTGATCTGGGAGACGGACCCGCCGGTCGCCAGCGACGCGGTGTACCAGGCGCTCCAGGAGACCGAGTTCGTCCGCCGGCTGACCCCGGTCGTTGCCCTTGCCGACGTCACGGTGACCATCGCGCCGGGGCCCGGCGAGACACCCGTGTTCGTGCTCCAGGAGCCGCTCGAGGACGACCGCGGCGAGCCGGGGCAGACCCGGGAGGACATCACCCGATCCTCCACCGTGACCCTGCCCGACGTGTACTACGCGGAGGACCCGGCCACGGCGCCGCAGCGCGAGGTGACGGTGACGCTGTCCAACCCGTTCACCTACCGCGAGCAGACCGTGACCACGCTCGTGAACGTGCTGGCGGGCGCGATGGTCGCGGCACTCGCGGCATCCATCATCGCGGCGATCCTCCTGGCCCAGTGGCTCACGAGCCCCGTGCGGCGGCTGACGCAGGCGTCACGCGCCCTGGCGGCCGGTCGGCTGGGGGTCCGGGTGCCGGAGCGCCAGTTCGGGTCGCCGGAGCTCGCGGAGCTGGCGCACTCCTTCAACGACATGGCGGAGCGGCTCCAGGAGTCGATCGACATCATCAGCGCCGACCGGGACCGCAGCCGTGCGTTCGTGGCGGACGTGTCCCACGAGCTGCGCACCCCGATCGCCGCGCTGCGGACGTTCAACGAGCTGCTCCAGCAGGGAGCCGCGGACGACCCGGCGACACGCGAGGAGTTCCTGGAGCAGAGCCGCCGGCAGATCGAGCGCCTCGACTGGCTGGCCCAGAACCTGCTGGAGCAGTCCAAGCTGGACTCTGGCCTCGTGTCGCTCGACCTGCGCGCCGACGACCTGCGCGCCGTGGTCGAGAGCGCCATCCAGCAGGCGCAGCCGGTGGCTGACCGGAAGGGCATCGACCTGGTGCCGCATCTGCCCGCCGAACCGGTGCGCCAGCCCCATGACCCGCCACGCATCGGGCAGGTGCTCGCCAACCTCATCGGCAACGCCATCAAGTTCACGCCGGCCGGTGGCCGCGTCGACGTCGAGGTCGCCGCGACCGCGGACGGTGCGCGGCTCACGGTCTCCGACACGGGCATCGGCATCCCCGCCGACGAGATGCCCCATGTGTTCGACCGCTTCTGGCGCGGCGCGCGTCGGCCGGAGCTCCGGGCGAGCGGGTCGGGGCTCGGCCTGTCGATCGTGCGGTCCATCGTGGACATGCACGACGGCACCATCAACATCATCTCCACCCCAGACGTGGGGACGCGGGTGACCGTCGACCTGCCGCGGGTCATCGCCAGTGCCGCAGATGACTCTGTTGGCGAACCTTAACCCGCGAGACTCCGGGCATGAACCACGACCCGCCATGCTGCGCATCGGTTCGGACGCCATCCCACGTGGACCCAGCCCACGGTGCGTCCTGACCTGGCCGCCAATGGAGATCGAGATCGCGTGAAGGACCAGCCCCGGTTCGAGGTGGACGACACGACCACCTCCTACTCGCCCCCGCGCACGGTGCGCCCGCGCTGGGTCGACGGCGGCCGCATGGATGCGTCCACGCAACTGGCGGGGGACCAGGTCCTAGGCCAGCATTGGTACGACCCCCACGGCAGCACGGACCGTGCGCCGCATGGCCGCTCCGCACCAGCCCCCCCGTCAGAGGCGCGCGGGCCGCGTGCCCGTGGTCCGTTGGTCGTGGGCGCCGTGGCCCTCGCGGGCATCACCGCGGTCGTCGCCGCGATCGGCACGGTCGGGTTCCTCGCCGCCGGTGGCTGGCTGGGCGATGGTGGCCAGATGGCTGGTGCCGTGACCGTCGCGCCCAGCCAGGTCCCCTCCGGGGGCCGCTCGGTGGGCCGCCCCGACACCACCCGGATCGCCGCCGAGGTGACCCCGGCCATCGTCACGGTCATCGTCGGCCCGGCCGAGGCGGACCCCCTCGCCGACGCCATGGGCAGCTCGCAGGCGCAGGTGGCCTCGGGCATCGTGTTCGCCCCCGGCGGCTGGATCCTGACCAATCGGCACGTCGTGTGCGAGGCGGGCTCGGTCAGCGTGCTGCTCGCGGATGGGCGCCGGCTGACGGCCCAGGTCTATGGCCTGGACAGCCTCACGGACCTGGCCATCATCCAGGTCGATGCCACGGACCTCGCGCCCGCCGACATCGGCGATTCCACGTCGCTGCGGCTCGGCCAGATGTCGCTCGTCTTCGGCACCTCGTCCGACAGCCTCGAGACGACGGTCGCAGGCGGGGTGGTCAGCGCCCTCGGCCGGGACCTGCTCGTCGCCGACCCGTGCCTCGACGGCGAGCAACGCGCGTTGCGCAACGTCATCCAGACCGATGCCCAGAGCGAGGACGGCAGCTCGGGCGGGGCGCTCGTGGATGCCGCCGGTGCCGTGGTCGGCATCAGCACCGTCGTGGCGGGCGTGGAGGACGCGACCTTCGCCATCCCCATCAACATCGCCAAGCCGATCATGGAGCAGGCGGTCGTCGGCAAGCCGCTGTCCCGGCCGTGGATGGGGATCACCTACACGGCGCTCAACCCGGCCATCGCCAGTGCGCATGGGCTGCCCATCGACCATGGCGCATGGCTGCGGGCCTCCACGGATGGCAGCCTGCCCGCGGTGGTGCCCGATGGGCCAGCCGACCATGCAGGCCTCCAGGACGGCGACATCCTGACCGCCGTCGACGACCAGCGAATCGACTCCAGCCACTCCCTCGATGACATCCTGTCCCAGTACCGTCCGGAGGATCAGGACCCCGTCGAGATCTCCGTGCTGCGGGACGGCACTCCGTTGGACAAGGTCCTCACCCTGGGCATCCGCACCAGCGGCTCCTAGTCTCGGCCGCACCGCCGGCATGGGCCGCCTGAGCGGCCGGGATCAGCGGGTGAGCTCCACCTGGGCATACTCCAGCTCCACGTCCAGGGGCACCGCCGGCTTGCGCACCCGGACGGTGACGCGCTCGACACCCGGTCGCGACCGCACCTCGTCCGCGATGCCACCCGCGACCGCCTCCAGCAGCCGCTGGGAGCCCTCCTCGACGACGCGACGGCACACCTCCACGAGCACGCCGTAGTCGAGCGTGTCCGCGAGGTCGTCGCTCGCCGCGGCTCGCGTCAGGTCCAGCACGACCTCCAGGTCCACCTCGAGCAGCTGCGGGAACGCCCGCTCCTCCGCCGAGACGCCGTGGATGCCCTCGAAGCGCATCCCCGCGAGCAGGATGCTGTCGCTCATGCCGCTCCTCCGCTGGTGTGGTCACGCCAGCCCCGCACGATCGCGTCGGCCATGCGAACCGCGCGCAGGTTGGCCCGCACATCATGGACCCGCACGATGTCCACCCGCGCGGCGACGCCCAGGACGGTCGTCGCGAGGGTGCCCTCCAGACGTTCCTCGGGCGGCAGGTCGAGGACCCGCCCGATGGTCGACTTGCGGCTCGCACCCAGGAGCACCGGTGCACCCAGCGCGTGCAGCCGATGGAGGTCCCTGAGGAGCAGCAGGTTGCCCGCCGCATCCTTGCCGAACCCGATCCCCGGATCCACGATGACGGACCCTCGGGGGCAGCCCAGCGCCTCCGCGCGCGCCACCGCCGCGGCGAGGTCCTCGGTCACACGCCGCGCGATGTCGGGGGTGGCGGGCACGGCACGGTCGTGCATCAGCACGTAGGGGACGCCCCGCTTGCCCGCCAAGGCGGCCATGCGCCCATCCCCGGTCACCCCGGCGACGTCGTTGAGCAGGTCCGCGCCCGCATCCAGGGCCGCCGCCCCCACCTCGGGCTTCCGGGTGTCGACGCTGATGGGCAGGTCGGGGAACTCGGTGCGGAGCGCGCGCAGGACCGGCATCAGGCGGGCCTGCTCCGCCACCGCATCGACGGGCTCGTGGCCGGGGCGCGTGGACTCGGCGCCCAGGTCGAGCAGGTCGGCGCCCTCGGCGACCATGCGACGGCACGCGGCGAGCACCGTCGGGGTCGTGGCCGACGCAAGGCCGTCGCCGCTGAACGAGTCAGGCGTCAGGTTGACGATGCCCATGAGGTACGTGCGCGTCCCCCAGGCCAGCTCGAGGCCTCGCACCCGGATCGAGGTGGGATGGCTCACGGCACCGCCCCGCCGGTGAGCAACCCGCGCGCGCGTCCCACCAGATACAGCGAGCCCGCCACGACCAGCGGCCCGCCCTCCCGCGAGGCCGCGGCCAGCCCCAGCTCCAACGCCTCGTCCACGGATGCCGTGGGCTCGGCGCGCGGGCCCCAGACCCTCGCCAGCTCGGTCGCGTCGAGCGACCTCGGCGTGTCCGGGACGGGTGTCGCGAGGACGCGCGCCGCTCGCAGGGACGACGCCTGTCGCAGGGCGGCGACCATGCCCGGGACGTCCTTGTCCGCGAGGATCCCCAGGATCAGCGTCGGCCGACCGGTCCCCAGCCAGGGCGCCAGCCGGTCCAGGGCCGCGGCGAGGGCGCGTGCGCCATCGGCGTTGTGCGCGCCGTCCAGGAGCACGTCCACCGACCCCGCCCGAAGCAGCTCGAGGCGTCCGGGCCAGCGGGCGTCGGCCAGACCGCGGCGGATGGCATCCGGACCCACGGTCGCGATGCCGGCGCGTGCCAGCGCCCCGAGGATGCCCAGGGCGACCGCCGCGTTGGCTGCCTGATGGTCCCCCAGCAGGCCGATTCGCAGCTCGCCGAGGTCCTGGTCCGCGACCCGCAGCCCGGACCGATCTACGCCCAGGATGTCGAGCGGGGTCGTCACGACGAGCGGCGCGCGCACCCGCGACGCCCGACGGCGGATGGGCGGCAACGCGTCGCCCATGGCGCCCGTGACGGCGAGGTCGCCGCGCTTGATGATGGCTGCCTTCTCGCGCGCGATGACCGCGACGGTCTCGCCCAGGTGCTCGGTGTGGTCCAGGCCCACGTTGGTGATGGCCGCGACGCCGCCGTCCCACGCGTTCGTGGCATCCAGCCTCCCACCCAGGCCCACCTCGATGACCGCGACGTCGACCCGCGCCCGATCCAGCCACAGGAACGCCGCCGTGGTGAGCACCTCGAACTCGGTCGGTGGGCCATGGCGACGCTCGACGCGGTCGGCCGCGGCCAGCACCTCGCGGAGCACCGAATCCAGGTCGGCGCCCTCGATCGGCTGGCCATCGACCACGACCCGCTCGCGATAGCTCACGAGGTGCGGCTTGGGGGTCTGCCCGACGCGCAGGCCGGCCGCCCGCAGCACCGACGCGACCATCGCCTGGGTGCTGCCCTTGCCGTTGGTCCCGCCGATGAGGGCACCCCGCAGGTGGCGCTCCGGCGAGCCGACCGCGGCAAGCAGCGCACGCGTGCGCGACAGCCCGAGCCGGATGCCGAACCTGCCCCTCGCCTGGAGGGCGGCGACCACCGCTGACACGGGTTCGGCCGCGGGCCTGGTGGTGGCTCGGTCCGGCGTCCCGCCAGTGCCGGTCATCGACCGGTCAGCTCGTCCTCGTAGAACACGCACTGGTTGAAGCGCGAGGACAGGCAGATGTCGCCCACGTAGCCGCCATCGAGATGCACGCCGCCACGCAGCTGACAGCGGCAGATGGTGGCGTCATGGCGCATGAGCGCCTTGAGCATGTGCGGCGCGTGGATCGGGATGGGGCCGCGGGGCCCCGTGACGAAGAAGTGCGGGCAGACGTTGCGCCGGAGGTTGGGCAGGCCGAAGCGCTCGCGGGTGCCCATCGCGGCCAGCTGCGCGGATGCGACCGCGGTCCGGGACAGCGCCGGTGCCCTGCCATACGGGCCTTGGGGAGGCGGCGGGGGTGCGGGCCGACCGCCGACCGTGCGCGGCGCCGCCTGAGCTGGCTTCCGGTACTGGGCTGACAACGGGCCTCCCTCATGCCACGACGCGTGTGGCGACATGGGTACCTTACCGGTTCGGAGCCCACCACACGCACCGACACCGACCCACATGCGCTGCGTCTCCGCGTGACCTCTGCCATGATCACGTATCCATGGACGGCTTGGCCCCGCGGACGCGCCGACCCGACCGGTCGATGGTGAGCTTCGTACCGGCGCGTCCATCCGAACGACATGTCCCGGGTACAGGGCCCGTGCGACTCCCGGAGCGTCAGTCCCATGCCCGGGCGCTGCCGGCGCCCGACGATGCGTCCCTGACGCTGGGGCGGCGTATCGGGGTGCTGGTCGTGCTGCTCGTGCTGGGGGGCGCCATCCTGCTCGCCGCCAACGGTGGGCGGCATGGCGACGAGACCGCGGGGGTCGTCGTCGCGCCCACGGCCGTGGTGGTCGCCGCCACGCCATCGGCGGCCGTCGACCCCGCGACGAGCATCCTGCCCATCGTGGGCGCGCCCACCGGCCAGCCCTCGTTCGTGGCACCGGATTCGACCCTCGTGAACACCCGCAAGGTCAACCTGCGCGTGCGCGTGCCGGACCCGGGCGTCCCCTGGGATGGCATGGAGCTGCGCGTGCTCCGGGGTGGCACCCAGGTGCTGGCCAAGGCGGTCGCGGCCGACGACGTCAACTCCAAGGGGCGCGTGACCCTCAAGGGCGTCCCCCTCAAGCGGGGCACCAACAAGCTCGTCGTCGTGCTCGCCAACGGCAGCGGCGCGGGGCCCGCCTCGGACGTCCTGGCCATCAAGCTGGATGACCAGCCGCCAAAGCTCAAGGTCACCGCCCCCCGCGCCGGCGCGACCCTCAACTCGGACTCGGTGGCCGTGCGAGGCCGCACGGTGGCAGGCGCGAGGGTCATCGTCCGCAACGTGACCACCGACCAGAAGGTCGAGGTGTTCGCGGCTGGCGATGGTGCCTTCCAGGCCAAGCTGGACCTCAAGCGGGGACGTGACACGATCAAGGTCGCGGTCGCGGACCAGGCCGGCAACCAGAACGTGGAGCAGTTCGCGATCGTCCGGGGCAACGGCAAGCCCGAGGCGATCCTCACGATCTCGCGGAAGCTGTTCCATCGGGCGGCGCTGCCCAGGACCCTGGACATCCGCGCCACGGTGCTCGACGCGGAGGGCCGACCCATCAAGGGCGCGGACATCGTGTTCACCGTCGCGCCGCCAGGCGTCCAGGCGCAGGTCCGCGAGGCGACGACGAGCAGGGACGGGACGGCGGGCTGGTCAGGCTTCCGGGTCGTGAAGGACGTCTCGACCGGGGATGGCCTGGTGACCATCCGGGTCACCCTCCCAGACGGGCGGGCGCTCACCAGCACCAAGCACTTCAAGGTCGACTGACCCGGGCGGCCCGGGCGGGGCGGAGCGGGCGATGCCGCGCGCCGGGACGAAGGTCGCCTCCCGCAACCCGGCCATGGCGCCCACCGCTCGGGTGCGCTCTCCGGCGACCGGGATGACCCAGGTCCGCGTCCCCACGGTGTCGCCGCGGTGGTCGCCGCTCGTCCCGGCCCAGGTGCCCGTCGCGGACGTGGCATGGGCGCCGGTCCTCGCGTCCGATGCGTCGTCGGCGATGACGGGCGGCTCGGGGTCGAGCCCGCGGAACAGACCCTCGAAGGGCTCCGGCCGCGACGGCGCCTGCCAGCACGCCCGGACCTCGTCGCCCTGGAGGACGGCCCGCGTGCGGTCGAGCGCGCAGTAGCCCAGACGCCCGGCGACGGCGCGGACGTAGTGGCGGCACGTGCCGCACGCGAAGGGGTGGCGGGAACACGCCCAGCACCGCGCGCCGTCGGTCTGGGGCGTGCCACAGTGGGGACAACGCCACGTCTCCACGGTCGCACAGTGTAGCTGCACCGGGCGGACCACCCCGGCACTCGGCGCACGCGCGGCGAGGGATGCGTCGGTCGGCTGTCGATCCGACCATGCGTTCGACATCCGCGGCCGTCACCGGGATGGGCGGCTCAGGCCGGGCAGGGCTCCGAGGGGTCGACGACCCACAGCTGGACCACCGTGCCGGGTTGGACCTCGGCGCCTGCGGCCGGCTCCTGGTCCCGGACCAGCCACGAGCCATCGCTCTGCGGCTCCGGCGGCAGGACGGCGCCCATCGCGAGCCCCGACTCCTGGACCTGGCGCCTCGCATCGTCGAGCGGCAGGCACTCGTAGTTGCCGACCATGACCGGGGCGACCTCGGGTGGCACGCTCGGCGTGGGGCGTGGCCCCCGCGACACGTAGTAGGCGACCGTGGTGCCCTCCGCGACCTCAGCCCCAGCGGCGGGCTCCGTGCGCACGACCCGACCCTTGCGCACGTCGTCGTCATACGTCTGGAACCGGCCGCTGGGCTTGAGCCCCGCCTCCACGAGCCGCGTCTTGGCCTGCGACTCCGTCGCACCCCGGAGGTCCGGCACCCGGACGGTGTCGACCTCCTGCGCCACCACCACCTTGACCGTGTCGCCCGGCATGACCGCGGCGCCCTCCTCGGGGTCCTGGTCGATGATGGTGCCGGGCTCCGCCCGGTCACTGGTGCGTTGGTGCTCGTCGAGGAAGATGTCCGCCCGGTCGGCCAGGACACGGGCATCCTCGACACGCGTGCCCACGAACCGAGGCACCGCGATCGAGGTCGGGCCTGGGACCTGGGAGCCGGGGCTCGCCGTTCCCGTGCCGACCCCCGACCCGGCGACCAGGGACAGGAGCACGAGCACGCCGGCGACCACCAGCACGAACAACGCCAGGAGCGCCACCACCCAGCCCACGCGTCCCAGCGGACCGCCCGAGCTGCGGGGTCGCTGGGCGCGCAGCGAGGTGCTGGAGCCGGTGGCCAGCGAGGTCGTCGGGTAGCCGGTCGGCGGCAGGACGGCCTGATAGGTCGAGGTGCCGAGCGGGTCGGCCAGGAAGCGCCCGAGGGAGGATGCGAGCTCGCTGGCGGTCGGCCTGGACCGCGGATCGGGCTGGAGCGACCAGCGCACGATCGCGTCGACTGCCGCGGGCACGTCCGGTCGCACCTCGATGGGCGAGGGGATCCGGCCACCCAGCCGCGCCATGGCGACCTCGGCCGCCGTGCCACCACCGAACGCGCGATGCCCCGTGAGCATCTCGTAGATGACGAGCCCGGCGGAGTACACGTCCGACGCGGCGGTGACGGGCTCCCCCTTGGCCTGCTCGGGGCTGAAGTAGTGGACGCTGCCCATGGTCACGCCGGTCATGGTCAGCTGGGCGTCCGTGAACGCCTGGGCGATGCCGAAGTCGGCGACCTTGACCCGACCTCCCGCCGACAGGAGCACGTTGCTGGGCTTGATGTCGCGATGCACGATGCCGCGCTGGTGCGCCGCGTCGATGGCATCGGCGACCTGCTGGCCGATGCTCGCGGCCACGGTCGGCGGCAGCGGCCCCCGCTCGCGGAGCGCGCCCGCGAGGTCGCCGCCCGTCACCAGCTCCATCACGATGTACGGGCCGACGGGGTCCTGCCCGTAGTCGAACACGGCGACCACGTTGGGATGGTTGAGCTGTGCGGCCGCCTGCGCCTCGCGCTGGAAGCGGGCGAGGAAGCTGGCGTCCGTGCCGTACTCGCCGCGCAGGACCTTGATGGCGACGTCGCGACCCAGCTTGGTGTCGCGACCACGGTAGATGGTCGCCATGCCACCCTGGCCGATGAGCTCGACCAGGGCGTACCGGCCCCCCAGCACGCGCCCGACGTCAGCCATGTGCCCGCATCCCGGTCAGCCCCCGCGGGCGGGCATCAGCGGAGGTCGACGGAGGACAGGTAGCTGCGGAACTCGGCGCCGATGTCGGGGCGCTCGAGCGCCAGCTCCACCGATGCCTTGAGCCAGCCCATGGTGGTGCCGGCGTCGTACCGCGTCCCCTCGAACTCGTAGGCGTAGACGTCCTGCTCCGCCATGAGCGCCATGATCGCGTCGGTGAGCTGGATCTCGCCGCCCGCGCCACGAGGCGTCTGCTCCAGCTTCTCGAAGATCTTGGGGGTCAGGACATAGCGCCCGATGATGGCGAGGTCGCTGGGCGCGGCGCCGGGCTCGGGCTTCTCGACCAGGCCTCGGACCTTGTGCAGCCGCTCGTCCCCGTTGTGACCGCGGGTGGCCGGGTCGACCACGCCGTATCGGCTGGTCTCGTCGGCCGGCACCTGCATCACCGCCACCACCGACGAGTGGGTGCGCTGGTAGGCATCGATGAGCTGGCCGATGCACGGCCGCTCGGCGGCGACCACGTCGTCGGACAGGATGACCGCGAACGGCTCGTGCGCAACCAGCTCCTTGGCCATGAGCACGGCATGGCCAAGGCCCAGCTGCTCCTTCTGCCGCACGTAGCTGATCTGGACCATGTCGCCGATCTGGCGGACCCGGCGGAGCATCTCGATGTCACCCTTGGCCTCGAGCAGGTGCTCCAGCTCGTAGCTGTGGTCGAAGTGGTCCTCGATGGCTCGCTTCTGGCTGCTGGTGACGATGATCACCTGCTCGATCCCGGCGGCCACCGCCTCCTCGACGGCGTACTGGATGACGGGCTTGTCGACCAGGGGCAGCATCTCCTTGGGCTGCGCCTTGGTGGCGGGGAGGAACCGCGTCCCCCAGCCGGCGGCGGGGAAGACGGCTTTGCGGACGCGCATCGGACCTCGTCGTGATCGTCGCTGGCGGTCGCGTCGGGCGTGCGACCTCGTGGGACCCGAGTATACCGGCGCCCCTCCCCCCGCCGACCACCCGTTGGGCGGCGTATCCGGCCCTTCTTTGGTACGGTCGCGCCGATGGCGGCATCGCGCGTCCGTCAGGGCGTCGCCCTGCTGCTCCTCCTCACGCTCCAGCTCGCGGTCTCGCCCGTGCATGCCGCATCGCCCGCGCCGAGCGGCCTGCCCTCGCCCATCGGGGCGTCGCCGGCTGGCTCCCCCGTCGCGTCGCCCACGCCACGGCCCTCGCCCACGCCCCTCCCGCTGCCGTCGCTCGACCCGGTCGAGCCGCTGGCGCCGACCGCGCCCGCCCTCACCCGGGAGGTCGTCGCCTACCTGCCGTACTGGGTCGCCCTCCACCAGGACCTGCCGTGGGACCCGGACGCCGAGCCCTGGATCACGGATGGCCGCCTCACGGACCTCGTGCTGTTCAGCGTGGGAATCGCGCGGAACGGATCGCTCCGCCTGGACGAGCCGGGCGCCCAGTGGATCCTGGGCCCGGATGCCGCACGCGTCATCAGCGCCGCCCACGAGCGAGGGATCCGGGTGCTGGTGTCGTTCACCAGCTTCGGGCGGGACCGCAACGAGCGGCTCATGGGGTCCGACGAGGCCATCGACCAGTTCGCCCGCGAGGCGGCCCAGCTGGTGGCGGCACGTGGCCTCGACGGCGCGGACCTGGACGTGGAGCAGCTGCCCAGCGACCGCTTCAGCGGCTTCGGCCGGATGGTGCGGGCGCTGTCCCGGGCGCTCCGCGCCGACGATCCGGATGCGCGGGTCATGGCCGCCACCAACGGCAACAGGTCGGGCGCGCGCATGGCGTCGCTGGCCATCCGACGGGGTGCCGACCGGGTGTTCCTGATGGGCTACTCGTACCGCGGACCCACCTCGTCGCTGACCGGCAGCATCGCGCCGCTCGTGCGCACCGACGGCGGCCTGAGCCTGCGCCAGCCTCGAGCTGTACGCGGCACGCGAGGTCCCGTTCGACCGGATCGTCGTGGGCCTGCCCGCCTACGGCATGACCTGGGCCACCCGTGGTCCCGAGCTGCACGCTCGTCGGGCGCCGGCGAGCGTGTCGGCCCGGGGCGCCACGACGCTGTTCCGCGTGGTGGGCCCGAGCAGCGGCGCCATCGACGTGACCTACGACACCGACCCAGTCGAGGGGTCCGCGCGCCTGACCTGGTTCCAGCCGGACCGAGGCTCGTGGTTCCAGACCTACTACGACACGCCGGCCACCCTCCGGGCCAAGTACCTCCTCGCCCACGAGGAGGGGCTGGCAGGTGTGGGCATGTGGACGCTGGGCTACGACTGGGGCGACCCTGGCTACCCGGCGCTCGTCGATGAGGTGTTCGCGCGGCCGGTGCTCGACGCGGTCACGGTGGCCGGGTCGGGCGACCTTGACGTGCGCATCACGGCGCGGGTGTTCCCTGGCCTCGCGGCGACCAGCGGCGTGCGGGTCTCGGATGACGGGCTGACGTGGAGCGACTGGCTCGACCCGGCACCGCTCGACCCCGCGGGCGGCGGGCTGGCATGGCGCCTCCCCGGATGGCCCCGACGGCCCTCGGACGATCCATCTCCAGGCCGGCGACGCCGCAGGCACGCTGTCCGCCGACACGCAGGTCGAGGTGCGCGTCGACCGGGTGCCGCCGGTCCTGGTCGGGCCGTCCCTGCGGCCCGGGCCGGTGCCGGGCTCGTGGAGCGTGCTCGTGGGCGCGGCCGACCAGGGCGGGTCGGCCAGGCCGAGGTCCGCTGGACCATCGGCGACGCGCTGGCCCGCGACTGGGCGCCCCTCGACTCGCTCGCGGCAGGGTCCATCACGGCGCCCGTCGACCAGCCGGTCTCCGTCGAGGTCCGCGCGACCGACCTGGCAGGTCGGGTGACCACAGGCAGCGCCACCGCGCCGGCAGGGAGCTGGGCCCGCCCCTGACGCCGGTCAGCGGGCGACCGGCTCGCCCGTCGGCTCGGGCTCGCTCCGCCTGGCGCGCAGCACGATCGACGTGAACGGCACGCGCACCTCCGCGAACGTCTCGGTGGACACCAGGAACCCGGCGAGGAGCAGGACCACCCCCGCGAGCTTGCCCACGCCGTAGTACTCGGTCGACCCGAACCGATTGAGGCTGTCCGTGATGGTCGGCACCAGCGCCCCGGCCGCGATGAGCAGGGTTGCCGGCACCCGGCTGTGGAGACGGCCCTGGAGCAGTGCCCGGAACGCGCCCGGCACCGACGCCACGAAGTTGACCGCGATGGCGACGGGCGAGATCAACAGCTGGAACAGGAACTGCTCGCCGGGCTGGTCGGGCTCCAGCGAGTGGTCCAGCACGCGGCGCTTGGGCATGAACACGTAGGCGCTGAACAGGGCGCCCAGGATGAGCGCGAACGCGCCCGTGACGTTCATGAATGGCGTCAGCAGCCGCAGCTGCCCGGGCAGCAGGGCCCCGGTCGGTGCCGCCGTCACCGGGTCGATGGCGTAGCCGGGCGCGGGGAATGGTGGTGCCCATCATCAGCACCAGCGACAGGAGCGTGGCGCCCACCACGGCGAGGGCCGCGAGGCGCGGCCAGCGCCAGTCGGCGAGCCAGGTCGCGGTGGCCACCGCGAACGCGAGTGCACCCGCGACCACGAGGTACACCAGGGGCACGATGCCCACGTCCGGGTACTCGGCGGGGAAGCGACGAGGCGTCAGGAACGTGAACAGGCCCGCGAGGAACAGGCCCAGCGCGAAGCCGTAGCCGAACCTGGTCCGTCCCAGCAGGAACGCGTTGCCGAGGCCCAGCCAGCCGGCGGTCCACACGGCGCCGGTCAGGTACCACGTCCGATACAGGGCCTCGTCCCAGCCCCACGCCGCCGCGAGCGCCTCGCAGCCGGAGGCCACCGCGAAGCAGGCCATGCCCACGAACCAGACCAGCTGGAACGTGCCGTGCCGATCGCGCCACTGCGCCAACAGGCCGGCGGCCATCAGCGCGGCCAGCAGCGAGGTGAGCGCCGGGATCAGGAGCGCCATGGCATGGGCCTGCCCGTCAGGTCGCCGACCATGCGGGGATGCGCCTCAGGCGGGCAGGAACTCGTGCGACTCGTGGTGGACCCCATCGCACAGGCCGAACCCGGGCGGCTCCGTGGGCAGCGGCACCGGGCGCATCAGCTCTCGCACCGACGACAGCCGGCACAGGTAGTAGCCCCGCTCGCGCGCCCAGGCTCGGAAGTGCGCTGGGTCGGCGTGGAACTGGTGCGGCCCTGGGTTGATGGCCGCCCGCTCCGCCCAGGATGCGGACGTCTCGACGGCCACGGGATCCAGGATGGACACCCGGAACGGCGTGCCCCCGATGGGCTCGCCGCAGCCCGCGCATCGCCTGCCGTCGTTCTCGTCGAACACGGTGGGGATGCGGATGCCCATGATCGCGCCGCCGCGGAACCCTGTCGCTGCCACGTCCGGATCGTAGCAGGGTCAGGCGGTGCCGGCGTCCGGCATCGGGGCAGCCAGGGCCAGCCGGCTCGCCTCGAGCGCCAGCCGGTGCGTCCGCAGCGCGTCGTCCCACGTCGACCGGATGTCGCTGGCCCGACCCAGCACCGCATCGAGGAACGCCCGGTCCTGCCGACGATATGGCTCCAGACGGTCGTGCGCCGACGCCACCTCGGTGGTGCGCGGCCCCTCCCGGACCACCAGCCGATGGGGACTGACCTCCAGCGCGACCGACCGACCCACGCACAACGCCTCCAGCCCGGCACGCTGCCCCCGGTCCAGGCCGCGTGGTGGCCAGCAGGCCGATCCGCCCCGGACGCGCCGGCGAGCCGCCCCACCGAGCCATCGCGGTCGACCGCGTCGCCCCGCAGCGCCGGCGATGCGTCCGCGGCCCGCGCCGCGACCACGCGCGCCTCGCCCACGAGGAACCGCATCAGGTCCAGGATGTGCGTGGCCTGCTCCACAACCTGCCCGCCCGACGATGCCTGGCGGACCCACCACGTCGCGCTCGGCGTGTCTCCCAGCCAGACGCCCAGCAGGAGCTGCGGTGGTCGCTCGGCGAGCAGGGCGCGGGCCTGCTCGGCGAGGTCCAGATACCGCCACTGGTAGCCCACGGAGGCGATCACGCCGGTGGTGCGGATCCGCTCCCCGATGTGCGCGGGCTGCGCGTCATCGAGGCCGATGGGCTTCTCGACCAGGAGGTGGAGGCCCAGGTCCAGGGCGTCGAGCTCGGGCGCGCCGCGGGCGTCGGGCGGCAGGCAGGTCAGGATCGCGTCCAGGCCACCCGCATCGAGCAGCGCCCGATGGTCGGCGAACGAAGCGACGCCCGGGCCCGCCATGCGTGCGAGCGCCTGGGCCCTGGACAGGTCTCGGCTGGCCACTCCCACGATGACCACGTCCGGCTCGTCCCGGAGGGCGGCCAGATGCGTCCGGGCCGCCCAGCCCGACCCGACGATGCCGAGGCGTACCCTGTCCACGGGTCGAACGATACGTCGCAGGCGAGGTGTGGGATGCGGGTGTGCGTCACGGGAGCCAACGGCAAGCTGGGGCGTGGCGTGGTCGAGGAGCTGCTCGCGCACGACCACGAGGTGGTCGCGACCGACGTCGCAGGCGCACCCGGTCACCTCTCCGAGCTCGCGGTGCCGCTCGCCCACGCCGACCTGACGGACCTCGGCCAGACGGTCGACATCCTCCAGGGCGTGGACGCCGTGGTCCACCTCGCCAACATCCCGGCGCCCGGCATGGAGACCCCCGCCAACACGTTCA
Source organism: Chloroflexota bacterium (assembly GCA_046328155.1). Lineage (GTDB taxonomy): Bacteria > Chloroflexota > Limnocylindria > Limnocylindrales > CSP1-4 > JAFMJV01. Next base: position 181,795 of record JAXLXC010000001.1, read on the forward strand.
CGCGCAACGTGACCATGAACTTCCACGTGTTCCACGCGGCGACCCTGCTGGGCATGGCGCGCGTCGTGTGGGCGTCGTCCGAGACCACCCTGGGGCTGCCCTTCGACGTGCCGCCGCGCTACGTGCCCATCGACGAGGCGCACTACCCGCTCCCCACCAGCACGTATGCGCTGTCCAAGGTGGTGTCCGAGACGATGGCCCAGCAGATGGCGGCGTGGTCCGGCATCCCGTTCGTGGCGCTCCGCCTCTCGAACATCATGTCCGTCGCGGACTACGCCCGGTTCCCTTCGTGGCAGCGGGACGCCCACGCCCGCAAGTGGAACCTGTGGAGCTACATCGACCTGCGGGACGCGGCATCGGCATGCCGCCTCGCCCTGGATGCGCCGATCTCCGGCGCGCGCAGCTACATCATCGCCAACGCCGACACGGTCATGGAGCGGCCCACCACGGAGCTGCTGCGGGAGGTGTTCCCCGACGTGCCGGTCCGCGACGACATCATTGGCACCGCCAGCCTGTTCTCGACGGCAGCCGCGCGCGCGGACCTCGGCTGGCGCCCCACCCATGGCTGGCGCGAGCCATCCCCGGGCCGGCTACGGAGCGCCTGAGGTGCTCTACCAGCCGGCGCACGAGCGCTTCGTCGTCGATGACCCCGGCGCCGAGCTCGCGCAGCTCGCCGCGAGCGTGCCGGCGACGCTCGTGACGCTCTCCAGCAGCGGCTTGGTGGCGTCGATGCTGCCCATGGTGTACGACGCGGCGGCGCGAATCCTGCGCGGGCACCTCGCGCGCGCCAACCCCCAGTGGCGCGACATCTCGACGGGCGTCGAGGCACTCGCCCTGTTCGACGGCCCGGAGACCTACGTGACGCCCAGCTGGTACGAGACCAAGCGCCGGACCGGCAAGGACGTGCCCACCTGGAACTACGTCACGGTCCAGGTCCGCGGCTCGCTCACCGTCCACGAGGACGAGCCGTGGCTGCTCGACCACCTGCGGGCGCTGGTGGACGGGCAGGAGGCCCATCGGCCCGAACCGTGGTCCATCGACGACCCGCCCGAGGGATACATCGCCACCAACGCCCGGGCCATCGTGGGCCTCGAGCTCGCCATCGGCACCATCGAGGCCAAGCGCAAGCTCAGCCAGAACCGCCTCGCCGTCGACTTCGACGGCGTCGTGGAGGGTCTGGCCGCCGGCTCCGCACGCGAGCGCGCCGTCGCCGCCGAGATGCGCCTGGAGACGCCACGGGACCGCGAGCCGGGGCGCTAGGGGGTCAGCCCTCGACCCGCCCGACCGGGTCGCCCAGCCGCACGTCCCCGGCCTGGACCACCTCGGCCCAGACCCCGCACGGGAGGTCCTCGTCGGGGCTCGAGATGTGGCCGCGCAGCCGCTGGAGGACCTGGAGCGTGTGGAAGTCGGGGACGCCCGTGTCGGGGTCTTGGGTCGTGACGGCGCAGCGGCCCACGTGGTCGACGGGCCGCACCACCGCGTCGCCCACGCGCACGTCGCGAGCCAGCCAGCCATCCTCGGCGAACGGCTCGGTGCCCTCGATGCCGACGTTCATGCGGAAGCGGCGCCCGTCGAGCGGCCGGTCGGCGCCACCCTCGGCGGCGAGCACGCCCAGCCCCGCCGCTGACAGCAGGGACACCGAGGGGCCCCGGTCGATGCCTGCGCCGTCGCCCGTCATGGCCACCAACCGCAGCTCCCTGGCCGCCCAGTCGCTGAGGCCCTCGGACCACGGGCCGCGCACGACCCGGACGGGTCGCGGTCGGCCGAAGAAGATGGCCTCCACGGGCTCGCCCAGCTCCACCACGTCTGCCGCGACGTGGCCATCGGGGAACCGGAGGGCGAGCTCGCCCGTGTCGGGCCGGTAGTCGGGGCGGATGGACGCCAGGGCGCCGATTCGCTTGCCGTTGACCAGCCGCAGGTCCGCGTCGATGACCGCGAAGGCGCGGTCACCCGCGATGCCCGTGGCTTCGAGGCGGGCGGCCTGGAGCTGGACCAGGGCCATCGCCTTGACCGGCGCGATGGCGACCCACGCGACCCGGCCCGAGCGTGCATCCATGGGAACTTGGTACCCCCAAGGGGATTCGAACCCCTGATCTCCACCTTGAAAGGGTGGCGTCCTAGGCCTCTAGACGATGGGGGCCCGCGGCGCGCCGAGTGTACCGCCGACCCTACACCGACATCTGGATGTAGCCCAGGATCACCGCGAGCAGCAGGGCGGCCGACGCCCCCAGGGCGAACAGCCCGCCCAGGACGGCGCCCGAGATGGCCCGGATGCCGCGTCCCTCGTTGCCGGCTCCGAAGGCGCCTCGGGCGAGACCCACCGAGATGACGGCGGCCGTGACGCCCAGCACCAGCAGCCCCGCGACCGTGAAGGGGATGGCCTGGCCGCTCCGGTCGAACAGCAGGCCATACACCACCACCGCCCCCGACCCGAGGAACGCGACCAGGAGGATGACCCGGACGATCACGCGGCGATGCCCGCCAGCAGCGCGGCGTCCGCGTGATACACGGCGACCTTGTACGCCAGACGCGGTCGGCGCATTCCCTGTGCCAGGCGATGACCCGGTTCGCCGAACGCTCGCTCCAGCTCGGCGGTGGCCTCCTCGATCGTGTCCCAGCGCCACCAGCAGTGCAGCACCCGGACGCGGAACCCGGCAGCCAGGAACGGCCCCTTGGGATGGCTGAAGGACACCAGCTGGCGGGCACGTGCCGCGTCGCCCAGGAGCGACGTCACCTCGTCCCGACCGTAGTCCTTGACCACCAGCAGCCGCCCGGCGGCCCGGAGCACGCGCCCGGCCTGGGTCAGGTCCTCATGCCATCGCTCGTCAGCCGGGCTGAAGCCATGGCGCCACGCGACCAGGACGTCGGCCGATGCATCCGGCAGCTCGCCCAAGCCATCCTCCGATGCGGTGCGCACCCAGGCCCCCGACGTCAGCATACGGCGTGGACCGGGCCCGTCCGAGGCATCCAGCACGGCCACGTCACGACCCGCCACCGGTCCGAGGGCCTCCAGCGCGGCGGACAGCCGTGCCTCAGGGTCGACGGCGCGCACGAGCGGCTCGAGCAGCTGCGTATCCCCCACGGCGCCGCGAGTATAGGCGCGTCACTCGATGCGGACGATCGTCCCCGTCCGCGGTGGGACGAGGACCTCCAGCCCGGTCGCCGTCAACGAGCAGCCGGCGCCGATCGCCTCTCCACCGCCAAGCTCGACGAGCGCCACGCCTGTGATGGGGCCCCAGCCGTCGGGGAGCGTGACATCGAGACGTCGGGACTCGCCATCCGCGTTGGTGGCCACCACGAAGCGCTCGCTGGCGGCTCGCCGCGCCGTGGAGCATGCGTCGCGCCCACGACCACCAGCTCGCCGTCGCGGAGGGCCTGATGTCGCTTGCGCAGGCCGATGAGCGCCCGGACGTAGCCACGCAGCGCGTGGTCCCAGCGCGAGCGGTCCCACGGGAAGGCACGACGGTTGTCCGGGTCGTGGCCGCCCTCCAGGCCGATCTCGTCGCCGTAGTACACGCAGGGCGCCCCGGGCAGCGTCATCTGGAGCAGGGTGGCCAACCGCAGCGACGCGACGTCCCCGTGGGACATCGAGAGGAAGCGCGCCGTGTCGTGGCTGTCGAGCAGGTTGAGCTGGACGGCGGTCACATCGGGGTCGTCCAGCGCGAGCAGGCGCTCCAGCTCGGCCGCGAACGACGGACCGTCGCGACGCACCAGGTTGCGCCGGTACTCGTCGTGGCCGTGGGCCATGGCCAGGTCGAGATGCTCGCCGGGCGCGTAGCCCAGGATGGCCTGGGCCAGCGGATAGTTCATGAACGCGTCGAAGTGACGCCCCGTGAGCCACTCGGGCTTGGCGTGCCAGACCTCGGCGACCAGGTACGCCTCGGGGTTCACCGCCCGACATCGGACCCGGAACTCCTCCCAGAAGTCCCCGCCGATCTCCTCCGCCACATCGAGGCGCCAGCCGTCGATGCCGAAGCGGAGCCAGTGCTCGGCGACGTCCAGCAGGTGGGCCCGCGTCTCGGGGTGGGTCACGTTGAGCTTGGGCAGCGCGGGCAGCCCCCACCAACCCTCGTAGCCGAGCACGCGTCGGGAGGCCTCGCCGGGGCCGATGCCCTGGGTCTCGAGTTGGCGCATCTCGGCGACCTGGTGCGCATCGGGATAGGCGAGGAGCGGCAGGCCTGCCGCGGACCGCTCGGGGTCCAGATGGAACCAGTCCCGATACGGCGAGCCCACGCCCGCCTCGACGATGTGGTGGAAGGGCAGGAACCCGCGGCCGCAGTGGTTGAACACCCCGTCGAGGACCAGCCGCATGTCACGGGCGTGCGCCGAGTCGAGCAGCTCCCGGAGCGCGGCATCGCCGCCCAGGAGCGGGTCCACGTGGAGGTAGTCGTCCGTGTGGTACCGGTGGTTGGACGCCGAGGTGAAGATGGGCGTCAGGTAGAGCGCCGTGATGCCCAGGTCGGCAAGCTCGTCGAGGTGCTCCGCGATGCCCAGCAGGTCCCCGCCCTTGTAGCCGTGGAACGTGGGCGGCGCGTCCCACGGCTCCATGGCGCCGGGCTTGGGCACACGTGGGCTGGACGCGAACCGGTCGGGGAAGATCTGGTAGAAGACGGCGTCCCGCGCCCAGCGCGGCGTGTCCACGCTCACGCGCGGTCCCTCCTTGGGTAGCTCTGCGATGTCAGGGGCAGCCGGCGATGTCCCGCCAGGTGGCGACCGTGTCCTCGATGGTCTGGGCGGGCCCAGCGGACCCGTCGACGGTGAGGGCGCGGTTCGGGATCTCGCCGCACTGGGCGTCCTTCTCCACCGCCTCCCACGAGCCGCGGGTGTACTTGTACTGGAGCGCCGTCCCGGATTCGAAGGGCAGGTCGATGGACCACGTGGTGTCGTCGACCTGGGTCATGGGCGTGTCCCCGGGCGCCCATCCCTGGAAGTCGCCGGCGATGAACAGCTGGGCGTCGGCCGGCGTGTCCGCCGGGACCGTCACCCGGAAGGTCAGCGTGACCAGCTGCTCCTCCGCCACCACCTCGACGGCCTCCGATGGCGCGGAGGTGTCGGCACCGTCGTCCTGTGCGGCCACCTGATAGGCGTAGCTCGCACCGGGCTCCACGTCCAGGTCGGTGAACACCGGAGCGGTGGTCGTGCCGACCCGCACCGGCGTCCCGCCGCCCTCGGGCGCCCGGAGCACGACGTAGCGCACCACGTCGCCCGTCGTGTCGGCATCCCAGCGGAGGGTCACGTGGTCGGCGGCGACATCGAGCGCCGCGAGACCGGTCGGGGTGCCTGGTGCCGTCGGGTCGGCGTCCGGCAGCATCACCAGCCGCTGCTCGCCAGGGAGCGTGTGCCACGACCTGCCGCCGTCCATGGAGGCGCGGACCGAGGTCGCGAAGGCCCCCGACGCATCCGGCCGCACGCCGCCCGTCCAGGTGTTCGGATCGTCGGCGGAGGGCGAGGCGATGCTCCAGGCCCAGCCCGCACCCTCGGGGTCGCTGTCGACGGGCCCGATGCCGACCTCCACGCGGACGCCCATGGCCGGATCCGACGACGACCCCTCCTCGAGGCCCACGAACCCGCTCACGGGCACGGCCGGGCCGGACAGGCTGAGCGGCGCCGTGCGGGTCGGGGGGTCGACCGCGTACATCAGACCCAACGGCACGTGCGGCAGCGAGGCGACCTCCGGCGACCGCGCCGACACGTTGCCGGCCGGATCGAGTGCCGTCACCACGTGGTACGCCATCGCGCCGTTGGGCGCCTCCGCGTCGACGAACGTGGGCTCCTGCGTGTCGCCGACCAGCTCGTAGCCGCCACCCGAGACCAGCGAGCGCCAGACCTGGTAGCGCGCCGCGCCGGCGACCGGCTCCCATGCCAGCTTCACCCGGCCCGGCGACGCGGTGGCGGTGACCCGGCCCGGCGCGGGTGGCGCCGTCAGGTCGGCGGTTGCGTCGGGCACCAGGACCCGTGCACCACGGGCAGGGATCGACACCCTGACGTGCCCATCGGCGACCGTGACGGGGTCAGGGTCGGCCGACCCGCCGACCACGTCCGCGAGGGCGTCCGTCAGCTCCAAACCCTCGGGCAGCCGGCCCGTGACGTCCAGGTCGAGGGTCCAGGGCTCCTCGCCCACGTTGATCGCGACCAGCGCCGCGTCATCGGCGCTCCGCCGCAGATAGGCCACGGCGCCGACGGCGTCCTCGGCGCCCAGGAAGGTCAGCTCGCCACCCTGGAGTGCGGGGCGGGTGGCCCGCAGCTCGCCCAGGCGGGAGTACCACGCCAGCACATCGGCGTCCTGGTCGTCCCACGGATAGGGTCGCCGGTCGTCCGGGTCGTCCTGGCCCGAGAGCCCCACATCGTCGCCGTAGTAGACCGAGGCCATGCCGGGCATCGTCAGCTGCAGCGCTGACGCCAGACGCAGCGCCTGGACGCCCGTGGCACGGGCCGTGGGGTCCGACTTCGAGGCGTCGTCCTCCGCCCCCGGCGTCAAGGTCCACAGGATCCGCGTCGTGTCGTGGGAGTCGAGCATGTGGAGCAGGGCATCCCAGGCCGGCCCCGGGTAGTCCTCCTGCATCCCCTCGATGGCTCGGGCGAAGCCGCTGGCCGTGAGGCCGGCGATGGCGCCGTCGAGGTCGGCGGTGTCGCCGTTGACCAGCCCGATCGCGGCACGCCGGAAGCGATAGTCCATGGTCGAGTCCGCCTGGTCGCCCAGGAGCCAGGCGCTGGAGTCGTTCCACTCCTCGGCGATGACGAGTGCGTCGGGGTTCTCGGCTCGAGCGGCCTGGCGGATCGCCCGCAGGAACGCTGGCGACAGGTCGTTGGCCACGTCCAGCCGCCAGCCGTCGATGCCGCGTCGGAGCCAGTGGCGGATGACCCCGTCCTCGCCCGTGATGAGCTCCACCACCTCGGGCGTCTCCTGGAGCGCCGGGATGGTGTCGAAGCCGGCCCAGCTCTCGTAGTAGGTGTCGTCGCCGCCCGGCTCGGAGGGTGCGCAGGGCGAGGGCTGCCCGGGGCCGGGGGCACGGAACGTGAACCAGTCGCGGTAGGGCGAGTCGGCGGACTCGCAGGCACCCACCTCCTCGTAGTGGCCCATGCGATCGAACCACGGCGAGTCCGATGACACGTGGTTGAACACGCCATCGAGGATCACCTTGATGCCCAGGGCATGCGCCGTGGCGATGAGCGCGTCGAAGTCGGCGTCCGTGCCCAGGTCCGGGTCGATGGCGAAGTAGTCGGACGTGTCATAGCGGTGGTTGGAGGGCGCCGCGAAGATCGGGTTGAGATAGATGGCCGTCACGCCGCGGGCCGCCAGCTCGTCGAGGTGCTCGGTCAGCCCCGCGAGGTCACCCCCGAAGAAGTCGCGACCCAGCGGCTGCTCGTCGCAGGTCCCCTCCTGGTAGGCGCGGCAGTAGCCCTCGGGCAGCTCGTCCCAGGCCTTGGCCACGATCGGGTTGCCGTACACGTCGCCCCGCACGTAGCGGGTCGCACCCTCGGTGCCCGGCGTCGCGTCCGGGGACGGGTCGTTGGAAGGGTCACCGTTGGCGAACCGGTCGGGGAACACCTGGTAGACCACCGCACCCCGGGTCCACGCGGGGGTCGTGAACGCCGGGTCGTACACCGTGAGCTGCCAGCCCGGCGTGTCGAGCGCCGTCCGGCCGATGGTCCCGGTCCCGCCGTCCAGTGCCGCGTCATCCGACAGGAACCGACGCGACGCACCATCGGCGACCACGAACGAGTAGTCGAGGATGGTGGGCGTGGCGGGCGTCTCCAGGGTCGCCTGCCACCAGTCGTAGCCGTGGTCGCCACGGGTGGGGTCGGTCGCCAGCACCTCCATCGGCAGGCTGGTCGTCGTGCCGGCCAGCCGGTCGGCGACCACGAGCCGCGCCGACCCCAGGTCGCCGGCGGCCGCCCGGAGCCGCAGCAGCACCCGCTCGCCAGCCGGCACCGCGCCCACCGGCGAGCGGTACAGGTCGGAACGGCTGTCGTGCTGGAGGTCGCCCTGGGCGATCGAGCCGTCGATGGCCAGTGGCTCCCGCCACGTCGCATCGGGTGCCGAGGGCGTGGGCGAGCGAGGCGCCGCCGAAGGGGTCGCCGCACCCGCCTGGCTCGTGACCGCCAGCGCCATTGCCAGCGCCAGCGGCCACGTGCGTCGATGTCTCAACCCTTGACGCCGCCGAGCGTCAGGCCGGAGACGAGGTACTTGGAGACGTACACGAACAGGATGACGATGGGCACGGACACGATGATGGCCGATGCCGAGAGGTCGGCCCACTGGGTCTGGAACTGCTGCTGGAAGCGCTGGATGCCCAGCGGCCAAGTGAGCAGCTCCTCCTTGCCGCCGATGAGCACGCGCGCCGTGAAGTACTCGCCCCACGCGGCCAGGAAGTTGAACAGGAACACGATGGCGAGGGCGGGCACGGAGAGCGGCAGGAGCACCTTGCGGAACGCCTGGAACTCCGAGCAGCCGTCGATGAGCGCCGCCTCCTCCAGGTCCACGGGCACCGTGTCGTAGTAGCCCTTGAGGATCCAGATGCTGAACGGGATGGCGGTCACCGAGTAGGCGATGACCAGGCCCTGGTAGGTCCCCGTCAGCTTGAGCTGCGCCGCGAGCAAGAAGATCGGGACGAGCAGCATGATGCCCGGGATGAGCTGGGTGGCGAACAGGAACGTCAGCCCCAGGCTGCGCCCCCGGAACTTGTAGCGGGAGAACGCGTAGGCGGACGTGGCGGCGAGGATCAGCCCGACAGCCGCCGTGCCCAGGGTGATGACCAGGCTGTTGAACAGCCAGTTGGGCAGGTTGGTCTCGAACAAGACGTGGTGGAAGGCGTCCAGCGTGGCGCCCTTGGGGATGATCTCCAGCGTCGGGTTGAGCAGGTTGTTGCCGGGGCGCAGCGCGGTGCCGAACACCCGGATGACCGGGAAGACCGCGATGAGCGCGGCGATGATGAGGCCGACGTGGATGGCCAGACGCTTGAGGGGCGGGTCCTCGCCTCGCCGAGGCGAGGACGTGAGCCAGCGGCCACGGCTCTCCTTGCGCGCGTCGCGCACCTCCAGCATCTCTCGGACCTGGATGCTCATTCGTAGGCCCCCTTGAGCGCATTCGTCTTGCGGACGTAGAACACCGTGAACACCAGCAGGATCGCGAAGATCACGAAGGCGAACGCCGCCGCGAAGCCGAACCGACTGAACTGGAACGCAGCGCGATACAGGGCGGTGACCAGGATGTCGCTCGTCTCGAGCTCGTTCTGGTTGATGAAGAAGGGCACCAGGATGTTGTTGAAGGTCAGGAAGGTGCCCAGGAGGACCGCGGGGACCAGGACGGGCTTGAGCAATGGGATGGTGATGGCCCGGAACGACTGGACCGTGCTGGCGCCGTCGATCTCGGCGGCTTCGTAGTAGTCATGGGAGATGCTCTGGAGGCCTCCCAGCGTGATGACCATCATGAACGGCACGCCCAGCCAGACGTTGGTGATGATCATGGCGATGAAGTTCCAGATCGGGTCCGACAGCCACTGCACCGGCGCGATGCCCACCACGCCCAGCAGCTGGTTCACGGCGCCGTACTGGTAGTTGTACTCGGTGCGCCAGATCTGGAGCGACGCGAACGCGGGGATGGCCCAGGGGAGGATGAGGAACGCCCGATAGAGCGTCCGCCCGCGCAACCGCCGATTGAGCATCAACGCGAGGAGCACGCCCAAGATCACGTGGAAGAACACGTTGACCGCGGTCCAGATGAGCGTCTGGGCGAACAGCTGATAGAAGCCCGTCTGCTTGAGGACCGGCTTGGTGAACACGTCGATGTAGTTCTGGATGCCCACGAAGATGGGCGGGTCCGACGTCAGCCCCAGGAAGCCCGGGTCGACGAAGTTGCGGATGCCCATCTTCGTGAACGAGACGTTGAGCTCCCACAGCAGCGGGTACACGTAGAGCACGAGCAGCCCGATGACCGCGGGGGTCAGCAGCATGATGGGAAGGGCGAGCGGCGCCTTGCGCCACTTGACGAGGACGAGCCAGAGGAACACCTCCAGGATCGCCACGCCGATGACCAGCAGCAGGACCGTCCGGGCGACGTCCGAGAGTGCCGCCCAGGCCTGCGTCGGGTCGAACACCACCACCCCTCCCTTCGATTGCGCCCGGCCGGGTCTCGACCCGGCCGGGCAACCCGGTCAGCGACCGGGGAGCAGGATCAGGCCGGGCCGCACTCGCCGCCCGGGGCGACGCCAACCTCGGCGCTCGACTGCATGGTCGCCGCGATCGACGCCGGGTCGGAGTCGGCGGTCGCGAACAGGTCGCGGACGCCGGCCGTCATGGAGTCGAACACGCAGCGCATCTCCAGGTTCGTCGGCTGCGGGATGGCATGCTGGATCGCAGCCGCCGAGCCGGCGAGGAAGGTGTCACCGGCGACCACGGGGTCGGCGATGGCCTCGTTGTTGGCGGGCAGGCGACGCAGCTGCTCGACCATCGCGACCTGGTTGTCCTTGTCGGTGGACCAGGACACGAAGTCGGTGACCGCGGCCAGCTTGGCGGCGTCATCGGCGACGCCCTTGGCGATCATGTAGAACGCGCCGGCCGCGTACGGGGCAGGCCAGTCGGCGCCGGTGATCTGGGGGATGGGGCAGACGTTCAGCTGGTCGCCGAAGAGCTCGGCATATGCACCCAGCGTCCAGTCGCCGTTGATGATCATGGCCGCGACACCGGTCGGGGCAGGCGTGGCCGACGGGGCCAGGCTGGCGTCCGGGGCGGGCGCGGTGGCGCCCGGGGCGCCGTTCTTGAACATGCCGTCCGCGACGTTGTAGTCGGCCTCGGCGGGCATGACCTGGTCGGTGTACTTGAGGCCCTTCATGTAGCTGAGGGCGTTGGTCATGGCCTCGGTGTTGAGGGTCGGGGTGACGCCGTCCTCGGCGAACACGCGACCGCCGTAGCCGCCCAGGAAGGGCACCAGCCAGAACGACTCGGTCTGGTTGAACACCAGGCCGTAGTTGCCGTCGCCGGTGTTGGCCTTGGCGGCGGCCAGCAGCGCATCGCTGTCGGCCGGACACTCGGGCACGAGGGTCTTGTTGGTGTACAGCATCAGGTGGTTGCCGTACGAGATGGGCACGCCGTAGGTGGCGCCGCCGGCCTGGACGGCCGCGACTGCGTTGGGCAGGTACCCCGAGGTATCGACCACGCCATCGAGCGCCATGATGGTGTTGGATGCGGTGAACGGGCCGACATGGTCGGCGACGGTCCACAGCAGCTCGGGCGCCTGGCCCGCCAAGCTCGACGTGAGGAAGTCCTCGCGCAGCGCCTCGACGTCCTTGTTGACGACCGTGATGGTGACGTTGGGATGCGCCGCGGTGTAGCCGGCGGCCAGGCTCTGGACGTACTGGAGCGAGCCGTCCGCCTCGCCCTCCTTGGTCCACAAGGTGAACGCCACTGGGGCGTCCTGCGCGAACGCCGGGACCGTGGTGCCGATGACGGCGGCCGCAGCCAACAGGCTCGCGAGCTTCGAAGTCCGATGCATGGTTCGGTTCAACCTCCTCGATCGATGTGGGTGCCCGTCCAGGGTCGGACGAGCCGCCGGTGGTCGACTAGCGGGCGACGACCACCTCCTGACTCCGGTCGCCCGATGGCGTCGCCGTCGATCGGCGGACCACCAGTCGCGTCTCCAGGACCAGGACACGCGCCTGGTCGTCAGCGGGAGGTCGCCGGAGCGCCTCCAGCAGCATGGTCGCCGCCGCCGCGCCCTTCGAGCGCACCGGCTGGTGCACCGTGGTCAGCGGCGGGTCCGTGAATCGCGTGAGGGGCAGGTCGTCGAAGCCCACGATGGACAGCTCCTCCGGCACCCGCACGCCCAGACGCCGCGCCGCGAGCAGCACGCCGGCGGCGGCCGCGTCGCTCATGCACAGCACCGCGGTGGGCCGCTCGCCCCTCGACCACGCCCGCAGGAACGCGGCCTCGCCGCCCTCGATGGTGGCCGGGGTCCTGATGAGCTGCTGCGCCGATGCCCCGACGCCAGCCGCGCCGAACGCGGCGCGATAGCCCGCCAGCCGCCTGCCCGCGACACCCTCGTCCTCGGCCTCGCCCACCGCGGGCTCCACGCCCACCACGAGGATGTGGCGGTGGCCCAGCTGGAGCACGTGCTGCGCAGCCAGACGGGCCCCGCCCTCGTCATCCACGAGGATCGCACGCTGCCCCGCCCAGGCAGGGGAATCGACCACCACCGCAGGGACCCCCGCGCCACGGATCGAGCCCACCTCGGGGTGACGCTCGTCCAGCCCGAGCGCGACCACGCCATCGACGGTCGCCCGGTCCAGCGCGCGCGCCAGCGAGCCGTGGAGGGGCGAGATGAACAACAGCCCGAACCCATGCTCCTCGGCGACCGATGCGACACCCTCGGCGAACAGCGCGAAGAACGGGTTGGCGAAGACCTGGCCCAGCGCCTGGGGCGACAGGATCCCGATGGTCGTGGTCTGGCCGGCGGACAGCATGCGTGCGACCGGGTGCGGCCGATAGCCCATCCGGTCCGCCACGTCGCGGATGCGGGATGCGGTCTCCGTCGACAGCCGATCGGGGCTGTTGAACGCGAAGGACACCGCGGACTTGCTGACGCCCGCCTCCCGCGCCACGTCGGCGATGCCAACCCGCTGGTCGGATCCCTTGCCCAATCGGGCGCCTCCTCGTCGGCCATGCCCCTGTCGCCCGGTCCTCCCGTGCGATGTGGTCGCGCCCGGGTTGCGAACAGGGTGCTAAACCGGTTTAGCGGACGGTAGCGACGATCACGTCCGGTGTCAATACGGGTTCCTGCGGTCATGGCTTCCGGACGGTGGGCGGCGGCCGGTGCCCTCGTGGGTGGACGTGCACGCGTCGTCCATGGGGCCCTGTAGTACGATCGCGCCCCCATGCTCGGTCAGCGTCGGCTCATGCCCATCGGCGTCCTGCTGTTCCTGCTGTACGGATTCGCCATGCTCGCGGGCCTCGCGGTCGCGATGCCCCTGGTCATCGACCAGGCGGTGGAGGCGTCCGTCTCGCCCCTCGGCGTGATCTACATGCTGCTCCTGGCGTACCTCATCTTCACCCTCACCCTGGTCCTGCAGCGCAAGCAGGCCGGCTATCCCCTGGCGCTTGGCCTCGCGACGCTGAGCGTGCCGTTGATCCCCGTGCTGTTCCTGTCGCCCGCCGGGCTGCCGGGTGCCGCCCTTGCGGCGGTGCTCGCGGTCGGCCTGTTCACGGCGCTCCGACGCCAGGCCACCCGGGCCTGGTTCGTCGAGCCCTAGCGGTACCTCAGGGGTCCCCGGAGCCACCCACCCAGCCGCCCACGAGGAGTCGAGTGAGCAAGCGATCGCGCACCTTCCAGCCGTCCGACGCCCGGACCGCGAGCCCCGACCAGGGTGGCCAGACGGCCCCGGGCGGCTCGGACCCGGCGCCTGCCACATCGACGGCCCCCGTCTCGACCTCGTCCGCGACCACGCCACCGACCGGGAAGCCCGCGACGACCACCTCATCGCGTGCCGATGCGCGTCGGCGGGGCACCGCCCCCAAGCCCACCGCCAACCAGTCGTTCTTCGACCGCTACAAGCTGCTCATCATCGGCGGCGCCGGCGTGGTCGTCGTGCTGTTCGCGCTCCTCTTCGTGACGCGCCAGAACACCGCGGCCTACGAGTGCGCGACCCTCCTGACGCCGCCACCCGCCGCGGCACCGGCGAGCGGCCAGGCGCCGACCGACAGCGCGGCGCCCGCCTCCCCGGCGCCCAGCGCAGCCGCCGCCTCGCCGGCACCCACCGCGGCGTCCGCCTCCCCGGCGCCCAGCACAGCCGCGCCCGCGACCAGCGCCAGCCCCGGGACGAGCCCGTCGCCCACGGCCAGCGCCGCCCCGGCGGCGACGCCCCTGCTCGGCTTCCAGACGTCCGACATGGGCAAGAACCACGTCGTGCAGGGGTCCACCGTCAAGTTCGGGTACTGCCCGCCGGCCAGCGGCAGTCACTACAACCTCGGCGGTGGCCAGGCGCCCCTGACGCGTCGGCTGTACGGCCCCGACGACGGGATCATGCCGCAGCAGTGGATCCACAACCTCGAGCATGGATACGTGGTGCTGCTGTATCGAGGCGAGGTCGATACCGGCGTCCTCGACCAGCTGCAGTCCGTCATGGACGAGGCCGAGGTGAGCGACTGGTCGACGCAGAACTGCGGGCCGGTCAACAAGGTCATCGGGGTCCGCTTCGACGAGATGGACCCGAGCGTCAACTTCGCGGCCATCGCATGGGACCGGGTGCTCCTGCTCGAGGACCTCGACAGCGAGCAACTGCTGACCTTCGCCAACCAGTGGCAGGATGGCCCGCAGACCCCCGAGCGGGTCTGCGGCTGAGCGGGGCGCCGCAACCCGCCGCTCCGCGCTGGGTCTGCCTCGACGTCGGCGAGACGCTCATCGACGAGACCCGAGGGTGGACGGTCTGGGCCGAGGTCCTGGGCATCCCCGTCATGACCTTCATGGCGGCGTTCGGGGCGGTCGTGGATCGCAGTCGGCACCACGCGGAGGTGTTCCACCTGCTCGGTGTCCCGGACCCGGATCGCTACCAGGCCGAGGTGGCGCGACGCTACGGGGGCTTCCAGCAGGTGGACCTGTACCCGGACGTCCTGCGGACGATCGCCGCGCTCCGGGCGACCGGCCATCGGGTCGCCATCGTGGCCAACCAGCCCGCGATCCGAGGGCCAGAGCTGCGGGCGCTGGGCGTGACCGCCGAGGTCATGGGCATGAGCGACGCGATGGGCGTCTGGAAGCCGGATGCCGAGTTCTTCCGGCGGGCCCTTCAGCTGATGGGCGACCCCGAGGCGGCCGACGTGGCCTACGTCGGTGACCGGCCGGACAACGACGTCGCGCCGTCCCGGGCCGCCGGCATGCGCGCGGTGTGGCTCCGCCGGGGACCCTGGGGGGTCATCCACCAGGCGGCGCCCGGTGCGAACCTGGTGGTCGGCTCGCTCGACGAGCTGGTGAGCCGCATCCACGAGGCCTGGGCACCGGAGCCGGGCGTCGGCCCGCTCGCGTAACCTATCGCCACCCATGTCACTGCCGGCCTCGCCCTCCATCGACACCGTCCCATCGCTCCGGACGCTCGGGCGCGTCGCCGTCCAGGCGGCTTGGGATTCCGCGGTCGCATCCGGCGCGCTGCCAGCGGTGCCACGCGATGCCACCCAGCCCACCGTGGAGGTGGAGCGTCCGGCGGACCCGGCGCATGGCGACCTCGCCAGCAACATCGCCATGAGGCTGGCCCGACCGCTGCGCCGGTCGCCGCTCGTCATCGCCGACGCGATCGCGGACCAGCTCCGCGCGGCTGGCGGCGACACGCTGGCCAGCGTCGAGGTGGCGGCGCCCGGGTTCCTCAACCTGCGACTCGCGGACGGCGCCCTGGAGCGCACCCTGGACGCAGCCCGTGCGGCCGGTGACGCATTCGGCCGGCTCGCGCCGGGGGAGCCAGCCAGGGTCAACGTGGAGTTCGTGTCCGCGAACCCCACCGGTCCCCTGACGGTCGGCAACGCCCGGGGTGCGTTCGTGGGCGACCTCCTGTGCCGAGTGCTCGAGGCATCCGGTCTGGGCGTCACGCGGGAGTACTACTTCAACGATTCCGGTCGCCAGGTGCGGGTGCTGGGGGCATCGGTCGCGGCGCGCCGCCGTGGCGAGGATCTCCCCGAGGAGGCCTATCGGGGCGGGTATGTCGATGCCCTCGCGCTGGAGGTGCCAGCCGAGACCTGGGCCCTCGCCACGGCGTCCGGGGCCGACACCGATGGCATCGTGGGTGCCTGGGCGTCCGAGCGCATCCGTGCCGGCATCGAGTCCAGCCTCAGCCATCTGGGCGTCCACTTCGACGTCTGGAAGAGCGAGGCCACGCTGCACCAGGAGGGCTGGGTCGAGCGTGCCGTGGACCGCCTCCGCGCCGGCGGGCATGTGTTCGAGCAGGACGGCGCGACATGGTTCCGGTCCACCACGTTCGGAGACGACAAGGACCGCGTCATCTACCGGTCCACTGGCGAGCCCACGTACTTCGCGGCCGACATCGGCTATGTCACCGAGAAGTTCAGTCGTGGCTTCGACAAGCTCGTCTACATCTGGGGCGCCGACCATCACGGCACCATCGCGCGGCTGCGCAACGCGGCCCAGGCGATGGGCTATGACCCGGAGCTCGTGGAGGTCCTGCTGGTCGCCTGGGTGCGCTTCGTGCGCGACGGCGAGGAGGTCTCGATGAGCAAGCGGGCGGGCGAGTTCATCACCCTCGACGAGCTCCTCGCCGAGGTGGGCGTGGACGCGGCCCGCTGGTCGTTCGCGGCACGCGCCGCCAGCTCGCCCATCGACTTCGACATCGAGTTGGCACGCCGCCAGTCCTCCGACAACCCGGTCTACTACGTGCAGTACGCGCACGCGCGGATCTGCTCGATCCTGCGCAAGGCGGCAGAGGCCGGACTCGCGCCCTCGGCGTCGCTCGCCGCGTCGATCGATGGTGACGCGGTCGCGCAGCGGCTGGCGCGCGAGGTCCTTCGCCTCCCCGAGGTGGTCGAGGACGCGGCGGCAGCCGAGGCGACGCATGGCGTGACCGCCTATGCCACCGAGCTGGCCACCGTGTTCCACGGCTACTACCGCGACCGCCGGGTCGTCGACCCCGCAGAGCCCGCCGTCTCCGCAGGGCGCCTCGCCCTCGTCGATGCCGCTCGGCTCGCCTTGCGCAACACCCTCGGGCTGCTGGGGATCTCGACACCCGAGCAGATGTGACGAGGGCCGGCATCCCTGCCGGCCCTCGATCCTGGTTCCTGGTCACGGCCCCACGCGGAGGCCGCGGGTGGTCGCGCTACTGCAGGACCACCTCGGAGACCCCCAACGCATCCTCGAGCGCGGCCAGCGTGGCATCGTCGCTGGCGAGGAGCATCAGCACCGGCGCGTTCTGCTCCCCGGTCAGGTCGGTCCCAGGCAGCACCGTGTGGACGCCGTTCACGCTGTCAAGGCCGGCCGCGTCGACGAACTGCTGCGCATCGTCGTCGCTGTCCCACGCCGTCTGCCAGACGATGACCCACGTGTCGTCAGGCCCATCGACCATCATCAGGCGATCGCCACCCCAGCCCTCGGCCGCTGGCGCGACATCCGACTCGGAGCCGCCATTGGCCAGCAGGACCCGCATGCCGAGCTCGCCCAGGGTCATGGTGTACCGCAGGGTCCAGCCGTCGCCCATGGCAGCCGCGATGTCGGGCAGCTCGATGTTCGCGGGCTTGTCGCTCGGATAGCGGTCAGGGTGGAGGATCTGCTCGGTGGACGCCGGCAGATGCTCCCAGGCGTGGTTGACGGCATCCCAGCCGCCCTGTTGTCGCAGGGCCGCGACGAACGCCTGGCCCTCGAGGTAGGGCATCTCGAGCTGCCGGCGGATGATCGCCGGCATGTCGTTGAGCAGGTCCTGGTCCATCGAGGAGACCTCGTCGGACAGGTCGGCGATGTCATCCGCGCCCAGGTTCTCCATGGCCCACTGGTACATGACGTTGGTGGCGTCACCCTCGATGAGCGACAGGCGCGCAAGGGAGCGGTCGCCCTGGGAGGGCTTGAGGTCCATCACCTTCTCGAGGTCCCAGTGCTGGTCCTGGAGCGCGTGGTCGTACTCATGCGAGATGAACAGGCGGTCGGCGGCCCCGAGATCCCCCTGGTCGCCGATGACCGTCATGGCGCCAGTCTTGGGGTCGTAGAAGGCGGCAACCTGGCTCTCGTAGAGGTCCAGGAGCGTCTCGCGAAGGTCCATGTCCTCGGGGATGAGGCCCAGACGCTTGAGGAATGCCTCCTCCGACGCGACGCGACGGGCGGGGTTCTCCTCGTCGAACTGCGCCTCGACCTCCTTGCGGAACTCCTTGCGGGAGATCTCCCGATACGGGACGTCCTCCCGGGCATCGAGCTCCCGGATGCCCTCGACCTGACCCGCGACTTCGTCGATCACCTCCTGGGCGCTCGAGGAGGACTCGGTCGGCTCGGCCGTCGGCCGCTCGGTGGGCTCGGTGGTCGGCTGCTCGGTCGGCTCCGCTGACGGCTGCGGCCCCCGCGACACGACGTAGTCGACCGTGGTGCCCACGTCGACGAGCTCGCCGGCTGCCGGGTTCGTGCGGATGACCTGGCCTCGCGGGACGCTGTCGTGATATCGGTTGGTCCGTTCGCCCGGCGTCAGGTTGGCATCGAGTAGCGCGTTGACGGCGTCGTCCGGGCTGAAGCCCCGCAGCCTCGGGACCTCCACGGAGGCCGGAGTCGGCTCGGGCGTCGGGGTCGGCTCCGGGCCCTTGGACACGAAGTAGGCGACCACGGCGCCGGTCTCGACCTCGGTGCCCGCAGGTGGGTCGGTGCGGATGATCGCGCCAGGCGCGACGCTCTCGTGGAACCGCTCCGTCCGCTCGCCGGGCTGGAGGCCCAGGTCGAGCAGCTGGTTGAGTGCGTCGGCCTCCGCCACGCCACGGAGGTCGGGGACGGCCACGGGCGCGGGGGTGGGCTCGGCCGTCGGCTCGGGGGTGGGCTCGAGCGTCGGCTCGGGCGTGGGCTCCGGGGTAGGCTCGGCCGTCGGCTCTGGTGTGGGCGTGGGCTCGATGCCCAGCGAGACCACGTAGTCGACGGTGGTGCCGGGCGGCAGCTCCTCGCCGGCAGATGGGTCGGTGCCGACGACGGCGCCAGGCGCGACGCTCTCGTGGAACCGCTCCGTCCGCTCGCCGGGCTGGAGGCCCAGGTCGAGCAGCTGGTTGAGTGCGTCGGCCTCCGCCACGCCACGGAGGTCGGGGACGGCCACGGGCGCGGGGGTGGGCTCGGCCGTCGGCTCGGGGGTGGGCTCGAGCGTCGGCTCGGGCGTGGGCTCCGGGTAGGCTCGGCCGTCGGCTCTGGTGTGGGCGTGGGCTCGATGCCCAGCGAGACCACGTAGTCGACGGTGGTGCCGGGCGGCAGCTCCTCGCCGGCAGATGGGTCGGTGCCGACGACGGCGCCCGGGGCGACCTCGGCGTCGAACGCCTCGGAGCGCTCCCCGGGCTGGAGGCCCAGGTCGAGCAGCTGGCTCACCGCGTCGGATTCCGCGACACCGCGGAGGTCCGGCACCGCGACCGGCGCGGGGGTGGGTTCCGGGGTGGGCGTCGGCTCGACGCCCAGCGACACAACATAGTCGACGGTGGTGCCGGGCGGGAGCTCGGTCCCGGCCTCGGGGTCCGTCCGGATGACGGCGCCAGCAGCAACGCTGTCGTGGAAGCGCTCGCTTCGCTCGCCGGGCTGGAGGCCCAGGTCGAGCAGCTGGTTGAGTGCGTCGGCCTCGGCCACGCCGCGGAGGTCGGGCACCGCCACGGGCGCGGGCGTCGGCTCCGGGGTGGGCGTGGGCTCCACGCCGAGCGACACGACGTAGTCGACCGTGGTGCCGGGCGGCAGCTCAACGCCGGCGACCGGGTCGGTGGACACGACGGCCCCGCTCGCGACCCCCTGGTCGAATGCCTCGCTGCGCCCGCCGGGCTGGAGCCCCAGGTCGAGCAGCTGGTTCACAGCATCCGACTCGGCGACGCCCCGAAGGTCCGGCACTGCGACCGGTGCAGGGGTGGGCTCGGGGGTCGGGGTGGGCTCGGGGCCCTGCGACACGACGTAGTCGACGGTGGTGCCGGGCGGCAGCTCGGCGCCGGCCTCGGGGTTCGTGCTGACCACCGCGCCCTGCACGACCTCGCCATCGAAGGCCTCCGTGCGGCCGCCAGGCTGGAGGCCCAGGTCGAGCAGCTGGTTCACGGCATCGCTCTCGGCGACGCCGCGGAGGTCCGGCACCGCGACCGGGGCCGGGGTGGGCTCGGGGGTCGGGGTGGGCTCCACGCCCAGGGACACGACGTAGTCGACGACCGTGCCCGGGGGCACCTCGTCGCCCGCCGGCGGGTCGGTCCGAATGACGGCACCGGTTGAGACGGTGTCGTGGAAGCGTTCGGTGCGCTCGCCAGGCTCGAGGCCCAGGTCGAGCAGCTGGTTGACGGCGTCCTCCTCGGCGACGCCACGGAGGTCCGGCACCGCGACGGGTGATGGGGTGGGCTCGGGCGTGGGCGTGGGCTCGACGCCGAGGGAGACCACGTAGTCCACGGTGGTGCCGGGCGGCAGCTCCTCGCCAGCGGCCGGGTCGGTGGACATCAGCGCACCCTGGGCGACCTCGCTGTCGAACGCCTCGGTCCGCTCGCCGGGCTGGAGGCCCAGGTCGAGCAGCTGGTTGAGAGCGTCGGATTCCGCGACGCCCCGCAGGTCCGGCACCGCGACGGGTGATGGGGTGGGCTCGGGGGTGGGCGTCGGCTCCCCGCCCAGCGACACGACGTAGTCCACGGCGGTGCCGGGCGGGAGCTCGGT
This sequence comes from Chloroflexota bacterium, assembly GCA_046328155.1. Taxonomy (GTDB): domain Bacteria; phylum Chloroflexota; class Limnocylindria; order Limnocylindrales; family CSP1-4; genus JAFMJV01. The sequence continues at coordinate 202,115 of JAXLXC010000001.1, forward strand.
CCCGGCCTCGGGGTCGGTCGAGATGACCGAGCCGTTGGCGACCTGGTCGTCGAACGCCTCGGCACGCTCGCCCGGCTCGAGGCCGAGGTCGAGCAGCTGGTTCACGGCGTCGGACTCGGCCACGCCCCGCAGGTCCGGCACCGCGACGGGTGATGGGGTGGGCTCGGGGGTGGGCGTGGGCTCCACGCCCAGCGACACGACGTAGTCGACGGTGGTGCCCTCGGCAACCTGGACCCCAGCGGCGGGCTCGGTCGAGACGACCGCCCCTTGCACCACCTCGCTGTCGAACGCCTCGGTGCGCTCGCCCGGCTCGAGGCCGAGGTCGAGCAGCTGGTTCACGGCGTCCTCCTCGGGGACGCCCTGCAGCTCGGGGACGGATACCGGCGCAGGCGTCGGCTCCTCGGTCGGGGTGGGCTCGACGGTCGGCGATGGGCTGGGCTCGACGCCCAGCGACACGACGTAGTCGACCTCGCTCTGCCGGTCGACCTCGGCGTCAGCCTCCGGGTCGGTGGACACCACGGCACCCACGGGGATCTCGTCGTCGAAGGCCTGGGTCCGCTCGCCGGGTGCCAGATCGGCATCCAGCAGCAGGTTGAGGGCATCGTCCTCGGTCTGGCCCCGCAGGTCGGGGACGAGGACCGTGGGCCCGCTCTTGGCGACCGTCAAGACGATCGTGTCACCGGGTCGGACGGCGGCACCCGGCGCAGGGTCCTGCTCGAGGATCGTGCCGTCCGCCTCGCTGCTCGTCTCGTCGAACTCGAACTCGAGCTGCAAGCCGCCTCGGGCGGCGAGCTCCTCAGCCTCGTCCACCGTGCGTCCGGTGAACCGGGGCGCACGGAACGCCGTCGGGGCGGGGGTCGGCTCGTCGGTGGGCTCGATGGTGGGCTCGGCCGTTGCCGTGGGACCCGGCGTCACGATCGCACTGGGCGTCGGGCTCGCGCCGGCGATGTTGTCGTGGCTGGGGTTGAGCAGGAAGAACCAGGCTCCGGCCGCGACGGCGACGGCGGCACCGATGACGCCACCCACGATGGCGACGGGCCGACCCTTCTGCGAGCTGGGCTCCTCGGGGGGCTGGGGCCGACCCGACGACACTCCTCGGGCGAGGCTCGCCGTGTGCAACGCACCGGGAGCCTGGGGCGCCTCCCAAGGTTCGCCGCCAGCCGGGGCGAATCCCGCGCCGGCATCCGACGCCGGCGCCTCCGGCGATCCCGTCGCGGCCCCGCCGCCAGCGGCCGCGGTCCAGCCCGCAGCCGGGGGAGCGTCGACCGTCGGCCATGGGGCGGTCTCGCCCGCGGCGAAGGCGGACTGATCCGGAGCGACCGGCGGCGTGTCAGCCGGCAGCACCGGCTCAGCTGCAGCGGGCGTTGCACCCTGCGCCGACGAGGCGGGGATGGTGGCCTCGGCCGGGACGTCCTGGGACGGCGACGGCTGGGACGGCTCCTCCGGACCCCACAACTGGGTGGCATCGGACGAGTAGCCGAACTCGTCGGAGGCGGGGCCTGATGGGTCGCGGGGGGAACCGAAGGACGGGCCGTTGGTGCTGTTCGGATCGCTCATGGCCGGCGCATGGTACCCGTCATCGCCGCCTGTGCCACTAGTCCGGAGGGCCGGAATCAGCCCCTGGAGGGCCACGTGTGCGTTTCTTCATCGACTCGCTGCTGGTCGCTTCACGCCACCGTCGGTACCGTGCTGATCGCGGGACCGACACACAACGGTCCCCTCTCCCTCCCTCGGAACGAGGGGCGCCAATTGGGCAGGCGCCCCTCGTTCCCTTTCATCCGCCGGGAGGTGCTGGCGCCCCGCCGGGCTGACCGGCCGCCGGACGCCTGTGGCACCATCGACCCCATGGAGATCACCTGGCTCGGAGAGACGTGCGTCCGACTGCGGGGACGCGAGGGAACCGTGGTCGCGGATGCGTACCGTGCCGTGGCTGGACCAACCGGTCGCGGGCTCGCGGGCGACATCGCCACGTACAGTCATGCCGAGCACCCCGCGCCGTGGTCGCCTGCGGCCGAGGGGAGCCCCCTGTTCGGCGCCAGTGCGCTGGGCATCACCCCACCCACGAGCTTGGAGCCCGCGTTCCTCATCGATGCCCCCGGCGAGTACGAGGTCCACGAGGTCCTGGTGACGGGTGTGCGGACCTATCGAGACGATGCGCGCGGCAGCGAACGCGGCGTCAACACCGCCTTCGTGTATGAGCTCGACGGCCTCGACGTCATCCACCTGGGGGACATCGGGCACGTGCTCACGGAGCAGATGCTGGGCGAGGTGGGGAGCGTCCAGGTCGCGCTCGTGCCCATCGGGGGGGCGCTGTCCACGTCGCGTGCCGTGGAGCTGGTCACGGGCCTCGGGGCTAGCCTGGTGGTCCCGATGCTGGTGGGTGACGAGCAGGGACAGGCGCTGGAGCGCTTCCTCAAGGAGATGAGCGTGACCGACCCGCAGCCCGTGCCGCGGTTGTCGGTGTCCATCTCGACCGTGCCGCAGGAGACCACCGTCGTGGTGCTGGAGCAGCGCGCGCGCTCCTGACCCGCGGCGGAGCCGCCCCGCCGGAGCGGGCTGGGCCTGTCAGGTCGTTTCGGCCAGCCGGAGCTCGAATGCCATCCGGGCGCTGGCGTCCCGGATCCGAAGCCAGCGGGCGGCGGCCATGACGCGCTGGTCGTTCGCGCGGGCGTCCCCGGCGACGCCGATGTGGTCCGCGACATCCAAGAAGGCGCGCAGTGGTGCGAGACCGATGAGCTCCGAGTCCACCACGCCGACGCCGCTGGCGCCCGCCAGCGCGGTCACGCGCTCGAGCACCAGCCACATGGGGGTCCGCGCGACGTCGAGCAGGTTCATGGAGACCTGGACGCAGCCGAGCGCGTCGAGCCGGATGCCCAACGCCTGCACCGCGGGCAGTCCGCCGTCGCGCTCGCGGATGGCGCGGGCGATGGCGCGGGCCACCGTCAGGTCCCGGGTATCGAGCTGGATGTTCCATGCGACGAGGAACGGCCGGGCGCCAGCGACGGTGGCGCCTGCCGTGGGATGCGGCCTCGCGGGTCCGAAATCCGGCCTGCCGTCGGGTGCCCGGAGGGCCTCGAGGAGCCCTTCGAACGCGGGACGTCGGATGTCCGCGAGGATGCGCCGGTCGGGTCGGCGGGCGGCGGCGGCGTAGAGGTAGACGGGGATCCGGTAGCGGTCGGCGAGCCAGGCACCGAACTCCTGCGCGAGGCGGACGCATGTCGTCATGGGCGTCTCGCCCACGGGGACGAACGGCGCCACGTCCAACGCGCCGATGCGCGGGTGACGCCCGTGCTGCTGCCGGAGGTCGATGCGCGCGATGGCCTCGGTGGCGAGCGCCCGCATGGCCGTCGAGACGGCGACCACGTCGCCCGCGAACGTGAGCACGCTCCGGTCGTGGTCGGCATCCGACGTGCGGTCCAGCAACCGGATCCCGGGGACGTCCGCGACGGCGTGGGCGCACCAGTCGACGACCTCCGGGTGCCGTCCGTCGCTGACGTTGGGGACGCACTCCACGATGTCCATCCGAGCAGCATGGCAGGGCGCCGACGTCACCGCGGCCCGCGGCCATCCCCGGTCGGGCTACCATCCGCGGGTGCATCGACATCACGACGACACCCCTGCCGTGTCCGAGGCGGCGCAGGTCTACCTGCTCACGCTGCGATCGATGGAAGGCAGCGGGACGCAGCCCATGACGGCCTCGCTGGCGCGCCGGATGCACGTGTCGGTGCAAGCGGCGTCCGAGATGGTCAGCCGGCTCTCGGCCGAGGGTCTCGTGGAGGTCCGAGCCGATCGGACGCTCGCGATGACGCCCTCGGGATGGGGCGCCGCGGACACCATCTTCCATCGACACGCGCTCATGGAATGGCTCCTGACGCGCGTGGTGGGGCTCGGCTGGGCCGAGTCGGACGAGGAGGCGATGCGGCTCCAGGGCGCCATCTCGCCCCGCGTCGAGCAGGCCATCGACGACCTCCTGGGGCATCCCCAGACCTGTCCGCATGGCAACCCCATGGATTCCGCGACCGCGCGCAAGCGACCCGGCGGCATCCCGCTCGCCGAGGCCCACCCCGACTCGGACGTGACGATCCTCCGGATCACCGAGGAGGCCGAGGAGGACGGCGAGCTGCTGGTCTATCTGGAGCAGCAGGGGCTGGTCCCCGGGGTGCTGGCGCATGTCAGCGACATCTCCCGGGCTCGCGACTCGATCACGTTCATCGGGCCGCGTGGCCAGGGGTCCATGGGGCTGCGGCCGGCGTCACTCATCCGCGTGATCCAGGGCGAGGCCGACCCCGCGCTGTTCCACCGCGTGCCCGAGGCGATCGCCGGCCTCCAGCGCTGACCGTCGGCCGTCCCGCCAGGACGGCAGCCCGGACAGGCACCCCCGGCGCGCCAGCGCGCGTATCGCCCCAGCGCGCCCGTTGCGGCGTCTCCATGCGGTCCGTCCAGCATTGTCAATCAGGATTGTTGATGGGCGGCTTGACAATTCGAAAGAGCGCATTCAGGATGCGCATCATCAGTTGCTGGAGGTACGCCTGATGATGTTGGATCCACGATGGCTGGGGCCCGCCGACGTCTCCGCCATCGGCGGACGCGACGCGACCCGCCGGATGACGCCGCGTCAACCAACGCCGCAGAGCCGGCGACGCTGGACGGTGCGTGGCCGCCCGACCTCCGGGCCGCGCCCAGGCCACCGATGACCCAGCGCGAGGTCATCGCGACCTGCCCCGTCTGCGACCATCGTCTCGAGGTCACGCGCCTGCATTGCCCCGAGTGTGACACCACCTTGGAGGGCCGCTTCAGCGTGGGCCGCTTCGGGCGCCTCGGGCGTGATCAGCTGGCCCTTCTGGAGACGTTCCTGCGCGCCCGAGGCAACCTGCGGGACATGGAGCGCGAGATGGGCATCTCGTACCCCACCGTTCGCAACCGGCTCGAGGCACTGATCCGGGCACTGGAGCTCGACGTCCCTGCGAACGCAGCGGTCGGCGTCGCGGCTGGTGACGTGCCGGCGGCCGATCCTGCGTCGGGTGGCGACGCCGCTGCCGATGCCACGGCCGCGGCGCGCCGCCGAATCCTCGAGCGGCTCGCCGCCCATGAGATCGATGCACAGGCGGCCGCACTGGCGCTCCGGTCCCTCGAGCAGGTTCCGGAGGACTCGCGATGAGCACGGCGACCGAGCGGGTCCGTCAGTTCGGTCCCGTCACGAGTTGTCGGGTGGACCTCCCATCGGGGCGCGTCCACGTCCAAGGCTGCGAGGGCGAGCGCGCCTCGGTGGTCGTCCGGGTCGACGCCGACGGCTCGTCCGACCCCGACATCGACGGGCTCGTTGCGGTCACCCACGAAGACGGCGTCCTGTCGATCCAGCCAGGCACGAAGCCGTGGGGGCGCGGCCTGCTGGGCCTGGTCGCCGTCGGGCCTCACGACCATCCGACGGTGGACCTGCTGCTGCCCCGGGATGCCAAGCTCGTGATACGCACGGTCGGCGGGGACATGTCCGTCCATGGCTGCGGCGGCGGACAGACGATGGGCACCGTGACGGGCGAGGTCGTCGTCGCAGAGGCCACCGGCCGCGTCGAGGTCCGGAGCGTGTCAGGGCAGGTCGCGGTCGCCGGCCGGTCGCTGGATGTCGACGTCTCCAGCACCTCGGGGCGCGTCCGGATCGACGACCAGCGGGCGGCCCGGGTGCGGGTGCGCTCGGTCAGCGGGGATGTGGAGTTGCACGGCGGTGTCGCCACGGACGGACCGAGCCGGGTCGAGACGCTGAGCGGCGATGTCAGCGTCGTCGCCCTGGAGGGCGTCACGCTCATGCCGCGGACCGTCTCGGGGCGCGTCGCGGCTGACGAGGGCGCACGCCGGGAGATCCGCCACGGCGCGACTGCGCTGGTGGTCGGCGACGGCTCCGCCGAGCTGCACGTGCGCTCCGTCTCCGGCAACATCCGGTTGGCCCGATCGCCCCGCGCTGCCGGCGGTGACGGGAGGTCGGGTCCAGGCGACCCGATGCTGGACGCGCTGGAGGCGCTCTCCCGCGGCGAGATCAGCGTCGAGGAGGCCGACCGCCGGTTGGGTTCCCCCCATGGATGACGCGCTGGAAGGCATCCTGCGCCAGGTCGCCGCGGGCCAGCTCAGCCCCCAGGACGCCGAGCCGATCGTGGCGGCGCTCTCGGGCAGCGCGGCGCCCGCCGGAGACGACCACGCACCGGAGGACCCGGCGGTCGGTCCCGTCGATCGCGGAGGTTCCGATCGCCGGGCGGTGCGGGTCCAGGTCCGGGAGGCAGGCCGGACGGTCGTCAACCTGCGCATCCCCATGAGCTGGGCGGGTCTGGCGTCGCTCGTGCCTGGCTTGTCATCGGCCCAGGTGCAACGCGTATCCGACGCGCTGCGCAACGGCGAACGAGGCCCCATCGTCGACATCGTGGACGCCGACGGGGACGGGGTGGTCATCAGCACCGAGTGACCGGCCGCCCACCCGTCTTGCGGGTGGGTGGGTCAGCGGGCCAGCTCGGCGATGCTGGCAGCCACCGAGGTGAGCGCGAGGGTGCAGGCGACCGCCACCAGGGCGGCCAGCAGGAGCACGGACTCGAGTCTGCGCGTCATGGGCACAGTTCAGGCCAGGCACGACCGGGCAGCCATCACCCGGACGGGCCACCAGGGGCAGGACGATCGGCCCGGGCGGAGGTCAGGCGAGCTCGCGGCGGAGCACCGGATAGCGCTCGTCCGGGATCACGAGCGTGAAGCCGCACGCCTCCCAGAAGCGAGGGGTGGCCGCGCTCGTGCCGTCGGCAGGCTCGGTCAGGTCCGGGTAGACCTCGATGGCCGAGAAGCCACGCTTCCCAAGCGCATCGCACACGGCATCCACGAGCCGCATCGCATGGCCTCGACCACGCGCCTCGGCCGTGGTGGCGATGCAGGTGATGACGGCCGGCAAGGGTGCCGAGGGCAGCCGTGGGTAGAGCTCGCGCAGACGCTGGGCGCGGGGGTAGGCGGAGAGCGGTCCGAACTGGGCGTAGGCGACCGGCTGGTCGTCCTCGATGGCCACGAACGCGTAGGACCCGAACACCCGCTCGCCACGTCGCAGGAGCGACAGCTTGCGTGGCTGGCCGTCGCCAGACGCTGACCGACGCGCCTCCGCCGGTGCGAAGGGATTCCAGTCGGCGGACGGCTCGTCCGCGTCGGCGGGCGGGCCCCACGCGTCCGTCGCGGGTTGGTCAGGTTCGTCGGCGCCGAGCAGCGCCGCGAGCGCATCCCGGCGTCGCTCGGCACCCGGCGCGGCCGGCGCGAACGGGTTGTCGGCGCCAGGTCGTGGGCGGTGCGCGGGGCCCGACGGTGCTGCGTCCAGCCACGCGGCGCGGAACGTCCGCGACCCGCGGTCCGCATCCTCCCAGTAGTCGCAGGTCCGGTGGTCGAAGTTGGGGTCCGCGCAGGGTGGCGCGAGCGCGAATGTGGCCGCGTCGAGCACGTCGACGATGCGCAGGCCGGCCATCGCGGCCTCAGACGCCGAAGCGCAGGCTCTTGACGATCGCCTCCATGTCGACGGAGGCGCCATCGGCGAGGGCCGGGTCGGCAGCGAACAGCACGATGATCCCGTCGTCCCCGATGGTGAACAGGTACACCCGGAGCTGCGCCGTGAGGACGTCGCCGGACAGCGTGAGGTCGTACTGCTGGGCATCGCCGGCACGGACCGACGTGACGGATCGCTCGATCTCGCTGGTCACGCTGCCCAGGCCGCCGAGGACGTCATCCAGGCGCTGCCCCGAGTCGGAGCCGCGAGGCGTCGGCACGACCAGCACCGCCATCACGGCGGGCCATGGGGCAAGCCCGACCTCGGTGGCATCGACGGCGACCATGCTCAGGTCGGCACCAGTGGCCTCGTAGAGCTCGGCCGCCTCGGCACCCAGCAGCGCATCGCTGGCCGCGATCTCTGCCAGCGCCGCCCGCGTCGCCTCGCCGTTGGTGCGGGTGCCCACCCAACCGGCCGGCAGCGTCAGGGTGTAGCCGTCCTTGCTGGAGACTTCGATCGGGCTTGGCTGCGGCGCGGTCGCGATGGGGTCCAGCGCCTCGGGCGCAGCGGCGTCGATGTCGAGCGGCGCGGTGTCGGGGATGCCGAGCGCGGCGCATCCGGACAGCAGCGGCAGGACGAGCGATGCGGCCAGGAGGCCGGGCCTGACTGGGAACCGTGACATGAGGACGGATAGCATGCCCCATCGTCCCAACTCGCGCACACGGGCCGTCCGGGTCATCATGTCGCCGGTCAAGGTCCTACGGCAGGGAGGTCCACGTGTCCGGTCACGAGCCCGATCCACACGCGTCCGTCGACGCCGGGCATGACGCGCACGACGCGCACGCCACCGAGGTGCTCGGGCCCATCGACTGGGCGGCCTGGGCGATGGCGGTCGTGGGGGGCGTGCTCGCGGTGCTGGTGGCAGCCTCCCTGGCGGTCGCCGCGCACCCCTGACGCGGCGGACCCACGGCGGTCCCGGCCACAGCAGCGCCGCTGGCTCAGGCGGCGGCCGCCCGGATCGCCGCGACGTGGTGGCGCAGGAGCACGGCGTTGGTCACCGGGCCGACGCCGCCCGGCACCAAGGTCATGGCGCCCGCCACCTGCTCGACGCTCGTCCGGTCGACATCCCCGGTCACGTGGCCATCGACCACGTTGATGCCACAGTCGACGACCACGGCGCCCGGGCGCACCATGTCGCCGCGGACGAGGCCGGGGCTGCCCGCCGCGACCACCACGATGTCCGCCTGGCCCACCTCCCCCACGAGGTCCCTGGTCTGTCGGTGGCACACCGTGACCGTCGCGTCATGCTGGAGGAGCAGCAGCGCGGCCGGCTTGCCCACCACCTCGCTCCGACCGATGACGACGGCTCGGGCCCCGCGGATCGCGATCCCGGACGCCAGCAGGATCTCGAGCGCCGCCTCCGCGCAGGAGGGTCGATGACCCGCCCGCGATTGGGCGAGCAGACCCGCGTTCCAGGGGTGGATGCCATCGATGTCCTTCCCCGGGTCGAGCGCCATCGCCACGTCGTGACGGGACAGACCGGATGGCAGGGGCATCTGCAGGATCACGCCACCGACCGTCGGGTCCATGCTCGCCGCCTCGAGCTCGTGGCACACGACCCGCGCATCCGTGGTCGCGGGGAGCTCCAGCAGGGCGCCGGGGATGCCCACGCGCGACGCATGCTCCAGGATCCGCCCGGCATAGACGCGGGACGGTGCGTCGTCGCCCACCAGCAGCACCCGGAGCCCGGGCACCGAGCCGAGCTCCGCGTGGATCGCTGCGACGTCGAGGGCCACCTGGTCGCGGATCGCGCGCGCGATGACGGTGCCATCCAGGATCCGGGCGGTCCGTCCCGTCGGGGTCTCGATCACGCGGTCTCCGGCGGGCGGAGACCCTGCGAACGGACCTGGCTGGCGATCCGTGCGACGGCGGAGACCAGCTCGTGCGTGCGAGCCTCGAGCTCCCCGATCATCGAGTCGGCGAGACGCTCGTCCCCCATGGCCGGCAGGTTGACCATGACGTTGGCGCCGGCGCCCCGCGCGCCCGCCTCGAGCAGACGCGCCGCGACGTCGAGGTCGCTCGCCGCCCCCAGGTTGCTGCGCCCAGCCATCCGGTCCACATGGTCCATGACCGCATAGCACTCACGCACGATCGCCATCGGCACCCGTGCGGCCTCTCGGGCGGCCTCTCGGACGGCGGTCGCGAGCTCGGCCTGCCCCGAACCGGCCTGCCTGGCCGCGGCGCGCGCCTCCACCAGACCGCGGTACGCCGAAGCGTCCTCGTCCGCGAGCTCCAGCAACCGCGTCCGCGCGGCATCGGCCGTCACCAGCGCTCGCTGGATCGTGCCCGCGAACGGCGCGTATCGCTCGCGACCCTGGGACAGACGCGCCACCATCGCCAGCAAGCTCGCGCCGAGGCTCGCCGCGATCGCCGAGGCGCTGCCGCCTCCGGGAACCGGCGCGTCCGACGCGAGCAGGTCCGAGAAGGACCTGAGGCTCAGCTCCGGGAACGAGTGGGACTGGGACATCGGTGTCCCGATTCTCGCACGTCCGACGCGCTCCCCCAACGGGCGCGTCAGGCAGCCGCGGCGAGCCCGCGCTCGATGGGGTCGATCGCCTCCATGAGCCAGCGCCGGTCGCGGTGCCGGAAGGCGAGCCGCAGTCGTGCGCGGAGCGTCCGCACCACGAACACCGTCCGGGGTCCCTCGTTGATGGGATACGCCGCAGACTCGTCCCTGATCCGCTCCACCGCCACGACCCTCACCTCATCGGGGCCGACGCGGACCGTCCGCGGCCGACCGGTGAACGCATCGCAGGTGACCGCCACCTCCATCGGGTGGACCTCGACCATCGCCATCTCCGGACCTCCTTCGTCCTGCCTTGTCCTGCGGCCGGGGCACCTGGTCGACAAGAACATCCGTTCGGATCGGTGACCACCGTAATCGAACGTCTGTTCGATGTCAAGAGCCCGGGCCGCTCGATGACGGGACCATGGATGGAGGGCGTGCCAGCTCCGGTGGCACGAGGCCCCGTGTCGCGGAGGTCAGGGCCCTGGGTCGGACGGCTCCCGCGTGACCTGCTCGTCGGGACCATCGGCGGCGCGCCCCGGACGTCCCACGCCGGGTGCCTCCGGGCCGCGGAACGGGTCGCGCTCGAACGGCTCGGGCACGCCGTCCTCGAGCAGGCGCGCACGGACGAGGGCCTTGGTCCCGAAGCGCCGGCGGACCTCGTCCGTCGCGGAGGAGGCTCGCCTCCGCCGATCGTCGGCCTCGGCGAACAGGGCGAGCTGCGCCCGCTCGGCCAGGCCGCTGGCCGCGACCCCCAGGAGTCGCACGCGGATGCCGCGCACCAGGGGCCGGGCGAGCGCGAGGGCGGCGCGGTAGATGTCCTCCGCCTGGTCGGTCGGGTCCGGCAGCGTGAGTTGCCGGCCGTGGGTCACGAACTCCGAGTCGCGGACCTTGACCGCGATGGTCGAGGCACGCATGCCGCCGGCGCGAAGCCGCGAGGCCACGCCCTCGGACAGTGCGAGCAGCGCCCGCTCGATGACCTCGGGGTCCCTGGTGTCCTGCTCCAGGGTGTGCTCGTGGCTGACCGACTTGGCGTCCGCGTCGATGCCCACGGGCGTGGGGTCGATGCCTCGCGCACGCTCGGCCAGCGCCGCGCCATGCTCGCCGAGACGTCGTCGCAGCACGTCCGGTGGCAGTCGCGCGAGGTCGCCGATGGTGCGCACCCCGTGGTCGGCGAGGACCGCGCGCGTCTTGGCACCCACGCCCCACAGCCGTGCGATCGGCAGCGGGTCGAGGAACGCCGCCTCCCCGCCGGACGGGACGACGACCAGGGCGTCCGGCTTGCGCAGGTCCGACGCGACCTTGGCCACGAGCCGGCTGCTGGCGACACCCACGGATGCGCCGAGCCCGAGCTCGTCCCGTACCGCCGCCCGGATGGCGCGGCCGATGTCCTCCGGCGTCCCGTGGAGCGCCTCCGAGCCCGAGACGTCCAGGAACGCCTCGTCGATCGAGACCTGCTCCACGATGGGCGTGAAGCGTCGGAGGATCGCCATCACCTGACGGCTGACCTCGGCATAGCGCGCGCCGCGGACCGGCAGGAACACCGCGTGCGGGCACAGCGCACCGGCCGAGCGCAAGGGCATCGCGGAGCGGACGCCGAACGCGCGCGCCTCATAGGAGGCCGCGCTCACGACACCGCGCCCCCGTGGGTCGCCGCCCACCACGACGGGACGGCCCGCGAGCTCCGGTCGGTCCCGCTGCTCGACGGCCGCGAAGAACGCGTCGAGGTCGACATGCAGGATCGTGGCCGCAGGCATGACCACATGGTGCGCCGAGTTGGGCGCGACCACGGGCCTCCCGCGGCGAGGATGGGTGGCTGGGTCGCGGGTTCCACGACCCAGCGGGTCAGCCCTTTGGTTCGACCGCGACGGTGACCTCGGGCGTCAGGCCGGGATAGACGCGGATGGCGACCTTGTAGGTGCCCAGCGTCTTGAGCGGCTCATCGAGCTCCACCTTGTGGCGGTCGATGTCGATGCCGCGGCGGCCGAGCGCGTCGGCGATGTCCTTGGCGGTGATGGAGCCGTAGAGCTTGCCACCCTCGCCCACCTTGACGCCCATGGTGAGCGTGGTGCTGCTGATGCGCTGGGCCGCGATCTCGGCCTCCTCCCGCTCGCGCTTGCGCTTCTCCTCGCGGCTGGCGATGTCGTGCTGCCACGCGCGATAGGCGCCACCGGCCGCGGGGACGGCCAGGCTGCGGGGGATGAGGAAGTTGCGGGCGTAGCCATCGGCCACGTCCTTGAGCTCACCGCTCTTGCCGAGCGATGCGACATCCTGGGTCAGGATGACCTTCACGCGAGGGGCTCCTCCTTCAGAGGTCTTGGGGATCGATGGTCGTCGATCCAGGTTCGGATGACCGCGACGCCGCGGTCGATCGCGTCGGGCAGTCGCAGGGCGGCCGACCGGATGGGCGGGGGGAGGAACCGCCTCACGGCGGCCATGTCCCGTTCGAGCTCCCGGCCATCGATGCCCAGCTGGTACATCTTCTCGATCATCACCTCCCTCGGCACGCCTTCGAGCAGCAGGTCGAGCGAAACGACCAGTGCGGCGAAGTCGTCGAGGCGACTGATGACCGGGATGAAGTCCGGCACGAGGTCCACGGGCGACGCCACGTATGCGATCGCGACGCCCACGATCGCCTTGCGCGTGGTCGACACGCGCCGGTCGAGCATCAGCTCCACCAGCAGCCTGCCGTACAGCGGCGCACGGGCGAACAGGGGCATGAAGGGCCAGAAGCTGAGCACCGCCAGCCCCAGACGGAGACCCGGACGAACCTGCATGGGATGGGCCAGTCTACCAGCCCGGACCCGTGCTCCCCGCAGGCTCGGGGGGCGGACCGCACGCCCGATGGCCGGCTGGCCCGCGCGGCGCCGGCGCGCGCTTGACAATCGAACAGACGTTCGGTACTGTGGTCGAGGAAGGAGCCCCAGTGACCAAGCACGACGCTCTGCGCAAGCAGAGGATCATCGACTACATCGCCGCGACGCTGCGGGCCCGAGGCTATCCTCCGTCCGTGCGCGAGATCGCCGCTGCGGTCGACCTCGCATCCACATCGGCCGTGCACCATCATCTGTCGGCGCTCGAGCGGGAGGGGTACCTCGAGCGGGGCGCGGCACGGTCGCGGGCCCTGCGGCTCACGCCGACCGCGGCGCTCAACACGGGCCTGTCGTCGGAACTCGTGCCGCAGCCATCCTCGGACACCGTCCATGCCCTGCCCGTCGTGGGGGAGATCGCTGCCGGCGGGCCGATCGAGGCGTACCAGGATGCCAGCGAGACGATGTCCGTCCCAGAGATCCTGGCGCCCAGCGGCGACGCCTACGTCCTTCGCGTGCGGGGTGACTCGATGGTGGATGCGCACATCGCCGATGGCGACTTCGTGGTCATCCGCCCGCAGCAGACCGCGCGCGACGGTGACATCGTCGTTGCGCAGGTCGAGGAGAACGCGGTGACCCTCAAGCGGTTCTACCGCGAGAAGGGTCGCGTGCGCCTCCAGCCTGCGAACGACCAATACCCACCGCAGTACTACCCGGACGTGCGGATCCAGGGCAAGCTCGTGGGGGTGATCCGGCGCGTGGACTGATGTCCACGATCCGTCCACGCTCGACGGCATCCCCCATCAAGTCCGTGGATGAGCTCGTGGAGGAGCCGCTTCCCGCAGTCGACTGACGCGGGCCACCATCGGGGCACACACCAGAGCCGCCGGAGTCGCCGTGTCCATCGATCGCTTGCCGCCCCAGTCCATCGACGCCGAGCGCTCGGTCCTGGGTGCCCTGCTCATCGACCGGGACGCAGTCATCGAGGTCGCCGATGTGCTGCGGCCCGAGGACTTCTATCGCTCCGACCACGGGGCCATCTACGACGCGGTCCTCCAGCTCTACACCCGGCGCGAGCCTGTCGACCTGGTCACCGTCTCGGAGGTGCTCGAGCGTCAGGGCGAACTCGAGCGGGTGGGTGGGGCCGCCTATCTCACGGGTCTCATCAACCAGACGCCGACCGCCGTCAACGCCGTCCACTACGCGCGCATCGTCGAACGCAAGGGCGTGCTGCGCAACCTCATCAGTGCCGCAGGCAAGATCGCCGGGATCGGCTACGAGGACTCCGCCGAACTGGACGACTCGATCGACCGAGCGGAGCAGGCGCTGTTCGCGGTCAGCCAGAAGCGCGTCTCCAGCGGCTTCAAGGCGTTGCGGATGCTGCTGCACGATGCATACGACCGACTCGACTACCTGCATCAGCATCGCGGGGAGATCAGCGGGATCCGCACCGGGTTCGCGGACCTCGACACCCTGACGACCGGCCTCCAGAAGTCGGACCTGGTGATCGTGGCGGCCCGACCCAGCATCGGCAAGACCAGTCTCGCGCTCAACTTCGCGGAGCACGCGGCGGTTCGCGACGGGCGGACGGTGGGGGTCTTCAGCCTGGAGATGAGCAAGGAGCAGCTCGTGCTCCGACTGCTGAGCTCGGTTGCCAACATCGACTCCCAGCGGCTCCGCACGGGCTTCCTGGAGGAGATGGACTTCACCCGGCTGGCGCCCGCCATGAATGCCCTGTCCGAAGCGGCCATCTACATCGATGACACCCCCAACATCAGCACCATGGAGCTGCGCACGAAGGCCCGCCGCCTCCAGGCCGAATCGGGACTCGACCTGATCGTGGTCGACTATCTCCAGCTGATGCAGTCATCGGTCCAGTCGAAGGACGCGAACCGGGTCCAGGAGGTCTCGGAGATCTCGCGTGGCTTGAAGGCGCTCGCACGCGAGCTGGAGGTTCCGGTGGTGGCGCTGTCGCAGCTGTCACGGCAGGCGGAGCAGCGGGAGTCCCGTGAGCCACGTCTGTCCGACCTGCGCGAGTCAGGGTCGATCGAGCAGGACGCCGACCTCGTGATGTTCCTGTGGCGCGAGCGCGAGCGCACCTCCGAGGACCAGCACGCGGAGGGCGAGGTGGTCAACCTCAAGCTCGCGAAGCACCGCAACGGGCCCACGGGCGACGTCAAGCTGTGGTTCCGCACCCGCCAGACGCGGTTCGAGTCATATGTAGCCGAGGAGCGCTACGCGGTCGCATAGGGCTCGCAGGCACCAGCACGGGCTCGCAGGCACCAGCAGGACCTCGCGCGGGTACCCACGGCCGTTCGCTTCCCATACACTCGCCCGACGGCTTGACGGATGAGCCGACGCGAGGCGGAGGCAGGCGGACATGGGGGTCCTCATCATCCGGGAGATGGTCGGCACGAGCTCCAAGTCCTGGAGCGATGCCGCACGCCAAGCGGTTGCCACGGCGTCCCGGACGGTTCGCAACATCCGGACGGTCGATGTCGTGAAGTCCACGGCTCGCGTCGAGAACGGCGAGATCGTGGAGTATCAGGTCGAGGTCAAGATCCACTTCGAGTACGACGGGGCCTGACGCCGGTCATCGCACGCGGGCGGGTCACGACCGCGCCGGGGCCGCCATCCGAGTTTTCCACGATCGCCACCTAAGGGGACGGTGAGAGCCGAAAGCCAAGATGCGCGCATGGGACAGAGCCTGCCGCTCCCAACCGACGCCCAGACCGCTCCTCCCACCGCGACGGGGCCCGTGGACCCACCGCGCGTGATGCCTCGCCCAGCGCGTCGACGGAAGGCCGGGGTCAAGGCCGCCCCGGCCAATCCGGCGGGCGCGTCGCAGGTGACCGGGATCGAGGCCTTCAACGCCGCGATCGTTCGCAGCAAGGTGCGGATGCCGGACATCCAGCACTACACCCTGGAGCGCCCGCGACTCCTGACGTGGCTCGAGGACCACGCCCATCGGCGGGTGCGCGTGCTCACGGCCGAGGCGGGCTACGGCAAGTCGACGCTCGTCGCGGACCATGCGCAGCGATCCGGCCGACGCACGGCGTGGCTGCGATTCGAGGCCCACGACGTCGATTGGGTCGGGATGCTCAGCTACCTCGTGGCCAGCCTGCGCGAGGCGATCCCCGACTTCGGCATGGGTGCCATCAACCTGCTGCAACGGGTCGGCGTGCTCAATGCCACGCGAGACATGGTGCTCGACATGATCCTCGCGGAGCTCGACAAGGTCCTCACGGAGCCGCTGACCCTGGTCCTGGATGACTTCCACGTCGTCCAGGACGGCGAGGACACCCGGGCGATCATGAGCCGCATGCTCGAGTTCGCGCCATCGACCATGACCTTCATCGTCGCGGGTCATCGCCACCCTGGTGCGCTCCTCGCGAGGCCGATGGGCCAAGGCCAGGTGGTGGAGCTCCTCACCAGCGACCTGCGGTTCACGGACCTCGAGTCGGCCCGTCTGATCAGCAACATCCTTGGGAGCCCGATCGACGACGATCTCGTCCAGATCCTGGACGAGCGGCTTGCGGGCTGGGTCGCGAGCATCCAGTTGGTCGTGACGTCCCTGGTCGGTCGCAGTTCTGCGGAGGTGCGCAGCACGATCGAGGAGCTGAGCTCGCGGTCCGACCCGCTCTATGACTTCCTCGCCACGCAGGTGCTGTCCCGCGTCACGGGCTCCATGCAGCGGGTGCTGTGGGTCGCGTCCCTCCTGGAGCGAGTCGAGGCGACCCTCGTCATCGCGGCGGTCGGCAATACGGGCAGACAGGCCAGCCGCCGCGTGAACCTCGTGCTCAAGCAGGCCGAGGAGTCCGGAGTCATCACGCGGACAGGCACCAGCGGCCACTGGTGGACGTTCCATCCGCTCGTGCGCGACTTCATGTCGTCTCGTCTCGTCGCGAGCATCAGCCGCCGCACCCTCCTTGCCACGCATCTCCGCGTGGCACGAGCCGCCGAGTCGCTGGACTGGGCGATCTCGGCGCACCACTACATCGAGGCAGAGCATCGCGCCGACGCCATGCGCGTCATCCGCGAGTCGGCCATCCAAGCCGTCGGAACCGCCAGCTGGGGTGCTGCGGTCGCCCTGGTCGACCGAATGCCCGACCAGCCCGTCCCGGAAGCCGTGAGCGTGCTCCGTGCACTTCATTGGGCATCGCAGGGTCAGGCGCGCCGAGCTGCCGCGCTACTCGAGAGTCTCGCGCCGTCCCCCGCGGACCCGATGGCTTGGGGCTTGACGAAGCTTGCGTTGGTCCATGTCCACCTAATCCTCGGCAATCTAGACATTGTTCGGACGCAGGTCGACGATATGCGTCGATTTGCCGCGCTTCCTGTAGTGGTGGCCTCGCTGGTCCGAGGACTCTCGGTGTTGATTCAGACCCATGATGGCGGGCGCTTCATCGAAGTGTCGCACGTGATGGATGAGCTGGCGAATGAACATGTGAGGCTGGGCCTTACTCACTTTGCTGGTGTCAGTTATCACAATGGAGCGGTCGCCGCGTACGCGAGAGGCCTCTATGACACCTGTGTCGAGTTGGCTTCGCGAGCCATCCAACAGTTCGGTTTCACCTCAACCCGACACGGCATCGAGTCTAGCCAATCACTGGCTGCTCAAGCCATGTGGGAACTTGGTCGTCATCGACAAGCCGAGGTGTACCTCGAGCCAATCACCACCAAGAGCAGTATCCCGGCAGACGCCCAAGCGGATCGCGCCTGGATAGCGGCGGCCGTCGGCGACACAAGGACCGCTTGGCTGTTCATAGAGCGTGCCGCGCGCACCGCAATTGACGCGAGTACCGTACCGAGCGCCGCAGCGTATGCGAACTATGCTAAGGCAATCGCGCATCTCGTCGATGGCAACGTCAGCGATGCGCGCAAGGCGGTTGAGAATGCGCGCGAGGGCTCGGTCGAACCTGACGCAGAGGCCCGCCATGCGGCAATGGCTGCGTACCTCAGCGTCGTTTCCGAGGAGCGTGCGCAGGCAGCGCAGCTGGCGCGCCATGGCTTGGCAGTCGCTGACAGCCAAGGGGCCGAGCATTGGGTTAGGTGGCTTCAGCTCTTGCTCGCCGTCGCTGAGGACGACCGCGATGGCTTCAGGCGGGCACTGCTTACGCTCCTGGCAAACGCCAGGCTCTCGACGCTTCTCCTGGCCGATGCGATAGCTCTTGGCTTAGGGCTTCTCGATGAGCCGCCGGACGACGTCACCGAACTCATCTTGGCATGGCCTAATCGATGGCTTCCGGTCCTGCGGCGGGTCCTCTTGGGGTCAGACCGCAGATCCGGAATGGTCGCAGCAGACCTCTTGTCTCAATTTGGAGCGATTGGCGACGTGCCGCTACTTAGCGCCTTCGAGCGCAGGCACATCCGTCAGGCCGGACAACGAACGTACAGCAAGCGTCTGGCGCGGCATGCCAACCCGACGATGGTGGTTCACGATCTCGGTCGACTGCGACTCCAGGTTGGTCAGCGAACCGTGGCCTTGTCACAGTCACGTCGGAAGGCAGCGGCCTTGCTTGCCTTTCTGGCATCGCGCCCGGACCACTCTGCGACCCGAGACCAAGTGCTGGACGCTATGTGGCCAAGTCAATCACCCGACGGAGCTGCCAACAGCCTGCATCAAACGCTCTTCTTCTTGCGACGGGATATCGACCCGTGGTTCGAGGACGGCCGCTCCGTCGACTACGTCGTCGTCGAGCCAGATGTGGTGTACCTAGATCCTCAGCTTGTCCAGGTAGACAGCGCGGCTTTCTTCCGCCAGGCATCGGCCGCCCTCGCGAGCAAGGATGTCGCCGCTCTGGTAGCCCCGCTCGTGCGCGACTATCAAGCGAAGTTCGCCTTGGACTTCGAGTACGAAGAGTGGTCGCTGGCGTGGCGCGAGCAACTGCATGGCTTGTTCCTTGTCGCCGTCGAGCAAGCGGCGGTCAGGTTGCTGGCTCAAGGTCGGTACCAAGCTGCAACCGATGTGCTCGAAAGGGCGCTCGCAACCGACCCGGAGGCCCTGACCCTTGAGGCCAAGCTCGTGGTGGCGCTCCACCGTTCGGGTGCAAGGGCCGCAGCCGCCCATCAGTATCGCCATTTCGCCAAGGCCTACGAGGAAGAGTCGGGCGAGCCGCCGCCCGTGCTAGAGGTGCTGCTGGCAGAACACCCGGAAGAGGACGCGACTAGGTAATCATACGTATCCCCCTGCCAGAGTGTGGCGGCGATAGTCCTACCTGCAGCCAGTACCAATGGGCCTGGCGGCGACACAGCAAGGATTCGGACGCGTCGAGGGCCTCTCTGAAACTGGGCACTTGGGAGAGGATCGGAGCGAGTAGTGCACCCGCCCGGACGAGTCACTTCGTCAGTCGAGCTCGGCGAGCCGCGCTCGAAGGAGGGCACATGAACCCGGAAGCCACCATAAAGGGCTGGTGAAACCAATCAGGCGCGCCCTGCGCCTAGCAGGGTTCTGCGCCGTAGTAGTCGCGCTCGCGGCCGGAGCTGGAGGCTCAGTTCGCCTGCTTTAGTTGCGGCGCGCTGGTACCAAGGTAGGATGGGTGTGGTGACGATGAGTCGCCACACTCTCCGTTTGTGAGACGACCGTGGGGAGCCGCGCGCGAGCCAGGAAGACTGGGTCTGGGGCTCCTGATTGCCGCTGTCGCGGCATTGGCCGCCGCCCTCTTCGCTGGCGCGAGTTCGTTGTGGCCCTTGGCGTCAGACGGGCAGCTCGACCTGGCGTTCTGGACGGCACTGACAGTCGTTACGTCTTCGTTCCCGGTCCGCACCCCGCGCGGGTCGGTAGTAAGCGTCTCGATTGCCCCCATTCTGGCCAGTGGCTTCTTCGGGGGACCGACTAGCGCGGCGCTCGTGGGGTTTGTCGGAGTCATAGAACTCCGCGAGTTGCGGGGGGAAGTCCCCTGGTACGGGACGCTCTACAACCATTGCTCGACGCTGATTGCCGCGGTCTTGGCCGTGTCCGGCTACCAGATGATCGTTGGCGCCGAACCTGGCTGGAGCGTGACTGCCCTCGGTGCTGCCATGCTCGCGGGCCTGGTGTTCTTTGTCGTGGCCGAGGTCCTGGCCGCCGCATCGATCGCGATTCGGCAGGGACGCGTGATCTCGGCGGTAATGGGCAGCGACATTCGCTCCTATGGCTTGACGTTCTTGGGCTTGGCACCGTTGGCGTGGCTCATGGCGGTCACCTATGAGCTGGTCGGGCCGTTCGTGGCGTTGGTATTCGCGCTGCCGCTCTACACCACCCGCGCGGCCTACCAGTCGGTCGTCGAACTCCGGCACATGTTCACGCAGACCGTCCGAGCGCTCGCGTCCGCCATCGACGCGCGTGACCCATCGACCAAGCGCCACTCGGAGCATGTCTCGGGGATAGCCGTCGAGATCGGTCAGGAGATGGGCGTCAGCGAGCCCGACCTGGAGATCCTCGAGTGGGGCGGCCTGTTCCACGACATCGGGAAGATCGGCATCCCAGACGCCGTCCTGCTCAAGCCCGGTCGGCTCGACCGCGAGGAGCGCATCGAGATGAACCGGCACCCGGTCAAGGGAGCCGAGATCCTCGCCAACGCGGACCGGCTGCGGGCGGTCGTGCCGCTCGTCCGCTTCCACCACGAGTGGTACAACGGCTCGGGGTACCCGGACCGGCTCATCGGTGACGAGATCCCGCTGCTCGCCAGGATCCTCGCGGTCGCGGATGCGTTCGAGGCGATGACGGCGGTGCGCCCGTATCAGCCGCGCCCCAAGTCCCTGGAGCAGGCGATCGAGGAACTGCGCAAGTGCGCGGGCACGCAGTTCGACCCGCGTGTCGTGGCTGCCTTCGTGCGCACCCGTACCGCCCGAGGCATGGGCGAGATCGCCGCCGACCCGACGCGCGACCTCCGGCCCAGCGTCGGCGACCGGCCCCCGCTCCTGCCGCAGAACCGACCTCAGGCCTCCTGACCCAGCGTCGGTGCGAGGCGGACGCACGCCGAACCGAACGCCGCGCGATGCCGACGACGGTCGACCCGGACTACCATCCCCGGATGCCGGCACGCCATTCGCTCATGACCGTCCACGCCCATCCCGACGACGAGACCATCGGCACGGGTGGCGTGATGGCGCGCTACAGCCGTGCGAGCGACCGCGTCGTCTGCGTGACGTGCACCGGCGGCGAGGAAGGCGAGATTGTCGTCCCGGAGCTGGACACGGTGGACAACCACGCTCGGCTGGCCGAGATCCGCGCAGTCGAGCTGGCTGCGGCGCTCGCCGCGCTCGGACCCATCGAGTCGCGCACGCTGGGCTATCGCGACTCAGGGATGATGGGCACGCCTCCCAACGAGACCCCCGGCAACCTCTGGACCGCGGACGTTGACGTCGCGGCGGGACGGCTCGTCCGCCTGGTGCGCGAGCTGCGTCCGCAGGTCATCGTCAGCTACAACCACTTCGGCGGCTACGGCCATCCTGACCACATCCGGGCCGCACAGCTCGCGGTGCTCGCCTTCGAGCGTGCCGCTGACCCCGTCTGGTACCCCGAGCAACTGGCCGATGGCATCGAGGCGTGGCAGCCGCTCAAGCGCTACGAGATCGTGATGGACATGGGTCGTCGCCAGGAGATGGCGGAGCTGCTCGAGCAGCGCGGCGTCCGGAGCTGGCTCAACGCGGACCCAGACGAGACCGACGAGCAGCGTCAGGGCCGGGAGGCATTCATCGAGCAGATGCGCCAAGCCCAGGGCCCGATCACCACGTCGGTCGACGTCGCTGACCAGATGGAGCGGAAGCTGGACGCCCTCCGGGCCCACGTCACGCAGATCCGGCCCGCGGACTTCTTCCTCGCCCTCACGCCGGACGAGTGGCGCCAGTTCATGCCGGCCGAGCAGTTCACGTTGGCCGAGTCGCGGGTTGGTGTGCGCCTCCCCGAGGCCGACCTGTTCGCCGGGCTGCCGCCCGAGGACTGACGGCTACCAGTCGGAGATCTGCTTCGACTGCTTCCGGATCTCGTTCATCAGCGCGGCACCGTCGTCCTTCGCCGGGTCGAGCAGGTTGGGCTGCGCCTGGTCGTGGGTCAGGAACGGATGGATCCGGATCTGGACCAGCCGGTCGCCCTGGAACGTCATCTCCGCGAGGATACCCTCCATGGTCGCGGTGGACCAGCTCTGGTCGAAGATGAAGTTGCCGAGCGAGTAGAACACCGGCATCCCATCGATGTCCCCGATCCCGCCGGGCACATGCGCGTGCGCGCCCAGCACCAGGTCCACGCCCATGCGCTCCCAGCGTGCCGCCAGCCGCTCCTGCGACTTGAGGCGTCCTCGGCTGAACTCGACGCCCCAGTGGGGGAACACGATGAGCACGTCGGCCTTCGCGCGGGCAGCCTTGATGGCCGCGAAGACCTCCCTCGACTTGCAGGGCGCGGCGCCGGCGCGGCTCTTCGTCGCGCCCACGTGCGAGAGCGCGATGAGGTCGCAGGACACGATACCGACCGTCACGCCGTTCGCCTCGAGATAGGCCGGCTTGGCGGCCGCCTTGGTGTTCTTGCCCGCCCCTGCGTGCTTGATGCCGTACTCGTCCAGTGTCTTGAGGGTGTTCATCACCCCAGACGCCCCGTAGTCGTTGATGTGGTTGTTGGCCAACGACATGAAGTCGATGCCGGCGCGCGTGAAGATCCGGGTGAGGTCCGGCTTGCCGCTGAAGCGCGTCCCGAACAGATGGAACGACCAGTTGGTCGGGGTGGGCTGCTCGTGGTTGGCGATGGCCAGGTCGGCGTCCTGGACCAGGTCGCGGACGACGCCCTTCGGGCCCGACAGCTTGTAGATGGGCACGGAGTTGCCCTCGGCACGCGGGCAACTGGGGCAGATGTGATGGCCGGTGACCCGCGCCGTGCCACCGTCGAACGGATAGTCGACGCCCTTCTTCCGGTTGACGACCCGCTCGTACAGGCCGCGGTCGGTGAACGAGTCGCCGCCAGCCACCAGGGTCCAGGTGGCCGACTGGCGCCACACGTCGCCGTCGGCGACCATCACGCTGGCGACGAGCGGCCAGCGGCCGATGCCCGCGACCCGGTCGTTGCCGAACAGCTCGCGGCCGTCGATCGCCAGCGCACGCACCGAGGGCACCACATCCGACGCCCGCAGCAATCCGAGCGTGCTGCCCCGCTTGACCACCGCGATGATGGCCGAGGGCGACGCCTCGCGGACCGCGTCGGGGATGGTGATGCCCAGGGCCGCCTCGAGTGCCTCCCGATCGCCCGTGGGGATGAGCACCCGCTTCCAGGTGTCGTCCTTGCCGCGGAGGACCTGCGTGAGTGCCTGGCTGGAGATGGACTCGCGTGTCTGCCAGAAGCGCACCACGGGCACGAACGGCATGTCCCGCATCGCCGTCGCGGCGGTGGATGGGCTGGCCGATGGGTCGGCCTCGCCACATGGGTCAGCCGCGGCCGGCGACTGGACCACCGTCGGGGCCGGCGATGACGTCGCAGCGACCGCGTCGGTCGCCGACGGCGAGCCAGTCGGGGCGGCGCTCGCGCCACCGCCGGGCACCTGGCTGGCCGACGGGTCCGGGCAGGGCGTGGTGACGGGGATCGCGGGTGTCGCCAGGGTCGGGGGCGAGGGGGACGGCGACGGGCCCTCGACCCCCTGGGCAAGGCCGACCACGGGATCGGCGGCCGCGACCGCCAGGACGCTCGGGAGGGCCGCGGAGGTGGAGGCTGATGGCTCAGGCGAGGCGCCATCCTGCTCGATGGCGGTCAGGACGCGGGCGCCGAAGGCGAGGGCCCCGATGAGGAAGAGGGCCCCGAACACGATCACGAGGATGCGCGAGATGTCGGGGCGCGAGCCGCTCGGACCTGCTCCGTCCGACATGTCGGTGGACGTCCCCGGCGGAGGCACGCGACGCACGGCGGACGTTTCCGGCGGGTCGGTGGAAGGCATCTGCGCGGGCATCCTCCGGAGCGTTCCGCCGCCGCCCGACCAGCAGGCGATACCGATCGTCCGATGAGGATGGCGGACCCGACCGGATTCGAACCGGCGATCTCCAGCGTGACAGGCTGGCATGTTGGGCCGCTACACCACGGGTCCCTGCGGCGAACGCGGAGTCTAGCAGGAACTCGCGCTATCCTCCGTGGCGCATGCCAGACCTCGTCGACCTGCGGTCGGACACCGTCACCCAGCCGTCGCCGGCGATGCGCCAGGCGATGGCCACGGCTCGCGTCGGCGACGACGTGTTCGAGGATGACCCGACCGTGCAGGAGCTGGAGGCGCGGGCAGCCGCCCTGCTGGGCAAGGATGCCGGCCTGTTCGTGGCGAGCGGCACGATGGGCAACCTGGTGAGCCTCATCGCCCACGTGCCACGTGGCGGCGAGGTCATCGCCGATGCCCGGTCGCACACGGTGATCGACGAGCAGGCGGGGCACGCCGTGGTGGTGGGCGCCTCGGTCCGCCAGCTGCGCTCGGGGCCCGACGGGCGACTGGATCCCGACGAGGTCCGGGACGCCTTCCGACCAGACGACGTCCATGAGCCGGTCACCTCGCTCATCGTGCTCGAGAACACCCACGCCCATTCCATGGGCCAGCCGCTCGACGCGCGCTACACCGCCACGATCGCGGCCATCGGCCACGAGCGCGGCGTACCCCTCCACATCGACGGCGCTCGCCTGTTCAACGCCGCGGTGGCGCTGGGGGTGCCGGCACGCGACCTCGTCGCATCGGCCGACTCCGCGACGTTCTGCCTGTCCAAGGGCCTGGGGTGCCCGGTCGGCTCGGTGGTGGTGGGAGACCACGCGTTCATCGCCCGCGCGCGCCGCGCGCGGAAGCTCCTGGGCGGCGGGATGCGTCAGGTGGGCGTGCTGGCGGCTGCCGGCCTCGTCGCGATCGGGGACGGCCCGGACGGCATGATCGAGCGGCTGGCGGAGGACCACGCCCACGCTCGTTCCCTCGCCCAGGGCCTGGCAGCGATCCCGGGGATCGAGGGCCTCGACCCAGAGCGTGTGGCCACCGACTTCGTCATCTTCCGCGTGGCGGAACGGACGGCGTTCCTGGATGCCCTCGCGCGCGACGGGGTGCTGATGGTCCCGTGGGGGAGCCGCGAGATCCGCGCGGTCACGCACTACGGCATCGAGCGCGGCCACGTCGAGCGGGCCATCGACGTCGTGGCACGCGTGCAGCGGTCGCCTGCGGTGGCGCTCGCGTCGTGACGGATCCGGCGGCGCCGGTCCCTGGGACCCTGGAGTCCATCGCGGTGCCGGTCGTGGCGACCGATGGCGACCGACGGTTCGCGCGGATCGTTCGCGAGCACTTCGAGCGGCTCCTGGAGCGCGAGCCGGTCCTGGCGACCTACCTCGGCATCCACGAGCTGGATGGGCGGCTCGGCGACCAGTCGCGCGCGGCGCACGAGGACCTGATCGCCGCGGAGCGCACGTTCCTCGCGGACCTGGAGGCCATCGATCCCGCTGACCTGTCGGAGGGCAATGCGCTGGAGCTCGAGATGGCCGCGCTGAGCGCCCGGCGGACCATCTTCGACGAGGACGTCCATCGCACCTGGGAGCGCCGCGTGACCGCGGGCGAGGGCCTGGGCGACGCCCTGTTCCTGCTGTTCGCCCGGGACTTCGCGCCGCTCGACGAGCGCCTCGACGCGATCGCCGCACGCCTGGAGGCGGCGCCGCTGGCGCTGACCCAGGTGCGTGACCGGCTGGGCGACGACCCGGTGGCCCTGTGGCTGGAGCTGGAGCTGGAGGCGGTGGCGAGCCTGCCCGGATTCCTGGACCTCATCGCCGACGCGGCGGCCGGCGCGTACGGCGATGGCAGTCGGCTCCGGCGTCTGGAGCGGGCATCCGCTGCCACGAAGGTCGCCCTCGAGGACTATGCCGACTGGGTCCGGGCACAGGTCCCGCGCGCGGGCGACGACTTCGCCCTGGGTCGGGAGCAGCTCGACGAGCTCATCGGCCTGCGTGCCTTCGACGGGCTGACCGCGGACGAGAGCCTGGACATCGGCTGGCAGCAGCTCGACCTGAACCACGCCGCTCGGCGGGCGGCCGCCGCGGAGATCGACCCAGCGGCATCCGAGCGGGAGGTCCTCGAGCGCGTCAAGGCCGACCATCCGACGACGTTCGATGAGGCGCTCGCCGAGTACCAGGACGTGATGGCCCGGGCACGCGACTTCATCGAGGAGCGGGGCCTGGCGACCATGCCGCAGGATGCGCCGCTGGATGTCATCGCCACCCCCGAGTACCTGCGGCGGATGACCCCGTTCGCCGCGTACTTCGCACCCGCGGCCTTCGACCGGCCGCGACGGGGCATCTACATCGTCACGCCGTCGGTCGACGACGACCCAGGCGCGATGCTGGAGCACAACAGGGCGTCCATCTCCAACACCAGCATCCACGAGGCCTACCCCGGCCACCATCTCCAGCTGGCCGCGGCGTTGGAGCGGCCGACCATGACCCGGCTGCTCATCGAGGCGCCGGAGTTCGTGGAGGGCTGGGGGATGTACAGCGAGCAGCTGATGCGCGAGCACGGGTTCGATGCCACGCCCGCGCATCGGATGGCGCTGGCCACCGACGCCATCTGGCGTGCCTGCCGGATCATCCTCGACATCCGACTCCATCGTGGCGAGATCGGGACGCAGGCGGCGATGGACTTCCTCATCGAGCACACGGGCTTCGAGCGCCCGAACGCCGAGGCCGAGGTGCAGCGCTACACCTTCACGCCGACGTACCAGCTGTCCTATCTCCTGGGCAAGGTCCTTATCCTCCGGCTGCGGGATGACGAGCGGCGGCGCCTGGGCGACCGGTTCTCGCTCCGCGACTTCCACGACGCGCTCCTGTGGACCGGGAGCATCCCGGTCAGCTTCCATCGTCGGTTCCTGGCAGGCGAGGGAGGCGGGCCCTTCCGACCCAGCGCCCAGCACTGATGCTGGTCATCCCGAGCATCGACCTGACGGGCGGCCGGTCCCGATTGGTCTGGTGGCCGGGTGCCGGCTCGGGCACCGGTGCGCCGACGGACCGCCCCGACCGCGTGGCGCGTGCGCTGGTGGAGGCGGGTGCGAGCGTCATCCACCTCGTCGACCTGGATGGGGCGCGCGCCGGCCAGCCACAGGCGCTCGGCGCGATCGCCGAGGTGTCGCGCGCGGTCGCCGTGCCGCTCCAGGTCGCCGGTGGCGTGGACGGGCCCGAACAGGTGGAGCTGTGCTTCGCGGCGGGCGCGACCCGCGTCGTGGTGCCGCTCTGGGCGGTGGTGGAGGACCCGGGCCGCCTCGCTGCGTGCCTGGCGATCGCGGGGGACTGGCTGGCGGTCGGCCTCGACTCGCGGCCGGAGCGGCTGCGCGACTATCCGTGGAAGCGGTACCTGCCGCCGACCACGCTCGACCAGGTGGTCGGGGAGCTCGCCGCCGCGGGCGTCCGGCGGGTCGTGCTGTCGCATGGCGGCGCCTCCCCCGACGTCGCGGCCCTCGGTCGGCTGCGCAGCCTCGACGTCGAGGTGGTGGTCGCGGGCGGCGTGACGGACATGGCCGGCATGACACGCCTCGCGGGCGCGGGCGTCGGAGCCGTGATCGTGGGCGAGGCGCTGTTCACGGGGGCCGTCAGCCTGGGGGAGGTGCGGGCCGCCGGATGACGGCACCGCGAGGCACGGTCATCGGTAACCGGTCGCGAGGGCTGGGA
Source organism: Chloroflexota bacterium (assembly GCA_046328155.1). GTDB lineage: Bacteria > Chloroflexota > Limnocylindria > Limnocylindrales > CSP1-4 > JAFMJV01. The sequence goes on from JAXLXC010000001.1 coordinate 229,600, forward strand.
GTGTTACGGAATATTAACCGCCACGCATATCCGAGGGGTTGAGTCGGGGGCATGCCCTCGGGTAGTATCCAGTCCAGTGCTGCTGGTCAGCATGACTGCCCCAGGCACAAGGTCATGGGTAGGTTGGGTTAGGGTAGCCGGTGCAGCCGGCGTGATAGATGCCCTTGTGGCGTGGCAGATGACCGGGCCTCGGTCCGGTTAGCCGGGACAGTGCAGAAGACCCCGCTTCGGCGGGGTCTTCTCATGTCTGCCGAGAGGCGGGCGTCGCCTACGGAGCCGTCGCGCCGATGAGGGCACAGCCCTCGGCGGTCGTGGGTGTCGTCGGGTCGGTGGGCGCGATGCTCGCGGGTGGCGCCGCCGACGGCGTGGCAGCCGCGACGGGCGAGGGGGACGCAGCCGCCGGGCTCGCTGACGCGGTGCCGACGAACACGACCGGCGAGCAGGTGTCCTGGCTGCGGTCGGGCGAGCCATGCGCCGCGAACGTGATCACGGCGCACGCGGTGACCGTGCAGTCCACGTTCCCGGCACCGGTCGCGAACACGGACGTCACGTTGAGCGCCGTGCTGAAGCTGCCATCGGCGGCCAGCTCGGCCTCGACCGGCGACCCGCTCGCACCCGCATGCACCCACGTGAACGCCCCATAGATGCTGGCGTCCGTGTAGTAGCCGGGCGGCGGGGTGATCGGCCCGAACACGACGTAGATGCCGCTGCCGGCCGTCGCGAAGCCCGTGCCAGTCACGGTCAGGGTGGCGGCGCCCGCAGGGAGCTCGCCCGTGGGCTCGACTGCCACGGACGGTGCCTGGGCAAGGGTGCTCGACGTGGTGGCAAGGGCCAGCCCGGCGAGCAGCGCGCCGAGCAGCGCGGGCCTCGGCGCGACCCGGGACGGACGGACGGGCATGGGTGTGGTCTCCCTCGTGGTTCGGCGAAACGTGAGTAAGGCTACCTTGCATCCTCACATCAGGTGCGCCTGACGGTCGAGCGGGTCGGCCGGTGTATCATCGGCGGGCCCCGGCCCGGACCGGGCGTGACCCAGCGCACCGAGGACCCCAATCGTGACCATCGCGGCACGACCTGCGAACGCCGTCGCCGAGACCCAGCCGACCTTCTCCGCGCGACTGCGGGCGGGCACCCGCGAGGATCACGAGCAGGCCGAGGGCTCTGCCTTCGTGTCGGCGTACCTCGGTGGGCGCGTGGCGCTCGAGGGCTATGCGGCGCTCCAGGGGCAGCTGTGGTTCGTGTACGAGGCGATCGAGACCTCGGCATCCCTCCTCCGGGGCCATCCCGTGGTGGGCCCGTTCCTCGACCCGCGGCTGGACCGCCTGCCGTCCCTGGATGCGGACCTGCGGGCGCTGGTCGGCGACGACTGGCGCGCCACGGTGCGCCCGAACGAGGCGACGCGAGCCCACGCGGCGCGCATCCGGGAGGTGGCCGCGGACTGGCCTGCCGGCTTCGTCGCGCATCACTACATCCGCTATCTGGGCGACCTATCCGGGGGACGTGCGCTCGGCGCCAAGGCACGCACGCTGTACGGGCTGGACGACGCGGGCGCCCGCTTCTATCGGTTCGACGAGATCGACAGCGTGCGCGAGTTCAAGGACCACTATCGACGGCTGCTCGATTCGGCCCCCTGGTCGTTGACCGAGCAGGATCGGATCATCGAGGAGGCGCGCGCAGGCTTCCGCCTGACCCGCGCCATGTTCGATCGCCTGGGCGCGGCCCTCGGGGTGGGCGAAGGCGCCTGAACCGGTCTTCACTGCGATGTCGTTGACCCACCCCTGGACTCGCGCGCCGAAGGCGTGGCTGGTCGTCCTGCTCGGCCTGCTCGGCCTCGCGATCGCCCTGGCGGTCGTGCTGCCGCCCGGCCGCGTCGCCGCGCAGGCCACCGCCCACGGCATCCAGGGCCAGACGCTCGCCGTGTCTCGCACCACGGACCTCGATCCCGCGGGGGCGGAGGTCACGGTCATCGGCTCGGGCTACGACGAGACCAAGGGGATCTACGTGTCGTTCTGCGTGCTGCCGCCGCCGGGCCAGAAGCCGACGCCCTGTGGCGGCGGCATCGACCTGTCGGGGAGCGGCGGGAGCACCGTCTGGGTCTCATCCAACCCCCCTGCCTACGCGACCGGGCTCACGACCCCCTTCGGCCCGGGCGGGTCGTTCGAGGTGACCATCACAGTCGCCGCTGCCATCACGGACGGCCTCGACTGCCGCACCATCGCGTGTGCCGTGGTCACCCGCGCGGACCACACGCGGGCCGACGATCGGAGCGCGGACGTGTTCGTGCCCGTCGCCTTCGCGGCGGGCGCGGCGGCGGCGTCTCCCAGCCCGACCGCGAGCGTCAGCACCTCGCCCGGCGCGTCGTCGGCCGCGTCGTGCGGTCCGTCGACCGCGACCATCGAGGACGTCGTCGAGCCGCTGGACCCCGCACCGCAGCCAGTGCTGCCGGTGACCGTCACGGACGCCGACGGTCACCAGGTCACGGTCACGGACGTGGACCGGATCCTGCCCGTGAACCTCTACGGCTCGATCGCCGAGATCGTGTTCAGCCTGGGCCTGGGCGACCACGTCATCGGTCGGGACACCTCGACCACGTTCCCCGACGCGGCGGCCCTGCCGCTGGTGACTGTGAACGGCCACGACCTGTCCGCCGAGGCGATCCTGGAGCTCGACCCGTCAATCGTGCTCGCCGACGCGAGCATCGGTCCCAGCGAGGTGTTCGAGCAGCTGCGTGCCTCCGGCGTCACGGTGGTGATGCTCGACGAGCTCCAGACCATCGCGGACGTGCCGGACCACATCCGCGCCGTCGCCGCGGCGCTCGGCGTCCCCGAGGCAGGCGAGCGGCTCGTGGCGCGGACCCAGCAGCAGATCGACGACGCCATCGCATCGGTGCATCCCCCGGCCGACCCGCCCTCGATCGCGTTCCTGTACCTGCGCGGGCCGGCGGGCATCTATCTCATCACCGGTGCGGGCGCCGGACCGGACGCCATGATCGAGGCCATCGGCGCACGCGACGCCGGGGCGGCCCTGGGCGTGACCGGCTTCAAGCCCATCACCAGCGAGGCGCTCATCAACGCCGCGCCGGACGTCATCCTGGTGCTCACGGACAGCCTCGCGTCGGTCGGGGGCATCGACGGGCTGCTGGCGATCCCGGGGGTCGCCCAGACACCCGCCGGCGAGCAGCGGCGTATCGTCGACATGGATGACGGCGTGCTGCTCAACTTCGGGACTCGCACGGGGGCCGCGATCACGGCACTCGCTGAGGCTGTCTACCGGTCCTGCGGCTGACCCATCGTGACCCGCCGGGGCGGCCTCGTGGTCGCCATGCTCGTCGTCGCCCTCGTGGTCGTGTGCCTCGTCGCCGCCAGCGTCGGCCAGTTCCGGATCCCGCTGGACGAGGTGGTGGGCAGCGTGCTCCACCATCTGGGCATCGATGGGGTCCTGCCGCAGCCGAGCGCCCCGCGGGCCGACGCCGCGCTGTGGGAGGTCCGGTTCCCACGCGTGGTGCTGGGGGTGCTCGTGGGCATGGCGCTGGGCACCGCGGGCGCGCTGATGCAGGGCGTCTTTGGCAACCCGCTGGCCGAACCCTCGGTCATCGGCGTGTCCGCCGGTGCGGCGGTGGGTGCGTTCCTGATGATCGTGCTCGGCATCACCATCCTGGGCACCTGGACGGTGCCCGTCGCGGCGTTCGTCGGCGGCTTCCTGACCACGCTCCTGGTCTACGGCCTCGCCCGGTCGCGCGGACGCACGGAGGTGGTCACCCTCGTGCTGGTGGGCATCGCGGTCAACGCGTTCGCAGGAGCGGGCATCGGCCTGCTCACGTTCATGGCCGAGAACGACGCCCTCCGCTCCATCGCCTTCTGGAACCTGGGCAGCCTGTCGCGGGCGACCTGGGACGCGGTGGTGGCAGTCACGCCGTTCGTGATCGTGGGCCTGGTTGTGGCGATCTGGTACGCACCCCAGCTCGACCTGCTGGCGCTGGGCGAGCGTGCGGCACGCCATCTTGGCGTGGACGTGGAGCGGCTCCGGCTGGTGCTCATCACGGTCATCGCGCTGCTCGTGGGCGCCGGCGTGGCATTCACGGGGGTCATCGCGTTCGTGGGTCTGGTCATCCCCCACCTCGTGCGCATCGTCACCGGGCCGGGCCATCGGGTGCTCATCCCGGCCAGCGCCCTGGGCGGCGCCATCGTGGTGGTGCTGGCCGACCTCATCGCCCGGACGGCCATCGAGAACCAGGAGCTGCCCCTCGGCGTGTTGACGGCCCTGGTGGGGGGCCCGTTCTTCTTCTGGCTGGTGCGTCGGACGCGCGAGCGAGCCGGGGGCTGGGCCTGATGCTCGACCGGGTCGCCAGCCGCTGGCGGGAGCTGGGCTCGATCCCGCTCCCCTCGGCGCCGGCGCTGGGGAGCGTCGCGTTGGCCGCCTCGGGTGTGACCGTCGTGCGTGGTGGTCGCGAGGTCGTGAGCGGGATCGGCCTGGTGGTCCACCACGGCGAGCTGGTGGTGCTCGTGGGACCCAACGGTGCGGGCAAGTCGACGCTCATGGGCGTCCTCGCAGGCGACCTGGTGCCCGCATCCGGGACGACCGCGCTGGACGGGCGCCCCATCGCGGGGTGGGGGGTCCGGGAGCTCGCGATGCGTCGCGCGATGCTGCTCCAGCACGTCGAGATCTCGTTCCCGTTCCTGGTCATCGACGTGGTCCGGATGGGCCGCTCGCCGTGGGCGGGCACGACCGCGGAGGATGACGACGAGCCCGCCATCGCGGGCGCCATGTCAGACACGGACGTGACGGGGCTCGCGGCACGCGAGTACCCATCGCTGTCGGGTGGAGAGCGGGCCCGCGCGGCACTCGCGCGGGTGCTGGCCCAAGGCACGGGCATCCTGCTGCTCGACGAGCCGACCGCGTCGCTGGACCTGCAGCACCAGGAGCTGGTGATGGGGGTCGCCCGCCGCCGGGCCACGCAGGGCGCCGCGGTGGTCGTGGTGGCGCACGACCTGCAGCTGGCCGGTGCGTGGGCGGACCGCGTCGTGATGCTGGAGCAGGGTCGCGTGGCGGCCGACGGGCCCCCGCAGGAGGTGCTCACGGAGGCGCTCCTGAGCCGCGTCTACCGCACGCCCGTGGAGGTGGTGCCCCACCCGACGAGCGGCGCGCCCATCATCCTGCCGCGCCGCGACCGGGGCGTTTGACGGTTCCCGTCGCACGGCGGACACTAGCGGCTCGCGTGCGCCCGTAGCTCAGTGGATAGAGCGTCTGCCTCCGGAGCAGAAGGCCGTGAGTTCGAGTCTCGCCGGGCGCGCCACCCCCTGACCCCCATCACGACCGAGCGCGACCGGGTCGCTCATGCGCCGTCTCCACACACCGGGATCCACAGGCACGCGACTGGTCCAACTGGGAGGACGACTCATGCCCAACGGAAAGCCCAACATCGTGGTCATCTGGGGCGATGACATCGGCATCAGCAACCTGAGCTGCTACAGCGACGGGCTGATGGGCTATCGGACGCCCAACATCGACCGGGTCGCCAACGAGGGGATGCGCTTCACCGACTCGTATGGCGAGCAGAGCTGCACCGCCGGGCGGTCGTCGTTCATCACCGGGCAGAGCGTCTATCGCACGGGCCTGTCCAAGGTGGGCATGCCGGGCGCACCGGTTGGGCTGTCCGCCGATGACCCCACGATCGCGGAGTTGCTCAAGCCGCTGGGATACGCCACCGGCCAGTTCGGCAAGAACCACCTGGGCGACCGCAACGAGTTCCTGCCCACGGCACACGGGTTCGACGAGTTCTACGGCAACCTGTACCACCTCAACGCCGAGGAGGAGCCGGAGAGCCCCAACTGGCCGTCCCCCGAGGACTTCCCGACGTTCAATGAGATGTTCCGACCGCGGGGCGTCATCCACTCGTTCGCGACCGACGAGGACGACCCCACCGAGGACGGGCGCTATGGCCGGGTCGGCAGGCAGCGCATCGAGGACACCGGGCCGCTGACCAAGAAGCGCATGGAGACCATCGACGACGACGTCGTGGAGCGTGCCGCGGGGTTCATCCGCGAGCAGCACGCGGCCGGGACGCCGTTCTTCGTGTGGGTCAACACCACGCACATGCACTTCCGGACCCACCCCAAGCCGGAGAGCGTGGGCCAGTCGGGCCGATGGCAGTCGCCCTACCACGACGCGATGATCGACCACGACCGCAACGTGGGCACGGTGCTCGATGTCATCGACGAGCTGGGCATCGCCGAGGACACGATCGTCATCTACTCCACGGACAACGGGCCGCACATGAACACGTGGCCCGACGGCGGCATGACGCCCTTCCGGAGCGAGAAGAACACCAACTGGGAAGGGGCCTTCCGGATCCCCGAGATGATCCGATGGCCGGGCCACATCCCCGCCGGCGTGGTGTCCAACGAGATCATCCAGCACCATGACTGGCTGCCCACGCTGCTGTCGGCCGCCGGCGATCCCGAGGTCATCGAGAAGCTGAAGGCTGGCCACACCATCGGCGACCGGACCTACCAGGTCCACATCGACGGGTACGACTTCCTGCCCTACCTTACGGGTACGGAGGAGAAGGGTCCGAGGCCCGGGCTGATCTACTTCTCGGACGACGGCGACGTCATGGCCATCCGCTTCGACAACTGGAAGGTCGTATTCCTCGAGCAGCGCACCCAGGGCACGCTCCAGGTGTGGATGGACCCCTTCGTGGCGCTCCGAGCGCCCAAGCTGTTCAACCTGCGGATGGACCCGTACGAGCGGGCGGACCTCACCTCCAACACCTACTTCGACTGGTTCTTCGAGAACGACTACCTCGCGCTGGCCGCCACGGCGTTGGTGACCCGCTTCCTCGAGACGTTCAAGCAGTTCCCGCCACGCCAGAAGGCCGCCAGCTTCACCATCGACCAGGTGGTCGCGAAGCTCGAGTCCAGCCTCTCGGCCGGGAACTGAGCGCCGGCCACCCAGACGGAGGATCCGTGCCCGCCATCAACAAGGTGAGCCCAGCGGTGTTCGACCGCCCCGCCAGCGGGCGTGGGCGCAAGCCCAGCCCCGAGATGCTGGAGATGATCGAGCGGATCCGGTCCATCCGCACCGAGCGCGATGCCTACGAGGTGCTCCTCGTGGGTGACGAGAAGCCCGCAACCGTGCGGGCGCAGATCGTGCGCGCCGCCAAGGTGGCCGGCGTTGACATCGCGATCCGACGCTCGGACCTGGGGTTCTACATCGGGCTCATGACGCCCGAGCGACGCGGCCGGTCGAGGAAGGCCAGCTAACCCACCACACCGAGTCCCGCGAGCTCGCGGGCGCGGCACAGCACCGACTCCAGCATCGACGGGGTCAGCCGGCCCGTGAACGTGTTCTGCTGGCTGGGGTGGTAGCAGCCGAGCAGCGTCCACGCACCGAGCCGCGTCTCCACGCCATGACCGAACGAGGGCTTGGGCCGCACCACGACGCCGCGGGCGGCCAGCGCGCGCAGCACGCCATCCCATGACCAGCCACCCAGCGACACGATCACGCGCGCGTCGCGGAGGAGCATCAGCTCGCGCTGGAGGAACGGCAGGCAGCTG
>JAXLXC010000010.1:0-103615 GCA_046328155.1 Chloroflexota bacterium
CCGCCGTGGATCCGTGGGTGCAACGTCTTGACCCGGCCATCGAGCATCTCGGGGCTGCCCGTGACCGCGGCGACGTCGGTCACCGCCAGTCCGGCCTCGCGCATCGCGCGTGCCGTGCCCCCGGTCGAGACCAGCTCGAAGCCCAGCGCATCGAGGCCTCGGGCAAGGTCGACCAAGCCGTCCTTGTCGGCCATGGACAGGAGCGCACGTCGAGGCGCCGGGATCCGACCGGCGCGAGCACGGTCGAACGTCAGGCGGCCGACGTCGTCGATGCCCAGGGTGCCCGCCGCGGCCATCGCCACCACGCGTGGCAGCAGCCGATGCTCCAGCGCGTGGACTCGCGCTGCGAGTGCCTCCTCGTCATCCGAGGCCAGGACCGGGACCGGCTCCTGCGCCACGATCGGCCCGCCGTCCAGCACCTCGTCGACCAGATGGACGGTCACCCCCGTCACCGTGACCCCGGCGGCGAGCGCGTCCGCGATGGCGTGGGCGCCGGGGAACGCCGGCAGCAGCGACGGGTGGACGTTGACGATCCGGCCCCGGAAGGCGCGCAGCACCTCGGGCCCCAGGATTCGCATGAAGCCCGCCAGCACCACGACGTCGGGGGCCACCTGCTGGAGACCTGCCGCCAGCGCGACGTCCCACGAGCCGGCGTCCGGGTGGCCCGATGACGGCACGAGCGTCACCGGGATGCCCTGCTCGGCCGCCCAGTCGAGCGCCGGGCACACGCGGTCCGCGAACACGCCGACGATGCTCCCGCCGAGCATCCCGCGCCGTTCGGCGGCCCTGAGCGCGCGCAGGTTGCTCCCCTGCCCCGAGACACCGACCGCGATGCGCGCTGCCCCCTGCTCCGTCACCCGGCCTCCTCGCGGTACCTCGATGGGCCCGTCGCCTCGACGGGCACGACCTCCCCCATGGGCCACGCCTGTCGCCCGCGCCGGGCCAAGAGCCCCAGGACGGCGGGCGTCACCGCGGGCTCGACCACGAGCGCCATGCCGATGCCGCCGTTGAGCGTGGCACGCAGCTCGGCACCGCCCAGTTCCGCGAGCGCCGCGACGCGCGCCATCACCGGGGACACCGGCCAGCGATCGGGATGGACGACCGCGCCCAGCCCCGCGCCGAGCGCGCGCGGCAGGTTGCCCGGGAGACCCCCGCCTGTGATGTGGGCGATCCCGTGGACCGCTCGTTCGTCCGCGAGCATGTCCAGGACGGCCAGGACGTCGGGCGCGTGGATGGCGGTCGGCTCCAGCAGCGCCTCGCCCAGCGTGGTGGCCCCGAGCGGCTCGTCGAGCCGGGTGCCGGTGTTCCGGAGCGCGGCACGGACCAGCGAGTAGCCGTTGGCGTGGAGCCCGGACGAGGCGATGCCCACGATGACATCCCCGGGGCGGGTGGCGCTCCCATCGATGAGCCGATCCCGCTCCACGATGCCCACGCAGAACCCGGCGAGGTCGAACGCGTCGGGCTCCATCACGCCGGGGTGCTCGGCGGTCTCGCCGCCCACGAGCATCGCGCCGGCCTCGGCACAGCCCTCGGCGATGCCACCCACGACGGCGGCGACGCGCTCCGGGTCCAGACGCCCCACCGCGAGGTAGTCCAGGAACAACCACGGCCGGGCGCCGTGGCAGACCACGTCGTCCACGCACATCGCGACCAGGTCGCGGCCGATGGTGTCGTGGCGGCCGAGCGCGCGCGCGATCTCGGTCTTGGTGCCGACGCCGTCGGTGCCGCTCACCAACACCGGGCGTCGGTAGCCTTCGGGGAGCTCCAGCGCCGCCCCGAACCCGCCCAGGCCACCGAGCAGGTCCACGCCCATCGCGCCGGCCCGCGCGATACGCTCGCGCAGCAGCGCCACGGACCGCTCGCCGGCGACCACGTCGACGCCCGCGGCGACATACGCGGCGCGCGTCTGGCCGGTCACGTGCCCGCCGGGAGGCTTGCGTCCTCGAGCACGAACTTGTGCGAGGCGACGTCATAGGGCACTGGCACCGGGTACTGGCCGTCGAAGCAGGCGAAGCAGAACCTGTCGCGGGGCAGCTCGACCGCGTCGAGCACACCGCCGATGGACAGGTACGCCAGCGAGTCGGCGCCCACGAACGCCCGGATGCCCTCGACGTCCAGGCGCGACGCGATGAGCTCCGTCTCGATGGACGTGTCGATGCCATAGAAGCAGGGGTGGTAGATGGGCGGCGCGCTGATCCGCAGATGGACCTCGGCGGCCCCGGCGCGACGCAGCAGCTGGACGATCTGGCGGGTGGTGGTGCCTCGCACGATGGAGTCGTCCACCACCACGAGCCGCTTGCCGCGGACCTGCTCGCGGAGGACCGACAGCTTCATGTTGACGCCCCGCTGACGCATCGGCTGCGAGGGCTGGATGAAGGTCCGCCCGGCGTATCGGTTCTTGACCATGCCGTCGCGATACGGCAGCCCGGACGCCTCCGCGAACCCGGCCGCCGCAGGCGCACCGGTGTCCGGCACCGGCATCACCAGGTCGGCATCGGCCGGCGCCTCGTGGGCCAGCACCTCGCCCATGCGCCGCCGCACCTCGTACAGGTTGCGGCCCAGGAGATAGGAATCGGGGCGCGCGAAGTAGATGAGCTCGAACACGCACAGCCGCTCGTGGCCTGGCGCGAAGCGGATCGACCGCGGGCCGTCGGGCTCGCCCAGGACCACCAGCTCGCCGGGCTCGACGTCCCGCACGAACTCCGCGCCGAGCGCGTCGAGCGCCGCGGTCTCGGATGCCAGCACCCAGCCCCGGCCAGCCAGCGCGGGCGCGGCGGTCGCGACGTCGGCCCACAGCGGCTCCGGCCGTGCCTCGTCGGTCGGGACGCGGTCGGCGATGACCGCGTCCTGGGGCAGCCGACCCAGCGCCAGCGGCCGGAAGCCGTAGGGGTCGCGCACGCCGATGACGCGATCCTCGTCCATGACCACCAGCGAGTACGCACCATGGACCCGCGGCAGCACGCGCTGGAGCGCATCGACCAGGTCGCCGCCCGGCTCGTCGGCCAGGAGCGCCGTGAGCACCTCGGTGTCGGTCGTGCCCACCAGCCGCCCGCGCCCGCCCCTGAGCCCCTCGACCAGCTCCCGGGTGTTGACCAGGTTGCCGTTGTGGCCCACCGCGACCGTGCGACGCGGGCCCAGCCGCAGGGTGGGCTGGCTGTTCTCCCACATGGTGGAGCCGGTCGTCGAGTACCGGCAGTGCGCGATGGCGAGGTCGCCGTGGAGCGCCGTGAGGTGGCGCTCGTCGAGCACCTGCGCCACGAGCCCCAGGTCCTTGTAGACCATCACGCCCTCGCGGTCGCTCGCCGCGACGCCCGCCGACTCCTGGCCCCGGTGCTGGAGCGCGAAGATGCCCAGTGCCGCCAGCGACGCCGCCCCCTGGCCAGGGGCGTGGATCCCCACCACGCCGCACATCAGCCGGCCACCTCGGGCGCGCTCGCCCCCGGCACCGTGGCGCTCCCGGGTCCGGTGGCCCCTGGGGTCGCATGCCAGTCGTCGTCGCCCAGCGCCCGCGGCAGGCCGGCCGACCATGCCTCGCGCAGCAGGTCGACCGCGGCGTCGAGGAGGTCCACCTGCGTGGAGCCGCGCTCCTCCAGCAGCCCCACGGCGCCGGCACCCGACAGCTGGATGCGCAGCCGGTCGCCGCCCGTCCCGCCCAGACGCTCGACGGGCACGCCGTGCATGCCGGCCATGGCGACCAGCCGGGGCCAGTCGTCGGGAGCCGTGCTGACCACGACCCGGCCCGGGCCCTCGCCGAACAGCCCCGTGGCAGGCGGCCCGCCCCACGCGAGGCGGAGATCGGCCCCCATCTCCCCCCAGATGCAGCACTCCGCGAGGGCAACGGCCAACCCACCGCCGCTCACGTCCTGCGCCGAGCGCAGGAGCCCGGAACCGGCCGCATCGAACAGCAGGTCGAGCAGGGCGCGGTGGGCGGCGAGGTCGATGGCCGGCGGCCGGTCGTCCGGCTCGCTGCCCGCGAGCTCCGCATAGACCGAGCCACCCAGCCCTGGCTGGAACGCGCCCAGCACGCCCACCACGTCCCCGTGGCCGCGGAACGAGGGGGTCACGCGTCGGGCGACGTCGTCGAGCAGCCCCACGACCCCCACCTGGCAGGTGGGTGCGATGGGGCCGTGGGCGGCCGACTCGTTGTAGAGGCTGACGTTGCCGCCCGTGATGGGCAGCCCCAGGGCGCGGCAGGCATCGCCCAGCCCGGCCACGCCCTGCTGGAGCAGCCAGAAGCCCTCGGGGCGCTCCGGGTCGGGATAGTTGAGGCAGTTGGTCACGCCCAGGGGGCGCGCCCCGGTCACGGCGACGTTGAGGGTGCACTCCGCGACCGCGAATGCGGCGCCCTTCCACGGGTCCAGCAGGCCCACGCGCTCGTTGGCGTCGGTGGCGATGGCGAGGCCGTGCGTCGTCCCGGGGACCCGCAGCACGGCCGCGCCATGCGCGCTGCCCTCCAGGGTGGAGGCACCCACGGTCGAGTCGTACTGGCTGGTGACCCAGGCGCGGGACGCGAGGTTGGGGTGCCCCAGCAGCGCCTGGAGCACCACCGAGGGGTCCACGCCACGCTCGGGCAGGCCGCCCGACGCCAGCGCCACCTCGCCCGGCGCGGGCGCGTGCCGGCGGCGCGTGGGTGCCTGCCCCACGCGCCCATGGCCGATGGCGTCGCTGGTCAGGGCGGCGGCCGGGATCCGGGCGAGCACGTGGGCCTCCGGCGCGGGGTCGCCCGACTCCGTGACCCCGCCCCTGACGATCCGGATGTCCGGCTCGGCGGTGACCCGTCCGATGACCGCCGCGGGGAGGTCCCAGCGCCGGCACACCGCGAGCACCTCGGCCAGCCGCTCCGGCCGGACGATGGCCAGCATCCGCTCCTGCGACTCGGAGATCATGACCTCGAACGGCTCCAGATCCGCCTCGCGCAGCGGGATGGCGTCGAGGTCCACGGTGATGCCCGTGCCCGAGCGATCCGCGGTCTCCGACACCGCGCAGGTGATCCCCGCGGCGCCCAGGTCCTGGAGGCCCTCCACCAGCCCGGCGTCGATGAGCTCCAGACTGGCCTCGATGAGCAGCTTCTCCGCGAACGGGTCGCCCACCTGCACGCTGGGCCGCTTGGCGCCAGACCCCTCGCCGAAGGTGGCCGAGGCCAGCACCGAGGCACCCCCGATGCCGTCGCGCCCGGTGGTGGAGCCGAACAGCACCGCCAGGTTGCCTGGGCCGGGTGCGGCCGCGCGTGTCAGCCGGTCCTCCTCGAGGATTCCGACGGCCATCACGTTGACCAGCGGGTTCTCCGCGTAGCTCGGGTGGAACGACAGCTCGCCACCCACCGTGGGCACGCCCACGCAGTTGCCGTAGCCGCCCACGCCCCGCACCACGCCCCGCACCAGGTGCCGGGTCCGTGCCAGGCTGGGGTCCCCGAAGCGCAGCGCGTCGAGCACCGCGACGGGTCGTGCGCCCATCGTGAAGATGTCGCGCAGGATGCCGCCCACGCCCGTCGCCGCCCCTTGGTAGGGCTCGACCGCGCTCGGATGGTTGTGCGACTCCAGCTTGAAGGCGACGGCGAGGCCATCCCCGATGCGCACGACGCCGGCATTCTCGCCGGGGCCCGCGACCACGTCGCCGCCGCCCGTGGGCAGCGTGGACAGCAGGGGCTTGGACGACTTGTAGGAGCAGTGCTCGCTCCACATCACGCTGAACATGGCCAGCTCGAGGTCGTTGGGCGCGCGGCCCAGTCGCTCCCCGATGGCCACCAGCTCGTCGTCGGTGAGCCCGAGCGCGCGATGGAGCGGCGCGGCGGTCGGCGTGCTCATGCGGCGGCCCCGGCACCCGCGGCCACGCCCTCGAGGAGCGAGCGGAACAGGCGCATCCCGTCGTCGCTGCCCAGGATCGCCTCCACGGCACGCTCCGGGTGGGGCATCAGCCCCGCCACGTTGCCCGCCTCGCTGACCACTCCCGCGATGTCGCGCGCCGAGCCGTTGGGGTTGCCCACGGGCGCCACGTAGCGGAACAGCACACCCCGGCGTGCGTCGAGCGCGTCCAGCTCCGGGTCGGGCAGGAAGTAGTTGCCCTCGCCGTGCGCGATGGGCATCCGAGCACGGTGCCCACGGGGATGCCCCGCGTGAACGGCGTGTCCGAGCGCTCCACGGACACGGTCACCCAGCGGTGCTCGAAGCGCAGGCTGGCGTTGCGCAGCAGCGCCCCCGGCACGAGGTGCGCCTCCGCGAGCACCTGGAAGCCGTTGCAGATGCCCAGCACCAGCCCACCCCGCGCCGCATGGTCGCGCACCGCGCCCATGACCGGGCTGAAGCGCGCCAGGACACCCGCGCGGAGGTAGTCGCCGTAGGCGAAGCCACCGGGCACGATGACCAGGTCGGCCCCCGCCAGGTCGGTCGACTCGTGCCACACCGGGAACCCATCCGCGCCCGCGAGGGACGCGGCGGCGAGCGCATCCCGGTCGCAGTTGGACCCCGGGAACACGACCACGCCCACCCTCACGACGCGGGCTCCACGGGTTCGACCGTCCACGCCTCGATGAGCGGGTTGGCGAACAGCTCGCCGGCGAGGCGGTCCACCACCGCACGCGCCTCGGCCGCATCCTCGACGTCCACGCTCAGCTCCACGCGGCGGCCCACGCGCACCCCGTGGACGCTGGTCACCCCCAGATGCGGCAGGCTCGTCTCGACCGCGCGACCCTGCGGGTCGAGGATCCCCTCCCGGGGCATCACGGACACGACGAAACGACGGCTGGTCACACGCGGGCTCCTGCTGGGCTGGGGAGGCGGTCTGGGCTCGGGAGGCGGTCGGTGGCGAGGTAGTTCTGGAAGCTGGTGCCGGTCAGGCGCTCGAAGGCGTCGACATAGCGGGTGCGCGTGCCGCTCACGACCTCCGGCGGCAGCTCCGGGCCGGGCGGCGTCCGGTCCCAGCCGCTGGCCAGCAGCCAGTCACGGACGTACTGCTTGTCGAACGAGGGCTGGGGGTGGCCGGGCGCCCACGTCGCGGCATCCCAGAATCGCGAGGAGTCGGGTGTCAGGACCTCGTCGATGAGGATGAGCCGCGACGCGCGGGCGGCATCGTCGTCGGGACCGTCGTCGGCCGGGTCCCGGGGGGCGATGCCCAGCTCCAGCTTGGTGTCGGCGAGGATGATCCCGGTCGCCTCGGCGACCGCCGCCCCCCGCCGGTAGATGGCGAGCGCGATGTCCCGGGCACGCTCCGCGACGAGTGGCCCCACGAGCGTCGCGAGCGCCGCGAACGCGATGGGCTCGTCGTGACCCGCCTCGGCCTTGGTGGACGGCGTGAGCACGGGCTCGGGGAGCCGGTCGGACTCGCGCAGCCCCACCGGCAGCCGGATCCCGGACACCAGGCCACCGCGCTGGTAGTCGGCCCAGCCGCCCCCCGCGAGGTAGCCCCGCACCACGAGCTCCGCGGGCAGGGGCTGGACGCGTCGGCACAGCAGCATCCGGCCCCGCAGTCCGTGCGCGGTCAGGCCCAGTCGGGCCACCAGGTCGGCCGGCAGCGCGTCCGGGTCGGTGCCCAGGAGGTGGTCGGCCACCAGGTCGGTCGTGTGGGACAGCCAGAAGCGGGTGAGGCCGGTGAGCACCCGTCCCTTGTCCGGGATGGGCGTGGGCAGCACCACGTCGAACGCGGACAGCCGGTCCGACGCGACCAGCAGCAGCCGGTCCGCGTCGAGGGCGTACAGGTCCCGGACCTTGCCCGAGCGGAGGAAGGTCGCGGCGTCAGGGGACATCGACGGGCTCCCGGGTGGGTGCGATCGACTCCAGTCGGGCGAGGATGGCGGACACGTGCCGCAGCGGCACGCCGTCGTCGAACGCGGCCCCCAGGCGTGCCGGGGGCAGCGCGACCGTGACCTCGGGGTCCGACATGGCCAGGTCCCGGAAGGGTCGCCGCTCGTCCGCCGCGCGCAGCGCGGCCCGCTGGACGATGGCATAGGCCGCCTCGCGGGACAGCCCGCCCTCCTCCACCAGCGCGGTCAGCAGCCGGGAGGACGCATGGAGCCCCAGCCCACGCTCGATGTTCTCGGCCATCCGGTCGGGCCGCACCACCAGGCCCTCCACGAGGCCGCGGAACCGGACCAGCATGTAGTGCAGCAGCGTCGTGGCGTCCGGCAGGGCCACCCGCTCCACCGACGAGTGGCTGATGTCCCGCTCGTGCCACAGCGCCTGGTCCTCCATGGCCGCGAGCGAGTAGCCGCGCAGCAGCCGCGCGAGACCGGACAGGCGCTCCGCGGTGATGGGGTTGCGCTTGTGGGGCATCGCCGAGCTGCCCTTCTGCCCCGTGCGGAACGGTTCCTGGAGCTCGGCGATCTCGGTGTGCTGGAGGTTGCGGACCTCCGTCGCGAAGCGCTCGATCGAGCCACCCGCGATCGCGACGGCGGCCAGGAACGCGGCGTGGCGGTCGCGCTGCACGATCTGGGTGCTCACGGGGTCCGCGCGCAGCCCCAGGCCGGCGAGCGCCGCGGCCTCCACCTCCGGCCCCAGCTGGGAGTAGGTGCCCACGGGCCCCGAGACCTTGCCGGTGGCGATGTCATCGGTCGCCGCGCGCAGCCGGGTGCGCGCCCGGTCGAGCTCGAAGGCCCAGGTGGCCAGCTTGAGGCCGAACGTGATGGGCTCGGCGTGGACCGAGTGGGTGCGACCCATCATCCGGGTGTCGGCGTGCTCCCGGGCGCGTGTCGCGAGGACGCCGATGGTCGCGTCAAGCTCCGCGAGCAGCAGCTCCCCGGCGGCGCGGCACTGGAGCGCGAGCCCGGTGTCGACGACGTCGCTGGAGGTCAGCCCGAAGTGGAGCCAGCGACCCTCCTCGCCCACCGTCTCGGCCACCTGGCTCACGAACGCGATGACGTCGTGGTCGGTGGCCCGCTCGATCTCCGCGATGCGCGCCACGTCCACCCGGCCCCGGGTCGCGATGGCGTCCACGGCAGCCGCCGGCACGGCCCCCTGGTCGGCGAGCGCCCGGAGCACCGCGACCTCCACCTGGAGCATGGCCTCGAAGCGCGCCTGGTCGCCCCACACGGCGCCCATCTGGGGCAGGGTGTAGCGCGGGATCATGCGGCCGTCCCCGCCACCACGGGCGTCGTCGTCGGGCCACTGCGGCCGATGTCCGAGCGGAGCTGCATGCCCGGGAACCGGATGTGCGCCGCGCCCGCGTACGCGGCCTCCAACGCCTGGCCCATGCTCGGCCCGCGCCCGACCACCGTGAGCACCCGACCACCCGCGGTGAGCGGCCCACCCGGCGTGCCCCCGACGCCCGCACAGAACACCGCCGTGCCGCTGGTGCGCGCGTCCGTGATGCCCTCGATGGCGTCACCCGTCCGGGGAGCGTCGGGGTAACCGGGCGCGGCGAGGACGACAGCCGCGACGGCGTCGGGCGTGACCGGCAGCAGGCTCCCCACGACGCCCAGCTCCCTCGCGACATCGGCGAGGCGCCCATGGGCCACCCCGTCGAGCAGCGGTGCCAGCGGGACGGCGAGGCGGGGCAGCGTCGCCTGGGTCTCCGGGTCGCCGAAGCGGACGTTGCATTCCAGGAGGCGCGGGCCGTCCTCGGTGAGCATCAGCCCCGCGAACAGCACGCCCCGATAGCCGACGCCGCGTCGCGCCAGCTCGGCCAGGATGGGCCGATGGACCAGGTCCAGGATGGCGGCGACCTGGGCGTCGTCGGGCTGGTCGACCGGCGAGACCGCGCCCATGCCCCCGGTGTTCGGCCCTCGGTCGCCGTCCAGCAGCCGCTTGTGGTCACGGGCCGCGGGCAGGGCGAGCACCGCCGTCTCGTCGCACAGCGCAATGACGCTCACCTCGCGTCCGGTCAGGACCTCCTCCAGCACCACGGTCCGCCCGGCGTCACCGAACGCACCCTCGATCATGGATGCCCGGATGGCCGCCTCGGCGCCGTCCAGGTCCGCGCACACGGTGACGCCCTTGCCCGCGGCGAGGCCGTCGGCCTTGACCACCACGCGACCGTCGCGTGCCCGGGCCTCGGCCAGGGCGGCATCCGGGTCGTCGAAGGTGGCGCCGTGGGCCATGGGCACCCCGGCGGCACGCGCCACGTCCCGACACAGGGCCTTGCTGCCCTCGAGGCGTGCCGCCTCGCCGCCCGGTCCCACGGTCGGGATGCCGTTGGCCCGCAGGGCATCCGCGACGCCGGCCACGAGCGGCGCCTCCGGCCCGATGACCGCCAGGTCGGGTCGCAGGTCACGGGCCAGGGCGACCATGGCATGGGGATCGGTCGGGGCCGCGGGCACGACCGTCGCCACGTCGGTCATGCCAGGGTTGCCCGGCGCCACCACGACCTGCTCCACGCCCGGCTCGCGAGCGAGCGCCCAGGCGATGGCATGCTCCCGGCCCCCGGCGCCCACCACGAGGACCCGTCGGTGCATCAGCCCGCGGCCGCCGATGAACGGGCGGCGGATCGCCCCACGGGCGAGCGCAGTCCACGGCGCGCCGAGCACGCGCACCGACAACACCTCGACGGTGCGGAGCGAGCGAGCGCAGGCGCAACGCAGGGATACGCCGTCCGAGGGGATGAGACGCATGCGGTCATCGGCGGCCGCGGGCCTAGGCGCTGGCGGTCGCGGGGCGCCGCGACCGGGCCGCGACGCGGCCGGTCCGGACGATGGTCTGGGTCCGCTCGGGACCCACGGAGACCAGCGTGATGGGCACGCCGGCCAGCTCCTCGAGCGCATCGACATAGGCCGCCGCGGCGGCCGGCAGGTCCTCCATCCGGCGCACGTCCGAGAGGTCCTCCTCCCAGCCCGGGAACGTGGCGTACACCGGCGCCGCCCGCTCGAGCTCCGCGAGTGGCAGCGGCCAGCGCACGGGCTGGCCGTCGACCTCATAGCCGGTGCACAGCCGGATCTCCGGCAGCCCGGACAGGATGTCCAGCTTGTTGACCATGATGCTGCTGACGCTGTTGAGCGAGACCGCGTAGCGCAGTGGCGCCGCATCGAACCAGCCGCAGCGACGCTGTCGGCCGGTGGTGGTGCCGAACTCCTTGCCCTTCTGGAGCAGGTGCGTCCCGGTCTCGTCGTCCAGCTGCGTCGGGAACGGGCCGCTGCCCACGCGCGTGGCATACGCCTTCATGACCCCGATGACCTGGTCGATCTGGAGCGGCCCGATGCCGGCGCCCGTGCAGGCGCCGCCTGCCACGGGGTTGCTGGAGGTGACGAAGGGGTACGTGCCATGGTCCAGGTCGAGCATCGTGCCCTGGGCGCCCTCGAGCAGCACGTGCTCGCCGCGCTCCAGCGCGTCCTGGACCAGGTTCGTGGTGTCCACGATGTGGGCCTGCAGCTGGGTGCCCCAGCCCGACGCCTCGGCCACCAGCTCGTCGAGGTCGAAGGGCGGCAGCCCGTACGCCTCCTCGAGCACGGCGTTGCGCTCGGGCAGGATCCGCGCGAGACGCTGGCGGAGGCCCGCGGGGTCGAGCAGGTCGCCCATCCGGATGCCGACGCGGGCGGCGCGGTCGGCATACGCGGGGCCGATGCCCCGACGCGTGGTGCCCAGGCCCTCGTTGGACAGGCGGGCCTCGGTGGCGCCGTCGATGGCCACGTGGTACGGCATGATCACGTGCGCGTTGCGGCTGACCCGGACACGGCCGGAATCCACGCCGCGGTCCCGGAGCATGGCCATCTCGGACAGCAGCGTGCGCGGGTTGACCACGACGCCGTTGCCGATCACGGGCGTGATGTGCGGGTGGAACACGCCCGATGGCACGAGGTGGAGCTTGAACACCTCGTCACCCAGGACGATGGTGTGGCCGGCGTTGTCGCCGCCCTGATAGCGCACCACGAGCGACACCGACTCGGCGAGCAGGTCGGTGGTCTTGCCCTTGCCCTCGTCGCCCCACTGGAGTCCGACGACCACGGTCGCTGGCACGGTTCAGGCGCCCCCCTGGCGCGACGTCGGCCACATCGGCCGCGCGACGCCCCCTTGACGTACGAAGGCCCCGGTCGACGCTGACCGGGACCTGGATACACGGCGCCCTTGTCCTCCCGCAGGGGGGAGTCCTACCTGGCTCCGACCGCGTGCCGGCCTCACGGGACCGGCGACGCCAGCTGTGGCGATCGCTTCCTCCATCGTGGCGCGTCGGGCGTCCCAGCCCGGCTCGTCAGGACCCGCGCATGATACCAGCCCGGTCGGCCGCTCGGCGGACCGCGGCGAGCGGCCGGCGGGGGGCCCGGGCCGCCGCTCGGATCTCGGCGGCCGGGGGCGTGCGTCCGGCGGCCGGCGGCCGGGCGGGGCGGGGGCACCGGATCTCCCAACCAGCGGGACGATCTCCCAACCAGTGGGACGATCTCCCAACCAGCGGGACGTCCCCAGCGGCAGACGTCGGACGCCGGACTGGGCCGCACGCGGTCCTGCATCGTCCGCGCTCAGTGGGTCAGCTTGAGCGCCGCGACGCAGGCGACGATGCCGCCCAGCAGCAGGATCCGGGTCACGCTGACCGGCTCCTCGCCGGACGCCATCGCGACCGCTGCGGTGAGCACCGCGCCGATGCCCACCCACACGGCGTACGCGGTGCCCACCGGGATGGTCCGCATCGCGGCAGCCAGCCCGGCCATGCTGGCCGCGAGCGCGACGATGAACACGATGCTGGGGATCGGGCGCGAGAGTCCGTCGCTCCGACCGAGCGCGGTGGCCCAGACGGCCTCCATCAGCCCGGAGAGCAGGAGCACGAGCCAAGCCATGGCGAACCTCGGGCGGCGTCTTGTCCCTGCCGGGTACGCCGCACTCGTCCGGTCCGCCTGGAGGCAGGCCCATATCCTACGCCAGGCGCCCGCGACCGGCCTCCGCCAGGCGCCCGCGACCGGCCTCCGCCGGACGCCCCCGGTCGGCAGGCCGAGCCGCTAGCATCGGCGCCGACGATCGCCCGGGAGAGGTGGCCCATGACTGTCATCGCCGACTATGGCCCCGACGAGCAGCGCGTGCTGCTGCGCGCCATCAACGCGGCCGCCGTCCTGGTCTCGGCGGCGAGCCCGAGCTCGGGCGCCGACACCGCCAGCGAGGGCTTCGCATCCGCCGAGTACGTGCTGGCGAGCCTCGAGGCGAACATCGGCAACACGCTGGTGAGCTCGGTCATCGTCGCGCTCCGCGACCGAGCGGCCGACGACGAGACCGCCTTCCCCGACTACGTCCGCGTGGCGCGCGCCAACGACGCGGCCGAGCAGGCGCGGTCCGGGCTGCGCGATGTCGCCGCCCTGCTCGACACGCGCGCCGCGCCCGACGAGGCGGCCGGCTACAAGGACTGGCTCATCGGCGTCGCGCGGGCGAGCGCGGCCGCCTCGCTCGAGGACAAGGGGTTCCTGGGGTTCGGCGGCACGTCCGTGAACGATGCCGAGCGTGCCGCGGTCGACGAGGTCGCGCTGCTGCTGGGCCGCCCGGCGCCAGGCGCCTGAACCCATCGGGCCCGCGCTCGTCCACAGCCGCGCAAGCGGCGCGTAAGCGCCCCGTGGTCGGCGGATAAGGGCGCGTCGCTAAGGTTCGACGCGTCGTCCGGATGGACCTCGCGCATCAGGCGCGTCGCATCGACCCACCGTCCCGACGACCACCCCGCAGCACCAGGTCGGGCCGCCACGCGCGACCACCGACCGCCAGTCCCGCCGCTCCGCCGAAGCACCGCCGGTCCGACCCGCCGTCCGCCGTCGTCAGGCGCCCTGCGTCCCGCAGGGCAAGGAGGAGCGCCATGAACCGCGTCCTGTTGACCGGTCGACTGACCCGCGACCCCGAGATGCGCGTCGTCAGCGACAACAAGCACGTGACCCAATTCAGCATCGCCACCAACGAGTACCGCGGCGGCCAGGAGAAGACCGAGTTCCATACGGTCGTGACCTGGGACCGCCTCGCGGAGATCTGCAGCCAGTACCTGGGCAAGGGTGCCCTCGTGGCCATCGAAGGCCGCATCCGCACCCGCCAGTGGGAGGACGACCGCAAGGTCCGACATTGGCGGACCGAGATCGTCGCGTCCCAGGTGGAGATGCTGTCAGGACGACGCAAGCGCGACTACGCGTCCGAGTCGGCGGCCGAGGCGCTCGCTGCGCAGGCCGCGCAGCTGGGCGTCGAGCCGCACGAGCTGGCCGAGCCGCCCGATGACAACGGCGACGAGGATGACGAGCTGGACGACGACCTCGAGCTCGACCCTGAGGCGGCACTGGCGGTCGCGGCCGCCTGACGCCGCGCCATTCCCGACTCTCCCCTCCCGGCGGGCGCGGACTCCCCAACCGCGCCCGCCGCTCACCCATGTCCGGGATGGGGCCGCGCTATCGCGCCGCGGCCTCCGCGACGCGGTCCTCGTGGATGAGCCGGGCCGCCTCGATCCCCGACTCCAGCGACCCCTGGATCCACGCGTGATGCAGCGAGCAGTGCTCCCCCGCGAACAGGATCCGCCCCTCGGGTCGCAGGATGTCCGCCTGCAGCGCCGTCTGCTGCCCTGGCGCGAACAGGGCGAACGCGCCACGCGCCCATCGGTCGCCATACCACGCGTACGTCGCGCCACCCTCGTAGACCTCGCGGATCCGGGGATGGATCCGCGCCACGTCATCGAGCGCCTCCTCGAGACGCGTCTCCTCGTCCATCGCGCCCCACTGGAGCGCGTCCTGGCCCCACGTGTACGAGGCCAGGAGCACGCCCCGACGCGTGGTCGGGTCGGCGGGCGGGTAGTTCATGCGCCGGATGGGCAGGTCGGTGACGGTGGCGCCACCGTCGATGCCATCGTCGGTCTCCCACACCCGCTCGCGAACGCCGAACAGGATCTTGGTCGAGGCGTGGTAGTTGAGCTGGCGCACGGCGCGTCGCTTGGCGCTTTTCGAGGTCCGGGGTGACCTCGACGAACCGGAGCACGGGAACGGCAGCGTGCACACCACGTAGTCGCCACGGACGCTGCCACGCGTCGCCTCGGTCTCGTAGGTGGACCGTGACGCCGTCCTCGTCCTGCCCCATCGCGAACACCTCGGCGCCGAGGCGCACGTCGTCCTGCAGCCCTGCATAGAACGCGTTGGGCAGCGTCCATGCCGCCCGCGATGGTCTGCAGGTGTCCTGGAGTACGCGCCGCCCAGGTCCTCGCGCACATCTCGGTGAAGGCGTTGTGCATGTCCGCCTCCAGGAAGTTGAGCACCGCGTAGTACTCGATGGCGGCGTCGGACCAGCCGCGCTCCCTCAGGAAGTCATGGAGCGAATAGCCGTCGTAGCGCCGCTCGATCTCGTCCCAGCCGCCCGCGGCGTCGGCGTCCACGAGCGCCCGCAGCTCCCCGATGGCCGCCTCCCAGAGCTCGTCGGCGGTCCGTCCCGCCCTCCGCGCCGGCGAGCGCCCAATTCCCAGCCGTGACGGGTCGCGACGTGCCTCCTGGCGGTCATGCGCCGGCCACGCACGTACACCAGCCCCCGCGGGTTGCCCATCACGAACGGGACCATGGGCATCCCCAGCTGCTTCTCGGTAGGCCAGCGTGAGCTCGTGCGCCCGCGGGATGCGCATGGCTCCCGCCCTCGGCGAACAGCCCGGGTGCGAACGAGCGCAGCGTCGTGATCCGTCCGCCGACCTGGCCCTGGGCCTCCAGCACGACCGGCCGTGGCCGGCCCGCTTGAGCTCGTATGCCGTGACGAGACCCGCCATGCCAGCGCCGATGACCACCACGTCGCGGGAGGGGATCCCGCTGGGGGCAAACGGCATCACCTACACGGCCCCGGGCAGGAAGAAGAAGCTCACGGCGGAGGATCACGCAGACCCCCAGCAGCAGCGAGCCCTCCAGCCAGTTCGACTCGCCGTCGAAGGGACACCAGCGTGCCCTGATGCCGGCCGCCGCCGCCACGGCCGCGACCTCCAGGGCGCGAACACGAGGTCCATGGGCTGGTTGACGACCAGCCCCAGGAGCACCAGCACCGGCACCACGAACAGGGCCACCTGGAGGCTCGAACCCATGGCCACGGCCATCGAGAAGTCGAGGCGGTCCTTCATCGCCAGCTGCACCGGCCACCAGGTGCTCCGAGAGGTTGCCGATGGTCGGAATCGCGGGATGACGCCCACGAAGAAGGGCGGAGCGAAGGATTGACGAACGGGTCGAGGATGGAGTCGACCAGCTGCTCCGAGAGCACGGCCAGCAGCGCCGCCGCGCCCGCGAGCGCCGGCCACCGACACCACGGGCGTCCAGGCGGGCCCGCCATGCCCCCTCGGGCTCCTGGCCACCCAGCACCTCCGCCGGGTGGCGGAAGCGGTACACCAGGGTTGGCGAAGTAGAGCACCAGCAGGACCAGCGAGACGAGCACGCTCTCCTCGACCCGATGGTCCTCGCGGGTGGCGGAGATGGCGAAGATCGCGGGCGCACGAACAGGCCGATGACGGCGAGCACGAGCATCGACGCGTCGTGCATGGTGATGCGTGCCGAGAACCGCTGGTGGCCGTAGCGCAGGCCGCCCAGAGCATGCTCGCGCCCAGCACCAGCAGCAGGTTGCCGATTTATCGAGCCCGTGAGGGACGCCTTGACCACGGCCATCTGGCCAGCCGTGAGCGCGAAGAACGCGACGATCAGCTCGGCGATGTTGCCGAAGGTGGCGTTGAGGATGCCGCCCACCTGCGGCTTCGCGAGCGCACCGAGGCGCTCGGTGCTGGCGCCCACCACGTACGCCAGGCCCAAGTGATCCCGGCCGCGCTGACGATGAAGATGGGCGCCGTGGACGCCGAGGCCCCACTCCAGCACGATGGACAGGACGCTGACCGCGAGCGTGCGAGCAGCACCGCGCGGCCCACCGGCGAGCCCCGGAGCACCGGGATGGCCTTCATGGACGATCCTCCCGCCCCATCATCGCGGAACAGCCTGCGCCGCGGCAGCCCGGTCTCGCGGGCCACCAGCTTGGCCGCCTCGGCGCGCGTGACCCCGGCAGCCATCAGCCGGGCCACGCGCAGGCGACCCTCGGCGAGGTCCACGGGGGCATCCGTCGCCCGCGAGGCGCCGGGGCGCGCCCCCGCCAGCACGATGGTCACCTCGCCCCGCGGCGGCGTCTCGCGGGCGCCCGCCGCCAGGTCGCCCAGGACGCGCCCCGGCGGACCTCCTCGTGGAGCTTGGCCAGCTCGCGGCACACGGCTGCGGGGCGGTCGTCGCCGCATGCCGTGGCGAGGTCCCGGAGCGTCGCCGCCGTCCGGCCGGGCGCCCGAACAGGACCGTCGCGCGGTCATCGGCGATGCGCGCCAATCGCTCGCGACGCCTTCGGTGCCCTTGCGCGGCAGGAACCCCTCGAACGCCCAGCGGGGAGCGGGCACGCCCACTGCCATGAGCGCCGCCAGCACCGACGAGGCACCCGGGATGGGCACCACCGGGCCACCTCCTCCCCCGCCCAGGCGCTCACCAGCTCGCCCCCGGGGTCGCTGACCACCGGCGTGCCGGCATCGGTCACCAGCGCGACGTCGTCGCCGGCCCGGAGGCGCGCGAGCAGCTCGGCCATCCGGCGCTCATCGCTCTGCGCGCATAGCTGACGAGCTGCGTGTCGATACCGAACCGCCCACAGCCGCCGGGTCACCCGCGTGTCCTCCGCCGCGACCAGTGCCACGGCGCGCAGGGTGGCCAGCGCCCGCTCGCCGATGTCAGCCAGGTTCCCGATGGGCGTCGCCACCACGAACAGGGTGCCGCGAGCCTCCCCCACGACCTCAGCCCGGCCGAGGCTCGCGGTCGTCGACGCGGGTACAGGTAGTCGACGCTCGCGGTGCGCGGCCCGACCTGGCGATGGGCGGCATCTGTCGCTTGAACTCCAGCACCGGCGACCAGCCGGTCGACGCGCTCCACCGTCGCTCGGTCGAAGCCCTCGGCGACCACCTCCTCGATGGTGCGTCGTCGGTCGACCAGGCGGAACAGGACCCGGTCGATCATGGCGTAGCCGAAGCCGACCTCGGTCTCGTCGGTCTGGCTCCGGCCACAGGTCGGCGCTGGGCGCCTTGCGCACTCCATCGCGTCGGGCACCCCCATGGCCACCGAGAGCTGCCGCACCTGGTCTTGTACAGGTCCGCGATGGGCGCCATGGCGCACGCGCTGTCACCGAAGATCGTGGTGTAGCCGATGAGCGTCTCGGTCTTGTTGCCGGTGCCGATGACCAGGCCACGCCACGTCACCGAGCGGTCGTAGAGCACCATCATCCGGCTCCGCGCCATGAGGTTGCCGCGTCGGAGCGGGGTCGCGTCCTCGTTCTCCGGGCGCTCGAACCAGGCGTCCACGATGGAGCTGATGTCGGCGAGCTCGGATGGGCAGCCGAGGTCCGCCACGACCGCCTCCGCATCCGTCACCGACTCGCGCGACGACGTGCGATAGGGCATCAGCACGCACAGCAGCCGATCGGGGCCCACGGCCTCCGCGGCGAGATAGGCCACGAGCGCCGAATCGATGCCCCCCGAGAGCCCCAGCACGAGCCGCTCGAAGCCGGCCTGGCGCAGCTGGGCCCGGATGAAGTCGACGATGATCCGGCGCGCGACGCCGGTCTCGATGGCCAGCTCCGAGGGCAGCTCGAACGACGGCTGGTCGGCCGCGGCCGCCGGCGGCGGCGCCCCGGGGTCGGTCACGGGTGCGCCTCGTCGTCGGCCGGCTCGCCGGCGCGGCTGCGCGCGATGCGGTCGAGCTGGCGCAGGACCACCTCCGGTCGCTCGTCCCGCAGGAGTGGCGTCGCGATCCGCTCGTGCCGCAGCTCGGCCGGGTCGATCGAGGCCAGGAACAGGCCGTCCTCGTGCATGGGTGCGCGGAACACGCTGGCACCCGATGGCCCCACGACCTCGGAGCCGCCCCAGAAGCTCAGCGACTCGTCCACGCCCACGCGGTTGACGAAGACGACATAGCTGGTGGTCAGCTGGGCGTAGGTGCGGTTGAGCGAGCGCCACGAATCGGCCGTGCCCAACCCATCCCGATGGCCCACCGCGACGTCACGCCCGGGCGACGACGAGACGTTGACCAGCACCTGCGCGCCATCGAGGGCCAGCAGGTTGGCGGACGCCAGGTGCCACCAGTCCTCGCACACGCCGATTCCGATGCGCACGCCCAGGCGGCTGTCGGTGGCCCGGAACACCGAGCCCGCCGCGAAGAAGCGACGCTCGTCGAACTGGCCGTAGGTGGGCAGGAAGACCTTGCGATGGACGTGGCGGACCGCCCCGTCCTCCAGCAGCGCCGCGGCGATGAACAGCCGATGGTCGTCCGACTCCTCCACGAACGAGACGACCGCCGAGACGCCCCTCGCGGCGTCCGCGAGCCGTGACAGCCGGGGGTCGTCCACGCGCATCGCGACCTCGGCGTTGAGGTCCTGGAGGAGGTAGCCCGTGAGGCCCAGCTCGGGGAACACCACCAGGTCGGCGCCGCTGGCGCGTGCCTCGTCGAGGAGCGTGAGGTGACGCGCCAGGTTGGCGTCGAGGTCGCCCAGCTGGGGCGCGACCTGGGCGAGCGCGACGCGGATGGGCGGCATGCCCGCGAGTGTAGAGCGTGCGTCGCCGGCGTCAGGGGTGACGGTCGTGGACCTGTCGCCCGCGACGAGGCTGGACGCCCGGCTGCACGACGCGCAGCCCATGCTCCCTGGCCGCCTCGGCGAGACGCTCGTGATACATGATGAACTCGTCGGTTGGGATGGCTCGAGCGCTGGCCAGGTGGACCGCATCGAGCGATCGGAGCCCGACGGAGGCGAGCGCGGCGGCACGATGACTTTCGACCCGCCCGGTGGTACGCTCCCGCGATCCTGCCGCGCGAAGCCAGGCCCATGCCCCACCCGGGTCTGGGTGCGACCTCGCCACGGCCGGCCGAGTCGGGATCCCAGTCAGCATCGCGGGGGCGCCGGAGGAGCGTCCCGGCGGCACCGACCGACCCGCCCCGGCCAACGCCGCGTGACGTCTCACGCACGAGCGGATGAGAGGAGGATCTCTCCAGCATGACCCGACGCACGACACGGGCGGCCGTGGCGGCCCTGGGGGCGACCACGTTGCTCGTGGCATCCCTGGGCAGCACGTTCGCCCAGAGCCCGAGCGCCGCGGCGCCCGCGGGCGAGGCCGCGCCGATGCCCACGGCGGACATCACCAAGTACCCCAACTACGGTGGCGACGTCGACTGCGCCAACGGCACCTTCAACGGGTCGCCGTACGCCGGCAACCTCAAGTCGATCGAGGCGACCGACGCCAGCACGGTCGTGTTCACGTTCTGCAACCCGAACGTGGCGTTCCTGGCCCAGGCGGCGTTCGCGTCCCTGGCCATCGATGACGCGCAGTACCTCATCGACCATGGCCCTGACGGCAGCGTGGTCACCGCCCCCAACGGCACCGGACCCTACAAGTTCGGCACGTGGGACCTGGGCAGCCGCATCTCGCTGACCGCCAACGACGCCTACTGGGGCGACAAGGCGCTGACGCCCAACGTCGAGGTCCAGTGGAACCCCGAGACCGCGGCGCGCACGCTGGCCCTGACGGGCGGCAGCGTCGACGGCATCGACAACCCGGGCAAGGACGACATGGCCGCCATCGAGGGCGACAGCTCGCTCAAGCTGTACCCCCGCGAGGGCATGAACACGTTCTACATCGGCATGAACAACACGTTCGACCCGTGGAGCAACCAGAAGGTGCGCCAGGCCATCGCCATGGGCATCGACCGGCAGCGCATCGTCGACAACTTCTACCCGCCCGGATCGCAGGTCGCGGACTTCTTCACGCCCTGCTCCATCCCCTTCGCATGCGATGGTGACGCGTGGTACGACTTCGACGCGACCGCCGCCAAGGCGCTCCTCGCCGAGGGTCTGGGCGAGCTGGGCATCGACCCGGCCACGTTCAGCACCACCCTGTCGTATCGGTCCGCGGTCCGCGGCTACCTGCCCGACCCGCCGACCATCGCCCAGGAGATCGCCCAGCAGCTCCAGGACAACCTGGGCATCACGGTGACCCTGGACGAGCAGGAGTCGACCACCTTCCTGGACAACAACGCCGCGGGCGCGATCCCCGGCCTGTTCCTGCTGGGCTGGGGCGCCGACTTCCCCGACGCCAGCAACTTCATGGACTACCACTTCGGCGCGGGCGCCGGCAAGAAGTTCGGCGACCCCTATCCGGACCTCCAGGCTGCCGTCATCAAGGGTGCCCAGAGCGCCTCGGATGCCGACCGCACCGCGGCCTACACCGATGCCAACAACCTCATCAAGGAGCTCGTGCCCGCGGTCATCATGGCCCACGGCGGCTCCGCGACCGCGTTCAAGGCGGACGTCGAGGGGGCGCACTCCTCGCCGCTCACCAGCGAGCAGTTCGCGGTCATGAAGGCCGGCGACCGGGACACGCTCGTGTTCATGCAGAGCGGCGAGCCCGGTGGCCTGTACTGCGCCGACGAGACGGACGGCGAGTCCCTCCGGGTCTGCGAGCAGATCAAGGAGTCGCTGTACGGCTACGAGATCGGGGGCTCCAAGGCGATCCCGTCGCTGGCCACCGACTGCTCCCCCAACGACGACCTGACGGTCTGGACCTGCACCCTGCGGGACGGCGTCACGTTCCATGACGGCTCGACGCTCGACGCGAGCGACGTGATCGTCTCCTACGCGGCCCAGTGGGATGCGGCGAGCCCGCTCCACGTCGGTCGCACCGCGACCTTCGAGTACTGGCCGGCCCTCCTGGGCGGCGGGTTCCTCAACCCGCCCCCGGCCGAGTGAGCTGACCGCTCCCCGAACGGGAAACCCGTGGGCGCCGCCGGGGACGGCGGCGCCCACGCACGTCATCCGCTGACCACGAGACCCTCGTGACCCAGTACATCATCCGCCGCCTGCTCATCAGCATCCCCATCCTGTTCGCGGTGGTGTTCCTGGTGTTCATGCTCGCGCGGTCCATCCCGGGCGACCCCTGCATCGCGATGCTCGGCGAGCGGGCGACCGAGGCGCAGTGCCAGCAGTTCGCCATCCGGTTCGGCCTCGACCAGTCGCTGCCGGTGCAGTTCGTGCGCTATCTCCAGGTGCTGGCCACGGGCGACCTTGGAACTCCATCAAGCTGCGGCTGCCGGTGACGGACCTCATCGTCCAGCGGCTGCCCACGACCATCGAACTCACCGCCTACGCACTGCTGTTCGCCATCACCGTGGGCGTGCCGCTGGGCATCATCTCCGCCTACCGCCGCAACTCCGCCGCGGACGCGGGCGTCATGGCGGCGGCCAACATCGGCATCTCCATCCCGGTGTTCGTGCTTGGCCTGATGCTGGCCTTCATCTTCTCGATCCTGCTCAAGGACACGCCGTTCGCGCTCCCGTCATCGCAACGGTTGAGCCCGGGCGTGCGGGTCGATCCGCTCGTCAAGGTCTGGGGCCTCGAGGGCCTCGAGGGGCTGCCACGCACGTTCCTCGACTTCGTGTCCGGCATCTACACGCTGACCGCCCTCATCACGTTCCAGTGGAACGCCTTCGTGGACGCGGTGCGACATCTCATCCTGCCCGCCATCGCGCTGGGCACCATCCCGCTGGCCATCATCGCCCGGATCACGCGCTCCAGCCTGCTGGAGGTCATGGGCACCGACTATGTGCGGACCGCCCGCGCCAAGGGCCTCGCGGACATCCGCGTCCTCCGAGGCGCCACGCGCTGCGCAACGCGCTGCTGCCCATCGTGACCATCATCGGCCTCCAGGTGGGGCTGCTGCTGTCGGGCGCGGTCCTCACGGAGACGGTCTTTGGGCTGTCGGGAATGGGCAAGACCATCACCGAGGCCATCACGAGTCGTGATTACGCGGTCATCCAAGGCTTCACGCTCGTCATCGCGGTCCTGTTCCTCGTCGTCAACCTGCTGGTCGACCTGTCGTATGCCTGGCTGGACCCTCGGGTGCGGCTCGCATGACCGTCGCATCGCAGGCATCCCCCGCCGCCGAGGTCGTCGCCAAGGCGCCCGCCGGCCGATGGCGCGAGACCATCGGCAACGTGCTGCGCCAGCGCTCCGCGCGAGATCGGCTGGCGATCCTGCTGTTCTTTGCGGTCGTCGCGGTGCTCGCGCCCTATCTCGCCCCGCACAACCCATACGAGGACTTCCTGGGCGAGCCTGGCGCATCGACCCGCGCGGCCCCCTGCATCCATCTCCTGGGCTGCCCCGAGGAGTATCAGGAGCACTGGTTCGGGCTCGACGGCAACGGTCGGGACCTGCTGTCGCGGGTCATCTACGGCGCCCGGATCTCGCTGGTCATCGGCTTCGTGACGGTGGGCGTGGCGATCGTCATCGGTGCGCACGCTGGGCGCGGTCGCGGGGTATCTGGGTGGTCGAATGGACACCCTGATCATGCGCCTGATGGACGTGCTGCTGGTGTTCCCGGCGCTGCTGCTGGCCATCGCCATCGTGACCATCGCAGGCAAGAGCCTCGTCAACGCGGCGCTCGCCATCGGTCTCGTGGGCATCCCCATCTATGCCCGGATCATGCGCGCCTCGGTGCTCACGACCCGTGAGCAGGACTATGTGACCGCGTCGAGGGCCCTGGGCGAGCGGTCGTCGCAGCTGCTCCTGCGACGGGTGCTGCCCAACTCCATGACTGCGATCCTGGTGGCGGGCACCCTGGGAATCGGCACGGCGGTCCTGGACATCGCGGCGCTGTCGTTCCTGGGCCTCGGCGCCGACCCCCGCACGCCGGAGTGGGGCGCCATGCTGGGCAACGAGCGCAACGCGGTGTTCACGGCGCCCCACCTGCTGCTGTTCCCGGGGCTCGCGCTGACGCTCATGGTGCTCGCCTACAACCTGTTCGGCGACGGCCTGCGGGACGCCCTCGACCCGCGGCTCCAGCACTGATGGCTGCGTCGGCCGTGGCCCAGACCCCAGCCCGCCCCTACGCGTCCGGCACCCGCCTGCTCGACGTGCGTGGCCTGCGCACCTCGTTCCACACCCGCCATGGGCTGGTGCGTGCCGTGACGGGCGTGGACTTCCACGTCGACCGGGGCGAGATCCTAGGGCTGGTGGGCGAGTCCGGATGCGGCAAGAGCGTGACCTCGATGAGCATCCTGCGGCTCGTCGCCAGCCCCGGCACCATCGACGCCGGCGAGGTCATCTTCGACGGCCAGGACCTGCTCACGCTCGACGACGCGGCCATCCGCAAGGTGCGTGGCGACCGCATCGCGATGATCTTCCAGCAGCCCCAGTCGTCGCTCAACCCGGTTATGGACGTGGGCGACCAGATCGGCGAGGTGCTGGAGCTGCATCGCGGCATGAAGCGGAAGGCGGCCCGCGACCGGGCCATGGAGCTGATGCGCACGGTGGGCATCCCCGACCCCGCGCGACGACTCAAGAACTACCCCCACGAGATGTCCGGGGGCATGGCGCAGCGCGTGATGATCGCGATGGCGCTCGCCTGCGAGCCGGAGCTGCTCATCGCCGACGAGCCGACCACCGCGCTCGACGTGACCATCCAGGCCCAGATCCTGGACCTCATGCGCAACCTCCAGCGCGAGACCGGCACGGCCATCGTGCTCATCACCCACGACCTGGGGGTCGTGGCCGAGATGTGCGACCGGGTCGCGGTGATGTACGCGGGCGAGATCGTGGAGCAGACCGACGTGCGCACCCTGTTCGCGTCGCCGCTGCATCCGTACACCCAGGGGCTCATCGGGGCGGTGCCCGTGCCGGGCGTCATCCAGGACGAGCTGGCGGTCATCCCCGGCAGCGTGCCCAACCTCATCGCGCTCCCCGAGGGCTGCCGGTTCGCCCCCCGCTGCTCCTCGCGCGTGGTGCACAACAACGTGCTCGCGACCGAGCTGCATCCGGAGCTCCGCGACGTGCGGGAGGGCCACCGGGTGCGCTGCTGGCTGTTCCATCACGCCGACGGCAGCGCCCGTCCGGACCCTGACACCTGGCCTGAGGCGGCGCTGCCGGAGATCCCCGACGTGGCACCCGAACTGGCGCCCCTGGAGGGCCCCGCCGACGAGCCCGCGACCGAGGCGGTGGAGGCATGACGGCACCCGCCATGGTGGGAGCGGAGCCGCGCCCCGGCCCCGACGCCGCGCCGCTGGTCGAGCTGCGCGGCCTCACCAAGTCATTCCCGGTCAAGGGCGGGGTGCTCCAGCGCACGGTCGCCGAGGTCAAGGCGGTCGATGGCGTGGACCTCGTCATCCGACGCGGGGAGACCCTGGGCCTCGTGGGCGAGTCGGGCTGTGGCAAGACGACCGTGGGCCGGCTGCTGCTCCGGCTCATCGATGCCACCGGGGGCCAGGTCCTGTTCGACGGCCGGGACATCACCCGGCTCTCGGGCGCCGACCTGCGGCCCTATCGGCGACGGATGCAGATCATCTTCCAGGATCCCTACGCGTCGCTGGACCCACGCTCCCCGATCGGCGACAGCATCGGCGAGGGGCTGCGGATCCATGGCATCGGCACGCCCGCGGAGCGACGCGCCAAGGTGGCCCGCATGATGGACCTGGTGGGCCTCCAGCCCTATCACGCCCGACGCTATCCCCACGAGTTCAGCGGTGGCCAGCGGCAGCGCATCGGCATCGCCCGCGCCCTGGTGCTGGAGCCCGAGCTCATCGTGTGCGACGAGCCGGTGTCCGCCCTCGACGTCTCGATCCAGGCCCAGGTCCTCAACCTGCTCAAGACGCTCCAGCGCGAGCTGGGGCTGACCTATCTGTTCATCGCCCACAACATGGGCGTCGTGGAGCACATCAGCGACCGCGTCGCGGTGATGTACCTGGGCCGCGTCGCGGAGCTGTCGGTGCGCGAGGACCTCTACCGCGCGCCGGCCCACCCCTACACCCGCGCCCTGATGTCGGCGATCCCCCTCCCCACCCCCGGCGCCCGACGGCAGCGGATCATCCTCACGGGCGACGTGCCCAGCCCGCTCGACCCCCCCAGCGGCTGCACGTTCCATCCGCGCTGCTGGCTGCGGGCCCGTCTCGACCATCCGGAGGTCTGCTCCACGGAGCGACCGCTCCTGCGCGAGGTCGCCGCCGAGCACGAGGCCGCGTGCCACTTCGCGGAGCGCACCAGCGAGATGTCCGAGCGACAGGCCGCCGAGGCCGCCGAGCAGGTGGCCGCCGAGGTCATCGCCGAGGCCGACGCGGAGGCCGCCGACGAGGCGGCCATGGGCGCCCCGCCGGTCGCCTGAGGTCCGCCCCGGCAGGCCGGGCCACATCGGACCCGCTGGACAGCCCCCATATCATTCGGCTGTCATCCGCGAGTCCATCCTGCGACCGGGAGCGAATCATGGTGACGTGGGTCGATCTGACGACATGGCGCCGCGCCCGGGGGCGCGCGCGTCGGCGCCGGACCAGCATGGTCGCCGTGGCCGCCCTGGGCGCGTGCCTCGCGGGCGGGGCCGGCGGGCCCGGGTCCGCGGCCGGCGGGGAGACCGCTCTGGTGGTGCTGCCGACGCCCGCGGTCCGGACGCTCGCCGCGGGCGGCTCGACTTCGCGTGCGGGGTGCGGGACGACCTGACGCTCGCCTGCTGGGGTCGCCCGGGTCTGGAGGACCTGACGGGCGCACCCACCGGGCGGTTCGCCTCGGTCGCCGCGGGACGCCGCGACGTCTGCGCGCTGGCCATCGACGCGACCATGACCTGCTGGGGCCGCTGGTACGACAAGGCCGCCGCGCTGGGTGGCCCGGTGGTGGCGCCGGACGGGCGGTTCCTCGCCCTCGACGTCGCCGACACCCAGGTGTGCGGCATCCGGACCGACGGCACCCTCGCCTGCTGGGGCGCCTGGCAGACGCAGGTGCCGCCACCCACGTCGCCGGTTCCCGGCGGGACGTTCAGCGCGGTCGCGGTGGTCCACGACTGGTATGGCGGCTGCGCCATCCGCTCCGACGCCACCATCGCGTGCTGGGGCCCCGACGACTGGGGCGAGGCGTCACCCCCAGCCGGCGCCTACCGAGCCATCGCCGCGGGACGCCAGATGTACTGCGCCATCGGCGTCGATGACGCGATCGCCTGCTGGGGCCATCGCCTGTATGGCATGGGCGAGCCGCCTGGCGGGCGATACCAGGCGCTTGCCATCGGCGGGGACACCGGCTGTGCCATCGCCCTGGACGGCTCGACCGACTGCTGGGGCGCAGCCGTGGGCGGCTCGCCCCTGCCGCCCGTCGGCTCGGCCCTGCCACCCGACGACCCCACCGCCACCGTGAGCGTGGGCGAGACCTTCGGGGCGCTCGTGAGCACCGACGGTCGACTGCATCAGTGGGGCGAGGCCGACTACTGGCCGGAGTGGGGGTTCGGCATGCCACAGCCCGATGTGCGCTTCGCCATCCACCACCTGCTGCCGGACGAGGGCGACGCCTAGCGTGCCTCACGTGGGGCCTCGGGCCGGGCGTCAGTCGTCCGGGCCGCCATCCACGACATGCTGCGGCGGCTCGGGGTC
The DNA here is from genome assembly GCA_046328155.1 of Chloroflexota bacterium. GTDB lineage: Bacteria > Chloroflexota > Limnocylindria > Limnocylindrales > CSP1-4 > JAFMJV01. The sequence goes on from JAXLXC010000010.1 coordinate 27,275, forward strand.
GAGACCGTCGGTGTCGACCGCGTCGGAGACCTGGATCTCCGGCTGCTCCGCGACGGCCTCGGCCAGCACGCCCTGGCTGATGCGCTCGGCGAAGTGGCAGGCGGCCAGATGGTCGCCCGCGCCAACGGGTCGCATCACCGGGTCCTCGGTCGCGCATCGCTCGGGGTTGCCCAGCTGCTCGCGCAGCCAGCACCGGGGATGGAAGCGGCAGCCGCTGGGTGGCGCCGCGGGCGACGGCACGTCCCCCTTGAGCACCAGTCGCTTGGACCGACGCCGCGGGTCCGGGATGGGCACCGCCGACAGGAGCGCCACCGTGTACGGGTGGCGCGGGTCCTGGTAGAGCCGCTCCACCGGTGCCAGCTCGACCAGCTTGCCGAGGTACATCACGCCCACCCGGTCGGAGATGTACTGGACCACCGACAGGTTGTGGGCCACGAACAGATACGTGAGCCCGAACTCCCGCCGGAGGTCCTGGAGCAGGTTGAGGATCTGCGACTGGATCGACACGTCGAGCGCCGACACGGGCTCGTCGCACACCAGGAACTCCGGTTCAAGCGCGAGCGCCCGGGCGATGCCGATGCGCTGCCGCTGGCCACCGCTGAACTCGTGCGGGAAGCGACGCGCATAGTCGCGTCGCAGGCCGACCGTCTCGAGATAGTCGCCCACCCGCTGCTCGCGGACCGAGGACTCGCCCCACCGGTTCTCGCGGTCGGCCTGGGCGATGAGCCCCTCGCCGATGATGTCGCTCACGGGCATCCGCGGGTTGAGCGAGCTCACCGGGTCCTGGAACACGATCTGCATCCGGCGCCGCAGCCGCTTGAGGTCGCCGCCCTTCCTGCCCAGGACGTCCTGCCCGTCGAGCAGCACCCGGCCGCTGGTCGCGGGGAGCAGCTGGAGCAGCGTCTTGCCCAGCGTCGACTTGCCACACCCCGACTCGCCCACGAGCCCCAGGATCTCGCCCCTGCGGATGTCCATGCTCACGCCGTCCACGGCGCGCACGTCGGCGACGTGACGGCGCAGCACGCCGGCATGGATGGGGTAGTACTTGACGAGGTCCTGGATGGACACGAGGGGCACGTCGGTCCCGGGTGCCGGCGCGGTCGGGGCAGGCCCCGCCGACGCGGGACCGGTCGGGGCGGGCGCGACGGAGGCCGGGCTGCTGGGCGGGGTGGCCATCGGCTCGGTCACGCGCCCGCCCCGGGGTCGAGCAGCGCGCTGACCTCGGCCGTCGACGCCTCGGCGGCGCGCGCGGCGGCCGCGACCTGCGCCTGTCGCAGCCCCGTCGGCTCGGGATACCCGGGCGCGTGCTTCCAGAGCCAGCACGCGACGGGCGGGCCGTCACCCTCGTCGGCACGCGGGTCGAGCTCGCCGCACGGCTCGAAGCGATACGGGCAGCGGGGCGCGAAGTTGCAGCCCGTGGGCATGTTGAACGGGTTGGGCACCGATCCCTTGATGACGTTGAGCCGCTGGCCTCGCATGCCCTTCGACGGGATCGACGTCAGCAGCCCCTCCGTGTAGGGGTGGCGTGGCTGGAGCAGCACCTCGGCCACGGTGCCGTGCTCCACGACCCGGCCGGCATACATCACGACCACGTCGTCGGCCATCTCGGCGACCACGCCCAGGTCGTGGGTGATGAGCAGCACCGCGGTCTGGGTGCGCTCCTGGATGGTCCGGATGAGGTCCAGGATCTGCGCCTGGATGGTCACGTCGAGCGCCGTGGTGGGCTCGTCCGCGATGAGCAGCTTGGGCTCGCAGGCCAGCGCCATCGCGATCATCACGCGCTGGCGCATGCCACCCGACATCTCGTGCGGGTACTGCTTGACGCGTCGCTCCGGGAACGCGATGCCCACCAGCCGGAGCGCCTCGATGGAGCGGTCGAGCGCCTCCTGCTTGCCCACCCCGAAGTGGAGGCGGACAGCCTCGCTGATCTGGGTCCCGATGTTGAACACCGGGTTGAGGCTGCTCATGGGCTCCTGGAAGATCATCGCGATCTCGTTGCCGCGGAGCTTGCGCATCTGGTCCTCGGGGAGCGCCAGCAGGTCCCGGCCCTCGAACAGGATGCGACCCGACGCGATGCGCGCAGGGGGGATGTCCAGCAGCCGCATCACGGTCATGGCGGTGACGGACTTGCCGCAGCCCGACTCCCCCACCACGCCCAGCGTGCGACCGCGACCCACGCCGAACGAGACGCCGTCCACCGCGCGCACCACGCCGTCCATGACGTGGAAGTGCGTCCGCAGGTCCTGGACCTCGAGCAGCAGCCCAGCGTCCGCGGGCTGTCCGCCGTCCGCGGGCGTGGTGGTCTCCTGGGTGGTGGAGGCGACGGTCATGGGGTCACTCCCGTGTCCTGGGGTCGAGCGCATCACGCAGGCCGTCCCCCACGAAGTTGATGGCGATGACCGTGAGCGCGATGGCCATGCCCGGGAAGAACGCCCACCACCAGTTCCCCAGGCTAAGTGCGTTCTGGGCGTTGGACAACGCGTTGCCCCAGCTGATCTGGGTCTCGGAGATGCCGAAGTTGAGGAACGACACGAACGACTCGAGCACGATGTTGGATGCCATGAGCAGCGTCATCGAGACGATGACGGGGCCCAGCGCGTTGGGCAGGATGTGCCGGAAGGCGATGCGCGCGCCGCCCACGCCCACGGCCCGGGCGGCATCCACGAAGTCGGACTCGCGGAGCGACAGGAACGATGCGCGCACCAGACGAGCGATGAGCGCCCAGGACAGCAGCCCGAAGATCAGCACCAGCGAGAGCACGTCACCCCGGCCGAAGAAGCGCGCTGCGACCAGGATCACGAACAGGAACGGGATCGCGAACAGGACGTCCACGAGGCGCATCAGGATGTTGTCCACCCGGCCGCCCATCCAGCCGGCGATGGCGCCCACGATGACGCCCACGAAGCCCGCGATGAGCATCGAGAACAGCCCCACCACGATGGAGATGCGCGCCCCGTTGATGACCATCGCGAACACGTCGCGGCCGTCGCGGTCCGTGCCGAAGATGTGCACGAGCGACGGCGGGTCGCCACCCGGCTTGCTGGCGCCCGGGAAGAACAGCGGGTTGAAGGGCACGATGATGGGCCCGAACGCGGCGATGAGCAGCATGATGGTGAAGATCACGAGACCCACCAGGGCGAGCCGGTGGCGCAGGAAGCGGCGACGCGCGAGCTGCCACTGGCTGAGCGACTTGAGGGCGACCTCGTGCTCGCCGGACTGCTCCTGGACCGCCGGGGCCAGCATCTCCAGGGACTCGAGGTCCTGGTCCGCCTCGTCGCGGTTCTGCATGATGTCCGCGACTCGCTCCTGACGGGCGCGCGGGTCCATGGCGCCGCCCATCAGTACCTGATCCTCGGGTCTGCCACGGCATAGATCACGTCAGCGACCAGGTTCATGAGCACCACGAACACCGAGCCGATGAGCACGATGCCCATGAGCAGGAAGTAGTCCCGGTCGGTGATGCCCTCGAAGAACAGCCGCCCCATGCCCGGCCACGAGAAGATGGTCTCGGTCACGATGGCGCCCGAGAACAGGAACGCGATCTCCAGGCTGACCGCCGTGATGATGGGCAGCAGCGCGTTCCGGAACGCGTGGCGGAACACGACGCGCTGGCGCGGCAGGCCCTTGGCCTTCGCGGTGCGCACGTAGTCCTGGCTCAGCGTGTCCAGCATCGACGACCGCACGAAGCGGCTGTCCGCCGCGATGCTCACCGCCACCAGCGTCGCCACGGGCAGCACCAGGTGCTGGGCGATGTCGAGCATGTTGGGCAGCGGGTCCGCCCAGAAGCCCTTCCAGTAGGCCGCCGAGTTGAAGGCGCCGGGCGCCTCCCGGGGGTTGACGATGCCCTGCGATGGGAACCAGTGCAGGTTGACCGCGAAGATGTAGATGAGGATGAGCCCCAGCCAGAACGTGGGCAGCGAGTAGAAGATGTAGCTGAACAGCGTCGCTCCCTGGTCGAACAGGGAGTAGCGTTTCACCGCCGCGACCACCCCGATGACGATGGCGATGGTCACGGATATCGCGAGCGCGGTGACCATCAGGATCACCGTGGCGGGGATGCGCTCCGTGATGAGGTCCAGCACGGGACGCCCGGACTGGATGGAGAACCCGAAGTCCCCGTGGAGGATGCCGTTGGTGCCGCCACCCAGCGCCGTCGGCAGGATGTTCGGCAGCCCCTGCTCCGACAGCAGCGACTGCGTCTCGCAGTTGTAGATGCCGAGCCACCCCAGGTACTGGCGGACGATGCCCACCGCGTCCGGGTCGCGCTCCAGGCACCAGCTGCGGAGCCACTCGTCGACCTGCTCCTGACTGATGCGCGGGTTCTGGTTGAACTGCGCCTGCGGGCCGCCGGGCGCGAGCGCCATGAGCCCGTAGCTGACCAGGGAGATCAGGAACAGGACGGGGATCGCCTGCAGGACGCGGCTCGTGATGAACCGAAGCACGGGTCAGGGGACCTCGATGGGCACGGACACCGCGATGGGGGCGCGTGCCGCCATGGACGGCCACGTGCCACGACATCGCACCCTGCCGTGATGGCGGGGCGGCGTCAGGTGCGGGGGAGACGCGTGTGGGCGCCCCACCAAGGGAGCGCCCACACGCATGATCCCGGGATGCCGGGTCAGACTCGCGGGGAGCCTGCCGTCATCAGGGGATGAACGACCAATGCTCGACGTCCCAGGTCGGGCCGGCGGAGCTGGGGTTGAACCGATCGTAGCCGCCGAGGTGATTGCTCACGCCGGTCGTCTCCGCGCGGTAGTACAGCGGGATCTCGGGGATTGCCGCGGCCAGGACCTGCTGCATCGTGGCGGCTGCCGTCATCTGCGCAGACTGGTCGATCTCCTTGCCCAGCGCCTCGAGCGAGGCGTCCAGGTCGGGGTCGCTGATCCGGGTCGTGTTGTTGCCGGCCGGCGGGATCATGGAGGTGTGATAGGTGAAGAAGTAGTTCGAGTACAGGTCGCCGCCGACCACGTACGCGAACAGCGCCACGTCGTAGGTGCCCCGGTAGATGGAGCACTGCGTCTCTGGCGTGGTGTCCGCCCAGCTCGCGAAGTAGACGCTCGCCGCGTCCGCGGTCTGGATGTCGCTCGGGATGCCGATGGCGTTGAGGTACTGGTTGACCTTGCCCATGGTGGTCAGCCGCGTCGGGTTGCCCGACGAGGTGCACATCTGGAAGCGCAGGGCAACGCCGTCCTTCTCGCGCAGGCCGGTCTCGGAGTTGACCGTCCAGCCAGCGTCGTCGAGGATCTTGGCCGCGCCCTCGGGGTCGAACGGCGGGCACTCGACCTCGGCGCGCCACCAGGTGCCTGGAGGCGCCTGCGAGCACGCCGGCTCCAGCTCGGTGCCGGGGAACAGGACCGAGATGAGGTCTTCCTTGTTGATGGCCATCGCCACGGCCTTCCGGACGTTGACGTCATCGAGGCCCGGGCGGGTGGTGTTGAGGTCGAGGTGCTCGTACTGCCACACGGAGTCGAGGTCCGCGCGACCGATTGAGGGGTCGACGCCCGAGATGGCGGGGTAGTCGGCCTGGGTCATGTCGAGCGCCAGGTCGATCTCGCCGTTGAGGAACGACGTGATCATGCCGTCCTTGGAGCCGAAGAACCGGAAGCGCAGCTGGTCGAGCAGCGGCGCCGCGGTGTTGGTCCAGTTCTCGTTGCGGGTGTAGTCGATGCCATCGGCGCTCGAGGCGGTGATGACGAACGGCCCGTTGGCGGGGACGGTGAGCAGCGTGTCGGTGCCGACCGACATGGCCGTCGACTGGTCCTGCGGGCTCATGTCCTTGAAGAAGTGCTCCGGCAGGAACACCGCGCCCACGGGGCCGAGCCAGCCCGCGAAGTTGTGCTTGAAGGTGACCGTGGCGGTCAGCCCGTCGTCCGCGACGTTCCACGACTCGATGAGCCGGTTGTCGTCGGCGAGGAGGGCGTCGCCCGTGAGCGTGCCGTCGATGAGCGGGTCGTACTGGACGCAGGCGGTGCAGCCCACGCCAGCCTTGGCGACCTCGTTGGCGAGGGTCCACATGTAGGCGACGTCATTGAGCGTGATGGGCTCGCCGTCCGACCACTTGAGGCCGGGCTTGATGTCGACCTTGACCTGGAAGCCGTCACCATCCGCATCGGGGATGAGGTTGCCGTTCTCGATCGAGGGGATCTCCGAGGCCGCGAGGTCCGGCACCCAGTCGCCATCATTGTTGATGGTGTAGAGGCCGCGCCACGAGGGCGTGAGGGCCTCGGTGTCAGCGAACGCGTTCGTGAACAGTGGGTGCAGCTGGCTCGCAGCCTGCCACTCGCCCATCACGATCGTGCCGCCCGGTGTGCCCGCAGCCGGGCTCTGGGCCACCGCACTGCCGCCCAACGCGGCCGCGGCGAGGGTGAGCGAGGCGAGCGCTGTGGCTGCTCGCCGCTTCGCAGGAGTCATCCGACGTCCTTCCTCCTTCCCCTGCGTCGTGACACCAAGCGGCCACGCTCGCGCAGGACATCGCAGGGGCCCCGATCCACGTGCTCCGACGCACGCGGCTCCCACTGGGGGCCTCGCAAGTGGCGGCATCATAGCAGCGGCCCGTTTTCGCCTGTCAAGGCGCGTCGGAGGCTGCCTCGCTGGGTGCGACGGGGCTCGCCGACGCCACCGCGCCCGCGGATCCGGACGGCCCCGGTGCCGCTCCCGACGCACCCGGTGACGTGGTCGGCGTCGCGATGGGCAGCAGCGTCCACGAGCGGACGTCGTGCTCGTAGCGGGCCTGGGATGGGTCGATGGCCTCCCCGTCCGCGTCCCGCACGCGGTCGGCGATGGCCGACCAGCCCGTCTCGTACCACACCCACCACGCGGGTGCCTCGGTGGTCAGGAGGTCCTGGACCTCGCCGTACAGCGTGGTCCGCTCGTCCTGGTCGAGCGTCTCGCGCGCCTCGGCGACCCGCCGGTCGACGCCCGAGGACTTGAAGCCGCCGGGGTTGAAGTCGGACGGACGGTCCTCGGAGGTCGCGCGACGCCTCGAACGCCTCGAGGTCGGCATCGGGGCGGCGCCCAGGGCACGCAGCATGATCAGCGGAAACGAAGTCGTTGGGCCAGCGGATCTGCTGCAGCAGCCGGTCGCCGGTGACGTCCAGGTCCTCGATGGCCAGCTCGATGCCGCACTCGCGGAGCTGCCCGGCTGCCGCCTGCATCATCGCCAGCAGCGCCACCTGGCTGCCTCGCAGCGCCACCGAGGTGGACAGGCGCTGCCCGTCGCGGACCCGGATGCCATCCGAGCCCATCGTCCAGCCGGCCGAGTCAAGGCGCCGCTCGGCCCATGCCACGTCACGCCCGCGCCCCTTCGCCGGCCCCATGGCCCAGGAGCCTGCGGCGAGCGGCGTGTCGGCCACGATGGCCTCGCCGCCACCCACGCTCGCGGTGAGCCCGGGGGCATCGATGCACGCCACGAAGGCGGCCCGCGTCAGCGCGTCGGCGTACGGATGGCCCTTGCGGGTGTTGAACACGACGAGCCACGACGATTCGAGCGGGCGCAGCCCGGCGGTCGCCGGCCGGCCCGAGCCGTTGATGGCGTCGGCGAGCGCGTGGTCGATGCGTGGCACCCAGTCCACGTCGCCCGCCTGGAGCATCGTCACGGCGATCGACGTGTCCGCCACGGCCTGGAGCACGACACGACCGATGGACGGCGGGTCCGACTGCCCGGGCACGGGCTCCAGCACCATCCGCTCCCCAGGTGCCACGGAGATGACGCGGTAGGGTCCGGCGCCGAACGCGGGCACGAACCCGTCGAGCAGGCCGAGCGCCGCAGCGCGGCGGTCACGGCCCTCGCCGGTGAGGACCTGGCCCAGCGCCGCAACCCGGTCGAGGAGCGCGGCCGCGTAGGCGGCGGCGTCCACCTGCCCGGTCGAGTCGGTGAACGGGCCCAGGCGCGGCAGCGCCACCCCGCCTGCGTCAGCATCGCCTCGAGATCGGCCTCGATGGTCGACCATCCGACAGCCATCCGGCGGCTGCTCCGTGAGGCAGTCGTCGGCACCCATCGCGCGGTAGACGGAGGTGACGAGGTCGTCGGGGGCGGTGGGGTCGAGCTCGCCCGCCGCGCCCACGATCGAGGTCGCGGCACCATCGACTGCGGTCATGTCGAGCACGGGAAGCGCGCGCGAGCACCTCCGCGAGGAGTGGCGAGAACGGCTGCTTCAGGTAGCGCCACCGCGGTCCTGTCCTGGGCGACCTCCGGACTCGAGGAGGAAGGCCGTGCTGCACAGGTCGTTGCCCAGCTTGCAGGCCGCGCATCGCGCGAGGTCGATGCACCCCATCAACGCCGCCAGGTAGATCGACGATGACCAGCACCAGGCGCCGCCCGCGCCGAGTGCTCGTAGAGGTTGAGCTCGTCCAGGGCCGAACGGTCGCCGCACGTCGCGGTAGTTCGGGCTCGAGGTCCGGCTGCGGCACCAGCTGGTCGTCCAGTCGGTACAGGCTCCGGTTGACCAGGTCGAGCGCGATGCCATCGGCCAGGTCCGTCGCGGGCGGCAGGAGGCTGTCGGGCAGCTCCGGGACCGCGATGACCAGCTCGTCCTGGCGCCGGGGCGCCTCCGACGGGGTCACCGTGGGCGGTGCCACGCTGGCATGCGCCGATGGGGGCGGCACGCTCGCGGTGGGCGGGGGCTCGTCCATGGACAGGCAGCCCGCCACCAGGGCGGGGACCAGGCACAGGGCCCCGGCCGCCCGCCATCGCGCGACGCTCATCCGGTCACTGCGGGCAGGGGGTCTCGGCGCCGGTCATGGGTCGCCATCGGAGCTCGGGTCGCCGGGCGGCCGTCGCCTCGTCCAGCCGACGCACGGGCGTCGTGAGTGGCGCCTCGTGGAGCAGCTCGGGTCGCTCGTGGGCCTCGAGAGCCACGGCCAGCAGCGCCTCCGCGAAGGCGTCCAGGTCCTCGAGCGTCTCGGTCTCGGTGGGCTCCACGAGCAGGCACTCCTCCACGATGAGCGGGAAGTAGATCGTGGGCGGGTGGAACCCGTGGTCGATGAGCCGCTTGGCGACGTCGAGGGTGCGCACCCCGGTCTCCTCGCGCAGCCGTCGGCCGGACGCCACGAACTCGTGCTTGCAGGGCCCCGGGTACGGCAGCTCCCACGCCTCGCCCACCCGCTGGCGCAGGTAGTTCGCGGCGAGCACCGCGTCCTCGCTGACCGCGTCGCAGCCCCGCACCGCCATGCGTCCGGATGTATGCGTATGCACGGACCAGGACGCCCAGGCTGCCCTGGTAGGCGCGCATCCGGCCGATCGTCCCGGGTCGCTCCCCTGGCCGCTCGAGCCGGAAGCTGCCGTCGTCCTCGCGCACCACGAGCGGCTCGGGGAGGTACGCCGCGAGGTGCTCGGCAACGGCCACGGGGCCGGCACCGGGCCCACCACCGCCGTGTGCGGGCGTGGAGAACGTCTTGTGGGTAGTTGAAGTATCACGTCGAACCTGGCCGCGCCAGGTCGGAAGCGACCCAGGATGGCGTTCATGTTCGCGCCATCCATATAGGCCAGCCCGCCCGCGGCATGGGTCGCCTCGAGCACCTCGGTGATGCGTCGCTCGAACAGCCCCAGCGTGGACGGGTTGGTGAGCATCACCGCGGCGGTCCGCGGCCCCAGCGCCGCCCGCAGCGCGTCCACGTCCACGCCGCCGTCCGCGGCGGACGGGATGGTCACCGTCCGGAAGCCCGCCATGGACGCGGTCGCCGGGTTGGTGCCGTGGGACGAGTCGGGCACGATGACCTCGTCCTGCGCCAGGTCGCCCGGGGCGCGGTGATATGCCCGGATGACCAGGATTCCGGTCAGCTCGCCGTGGGCACCCGCCGCGGGCTGGAGGGTGGTCGCGTGCATCCCGCCGATCTCGGCGAGCATCGCCTGGAGCTCCCACATCAGCTGGAGCGTGCCCTGCGCGAGCGCGTCGGGTGCCAGCGGGTGGAGCCGCGCGAAGCCGGGCAGTTCGGCGGCCGCCTCGTTGATGCGGGGTTGTGCTCATGGTGCACGAGCCCAGCGGGTAGAACCCGCCGTCCACTCGAAGGGTTGGAGATGCGACAGGTTGGTGAAGTGGCGCATCACCTGCGGCTCGGACAGCTCGGGCAGGCCGGCGGGCGCCGCACGCAGCTGGTCCGTCGGGATGCCCTCCAGCGCGTCCGCGGGCGCGTGGGGCACCTGGTCGGTGCGCCGGCCCGGCACCGAGAGCTCGGCCATGGTGGGCTGGAGCTCGGCGCCCACGGAGCGGCGGGGGCCCAGCGTGCCGCCATCGCGGGGGCGCTGGTCCAGGCCCACGTCCATGGGCCGCTCCGCGAGGCTCATGCCGCCACCGCCGAGCGTGCCGCGAGCGCCGCCACCAGTCGGTCGATGTCCTGGTCGGTGGTCAGCTCCGTGGCGGCGAGCAGCAGCGAATCGGCCAGCGCCGGGTCATCCGGGTACCACCGGGCGAGCGGCAGCCCGGCCAGCACGCCCGCGTCCAGGAGGCCTCGCGTGGGTCGCCTTCGGCGTCCGGCACCCGCAATTCCTCGCGAACTCGCTGAGGTACGGGGCCGCGGACCCGCGGCACGCCCGCCGCCGCGAGTGCCCGCTCCAGGCGGCGTGCCGCTGCCGCGCCAGTCCGAGCCACGTCGGCGAGGCCGTGCGGCCCCAGGGTGGCGATGTATACCGTTGCAGCCAGGGCGCATAGCGCCCGTTGGTGCAGATGTTGCTGGCGGCCTGCTCGCGACGGATGTCCTGCTCGCGCGCGCAGGGTCATGACATAGGCGCGCGGCGGCCATCCACGTCCGTGGTGCGCCCACCAGGCGTCCCGGGATCTGCCGGGTGAGCGGCTCGGTGGATGCCAGGATGCCCACGTACGGCCCGCCGTACCGGGGCGCGATGCCCAGCGGCTGCCCCTCGCCGGCCGCGATGTCCGCGCCGTACTCCCTGGTGGCGCGAGGACCGCGAGGCTGACCGGCTCCACCACGGCCACGAACAGGGCGCCCGCGGCGTGCGCGAGGTCGGCGGCTGCGCGCATCGGCTCCAGGACGCCGAACGCGTTGGGCTGGCCCAGCAGGACCCCGCGACCGGGCGGTCGGCGTCGGCCAGGGCGGCCTCCAGCGCCGCCAGGTCGGTGGTGCCATCGGGCAGCGTGGGCAGCTCCTCGGCGTGTGGACGTCGTCGCCCAGGTAGGTCCGGGTGGCGTCGAGGTAGGCGGCGGTGCATCGCCCGGCTGGCCAGCACGCGGGTGCGACCCGTGGCCCGGATGGCCATGAGCGCCGCCTCGGCCGTCGCGGTGGCGCCGTCGTAGTGCGATGCGGAGACCACGGGCAGCCCGGTCAGCTCCGCGAGCAGCGACTGGTACTCCCAGATCGTCTGGAGCGTGCCTTGGCTGATCTCCGGCTGGTAGGGCGTGTAGGCGGTCGCGAACTCGCCCCGGCTGATGATGGCGTCGACGGTGGCCGGGATGTGATGGTGGTACACGCCCGCGCCCAGGAACACCGAGCGCCGACAGGCGCTTCGCCCGGCGAGGCCGGTCAGCGCAGCAGGCCGACCACGAAGCCGGCCTGGGTCGGGCAGGTCGAGGCCGGTCGCCCGGACGGTCGCCGGGATGTCCTCGAACAACGCGTCGACCGAGTCGATGCCCAGCGCCCCGAGCATCCGCTCGCGGTCCCCCGTCGTGTGGGGCTGGTAGGCCATCTGGTCGTCAGCCGCCGATGAGCGCGCGATACCCGTCGGCGTCGCGGAGCAGCTCGGACTCGGACGGGTCGGCGAGCCGCAGCCGGACGAGCCAGCCACCCTCGTAGGGCGCCTCGTTGACCAGCTGGGGCGCACCGGCGAGCTCGCCGTTGACCGCGATGACCTCGCCGCTCACGGGCGAGTAGAGGTCGCTCGCGGTCTTGACGGACTCGATGACCCCGAAGGTCTCGCCACGCGTCAGCGTCCGGCCGACGGCGGGCAGCTCCACGAACACGACGTCACCCAGCTCGTCGGCGGCGTACCGGGTGATGCCCACGAGCCCCTCGCCGCCCTCCGGGCGCAACCACTCGTGGTCGTCGCTGTAGCGCAGGTCGCTGGGCACATCCACGAGCGGCGTCTCCTCTGGTCAGGCGTCGATGACGGCGGCCGGTGTCAGCCGGTCGGTCGGGGTCGGCGATGGAACGGCAGCTCGACGACCTCGGCGGTGGGTGTGGAGCTCCGGATGCCGATGCCACCATGGGTACCGGGGGTCGCGAGGGAGGGGCGGCACGTAGCCTTACGGCGATGGCCGTGCCGAGCGTGGGCCGTGCGAGCCGCTGGTCACGATGCCGATGGGCTCCCCGGGCGCGCCGGGCGTGGCGTCCGGGGCCAGGATGGGGTAGCCGTGACGGGCGATGCCGGGCTCCCGGAGCACGAGACCCACGAGCAGGCGTCGGGGCCCGGCCTCGTGCGCCGCCAGGAGCGCGTCGCGGCCCACGAAGCCACCCGGCTTGTCCAGCTTGACCACCCGGCCCAGACGTGCCTCGTCGGGGTGGGTGTCCAGGTCCAGCTCGTTGCCGTACAGCGGCATGCCCGCCTCGAGACGCAGGGTGTCGCGGGCGCCGAGACCGACCGGCAGCAGCGCGCCCGCCGGCGCGGACCCCAGCACGGCGCGCCAGGTGGGCACCGCGTCCTGGTTGGCCACGAACAGCTCGAAGCCGTCCTCGCCGGTGTAGCCGGTCCGGGCGACCCACGCCGGGACGCCGGCGACGTGCGCCTCGAGGCCCGCGTAGTAGCGCAGCTCCCCGATGGGCGCGTCCACCAGGGCCGCCAGGAGCTCCAGGGCGCGTGGCCCCTGGACGGCGATGAGCGCGGTCCGGTCCGACGCGTCGTCGACGATGGCATCGAAGCCCCGGGCGCGCGTGGCCAGCTCGGCCGCCACGACTGCGGCGTTGGAGGCGTTGGGCACCACCAGGAACCGCCTGGGCGCGGTGCGATACACGATGAGGTCGTCGATGACGCCCCCGTCGGGGGCGCACAGGAGCGAGTACTGGGCACGCCCCACGGCGAGCGTGCGTGGGTCGCTGACCAGCGCATGGGCCAGCGCATCGCCTGCGCCGGGCCCCGCGACCCAGACCTCGCCCATGTTGGGACAGGTCGAACAGCCCGGCCGACGACCGCACCCGGCGGTGCTCGTCCACGATGCCCGAGTACTGGACCGGCAGCTCCTAGCCCGAGAAGTCGATGAGCCGTCCGCCCAGGGCCACGTGCTCCTCGAACAGGGGCGTGCGTCGAGGCTGGGCGGTCATGGGCTCAGGCCTCGTCGGCGAGGGGCAGGGCGCGCGCCACCACCTCGCGCTCGGTCGGGAACGTCATGAGCGTGGAGGCGTCGTCCGTGCGCACCCAGCGGACCTCGTCGAACTCGTGGTCGTGGAGCTTCAGGTCCCCGCCCACCGCCTCCATGAGGTAGTAGTGGACCGTCTTGTGGATCCGCGTCCCCGACTGCACGAAGTAGTACCTGATGGGCCCGATGGGCGCCAGGATGCGCACCTGGAGGCCCGTCTCCTCCTCCACCTCGCGAAGCGCGGTCTGCTCGATGGTCTCGCCGCCGTTGGGCGTCCCCTGGGCAGCGACCAGGTCACGCCATCACGCCTTTTCCGCGATGTCGGCGACCGAGAATAGCTCCCGCCCGACGCGACCTGTCGGAGGACCACACCGCCAGCGGAGGTGGCGCGGCGACGGCATCCGCCGCCCGCCTTGGTCCGTCAGCCTCGCCATGGGGTCGCGGCCCCGCGCGGGTCGCGGAGGCGGGCGCGCGGCGGCTCCAGCAGGTGCGATCCGGCGCCACCAGGACGGGGCTCCACGTGACGCCGGGCGGCGGTCCCTGCCGCCGAGCGGGCGGCAGCCGGCGAGCGCACCGGCTGGGTGGCGGCCGCCGCGCGCATCGCCCGACCCTGCTGGGAGCGCACCGGAAGAGCCGCAGCAGGCCCGATCGCGGGTCGCGCTGGTGGCTCCCGGGAAGCACGAAGCGCGCCCCGGTCCCGCGTCGGATGCCCACCTCGTGCTGCATCCCCCGATGGCACCCGAGCGGCGTCCGGGACGCGAGGGCAGGCTCGTCCCGGCGCCCGCTCGCCGGGGATCGTCCCGATGCAGCTGGGGGGTCGTCCCATCAGCGAGTGCGCGGGACGTCCGAGGCGCCCAGCAGGACGTCCAGCGCGGCGGTCGCCTTCGTCTGCGGGTGCGTCGTGTCGGCGGGCGATGGCGAGCTGGCGTCGGCCGAGCGCGACGTAGGTCCACACGTCGGGCGCGGATGCCGCGATGGCCTCCAGATGCGCCGCGACCGTGCCCACGTCGCCGCGCGGGACTGGCCCCGTCAGCGCCGCGTCGACGCCCAGGGCGGCGGCGTTGGCCAGACCCTGGCGCACGAGCGAGCCGTACACCTCGACCAGCTCGACGTCGCCTCGTCCAGGCCCGCGGCGCGCCCAAGCTCCACGCATCGCGTCCAGCAGCGCCACGAAGCCGCCTGCCGCGAGGACCGCCGCGTGGTGCGCCGCCTTGGCCGATGCTCTGGCCGTCGCCACCCGCCAGCACCACCGGTCGGGCGCCCACGGCCTCGCCCATCGCCCGCAGCGGCCTCGATGGCCTCCGGGTCCCCGTCGAGCGCGACGTACGCGCCACGCAGCGCATCGGCTCCCCGTTCCGCGTCCGCGAACGCCACCAGCGGATGGAACGCGCCCACCGCGACCCCTGCGCCACCTCCCCGTCCCGCAGCACGGAGCCGGATGCACGCCGCTCAGGTGGGCCACGACCGACCCGGGCCGGGCGCCCAGGCCCGCGGCGACATCACGGATGGTGGCGTCATCGGGGACGGCCAGGATGACCAGGTGCGACGCCAGGGCCACTCCTCGCGCGGCTGGGCCATGACCGTGACGCCCGCCAGGCGGTCCCCGAGCGCCGCCCGACGCGCAGGGTCCCGGCTCGACACGCCGGCCGGCGGCCAGCCTGCCCGGCACCAGCGCGAGCGCCAGCGCCGTCCCGGCGCGCCCGCCCACGATGCCGATGCCCTGTCGTCCGCCCACCGCGGAGCGTATACTCGGCCCGACTCATCCCATCGATCGACCCGGGACGGGCACACCCGCCAGGAGCCGACATCGCCCCGCCCCAACGGCGAGGGCACCTGGAGGCTTGACCCATGGCAGCAGCAGGTCCGAACGACCCCTTCGATTCGCGCGCCCGGCTCCGTGTCGGCGACCGCGAGCTGACCATCTGCCGGCTCGACCGGGCCGGCATGACGGGGCTGGACCGAGCCCCGATGGTGGTCAAGATCCTGCTCGAGGACGTCCTCCGCAACGCCGGTGGCGACGTGGTCACCGAGGACGAGGTCCGGGCGCTCGCCGCGTGGCGCCCAGGCGCCGCCGCCGAGGCGGAGGTCCCGTTCCTGCCCGCGCGCGTCATCCTCCAGGACTTCACGGGCGTGCCGGCGGTGGTCGACCTGGCCGCGATGCGCGACGCCATGGCGGCGCTCGGCGGCGACCCCTCCCGGATCAACCCGCTGGTGCCCGCGGACCTGGTCATCGACCACTCGGTCCAGGTGGACCAGTACGCGCTGCCCACCGCGTTCGCGTTCAACGTGGACCGGGAGTACGAGCGCAACACCGAGCGCTATCAGCTGCTGCGCTGGGCCCAGACGGCGTTCCGGGACCTGCGCGTGGTGCCGCCCGGCACCGGCATCGTCCACCAGGTCAACCTGGAGCACCTGGCGCGGGTCGTCCAGGTGCGCGAGGTCGATGGTCAGACGCTCGCCTTCCCGGACACCCTCGTGGGCACCGACTCGCACACGACCATGATCAGCGGCCTGGGCGTGCTGGGCTACGGCGTGGGCGGAATCGAGGCGGAGGCCGTGCTGCTGGGCCAGCCGCTGTACCAGCCCCTCCCCCACGTGGTGGGCGTCCGACTGACGGGCGTGCTGCCGCGCGGCGCCACCGCGACCGACCTGGTGCTGGTCATCAGCCAGATGCTGCGCGCGCACGGCGTGGTGGGCTCGTTCGTCGAGTTCGCTGGTGACGGGCTGGCCTCGCTGGCGCTTGCCGACCGCGCCACCATCGCCAACATGTCGCCCGAGTACGGCGCGACCACGGCGCTGTTCCCCATCGACGACGAGACGCTCGCCTACCTGCGGCTCACGGGTCGCGACGCGGACCTGCTCGCGCTGGTGGAGGCGTACGCCAAGGAGCAGGGGCTGTGGCGCTGGCCCGGTCCCGGGCCCGACTTCGACGAGACCCTGGAGCTCGACCTGTCGACCGTGGAGCCCAGCGTGGCCGGCCCGCGCCGGCCGCAGGACCGGGTGGCCCTGGCCGCGCTCCGCGACTCGTTCCACGGCCTGTACCCCACCGACGTGGAGGCGGCGGCGGAGCACGCGGACGTCGAGGGCGGCGAGACCGTGGTCGAGCTGGCCTCGGAGGAGTCGTTCCCGGCCAGCGACCCGCCCGCCTTCGTGGGGGCGACCGCCGATGCCGTGGACGAGGTCCCGGCCCCGCCCGTCGCGCCTGCCGAGCCGCCGTTCTATCGGCCCGTCAGCGTGGGCACGGAGCACGGCAGCGCCGTCGTGCGCACCGGGTCGGTGGCCATCGCGGCCATCACCAGCTGCACCAACACCTCCAACCCCACGGTCATGGTGGGCGCCGGCCTGCTTGCCCGCAACGCCGTCGCCAAGGGGCTGCGCACGTCACCCGTCGCCAAGACCAGCCTCGCGCCCGGCTCCCGCGTCGTGACCGAGTACCTCGAGCGCGCCGGGCTCATGCCGGCCCTCGAGCAGCTGGGCTTCGGGCTGGTGGGCTATGGCTGCACCACCTGCATCGGCAACAGCGGCCCGCTCGACGCGCCCATCGCCCAGGCCGTCGAGGAGCACGAGCTGGTGGTCGCGGCGGTCCTGTCGGGCAACCGCAACTTCGAGGGTCGGATCCACCCCCTGGTCCGGGCGAGCTATCTCGCCTCGCCGCCCCTGGTGGTCGCGTTCGCGCTCGCGGGGCGCGTCGACATCGACCTGACCACCGAGCCCCTGGGCACCGGCAGCGACGGCCGGCCGGTGTTCCTGTCGGACATCTGGCCCACCGCGGAGGAGGTCCGCGCGTCCATCGCGGACGCCATCTCGCCGGAGCTGTTCCGGCGCACCTACGCGTCGGTGTTCGAGGGCGACGAGCGCTGGCGGGCGCTGCCCGTCCCGTCCGGCGACCGCTATGCCTGGGACCCGACCTCCACCTACATCGCGCTGCCCCCGTTCTTCGAGGGTCTGTCGGCGACCCCCGAGCCGGTCTCGGACATCCTGGGCGCGCGCGCGCTGGCGGTCCTGGGCGACTCGGTGACCACCGACCACATCTCCCCGGCGGGATCGATCCCGGCGTGGAGCCCCGCGGGCCGGTGGCTCCAGGCACACGGCGTCGAGCCTCGCGACTTCAACAGCTATGGCGCGCGCCGCGGCCATCACGAGGTGATGATGCGCGGCACGTTCGGCAACATCCGGCTGCGCAACGCGCTCGCCGAGAAGGAGGGGCCGTTCACGACCCACCAGCCGGACGGCGAGGCGATGACCCTCTACGATGCCGCGATGCGCTACGCCGCCGAAGGGACGCCGCTGGTCATCCTCGCGGGCACCGAGTACGGGAGCGGCAGCTCCCGCGACTGGGCGGCCAAGGGGACCCGGCTGCTGGGCGTGCGGGCCGTCATCGCCCAGAGCTACGAGCGGATCCACCGCTCGAACCTCGTGGGCATGGGCGTCCTGCCCCTCCAGTTCCTGCCCGGCGAGAGCGCCGCGTCGCTCGGCCTGACGGGACGGGAGGCGTTCGACATCACCGGCCTGGCGACCGGCTTGCGACCCCGGAGCGAGCTGCGGGTCGTGGTCCGCGACGGGCAGGCGGAGCGGTCGTTCGGGGCGATCTGCCGCCTGGATGGCCCGATCGAGCTCGACTACTACCGCCAAGGCGGGATCCTGCCCGCCGTGCTGCGGCGGCTCGCCACATCGGCCTGAGCCGGGACGCCCGCGACACTGCCTGATCCGTCGGGGGAGCCCACCCCCGGCCACCACTCGGAGCATCACACCGGATGATCGGCGGGCGCCAACCGCTGCGCGGCCACAAGCCCGGGGACCGGCGCGTGCGTGTCGAACGACCGCATGCCCCGTACTTCCGCTATGCCGGGAAGAACGTGCTCACCGCCAAGGCGGCGGCGAGCGCACCCACGACCGCGATGGGGCGCGCCTTCGACCAGGTCAAGCGGACGCTCATCGGGGCGCCCCTCGCCAACGAGGACGAGGCCGGCGAGCGGCTGTCCAAGGCCAAGGCCCTCGCCATCTTCAGCTCGGACGCCATCAGCTCCAGCGCCTACGCGACCGAGGAGATCCTGCTGGCGCTGTTCGTGGGCGGCGGCCTCGCCGCGCTCGCCTACAGCGTGCCGGTGGCCATCGCCATCGCGGCGCTGCTGGCGATCGTGGCCATCAGCTATCGCCAGGTGTGCCTCGCCTACCCCACGGGGGGCGGCTCGTACTCCGTGTCTCGCGCCAACTTCGGGGAGATCCCGTCGCTGGTCGCCGCATCCGCGCTGATGATCGACTACGTGCTCACCGTGGCCGTGAGCATCTCGTCTGCGAGCGACCAGGTCGTCGCCGCGCTCCCGGAGCTGGCGCCCATCCAGGTGGAGATCGCCGTGTTCGCGGTGCTGCTCATGATCGTGGGCAACCTCCGGGGCGTCCGCGAGTCCGGCAACATCTTCGCCGCGCCCACGTACCTGTTCGTGGTCATGGCGCTGCTCATGATCGGCATCGGCACCTGGCAGATCGTGGTCGAGGGCCGTGCCACCCCGGTGGCCGTCGAGACGGGTGCCATCCAGGACATGACCGGCGTGGCCATGCTGCTGCTCCTGCTGCGGGCCTTCGCATCGGGCGCCGTGGCGCTCACGGGCGTCGAGGCCATCGCCACGGGCGTGCCCGCGTTCAAGCCCCCCGAGTCCCGCAACGCGGCGACGACGCTGGGCGTCATGGCCGCGCTCCTGGCGACGCTGTTCATCGGCCTCACGTTCCTCGCCAGCGAGTTCGGGATCCAGTCGATCCACGAGACGACGGTCATCGCGCAGATCGCGGGCCACGTGTTCGGCAACCCGTCGCTCGGCTTCTATCTGTTCCTGACCTTCGCGACGCTCATCCTGGTGCTCGCCGCGAACACCTCGTTCAACGCCTTCCCGCGGCTCGCCGCGATCCTCGCCTCGGACGGCCACATCCCGCGCCAGTTCGCGATGCGTGGCGACCGCCTCGCGTTCACGGTCGGCATCCTGGCCCTGGGTGGCGTGGCCATGACGCTGGTGGTCATCACGGGCGCCAACATCGACGCCCTCATCCCGCTGTACGCGGTGGGCGTGTTCATCGACTTCACCATCAGCCAGTCGGGCATGGTCCGCCACTGGCTCCGCACGCGGCCGCCGGGCTTCCGGCGCCGCCTCAGCGTGAACGCGGTGGGCGCCGTCGTGACCGGCGTCATCACGGTCGTGGTCGTCTCGGTCAAGGCGCCCGGGTCGCTGCTGGTCGTCGTGCTCATCCCCATCCTGGTGCTGGGCATGCGGTTCATCGCGCGCCAGTACGAGGGCATGAGCCAGCAGCTGGAGGTGCGCCCGGACCTCGTGTTCGGTGAGCCCCGCAAGCGCGAGCGCGTGGTCATCCCGGTCGCCAACCTGTCGCGCGCCGTGGTCCAGGCCATCCAGGTGGGGCGGGCGCTCTCCGAGGACGTCCAGGTGGTCCACGTCACCGAGGACCTCGACCAGGGCGAGGCGCTCCGACGCACCTTCGAGCGGCAGTTCCCCGGGGTACCCTTCGTCATCGTGGAGTCACCGTATCGGGCGCTCGTCCAGCCCTTCGTGACCTATCTCGACGTCACGTTCCGCGACCCGGACATCATGACCATCGTGGTCATCCCGGAGTACGTGGCGCGCCACTGGTGGGAGCGCGTGCTGTACAACCAGACCGCCCGGCGGCTGCGCGCCGCGCTGCTCGGCCGCCCAGGCACGGTCGTCACCGCGGTGCCCTATCGCCGCGAGGACCCCCACCTGCTGGGCACCCGGCCGGCGGACCCCACGGGTGGCGACCTGGGCACGCGGTCGAACGACCGGTGATCGGGGGCCGCAAGCCACTCCGCGGCAACAAGCCCGGCGACCGACGCGTGGTCGTCGATCGACCGCACGCGCCCTACTTCCGCTACACGGGCAAGGGCGTCCTGACCGCCAAGCCGGCCGCCGCGGCACCCACCACGGCCGTGGGGCGTGCCGAGGCGGCGCTGCGTCGCGTGCTCATCGGTCGGCCCCTGGCCAGCGAGGAGGAGGCCGCCGAGCGACTGTCCAAGAAGAAGGCGCTCGCCATCTTCAGCTCGGACGCCATCAGCTCCAGCGCCTACGCCACCGAGGAGATCCTGCGGGTCCTCATCATCTCCGGGGTCGCCGCGCTCACGGTCAGCCTCGAGGTGGCGATCGCCATCGCGATCATGCTGGCCATCGTCTCCACGAGCTACCGCCAGATCTGCTATGCGTACCCCAACGGCGGCGGCGCGTACGCCGTGGGCCGGGAGAACCTGGGCAAGCTGGCCGCGCTCGTGGCGGCGGGCGCGCTGCTCGTGGACTACATCCTGACCGTCGCGGTGTCCACCTCGTCAGCGGTGCAGCAGATCATCTCCGCCGTCCCGGAGCTGGCCGCCTGGGGCGTGCTCATGGGCGTGGTGTTCATCCTGCTCATGACGCTCGGCAACCTGCGCGGCATCAGCGAGTCCGGGAACATCTTCGCGGTCCCCACGTACCTGTTCGTGGGCATCACCCTGGTCATGATCGCAATGGGCGTGTTCCGCATCGCCGTCCAGGGCGAGGGCGTGAGCCTCAGCGACCCCCTGCCGGGCGCACCCAACGTGCTCGAGCCGGTGACCCTGCTGCTGGTGCTGCGCGCGTTCGCCAGCGGCTCCGTGGCCCTGACGGGCGTGGAGGCCATCGCCAACGGCGTGCCGGCCTTCCAGCGGCCCGAGCCCCGCAACGCCGCGACCACGCTGTCCGTGATGGCGATCCTGCTGGGCATCCTGTTCGTGGGCATCACGTTCCTCGCCGACGGCTTCGGCATCCTGCCCAACGAGGAGCAGACGGTGGTGGCCCAGGTCGCGGGCGCCGTGTTCGGTGCCGACTCGCTGGGCTTCTATCTGTTCCAGAGCTTCACGGCGCTCATCCTCATCCTCGCCGCCAACACCTCGTACAACGCGTTCCCGCGGCTGGCCGCCATCCTCGCCCAGGATGACCTGATGCCCCGTCAGTTCGCGTTCCGTGGCGACCGCCTGGCATACACGCTGGGCATCGTCATCCTGAGCGCCGTCGCCATCTCGCTGCTGGTGTACTTCGGTGGCGACACCCACGCCCTGATCCCGCTCTACTCGGTGGGCGTGTTCGTGAGCTTCACCATCAGCCAGGGCGGCATGGTCGTCCACTGGCTCAAGGACCGGGGCAGGAACTGGCGCTGGGGGCTGTCCATCAACGCGGTGGGCGCGGTCCTGACGGGCGTCGTGCTGGTGGTCGTGCTGGTGTTCAAGGCGCCCCAGTCGCTGCTGGTGGCGGTCATCATCCCCATCCTCGTGCTCATCATGCTGTTCATCGAGCGGCAGTACGCGCATGCCAAGACGCAGCTCGAGGTCAAGCCCGGCGTCCGGTTCGGACCGCCCGACCGGCGCGAGCGCGTGGTCATCCCGGTCCCGGACCTCAGCCGGGCGGTGATCCAGGCCGTGCAGGTGGGTCGCGCGATGTCACCCGACGTCCAGGTGGTCCACGTGACCGAGGACCGCGAGGAGGGCGAGGCGCTGCGCGACCGGTTCGCCGCGACGCTCCCGGACGTCCCGTTCGTCATCGTGGAATCGCCGTATCGCTCGCTCATCCGGCCCTTCGTGACGTGGCTGGACGTCACGGACCCCGGCAGCGACACGCTCACCATCGTCGTGGTCCCCGAGTACGTGGCCAGCCACTGGTGGGAGCGGCTGCTCTACAACCAGACCTCGCGGCGGCTGCGCGGGGCGCTCCTGGGCCGACCCGACACGGTCGTCACCGCGGTCCCCTACCGACGGGAGCACGAGCCGCACGCGTAGCCCGAGCGTGGGCAAGGCGTGGCACGGCGGCGCGCGCGGGCGGCGCACCGGCGAGTCTAGCGGCGCACCAGGTGGTACAGGACGCGCGGGCTGCCGGCGATGGGCGTGCGCGAGGCGACGTCGTAGCGCGACGCGACCGCCGCCTCGAAGCCCTCCGTGGTGTAGTCGACGAACACGTCCTCCCGCGAGGCCAGCAGGATGTCGACCATGGGGTCGCCTCGGGGCACCCATTCCACGATGGCCTGGGGCGCGAGGTCCGCGAACAGGCCCATGACCATGGCGAGGGGCACGTTGCGGCCG
Source organism: Chloroflexota bacterium (assembly GCA_046328155.1). Taxonomy (GTDB): domain Bacteria; phylum Chloroflexota; class Limnocylindria; order Limnocylindrales; family CSP1-4; genus JAFMJV01. The sequence continues at coordinate 49,616 of JAXLXC010000010.1, forward strand.
ATGCCCAGGTGGTGGACCAGCGCCAGCGCGAGGATCACGTCCGCGTTCGCGCGCTCGACCAGCGAGGCCCGCTCGCGGCCCGCCCAGCCGAGCCCCGGGGAGGGGTCCGCGAGGTCCATCACGATGGGGGTGGTGTCGGTGCGGCCGGCCGCGCGCAACGCGCGGTAGTGGCGCTCCGCGGCCGCCGGGTCGATGTCGAAGGACAGCACCCGGTAGCCCTGCGCGGCGGCGATGGCGCTGAACCGACCGGTGTTGGCACCCAGGTCCCAGCAGGTCCGACCCGCACCCGGTCCGGCAGCCGCGAGCAGGTCGCGGACGATGGCCTCCTTGGCGTCGGGCGTGCCACCCTCGTAGCTGAGGTGGCCCTTGTCGGCGTAGTCCGCCCACTCCGTGCCCTCGGGCTCCCAACGCAGACCGCCGATTGTGCCGCGCAGGCTCTCGACGAGCGCCGACAGCCGCGAGCGCGACAGCCGCACCTCGGTGGGCTTGCGGGCATCGCCCGCGTGCGACCGCTGGGACCGCGCGTGGAGATGGACATGGGCGCCCAGGCCCAGACGGAGCTTGGTGCGGCCCGGCAGCAGGGTCGCCGCGAGGTCGAGCGGGATGCCATCGAGCTGGTCGCGCAGCATTCGCCCCATGCGCACGTCGCGACGAGCCATCAGCGCGAGGGGCGCCAGGAAGTGCTCGCAGAACTGCTGATAGGCGACCCAGGGCGAGTCGGCCGGCAGACGCTGGAACGAGAGGTGGTCGATGAGCACCGGGGTGACGCCCCGGAACGCCACGTTGTAGGCCGTCGCGTCCTTGAGCGTCCAGTCGGCGGCGATGGCGGCGGCCTGCACGTCGAGCGTCAGCAGCGCCGCGTCACGCAGCTGGCCGAACGTCCACTCGTAGGGGTAGCTGACGAACGGCACCAGCTCGGGTCGGATGACCGCGGCCGCCGACTCGTCGAACGCGTCGGCGAGCGGCGCGTCCTGCCAGCCGACCAGCCGGCCGGCGTCCACGAGACGCTTGGCCAGCGGGCTCGCGGCGAACGCGGCCCACTCCTCCGCCCACGCCGGCTGGACCTGCCGCAACAGCGCGCCGTCGCGGCGATAGACGAAGCCGGCGGGGTCCCGCCACGATGCCTGGTGGCGACTGGTGCCGGGCGACGATGCGACCGGGGGGGACGCCGAGGGTGGGGAGCCGCCGGCGAGCGATGCCTCGGGCGTCGCCGTATCGGGGGCTGTGGTCAAGGATGTCCTGCGTCGGAGCCATCCGCATGGGCATCCGGGCGCGGGTCGGCGGTGGCGCCCGCGACCGGCTCGTCGACCGAGGCCTCGTCGGAGGGCTTGGTGCGGCCGAGCAGCCGTCGGAGCTGGTTCCGGAACAGGATGGGCACGGCCACGATGCCCGCGATGGCGGCCTGGATGATCATGCTCCCGGACGCCAGGTCAAGGTAGGCGAAGAGGTGGAGGTGCATCTCGGACCTCGTGAATGTCAACGGCGTGTGTGCAGCGCGTCAGATCCTGCGCATCGCACCATAGCACCGACGCGGCTGGCGAGGTTCGGCGTGGCGCGGCTCGCCTCGCACCCGACGCCGCAGGTGGGTCGTCCCCTACCCCACGCTGTGGGCAGGCTCGGGCGGTCCGGTGCATCATCGCGCCGTGACGACACCTCCCGAGAGCACCGGGGGCGCCGCGGGCGCCCCGTCCGTGGGTGCGGACCGGACGGGGTTGGTCCGACAGGCGGGTCGTCCGCCGGGCGCCGTGGCCCGGGGCGGGCTGCGCGCCAGGTTGCGGCCGTTCCCCTTCCACCCGATCCTGCTCGCCGCCTACCCGGTGCTGTTCCTGTTCGCCCAGAACCTCTCCGAGGTCGCCCTGGGCGAGACCTACCAGCCCATCCTACGAGCGGCGACGGTGGCCATCGTCATCACGCTCATGGCGGGGGCGGTCCTGCGTGACCTGCGACGCGGCGCGCTCATCGCCTCGACCTGCGTGGTCATCTGGTTCGCGTATGGCTACATCCGGGACCTCGCGCAGCCCCTCGGGCTGTCACGCGACGTGCTCCTGGGCGCGTGCCTCGTGGTCCTCGTGGGGGTGTCGCTGCTGGCGTGGCGGCTCCGACCGGGCCGGATCGCGACGCTGACGACCGCGGTCAACGTGGTGGCGGTCCTGTTGGTGGCCCTCACGATGCTGGACATCGTGCCCCACCAGCTGTCGAGGGGCACCATCGCCGCGACCCCCACCACCACCGAGCGACCCACGCCCGCCGCCGGCGCGCGCGACGTGTGGTTCCTGGTGTTCGACCGCTATGGCGACGAGCAGGCCATGCTCGATTCCGCAGGCGTCGACAACGACCTCCCCGAATGGCTCGAGGGCCAGGGCTTCGCGGTGGCACGTCAGGGGCGCGCCAACTACGGCCGGACGGTGATGTCCCTGGCCGCGACGCTCAACATGACCTACCTCGACGACCTCGCGGCGCAGATGGGCGCCGATTCGGATGACTCAACCCGCTCAACGACATGCTCCAGGACCATGCCATCGACCGGTTCTTCCAGGGCCCCGGGAGCTACCGGTACGTCCACATCGGCAGCTGGTTCGCGCCCACCAAGACCAACAGCATCGCCGACGAGAACCCCGTGCTCAGCAGCCAGAGCGACTTCGGCACTGCTCGACGACACCACCCTGGGCCCCACCATCGAGCTGATGGGCGTCAAGGCCCCGCCACCCACCACCTGCTGCATCGGGCAGCCGCGCTGTTCGACTGGAACGAGCTCGACCGGGTGAGCGGCGAGCCCGGCAAGAAGTTCGTGTTCGGGCACGTGCTGCTGCCCCACGAAGCCCATGCGTGTTCAAGGCCAACGGCGAGTACTCCGAGCTGTCCGAGGAGGATTCGAGAAGTACTCCGCGGCGGGCGAGGCGGCCCAGATGGCTACACCAACGACCGCATCGGGAGCTCGTGAGCAAGCTGCTCGCCGTGCCGAGAGGACGAGCGTCCCATCATCATCGTGTCGGCTGACGAAGGGCCTATCGACCGCTACTCGCGGAACCAGAACGGCTTCGACTGGAGCACGGCCACCGACGCCGAGCTGGCCGCAAGCCGGCGTGATGCTCGCGATGTACCTGCCAGGCGAGGCGCCCGCGGGCGCGCCAGACCTTCACCAGGACATGTCGCTCATAACATGTTCCCCATCATCCTCGACGGTACTTCGGCCAGGACATCCGCTGTTCGAGGACCGGAGCTACCTCGCGGTCCTGGTCGCGACCCCCGACCTGACGGACATCACCGACCGGCTCGACGCGATCGCGCGGCCGCTCGGCCACGCCGGCCGGCCCGGCTGGCGCCGTATCATCAGGTCGAAGGGGGCCCGAGCGGAGGAGGATGTACGTGGCTGACCTGGTGGCAGGTGTCGACAGCTCCACCCAGTCGACGACGGTGGTCGTCATCGACGCCTCGAGCGGCGTGACGGTCGCCGGCAACGGCAAGGCGTCCCACGTGGTCACGAACAGCGGCGGGGCACGCGAGACCGACCCGGAGCTGTGGTGGTCCGCGCTCCGCGACAACGCGCTCGCGGCGACCGAGCGCGGCCGACATCCGCGCCATCAGCGTGGCCGCCCAGCAGCTTTGGATTGGTGGTCCTGGGCGCCGATGGGCGACCCCTGCGACCCGCGGTGCTCTGGAACGACACCCGATCGGGGCCACAGACCGAGCGACTGGTGGCGGCCCTCGGGCGCGAAGGCCTGGGCGACCGCATCAGCTCGGTGCCGGTGCCCTCCATCACGGTCACCCGCTGGGCATGGCTCCGCGAGACCGGAGCCGGCGGTGGCGGCGGCGACGCGCGCGAGTGCGGCTCCCCCGACTTCCTCACCGAGCGCCTGTGCGGCCGCGGCGTCACCGACCGGGGCGATGCCTCGGGGACGAGCTGGTGGTCGACGCGTGGGCGCGTACGACAGCGAGGGATGGGCATGCCGGGCGTGGCGCTGGACCCGGCGATGCTGCCGGAGGTGCTGCCGCCCGACGGGGTCGCGAGCACGGTCACCGAGGCCGCCGCGGCCTTCCTGGGCATCCGCGCGGGCATCCCGGTGGGCCCGGGCTCGGGCGACAACGCGGGCGCCGCGCTGGGCCTCAGGCGCGCCGGCACCCCCGTCATCAGTCTGGGCACGTCAGGCGTGGCGTACGCCGTGAGCGTCTCGCGCCCCGTGGACCCCGGCGGCATGGTCGCCGGGTTCGCGGACGCGTCCGAGCACTTCCTGCCGCTCCGGCGACCCTCAAGCGCACCCTCGCCGTGGACCGCGTCGCCGGCTGGCTAGGGCTCGACCGGGACGCCGTGACGCCCAGCGACGGCGTGGTGGCCCTCCCCTGGTTCGATGGCGAGCGGACCCCCAACCTGCCCGACGCGCAGGCGGCCATCCTGGGTCTGCGGCACGACACGGCGCCGGGCGCCATCCTCGCGGCCACCTACGAGGGCGCGGTCATCGGGCTGCTCGAGGCGGTCGACGCCATCGGCGCCTGCTCCGACCCGCTCGACCCGGCCGCGCCGGTGGTGGTCATCGGCGGCGGCGCACGCGGCGCGACCTGGCGCGAGACCGTGCGACGCCTGTCGGGCCGCAGGGTGCTGGTGCCCGCCGACCCCGACCTGGTGGCACGGGGCGCGGCGGCACAGGCGGCCGCGGCGCTCGCGGGCACCGACCCCATCGGCGTCCAAGCGGGCTGGGCGACCCCTGACCGGCTGGTCATCGACCCCGTCCCCGCGGACGAGGCGGTGCTGGCGCGCTACCGGGCGGTCCGGGCCGGCGTCCAGGCCACCGTGGGACGGCTGCGCACGCTCGACGCCTGACAGGCGCGGCCAGCCCTGCCTGGCCTCGAACAGGGCGAGGAACGGCGTCGGCCATCTCCGTGCACAGTCGCCTCTCGAAGCCCTGGGGGGTGGCTGCCCGACCGCGGATGCACGCGCCGGCTCGCCGCGCGTCGTCCGGTGAACCGTGAATGACGGTGCGGGCAACATGCATTGATGGAGAACTGGCCCGACGCCGCAGTGATGGCTCGCTCGCTCGTCAGGCGGAGGCGTTCGCCGCGATCTTCGACCGCCACTACGACGTCGTCTATCGCTACCTCGCCCGGCGTGTCGGCCCGGACGACGCGGCCGAACTCGCATCCGAGACCTTCACGACCGCCTTCGACGTCCGCGGGCGCTATGACCAAGCCCGGCGAGACGCGCGGCCCTGGCTGTACGGCATCGCCACCAACCTCGTCCGGCACCACCGCCGGCGAGAGGGCCGACGCCTGCGCGCGTACGCGCGCATCGACAGGCCTAGGACGGAGGACGGCGGCCTGACGGGTGTCGAGGACCGCCTCGATGCGAGGGCCCTGGCACCGGTGCTCGCCGAGGCCCTGCTTCGGCTGTCGCAGGGTGACCGCGACGCAGTCCTGCTGTATGCCTGGGCCGACCTCCGATACGAGGACATCGCCGTCGCCCTGGGCATCCCCGTCGGGACCGTCCGCTCGCGCCTTCATCGCGCCCGTGCGCAGGTCCGTGAACTCATCGTCGCGTCCGGGCGATACCTACCTGACGAGCCCCGAGTGAAGGTCCCGTACGGCGATGGATGAGCTCGACCTGCTGCGACCGCTCGGCGATGACATCGCCGGCCCCGACCCCGCGGTCCGCCATGCGGCCCGTCAGGCGCTGCTCGCCCACGCGCACGTCGTGCCAATCCCGCCGCGGTCGTCCCGGATGTCGGTCCGACCCGGCGTGCCGAACCGCGACAGGAGGTACCCGACGATGTTCACACCCATCCGCGTCTTCATGGCTGTCGCGGTCATTGCCCTGGTCGGGGCGTATGTCGGCCTGAGCATGCAGGTGCCGCGAGAACCGACGACCGGGGCGGGCGCCGCCTCTGGTGCGTCGGGGCCGAGCCCTACCGTGGCGCAGCCCAGCCCGGGCGGGAATCAACTCACTGACGCCGTCACGGCTGCCCGCGACTACGCGCGGAGCCTCGATGACACGTTCGGGGGCGCCTGGGTCACCGATGACGGCGCGGTGTTCGCGTTCACGTACCACGCGACCGACGCGCAGATCGCGGACGTCCTCTCGCGCCTTGGGTCGTGGGTCCCTGTCTCGATCGTCCGGGTCGACTACTCCGAGGCGGCGCTGACTGGCGTGGCCCAGCGCGTGCACAAGGACATCGATGCCGGATCGGTGCCATACGTGACATCCGTGGACATCGACCTTCCAGGCAACGCCCTATCGATCGGCATCGCATCTCCCGGATCCTGCGCCCGGCAGGCGGAGCTCCGGGAGCGCTACGGCGATGTCCGGCTCAGCCTGATCGCCACACCGGCCTCGCCGGCGGTGAGCGGCTCCCCCGCGTCCAGCGCGGATCCCGGCGCATCGTCAGGGGCCGTTGCCCCCACGCCGTCCCTCGAGCCCTGCGAATCGCCGGCCTCCTCGGCATCGCCCACCGTGGCGGTCGCGCCCACCGAGGAGTGGGGACCGATGGCCGTGGTGAGCGCGCGGGACATCTCCGCCGGCTACGGGACCGACGGCAAGGTCCGCCTCGTGATCGGCGAGCGGTGCGTCACGATGCAGGGCGTGGGCGACGCACGCGACTCGCGCGTGACGCTGGCGTTCAGCGACGGCCAGGTCACGTGGGACCCAGAACACGAGCGGATCCGCTTCCACAACCTGCCGGCTGACTCCGGGTCACTGTGGCTCGAGAACGGCGACCTGTTCGACGGCGCCTTCGGCGGGTATGACCCCTGGAGCGACACGGGCGCCGGCCCCGCAATCCCGGCGTGGGTCGTCCGGCCCAACGCCGACTGCCCGGAGCAGCTGTTCCTCGTCACCGAGGTCGACATCCCCCAGTGATGACGTCCCCACGGCACCAGGATGGCGTCGAGGACTGCTCGTGGCGGGCGAGCTGGCGTCGATCAGGGTGCGAGGCCGACCAGAAGCGGATGCCGCAGGGGGGCGGCTCGCATCGCAACGACAGCGTCGAGATGACGCACGAGGCGGAGAGACGAGGTCTCGTCCTCGCACTCCCCGCCTCGGTCGAGGTCATCGTGGTGGGCGATACTGGATTCGAACCAGTGACCCCACGGATGTGAACCGTGTGCTCTAACCGCTGAGCCAATCGCCCTGAGCGGTGGAGTATACCGGAGGCGTCGCATGCACTGGCGTGGGGCCGCTCCCGACCACGCGCCCGCTCGCCGCTCCCGACCACGCGCCCGCTCGCCGCTCCCGCCATACGCCCGGCCAGGCGGGGCGTACGCGCCTCGGCTCCCTCGCCCGGCACCCCGGGCGCGCCGGCCCACGCTCAGGCCGGGGCGCCCGTGCCGCCATACCACCTCCCGGGACGGGTCTATGGCGCCCGCCACGGCTCGGCGTCCGCATTGGCCCTGCCGTGGCAGCGGTCTGGCGGTTCGGCCGCACCACCCGGGACGGCGCCCTGGGGCGTTCGGCCGCACCACCCGGGACGGCGCCCAGGGGCGTTCGGCCGCACCACCCGGGACGGCGCACTGGGGCCCTCCCTACTCCCCCACGACGTCCACGCCGGGCCAGCGGGACCGAACATGCTCCGCGGACAGCGCCACCTGCAGCCGCTTGACCCGCGCGGTCGCGCCGGCCTCCACCACGACCGCCGTCCGACCCACGCCCAGCTCTCGTGCCAGGAGCCGGACCAGCGCCTCGTTGGCGGCACCGTCCACGGGCGGCGCGGCCACCCGCACCAGCAGCCGCCCCTCGGCGTCCACGCCCGTGACCTGGTCGCGCCCGCCTCGCGGCGTCAGTCGCACGCCAAACCGGCACGACCCAGCCGACCCGCTCACAGGACGACCCGCAGGAGCACCCCCAGCACGAGGAACAGCACCAGCGGCGAGAGGTCCAGCGCACTGGTGCGCGGCAGGACCGACCGGATGGGCGCCAGCATCGGCTCGGTCAGCCGGTAGAGCGTCTGGCCCAGCTGTGACCGCCCGGTCGGGTCGACCCAGCTGAGGAGCACCCGCCCCAGGACCAGCAGCCAGACGATGCCGATGGCCAGCCGCAGGACGCCCAGGAGCCCGGCGCCGGTCACGACGCGAGGTCGGGAGGAGCCGTGTCGACGGCGGGCGTCGGGCGCGACCCGAACAGGGCCCGGCCCACGCGCACGATGGTCGACCCCTCCTCCACGGCCACCTCGAAGTCGTCCGTCATGCCCATCGACAGATCGGCGCCGAGGCCGGGCGACGACGCGCGGAGCCGCTCCGAGAGGGTGCGCAGCCGCACGAACGTGGGGCGCGCGGCCTCCGCGCCCCCGACCAGCAGGCCCACGGTCATCAGACCCTCGACCCGAAGGCCGGGCAGGGCGAGGACCTCGGGCAGCGCATGGACGACCGACGCGGGAGTGAATCCGCCTTTGGCATCGTCCGAATCCACGTTGACCTGGAGCAGGATCCGCACCTGGCGCCCGTCGGCCAGCCGGTCGAGCCGCTGTGCGAGGGCGAGGGAGTCGACGCCCTGGATGACATCGAAGAGGGCAATCGCCCGCGCCGCCTTGTTCGACTGGAGCCCGCCCACAAGGTGCCACTCGACCGCGTCCGGCAACTCCGGCGCCTTGGCCTCGGCCTCCTGGACCCGGTTCTCGCCGAGGGTCGTCAGACCGGCGGCGACCGCCGCGCCGACCACGTCGGCCCCGAACGTCTTGGACACGGCGACCAGACGCACGTCGGCGGGGTCGCGACCCACGCGCGCCGCCGCCGATGCGATGCGCTCGAGGACGCGCGAGCGCGCCGCGGCAAACCGGGCGACGAGCTCCGGGTCAGGCGCGAGGTCCGGCGTCAGTTGCCCTGGTTGCGACGCAGGAAGGCCGGGATGTCCAGGTCCTCGACCTCGGGGGCCGGTCGACGCACGGCCTCCTGCTGTGGCTGGGTGGTCGGGTAGGCCTCGCGCAGGCCGTTCGACTGGGCGGCCTGCTGGCTCGCCTGCGAGGCATCGACGCCGACGGGCACCGCGGCGGCGCGCTCGGTCTGCAGGTCGCGCAGGTAGTCGCGGCCGTTGGCACCGGCCACCACCTCGGCCGTCGGCGTGGTCGCCCGACCGACGTCGCGCTTGCGCGACGCGTCGAAGCCGGTCGCGATGACGGTGATGGAGATCTCGTCGCCCATCCGCTCATCGATGACCGTGCCGAAGATGATGTTCGCCTCCGGGTCGGCGGTCTCCTTGATGATCGCCGCGGCGTCCTCCACCTCGGACAGGCTCAGCGCGGGGCCGCCGGTGATGCTGAACAGCACGCCCTGGGCGCCCGCGATGTTGGCCTCGAGGAGCGGGCTGGACGTGGCCATCTTGGCGGCGTTGGTCGCCCGGTCGGCGCCCGCGGCGCGGCCGATGCCCATGAGCGCGGAGCCCGCCTCGCGCATGATGGCGCGCACGTCCGCGAAGTCGAGGTTGATGAGCCCCGGCACCGTGATCAGGTCGCTGATGCCCTGGACGCCCTGCCGGAGCACGTCGTCGACCACCCGGAAGGCGTCGATGATGGACGTCTCCTTCTGGACCACGTCCTTGAGCCGGTCGTTGGGGATGGTGATGAGCGTGTCGACCTTGTCCTTGAGGTCGGCGCTGGCCTTCTCGGCGTTGAGCCTGCGGCGCGCGCCCTCGAACCCGAATGGCTTGGTCACGACGCCGATGGTCAGGGCGCCCTGGTCGCGGGCGATCTCCGCGATGACGGGTGCCGCGCCCGACCCTGTGCCGCCGCCCATGCCCGCGGTGATGAACACCATGTCCGAGTCCTTGAGCGCCTCGGCGATCTTCTCGGTGTCCTCCTCCGCGGCACGCTGGCCGATGCCCGGGTCACCGCCGGCACCGAGGCCGCGCGTGATCTTGTCGCCGATGCGGATCTTGTGGGGCGCGTCGGACTGGAGGAGCGCCTGCGCATCGGTGTTCACCGCGATGAACTCGACGCCCATCATCTCGGCCCGGATCATGCGGTTCACGGCATTGCTGCCACCCCCACCCACGCCGATGACCCGGATGAGCGCGAAGTTCTCCGAGTCCGATCGCAAGGCCATGGTGGGGTTTCCTCCGGCTGTGATAGGCACGCCGCACGGCACGCGGCCTGCAAGGCGACGACCTGACCCATGGGCCGGGCGCCGGGTCCTCGACCCTGCGTGCCGGCGAGTATAGACCGGGATGGCGCGTGGGTGGCACCCCCGTACCGGAGGAACGCCGGCGACGCTAGCCGGCGAGGAACGACAGGAGCACGCTGCGCTCGTCATTGTCGGCGTTGGGGTCGAGCAGCGCGATGGACTGCCAGGTGCCGAGCGCCAGACGACCACCGGCCACCGGGACCGTGATGGACGGCGCCACCAGCAGCGGCAGCACGTGGTCGGCGCCGTGACCCGGCGAGCCGTGCCGATGCCGATAGCGGTCGTCGCGCGGCAGGAGGCGGTCGAGCGCCGCCTCGAGGTCGGTGTCGGAGCCAGCCCCCAGCTCCATGATCACGACGCCCGCGGTGGCATGGGGCACGAACACGGACAGCAGCCCGTCGCCCTGGTCCGCCACGAACCGCTCGCAGGCGCCCGTGAGGTCCACCAGGCCGCGACGCCCGCCGGTGCGGACGACCAGCCGCTCCTGCCGCATCAGCCGCGACGCCGGGCGAGCCCGACGCTCATGGGAACAGCGTGCGGAACCACTCCCGGATGCGGCCCAGCGAGCCGCCCGCGGGTGCCGATTCGTAGCGCACCGGCTCGTGCGCGGTCACGACGCGCGCGGCCCAGCACAGCAGCCCGATGGATGTGGAGTACGCGGGTGACAGCAACCCGTCGGTGAGCCCGCCCACGCCCGACGGCGTGGCGACCCGCACCGGCATGCCCAGGACCTCGCGGCCCAGGTCGGCGCTGCCCGCGAGCAGCGCCCCGCCACCCGTGAGCACGAGACCCGCGGGCAGCCGCATGCCGTTGGAGCCCTTGTCGATCTGCTCCCCCAGCTTCTCCAGGATCTCCCGGGTGCGCGCCTCGATGATTCGCGCCACCTCGATGCGGTCCGCGGTCCGGTCGCCCTCCTCCCCCACCAGGTCCAGCGCGATTCGCTCGTCCTCGGCGACCGAGGACGGGTCCGCCGTCCCGAACCGGAGCTTGAGCTGCTCCGCCGCGACCAGGTTGGTCTTGAGCCCGATGGCCACGTCGTTGGTCACGTTGAGCCCGCCCAGCGGCAGCACCGAGGTGTGGAAGGGCGAGCCCTCCAGGTACAGCGCGAGGTCCGTGGTGCCGGCGCCGATGTCGGCGACCGCGACGCCCAGCTCCCGCTCCGTCTCCGAGAGCACCGCCTCGCCCGACGCGAGCGACGCGATGACCAGCTCGTCCACCCGCACGCCCGCCTGGCGCACGCACTTGGTGAGGTTCTGGAGCGCCGTCGCGGAGCCGTGGACGATGTGGGTCTCCACCTCGAGCCGGACTGCGCTCATGCCGATGGGGTCCTTGACGCCCTCCTGGCCGTCGACGGTGAAGTCGCGCGGCAGGACGTGGAGCACCTCCCGGTTCGACGGGATGGTGACCGCGCGCGCGACCTCGGTGGCCCGGTCCACGTCCTCGCGGCTGACCTCGCGATGGGGGCCGCTGACGGCGACCGCGCCGCGCGAGTTGAGGCTCTCGACCTGGCTGCCGCCCACGCCCACGAACGCCGCCTCGAGCCGCATCCCGGACAGCCGCTCCGCGGCCTCGACCGCCGAGCGGATGGACGACACCGTCTGGTCGATGTTGTTGACGACCCCCTTGCGCAGGCCACTGGCAGGCACGATGCCCTTGCCGATGACGCTGATGGCACCCTCGCGGGTGACCTCCCCCACGAGCGCCACCGCCTTGCTCGTGCCCACGTCGAGCGCGACGAGGACGGCCTCGATCTCCACCGCTCCCCTTCCCATCATCCGGCTGCTCCGTCACGGCGTGGCCAGGCGGCCCGGTCGCCGGTCGACCCCTGTCGGCCCCATCGTCGCATCATCACGGCTCTTGCGTCGCGTCCGGCTGCTCCGTGCGCCGCTCGCGCCGGATGGGCTCGGGCGTGCCGGGCACGAACGTCCCGCACCGGTCGGCCGAGACCGCGAGGGTCGCGCCGTTCACGGTGCCCTCGCGGTCGGCGAGCAGGGCCCGGAGGCACTGCACCTGCGCCGGGATCCGGTCGGGCGGCAGGAGCGTCCGGGTGTACTGACCGAACACCGCCCGCCAGTGGTCGGGCCAGGCGAGCACGAACCCCGAGGCGTCGTTGGCCGTCAGGTCGAGCGCCGGCGCCTCGCTGCCCACCAGCTCCGGCGTCAGGGCGCCCAGCAGCCGCACCGCCTCGAGGTCGATGGGGTCCACCCGCTCCCCGGGCACCAGCGCGACCCCCTCCCGGTCGTCCACGATCGCCGGCAGCGCCGAGCCGGTCGACCCGTCGCCCAGCTCGACCTCGCTGATGCTGTCGGTGGTCCCGAGCACCACGCCTTCGACGTCCACGAGGTAGCCCTGGTCGCCCACCCACCACGCGATCATGGGCGTGCGCTCGACGACCGCGATCGCCACGCTGTCGGGGAGGGTCGCGGTCACATCCGCGCGCAGCACGGTGGGCAGCCGCTCGAGGTCCGCCTCCATGCGCCGCGTGGCGACCACGAACACCGATGGCCGGACGTTCCCCACCAGCCCCGTGGTCGACCGGATGGCCGCCTCGTCGGTGAAGCGGGCACCCGTCACGGTCACGGTGCGCGGGTCGACGCGGAACGTGGGGTCGCCCACGAACCATGCCCCGACCGCGACCACGCCCGCCATGCCGAACACGCCGAGGACGCGGGCCCACGGCACCTGCGCTCGCTCCTGGGGCGGTCGGGCGGGCTCGGGCCGTCGGCCAGCGACCGGGCGTCGCTTCCCCAGGGGCATCGGTCAGGGCAGGTCCGCGCGATGCAGCCGTCGCGTCGGCGCGACGGCCTCGCGCTCGAGCGCGAGGGCCACGATGCGCTCGCACAGCTCGCCGAAGTCATGGCCCGCGGCGGCCACCAGCATCGGGAACAGGCTGATGGGTGTGCAGCCCGGGATGGTGTTGACCTCGGACAGCCAGATGGCCCCGTCCCGACCCATCAGGAAGTCGACCCGCGCGAACCCGCTCCCGCCGATGGCCAGGAACGCCTCCGCCGCGAGACGCCGGACCTCGGTCGCCAGGGCCGGCTCGAGCTCGGGGGACACCAGCGTCCGGGAGGCGTCCGAGCGGTACTTGGCCTCGAAGTCGTAGAACTCGCGCCCGGGCAGCACCTCGCCGGGACCGAACGCCTCGAGGTCGTGGCGGCCCTCGCCCACGAGCGCCACCTCCAGCTCCCGGGGATGGTCCAGGTAGGGCTCGGCGAGCGCCAGGTCGCCATGGGCCAGGGCGACCTCGATGGCCTCCTCCAGCTCCGGCGGCTCGTCGGGCCGGTGGACGATGCCGATGCCGATGGACGAGCCCAGGCGGGCGGGCTTGACCACCAGCCGGGGGTCGGCCTGACGCGTCGCGAACGCCTCCAGCTCGGCCAGCAGCTCGCGCCGGCGGTCCCGCCAGTCGAGCGCGCCGATGTCGACCCATGGCAGCACGGGCAGCCCCACCGACTGGCAGACGCGCTTGCACAGCGTCTTGTCCATGCCCACCGCCGACGCGGCGACGCCACTGCCACAGCACGCCAGACCCGCCGAGCCGACCAGCGCCTGCACCGTGCCGTCCTCGCCGAACGGCCCGTGGAGCACCGGGAAGACCACCGGCCGGGCGACGCTCGAGGCGATGGCCTCCAGGGCGGCGGCGGCGGCCAGTGGCCCGGTGGCCCCCACGGCAGCCGGATCGTCCAGCGCGCGTGCGTCGGGCGGTGCGTCCGTCAGCTCGGTCGGCAGCGACCACCAGCCGCCATCCAGCCCGATGTGCCAGACCCGCACCGGGTGGCCGCGGTCGGCGAGCGCGCGAGCCACCGCGAACCCCGACACCACCGAGACGTCGTGCTCCGCCGATGGGCCGCCCAGCAGCACCACGACGGACGTCGGCGACAGCCGACGTGACCAGCCCGAGGCGGCCGCCGGGTGGGTCATGGCGCGACCGCCCAGTCGGATGCCTCGCCCCAGTCCCCCAGGAACACGATCTCCCACGCGAGGCGCACCCCCGTGTCACGCTCGACCGTGGCGCGCACCCGCTCGCCCAGCCGACGCACGTCGCCCGCAGTGCCGCCCTGGTCGTTGACCAGGAAGTTGGCGTGCTTCTCGCTCACCGAGGCGCCCCCCTCGCGGAGGCCCTTGAGCCCCAGGGAGTCGATGAGCCGGCCCGCCGAGTCGCCGGGCGGGTTGCGGAACGAGCTGCCCGCCGACGGCATGCCCAGAGGCTGGTGCGCCTGGCGCCAGCGACGGATCTCGTCGAGCCGCTCGGCGATGACCTCGGGTCGCTCCGGTGCCAGCCGGAAGGTGGCCGTGGTCACCACGTCCGGGCGGGTCTCCGGCGCGTGCTTGAGCACGCTCTCCCGATACGCCAGCCCCAGGGCGGCCGGGTCGAGCGTCTCCTCCGTGCCCTCGGCGCCGATGACGCCGGCGGTGACCAGCACGCCCGCCACGTCGGCACCATGGGCGCCGGCGTTGGCCCACACCGCGCCACCCACGGTGCCCGGGATGGCCAGGCCGAACTCGAGCCCGGTGAGCCCCGCCTCCTTGGCCAGCGTGGCCGCCTTGGCCATGGGCAACCCGGCGTCGGCGACCAGCAGCCCCTCCTCCACGCGCACCTGCTGGGGCGAGACCCGCACCACCAGGCCACCGATTCCGGCATCTGCGATGACCACGTCCGAGCCACGGCCCAGGAGCGTCAGCGGCAGGTCGCGGGAGCGCGCATAGCGCACGATGCCCCGCAGCTCGAACAGGTTGCGCACCTCGGCGAACAGGTCCGCGCGCCCGCCGACGCGCATCGTCGTGAACCGGGCGAGCGGCTCGTCACGCGAGGTCTTGACACCCAGCCGGCGCTGGATGTCGGTGCCGATGCGCACCTTGTCCGCCTCGTCGAACCGACGCCCGATGGCGCGCGCGGCGGTCGTCGAGTCACTCACGCCACGGCCCGCGATGCGGCCTCCACGGCAGCGCGCTCGGGCAGCGGCGCGTGGGCGGCCAGCGCCTCGAGCAGGTCGGCGGTCACGGATGCGGCACCCGGCCGACCCACGCTGCGCGCCGCGACGCGCATCCCCGCGAGCGCGACCGGGTCGTCCAGCAGGGTCGTCAGCTCCAGCAGCCGCGCCGCGTCGAGGTCCTCGTCGGCCACCAGGGTGCCGCCGCCCGCCTCCACCAGCTCCCGTGCGTTGGCGCGCTGATGGCCGGCGGCATGGGGGTAGGGCACCACGATGACGGGCAGCCCGATGGCCGACGCCTCGGCCATGGTCGAGGAGCCCGCCCGCCCCAGCAGCAGGTCCGCCGCGACCAGTGCCGCGCCCATCTCCTCGCGCAGGAACGCCGACGGGCGATAGCGGTCGCGGACCGCCTCGGGCAGCGCGTCCCGGACGGTGGTCGCCTCGTGGATGCCGGCCTCCCCCGAGACGTGGATGACGCAGCAGCCCTCGACCAGCCGGGGCACGGCGCCCGTCACGGCGGCGTTGAAGCGCTGCACGGCCTGCGACCCCCCGAACACCAGCAGCACGGGCAGCCCGTCCGGGATGGCCAGCCGGTCCCGCGCGCTGGCCCGGTCGAGGTCGGACACGTCGCGGATGGGCGTGCCGGTGACGAAGGGTCGGCCGGGCAGCTCCTCGCTGGTGCCCGCGTAGGACACCGCGAGCGCCGACGCCAGACGCGCCGTGGCGCGCACGCTGCGACCGGCCAGCCGGTTGCCCTCCCACATGAGCGAGGGCACCCGCAGCGCGGCGGCGGCCGCCAGCGTGGGGATCGCGACGTAGCCGCCCGTGGTGTACAGCACGTCGGGCCGCCAGCGGAGCATGTGCAGCGCGGCCTGGGGCGCCGAGACGGCGAGCCGCAGTGGGTCGGTCACGGTCGCCACGGACAGGTCGACGCTCCGGAGGGTCCGCAGCGCCAGGCGGTCGAGCCGATAGCCCGCGGCCGGGACGACCTCGGCCTCGATGCCCCGATGGCCCCCCAGCCAGCGGACCTCAAGACCCGGCTGCCGCCGTGCCAGCTCCCGAAGAGCGGCCAAGGCGGGGAAGATGTGGCCGCCGGTGCCACCGCCTGCGACCAGGACGCGCATCGTCATCGTCACCAGTCTGACGCGTCTCGCGCGAGACCGAGAGCAGGATGCCGATGGCCGCGAAGCTCACCAGCAGCGACGAGTTGCCGGAGCTGACGAACGGCAGCGTAATGCCCGTCAGGGGCACCAGCTGGAGCACCACCCCGATGTTGATGAACGCCTGGAAGACGATGCACACGGACACGCCCAGGGCCAGCAGCGCCCCGAAGGTGTCGGGCGCCCGATGGGCGATCCGGATGCCCCGCCACGCGATGAACGCGAACAGCGCGATGACCAGCGCGCCGCCCCACGTGCCCAGCTCCTGGCCCACCATCGCGAACACGAAGTCGTTCTCCGCGGCGGGCAGCGCCAGCGACCCCGGGCCGCGCGAGCTGCCGATGCCCTGCCCCGTCACGCCGCCCAGGCCCAGGGCGAGGAGCCCCTGGACGGTCTGGTAGCCCTTGCCCTCGGGGTCGGCCCACGGGTTCAGGAACGTCAGCCATCGGTCGTGCTGATAGCTGGATGTCTGGATGTACATCGCCAGCGCTATCACGCCGGCCGGCACCATGAGCAGCAGCTGCCAGATGCTGCCGCCCGCCACGAAGAACATCGTGAACGCTGTCAGCGTGACCACGCCCGTGGTGCCCAGGTCCGGCTCCAGCGCGATGAGCCCGATGACGCTGCCCGCGATGAGCAGGAACGGGATGGTGCCGCTGCGCAGCCCACCGATGGTCGAGCCCCGGCGCGTCAGCCAGTGCGCGAGGTAGATGACCGTCGCCAGCTTGGCGATCTCGGCGGGGTGGAACTGGATGATCCCCGCGAAGCTCAGCCAGCGCGCGGAGTCGCGGACCCCCACCGGATGCAGGATGCCCAGCGAGGGGCCGAGCACGACCACCAGCAGCCCCACGCTCACCAGGAACGCGGGCACGGACACGAGCCGCAGGAACCGATAGTCGATGCGACCCGCGACCAGCATGACCACCACGCCCAGGGAGACCCAGAACAGCTCCGGGGCGAGGGTGTTGGGCAGGATCCCCCGCGCGATGTCCGCGGCGCCCGCCGAGTACGCCATGGCGACGCCCACCGCGGCGAGGATCACGCTCGCGATGATGACCCCGGTGTCCGCCTCGTGGCGCTCCCGGACGGGCCCCTTGACCTGGCCGCCGTTGGTCTCGGGCGTGGCCACCCGGGTCGCCATCCGCTCCACCGGCGCCGCGACCGCCTGCGAGCGCCGGTTCCCCTTGGTCTCGGTGGTCGGCTTCGAGGCACCCCGCTGGCGGCGTCCCTGGGGGACGGGCCGCGCCACGACGCTCATGGACGGGTCTCCTCGCTGGTCGACCCGCGACGCGCCACCAGCGCGCGCACGGCGTCCTTGAAGGCCCGACCGCGGGCCTCGTAGTCCCGGAACATGTCGAAGCTGGCGGCCGCGGGTGACAGCAGCACCGTCACCGTCGCGCCAGGGCCGGCCGCGCCGAGCAGCTCGCGTGCGACCGCGTCCGCCTGCCCGACCGCGTCCTCCAGCGTCCCGGCGCGCTGGGTGCGTGCCAGCCCCGCGGCGCGGAACGCGGTCTCGAGGTCCGGGCCGCTCTCGCCGATGAGCACCGCGGCGGCGGCACGCTCGGCGACGACCGTGGCGAGCTCGGCCATGTCCAGCCCTTTGGCGCGCCCGCCGGCGATGAGCACCACGGGCGCGGGGAACGCGCGCAGCGCGGCGGCCACGGCATCCGGTTGGGTGCCCTGCGAGTCGTTGACGTAGCGCACGCCATCCGAGACGGCCACCGGCTCCAGCCGATGCTCCACGCCACCGAACGCCTCCAGGCCGGCGCGGACGGACCGGGCGTCGATTCCCGACAGGATGCCCGCGGCGATGGCCGCGGCGGCGTTCGACACGCTGTGCCAGCCGGGCACGGGCATCGCATCCAGCGGCAGCACGCGCCCGTGGACCGTGCGACCCGGCGCGTCCAGCACGGGCACGCCCGCGGCCACCAGCCAGCCGTCCTCCACGCCCACGCCGCCCGTCCGGGGCGCGCCCCGACGATAGGTCACCTGCGTGCCGGCGGGGCTCCCCTCGCCGAAGGCTCGGCTCACGGGGTCCTCGTCGTCCAGGACCAGCGCCCCGTCGGCGGGGGCCAGCCGGGCGAGGATCCGCTTGACCGCCCGATAGGCCTCCACGCTGCCGTGTCGGTCCACGTGGTCCGCGGTCACGTGGGTGTACACCGCGATGTGCGTGCCGCGCGAGAGCGTGGGCAGCTGGAGCTCCGACAGCTCCAGCACGACCCGATGACGGGGGGTGAGCCCGGGCAGCTCCTCGATGAGCGGCCGGCCGATGTTGCCGCCCAGCAGCACCGGTGCGTCCCCGCGCGCCAGCACCGCCGCGATCATGGAGCTCGTGGTGGTCTTGCCCTTGGTGCCCGTGACGCCCACCGTGCGCGCCGGGCACAGCCGCAGGAACAGGTCCACCTCGCTGACCACCGGCACCCGACCCTCGTGCTCGAGCGCGCCCAGCGCCGCGCGGAGCCGCGGCTCCGTGGTCGGGAAGCGGCTGCTGACCGAGGGCGAGGTGCACACCAGGGCCTGGCCCTCGAGCACCGCGGCCGGGTCTACGTCGGGCCCCAGGCGGAGCTCGACCGCTCGTCCCTCGAGCCGCGCGATGGCGTCCGCCAGCTCGTCGGCGGGTCGTGCGTCGTAGGCCGTCACGCGTGCGCCCCGGTCCGCCAGGAACCGGGCCAGCGCCACCCCGCTGCGGGCCATCCCCAGCACCGCGACCGGCTGCCCCGCGAACGAGTCGAGGTCGAGGTGCGCGAGGTCGATGGGCGCCCCCGAGGCCGTGGTCATCGGAGCGTGCCCCGGGTGCCCAGGTAGAACGCGACGCCCACCAGCGCCGACAGGCCGCCCACGATCCAGAAGCGGATGGTGATCTTCTCCTCGGGCCAGCCCAGCAGCTCGAAGTGGTGATGGAGCGGCGCCATCCGGAACAGCCGCCGCCCCTTCCACTTGAAGAACAGGATCTGGGCGATGTCCTGGACGGTCTCGACCACGAACACGAAGCCGATGACCGGCAGCAGCATGATCTGCCCGGTCACGAGCGCGACCACGGCGAGCGTGGCGCCCAGCCCCAGCGCCCCCGAGTCGCCGATGAACACCTCGGCGGGGTGGACGTTGAACCACAGGAAGCCCAGCAGCGAGCCGATGATGAGCGCGCACAGGATGGCCAGGTTCGACTGCTGCAGGGGCTGGTTGAGCGCCGCGATGGCCATGAAGCCGATGAACGCGAACACCAGCGTGCCACCCGACAGCCCGTCGAGTCCGTCCGTGATGTTGACCGCGTTGCTCGAGGCCACGATGGCGAACGCCGCGAACCCGATGTACAGCCACGGCTCGATGTTGAAGGGCCCCAGGAACGGCACCACGACCCGCTGGATGTCGTAGGTGTCCTGGATCTGGTAGGCCACCAGCACCGCCACGATGATCTGCCACACGAGCTTCTGGCGGACCCGGATGCCGTCACCGGTGCGGGCGTTGAGCCAGTCATCGACCGTGCCGAGGGCGCCGACGAGCAGGAGCGTCGCGAGGGGCGCGAACACGCCCGGGTCGATGAACTTGCCCCAGCCCCGCATGATCTCGAGGAGCGCCGCGAGCGCCGCGACCACGAGGATGATGAGCAGGCCGCCCATGGTGGGCGTGCCTTCCTTGCTGTAGTGCGATTCCGGCCCGTCCACGCGGATGCGCTTGCCCATGCCGAACGAGCGGATGAGCCGGATGAAGGGCGGGAACAGCAGCACGGTGAGGAAGAACGCGACCAGGCAGCCCACCACGAGCATCGCGCCCGCGGTCAGGCTCATGCCGGTCATGCGGACGCCATCCCCTGCCCGTTGGTCGGCCCGCCCGCCGCGTCCACGAGCGCCTCGACCAGCTCGTCGAGCGCCGCGCCCCGGGATGCCTTGACCAGGATCGTGTCACCCGCCGCCGCCTCGGCGAGCAGGAGGGCTGCGGCAGCGTGGCGGTCGCGGGGGGTCGCGACCAGCGCGGGGTCCATGCCCGCCTCGATGGCGCCCCGGGCGATGTCCGTCGCGCCCGCGCCCACCGCGAGCAGCCGATCGGCCCGACCGGGCGCCAGGCGTCCCACCGCCCGGTGCGCCTCGGCGCTGTCGTCGCCCAGCTCCAGCATCTCGCCCAGCACCGCGAACCGGCGGCCAGGCAGCGTGGCCAGGAGGTCCAGCGCCGCGGCCATCGAGTCGGGGGCCGCGTTGTAGCTGTCGTCGAGCACCCGCCAGCGGGCGGTCTGGACCAGGGTCGTCCGATGCGGCGCCCGGGAGCCACGCGCCAGGCCTCGGGCGATGGTCGTGGCGTCGAGCCCCGCCGCATGACCCACGGCGGCCGCGGCGAGCCCGTTGTGAACGGAGTGCCGACCCAGCGCCGGAGTCGTCACCAGCGCATCCTCGCCGTCGGGGAGGCGAAGCCGGAAGCGCATGCCATCGGCGCCCAGCGAGGTGACCTCGGTCGCCGTCACGTCGGCGTCGGGCGCGAACCCATAGCGCAGCACCCGCGCGCTCGTGTGGCCGGCCATGCCCGCCACCAGCGGGTCGTCCGCGTTGAGCACCGCGACACCGTCCGACGGGAGCGCCTCCACCAGCTCGCGCTTGCCGGCCACGATGGCCTCGATCGACCCGGCCCGCGACAGATGGACGCCCCGCACCGCGGTCACGACGCCGATCGACGGCCGGGCGATGCCGCACAGCAGCGCGATGTCCCCGGGCACGTACAGCCCCATCTCCAGGACCGCGGCGCCATGCTCGGGACCCAGGTCGAGGAGCGTCTGGGGCAGCCCCACCTCGTTGTTGCGGTTGCCCTCCGTGCGCAGCACCCGCCAGTGCTCGGCGAGCACGTCCGCGACCACCTCCTTGGTGGAGGTCTTGGCGAGCGACCCCGTGATGCCCACGGTGAGCGGCTGGAACAGCGCGCGCCACGCCGAGGCCGCCGCCCGGAGGGCATCGCCCGCGTCGGCCACCAGGATGATGGTCGCGTCCCGCTCGTCGGCCAGCGGTCGCACCGCCGCCGCGGCGGCCGGGTCCGTGACCACGATCGCCGCCGCGCCCGCCACGATGGCCTGGACCAGGAACCGATGGCCGTCCGTGCGCTCCCCGGGGAGCGCGAAGAAGGCCATCCCCGGCCGCACCAGCCGGGAGTCCACGGCGCCGCCACGCACCAGGCGCTGGCCGACCCGCACGACACGCCCGCCGGTCGATGCGCTCAGCCAGTCGTCGGTGGATTCCCCTTGTCGCCCATCAGCCACGGTCCGCGGGATTGTCGCACCAACCGGGCCGCCGGCCGGGTCGGGACGCCATGTCCCTGCCCTCGGCGCCTCGACGCCCCCCGGCGGCGCGCTCACTCGCCGGCCTCGCGGTGCTTGCGCTTGGCGGCCGTCCCCAGCACGCGCTCCGCTGCGCTGCCTGCCTCCGGCAGCCCGGCGTTGGGATCCGACGACCTGCGCACGTCCAGGCTGGAGATGGCGTCCCGCGCGATGCGCTGGAACAGCTGGAACGAGGTGATGTTGAGCCGCAGGTCGCCGTCGCCCTTGATGACCGGGTCCGCCTCGTGGATGCGCACCGCGACCACGGCGGCCGGCTCGTCGCCACCGACATAGCCCACGAACGAGAAGTTGAAGGTGTCCGGGTCGTACCGGGCCTCCTTGTCGCGCCAGATCTGCGCCGTGCCGGTCTTGCCGCCCACCTCGTAGTGCCGGATGAGCGACCCGGCGGCATACGACGGCACCGACGCGGTGACGTGCGTCAGCAGGGCGCGCACCTGCTTGGCGGTCTTCTTCTTCATCACCCGCTCGGTGGCAGGCGTCGGCTGGGTCTCGTCCCCGATGGCCAGCAGGAAGTGCGGCTGGACCCGGAGCCCGCCGTCGATCATGGGCACGAACGCCGTGGCCAGCTGGACCAGGGTCACTGCCACGGCCTGCCCGAACGACCGGTTGGCGAGGTCCACGTCCGCCCAAGGCCGTGTCTTGGGGTCCGCGGCGAGCCCGGCCACCTCGCCCGCCACGTCGACGCCCGTGAGCCTGCCGATGCCCAGGCGCTGCCACGTCTGATAGAGCACCCTCGCCGCCTTGGCGGTCGTGGTGCCCAGACGCGCGGCGACCTTGGACACGCCCACGTTCCGGGAGTACGCGATGACGTCGCGGAACGCGATCTTGCCCATGCCCTTGCGGTCCGAGTTGCGGACCCGGTCGGGCCCGAACCGGATGACCGCGCTGTCCACGATGCGCGTGCTGGGCGTGACCGCCTTGGTCTCGAGCGCCGCGGTCGCGGTCAGCATCTTCATCACGGACCCCGGCTCGTAAACCTGGCTCACGATGGGGTCCTGGAACAGGTCCTGTCGCTCGGCTGCCACCACCCCCGAGATGTCGTTGGCGTCATAGCCCGGCACGGACGCCCAGGCCAGCACCTCGCCCGTGGCGGGGTCCATCACCAGGCCGCTCACGCGCTGCGCCCGGTCGGCGTTCCAGGCCAGGTACAGCTCCTTCTCCAGCTGGAGCTGGAGCGAGGCGTCGATGGTCAGCCGGACGTCCTTGCCGTCCACGCCCGGGTCGAGGACCAGCTCGGAGCTCTCCAGCGGCCGGCTGAAGCGGTCCCTGGCCACGGCGACCCGGCGGGGCATGCCCGACAGCACGGCGTCGTACTGCTGCTCGATGCCGTAGTGGCCGGTCCCGTCGCTCGCCTGCACGAAGCCCAGCAGCTGGCTGGCGAGCGTAGTCCCCGGCTGACCGCCGTCGACGTAGATGCGCACCGCGTGGGGCGACAGCACCAGGCCGCCGAGCGAGCCGTCCGCGATCCCGGCCCGGACGGCCTGGCTCTGCTCCGAGGTCAGCTCGCGGTCGAGGACCGCGTACTGCGACTCGGGGTCGAGCTTGGCGAGCAGCGTCTCGCTGCCCGTCTCGTCCAGCCCCAGGATCGCCGTGACACGCTCGACCACCAGCGGCCGCCGCTCGTCGGAGATCCGGTCGGGCCACGCCGCGAGGGTGTCGCGGAAGCCCGTGGTGGCCAGCACGTTGCCGTATCGGTCGAGGATGTCACCGCGGAGGGCGGGCTCCGAGGTCGTCTGTCGGATCTGGCGCTGCGCCTTCGCCGCCAGGTCCGGCCCCATGACCACCTGCCAGTAGGCCAGACGGAGGACGCCGATGGCCCCCAGGGCGACCAGCATCACCAGGACCGCGGCGCTCCGGAGGCGCCGGTCCGTCCGACCGGGCATGCGGGCTCAGCGAGCCTCGAACCGATGGGGTCGTCCGAGGAGGTCGAGCTCGGCATTCTGGGCCCAGCCCGTGACGTAGGACTCCGAGCCCCAGCGCACCGCGATGCCGTCCTGCGAGCGCAGCTCCTGGAGGAGCGTGTCCCGCTCGGTGGCCAGGGTGTCCAGCTCGTAGCGCGCCGCCGCGACCTGGAACGTCTGGGACAGATAGAACAGGACGGCCAGCAGCACCGCCGCCACCGCCGCGATGCCCAGCGCCGCCGTGCGCGGACGATGCACCGCGACCGCGATCGTCTTCCGGCCGACCAGGGCGGCGTTGCGTGGCAGCGCTCGCCCGGAGTGGATGTGGAGGGCACGCACGGGCCCCGCCGACCGGGCGATGGGTGCCGCGGCGCGGGACCGCGGGACGCCGGCGGCGGAGCGTGCGCCGGCGGCGGAGCGTGCGCCGGCGGCGGAGCGTGCGCCGGCGGCGGAGCGTGCCGGCGCCGTGGGTCGTTCAT
Source organism: Chloroflexota bacterium (assembly GCA_046328155.1). Classification (GTDB taxonomy): domain Bacteria; phylum Chloroflexota; class Limnocylindria; order Limnocylindrales; family CSP1-4; genus JAFMJV01. Next base: position 73,499 of record JAXLXC010000010.1, read on the forward strand.
GGGCGGCGGGCCGCGTGCCGGCCACGGCGACGGACGCGGATCGCGTGGTCGCGGGACGTGTGGGGGTCGGGCGGCGCCCGGCAACCGGACGGTCGTCGGTCCTCGGCCTGGCCGTCGTGCTGGCGCGACCGGCGGCCCGCGTGGTCGGCGCATCCGAGCCGCCCAGACGAAGCAGCCCGCCCAGGAGGGGCAGGCCGCGGGACCGGTCGGAGGCACCCTGGTAGATGGCCACGGGTCAGGCGCTCGCGCTGCCCAGCGAAGGGCCGGGGCGGCGCCCACGCGAGTTCGACGCCGGTCGTTGGGTCGGCTCGGCGTCGGACCAGCCGCGTGCGCGGAGCCAGCCGCTCGGCCCGTCCAGGTCGATGGTCATCTCGTCGACGCTCCGGCCGCGCACGTCCTTCTGGCGCTTGCCGTAGCTCTGCCGACGGGAGCTGCGATGGCCGCTCATGCCGCGAGCCGCATGGCCGCGCGGAGCCGCGCGCTCCGGGCCCGCGGGTTGGCCGCGACCTCGGCCTCGGAGGGCAGCTGGGGCTTGGTGCCACCCACGGCCGCCAGTCGCGGCTGTCGGCCGCAGACGCATACGGGCGCCTCCGGTGGGCAGATGCAGCCGCGGCGCTCGGCCGCGAACGTTCGCTTCACGATGCGGTCCTCCAGCGAGTGGTAGCTGATGACCACGAGCACGCCGCCCGGGCGCAGCAGGTCAACGGCGCGGCCCAGCGCTCGGGCCAGCACGTCCAGCTCGGCGTTGACCGCGATGCGCAGCGCCTGGAACACGCGGGTCGCGGGATGGATCCGGCTGTGCCGGCTGGTGTGACGGGGGCGGGACACCGCGCCCGACACGATCGCAGCGAGCTGGGCGGCGGTCTCGATGGGTGTCTCCGCGCGTGCCTTGACGATGGCCCGCGCGATTCGGCGGGCGTCCGGCTCCTCGCCGTAGGCCCGGAACAGGCGAGCCAGCGCGTCCTCGTCGAGCGTGTTGACGAGCTCGCTGGCCGGCTGGCCCTGGGTGGGGTCGAAGCGCATGTCCAGCGGGCCCTCGGCCCGGAAGCTGAAGCCGCGCTCCCCCTCGGCGAGCTGGAAGGAGCTGAGCCCCAGGTCCAGCAGGATGCCGTCGACCTGGTCCCAGCCCACGTCATGGGCGACGCTGTCCAGGTGCTCGAAGTTGGTGTTGCGCAGCAGGACCCGGTCGCCGAAGCCTGCGAGCCTGCGCTCGACCCGCGCGATCGCGCGCGGGTCCGCATCGAGCCCCAGCAACCGGCCATCGGGGCTGGTGGCCTCCAGGATCCGGAGGGCGTGCCCTCCGCCGCCGACGGTCCCATCGACCTGGAAGCTGCCCGGGCGTGGCGAGAGTGCCGTCATGACCTCCTCCACCATCACGGGCAGGTGCCCTTCTTCCATACGACGCTTGACCATCCCAGCGGTCCCCCCGGATCCCGGAGGCGCATGTGGTGCCGACTAGATGCCCAGATCCTTGAACTGGCCCTCGAGGAACCCTGGCTGGGCCATCCGGTCGGATAGCTCCTCCCAGCGCTCCGGTGACCAGAGCTCCAGATGGCTGCCTGCCCCGATCAGGACCGCCTTGTCGCCCGTGAGCCCCGCGGTCTCGCGGAGCTTCGCGGGGATGACCAGTCGCCCCTGCTTGTCCTGCTCGATCGGCCACGCCGACGGGAACAGGAAGTGCCGGAACAGACGAGCACCCTCGTCGGTGACGGGAAGCGGCTCCACGCGGGACGTGATCGCCTCCCACGCGACGCGCGGATGGAGCGCGAGGCACGGGTCGATCCATCTGCTGAGGTAGGCACCGGAGTCGAACTCCGTGCGGAAGCGGACAGGGATCGCGAGGCGCCCCTTGTCATCGACCGCGACGTGGTACTCACCGGTGAACACCTGTGCTCGTGGACCTCTCCGTCTCGTCGCGCCGTGTCCGGTGCTGCCCGCTGGCTGCCAATCCGCCACCGACCCCCCACTGGGTGGTCCTCCCGGCGTCTCGCTTCCCCACTGGGCCCCACTGGCCACCACTTTGCGCCACTGGCCGCCATCTTAGCGGCGTTTTGGGGGTCGTCAAGCCCGTTTTCGCAGGGAGGGGCGGCCCAGGCGACGTCCGCCGGGCCGATAGCCTCCAACGGGCCGCGTCGGGGTGGGGTGCCCGACGCATCCCCGTGGTACCTATCGCCCATTGAGGGCATGGCCAAGCACGGCTACATTCAGGTCCCGCCGGAGCGGTCCGGCATGTTTCGGAGTGATCGTGGCCCTCGCCAGGAACAGGTCGGTCGCCCTCGCGCCGGAGCCGCTCGTGGAGCAGGCTCCGCTCGTGACGCCGTGGCGCGGACGGTTCGGACGGGCGCTGCCGGTGGTCGTGGTGACCCCGCCGACCAGGCTGCGACGGTGCGTCTACCGGCGTCTGGAGGCCATGACCGCCCGTGGCGTCGTCAGCGGCTACGCCGCCGCGTGCGTCTACGAGGGCCTCGACGGCGCGGAGCCGCTGGGCAACCTCGACGCAGCCCGGCGCGCCTGCGAGGCCTGCACCCGCGTCGGCCTGTGGCGCGCCGACGAGGACTGAGGGCTCGACGCCTCCGGCACTGACGCCGCCCGCGCCATACCCCTGGGTCCAGCCGCGTCATCCGCCGGCGCCCGCCGAACGGACGGCCTATCCTCCGACGCATCGAGGGGTCGAGGCGCCTGCCGGGACCCATCAGGGAGCGTCGTGACGATGGAAGGCCTCCGCGCGCGGGTCGATGCGCTGGTGAGCGAGAGCGCTGACTGGCTCATCGACATCCGCCATGAGCTGCATGCGCATCCGGAGCTGTCCAACCGCGAGGAGCGGACGGCGGCCCTCGTCGCGGGCCACCTCCGCGAGCTGGGCATCGACGAGGTGCGGACCTCGATCGCCGGCCATGGGGTGGTCGGCGTGCTGCGGGGCGGCGGGACCGGGGACCGGGTGATCGCGCTGCGCGCCGACATGGATGCGCTGCCGGTGCGGGAGACCTCGGGTGTCCCGTTCGCGTCGACCGTGGTGGACGCGACATACCCGGGAGGCCCCTTCCCGGTGGCACACGCCTGCGGTCACGACTGCCACGTGGCGACCGTCCTCGCGAGCGCCCGCGTGCTGGCCGGCGTGCGTGACGCGCTGCCGGGCACGGTCATGTTCCTTCCGCCGAGGAGGGTCCGCCGCTGGGTGAGACCGGTGGTGCCCAGGCGATGCTCGACGGTGGGGCCCTCGCCGACCCAGCCCTCGATGGTCTTCGGGATGCACGTGTCCGCGCTGCCACGCTCGACCGTCGGGTATCGCGTGGGGACCCAGTACGCGGCGTCGTGCGTCATCCGCATCGAGGTGGCCGGCGTGCAGGCGCATGCCTCGACGCCCTGGCTGGGCGTCGACCATGCCCGCCGCGGCAGCCATCATCACGGGCTGGCGCAGGCGGCCGCCAGGTGCCCGCCTACAGCCGATCCGGTGTCCATCGGCCACGTCGAGGATGTGGGCCGGTTCACATCATCGGCGAGCGGGTGACCCTGTCAGGACCATCCGGACGCTCGCCGACCCGGACATGGCGACCTGGCAGCGGGTCCGACCTCGCGGAGCACACCGCCCTGGCCCATGGCTGCACCGCCACCACCACGTACCCGCAGCCGGTCGGCCGTCACCACCAGCCGCGCCTGGATGGAGGCGGCGCTGCCGACGCTCCAGCGGGTGCTGGGCAGCGAGCGCGTGGTGGAGATGCCACCGGTCGGGCTATGACGACCTCGGTGTTCCTCGACGCCTGCGGGGGCCTCTACCTCGCCTTCGGGGTGCAGGACACCGCTCCGCCGGATGGCCAGAACGCCGGGCGGGCGGTCGCGGCCTCGCCCCCAACCACCACCCCGCCTTCTATGCCGACGATGGGCTGGTGGACAGCCTGCGGGTCCACGCCACGTGGCGCTCGACCACCTGGCCGGCGAGCTGGACATCCGCGCGAGCCGACCGCGCCAGTGTGACGTCCGCGCCGGGCCCGGCGGACACCCGGTCGTTGCCAGCGGCGGTCTGTAAGCCGAGTCCTGTGCCACCACTCGCGCGGTGGCGACGGTCATCCATCTAGGACCCCGGTTGCCCGAGGCCTCGAGCGGCCGACCCGGGGACGGGGCGACGCACCCCTCGCACGCATGCCCGAAGGCACCGTGCCGGTCCCCCTATTTGGCCTTGCACCGGGTAGAGCTTGCCCGTTTCACCCGGCACGGAGGCAGTGCCTCCGTGCCGACTCGTCTCTGTGGCGCTGGTCCTCGCCTCGCGGCGGACGGGTGTTACCCGCTACCCTGCGTCGTGGAGCTCGGACTTTCCTCGCGTCCGACGGTCGCCCGCCGGACCCGCGACCGTCCGACCGGCTCGCTGGCCGTCCCTGATTCTAGGCCCGTCCACGGAGCGGCGCGTGATGCGGCCCCGCGGCCCCATGCCGCGGGTCACATCGCGACGCCGAGCGACCCAGCGGCGTCGAGCAGGATCTGGATGGCGAGGGCGATCTGGAGCACGCTGGCGAGCGCACCCAGCATCGCGAGGAAGGTGCCGCCCCGGCGCAGGTCGACCGGGCGAACCACATCGCGCCCAGGTCCATGGCCATGATGGCCAGGAACAGCAGCACCACCAGGAGGTCCTGGGTGGCACCCGTCGTGAGCGCCAGGAACAGGATGAGCGCGGAGATGCCCGTGGGCGAGACCGCGGGGTCGCCAGCTGCCAGGGCGAGCGGCCGGCCCTGCGTGTCCGGGCGCCGAGGCCGCGCACCAGCAGCATCGGAGGGCCACCAGCAGCAGGACCAGGCCGGTCGCGATGTGGAGGGCGCACCGAGATGCTCCAGGCATGGAGCATCCGCTGACCCAGCAGGCCAGCGATGACCCCCGTCAGCGTCGCCAGGCCCACGGCTCGGGCAGCAAGCATCCGCGCCTCCGGCGCGGCATGTCCCCGGTGTGGAGCGCGAACGGATCGCCGCACGCAGCGGACCGATCATCACGAACAGGGTGATGAGCACCATGCTCAGGGTGAGGGCCGGGCGAGCGGCGGCGGCGCCCGGCTTCGCCGGTCGCACCGCCGGTGATCCAGAGCAGGTACACCGGACCAGTCCCATGCCAGCGATGGCGAGCCACCGGATGGCGCCGTCCGTGGGTGACCGTGTCTCGATGTCGCGGCCGTCGGGGGTCATGACGACGGGATGCCCTTCCGGCCCCGCGCGGATGGTCAGACGACTGCGGATGGCGACGATGTTGACGAGCCGGGCGACGACGAGGCCGACGATGACGAAGGTGATGAGCGCCGGCATGGCCAGCTTGGCCCAGTGGACCAGCGGCAGGGTGTCGGTGGGGCTGAAGGCATTGCCCGTCGGATCCAGATCAGGTAGTCCACGAACGTGGGGCGCCAGCCGGGTGGTGCGAGGTCGGGGCTCGCGTACTGCGGGAACAGGAAGTCGGGATGGGGCCGCGGCGCATGCAGCCGCGTCACCGGACCACCCGAGTCGAGCTGCCAGTAGAGCAGCGCGAAGGCGATGTTGACCGTGACCCAGACGCGGGCCGCGTCCCACACGAACGCGATGGCCTCGCCCTTGGCGTGAGCGTGGTGGCCTGGGTCAGCTTGATCGCCAGGAGCACCGTCGCCGACAGGGCGCTCAGCAGGATGAGGCCGACCACGAGCATGATGGAGACGGCCCGGATGCGAGGCGTCTGCCGGTCGATGCGACCCGGGTCCGCCCAGATGAGGTAGGCCAGGAAGCCGCCCTCCAGGACCAGCGGCGGCAGCCAGGTCGGCAGCACGGAGATGTCGGTCGACTGGAACAGGCTGAGGACCATCACGGCGACCACGGCCAGCGCCATCGGCCAGCGGGACTCCCCCACGGGCGCGGCCGACGCCGCGCTGCTCGCGCCTCCCGGCGCGGCCGTCGCCCCCTCGTCCGACATCAGCCCCTCCACGCTCCCCCGTCCCGTCAGCGCGGACACTACCCGACGTCGGGCGTGGCCGGATGCGAGGCGGCATGCTTCCGAGCCCGCCTGCGCAATGGGCGCTCGGCAAGCTGCCTCTCCTCAGCCTCCGGCCATGTATGTCCCTGACCGATTGGCGCGCTCAGGCGTGGAGGGTCTGGCCATCGAGCATGCGCACACGCTTCGAGTCGCGGAGCTGCCGAGACATCACGGTGACCCATTCGACCGACTGCTCGTCGCCCAGGCACAGCTCGAAGGACTGACCCTCGTGACCGCATGCTGTGTTCACGCACCTCTATGACGTGTCCGTGGTCCACGCCACGCCCCTGGAGGCCAACGCGGTCGCCGCTACGCCCTCCTCGGCGCGCCTGACGGACCTCGGCGATGACGCGCTCCGCACCGAACGGGTCGTCGAGCGCCATGTTGGCCAGCGCGTCGGCGGCGCGGTTGTTCTTGCGCGGCTCGTGGACCGCGCTCCAGCGTCGCAGCGGTCGGAGCCGTCGGATGGCCTCGGCGAACAGCCCCTGGAGCTTGGCGTCCTTGACCCGCCAGCGGCCGTTGAGCTGCTCCACGATGAGCTTCGAGTCGAAGCCGCAGGTCGACCTCCTGGGCACCCAGCCGCTCCGCCTCCCGGAGCGCCAGCACCAGCCCCGCGTACTCCGCGACGTTGTTGGTGCGCACGCCCAGCGCCCGCGCCACCACGGCGACCGCCATGGCGTCGGGGTCGAACGCGTCCGCGACGGGTGGCGTCGATGAGCACCGCGCCCGCCGATGCCGGCCCGGGGTTGCCGCGCGCGGCGCCGTCGGTCCGGATGACCAGCCGCTCGTAGCGCTTGCGGCGCGGCGGCTCCGCGTCGGGGGCGTCCGCGCCCAGGAGGTCGGCGCTCAGGCCCCGCGCTCCACGATCGCCGAGGAGACCTCGAGGATCGCCCGCGTGATCTGGATGCCCCGGGGGCACGCGTCGGTGCAGTTGAACACCGTCCGGCAGCGCCACACGCCGTCCGCGTCCGCGAGGATCTCGAGGCGCTCCTCGGCGCCCGCGTCGCGCGTGTCGAAGATGAAGCGATGCGCGTTGACGATGGCCGCGGGACCCACGTACGAGTCCTTGGCCCAGAACGACGGGCACGAGGTGGTGCAGGCGGCGCACAGGATGCACTTGGTGGTGTCGTCGTAGCGCGCCCGCTCCTCGGGCGACTGGAGCCGCTCCCGGGCCGGCATCGGCCCTCCATCGACCTGGAACGGCATCACGCTCCGGTACTTGGCGAAGAAGTCATCCATGTCCACGACCAGGTCCTTGATGACCCGGAGGCCCGGCAGCGGGGCGATGCTGACCCGCGAGCCCAGCTGGTCGATGCGGATCTTGCAGGCAAGCCGATTGCGGCCGTTGATGAGCATCGCATCGGAGCCGCACACGCCGTGCGCGCAGCTGCGTCGGAAGGTGAGCGTGCCGTCCTGCTGCCACTTGACCGTGTGGAGCAGCGACAGCAGGGGCGCCGTGGGCTCCGCCTCCACCGCGTACTGCTCCCAGTGCGGCTTCGCGTCCCGCTCCGGGTCGTAGCGGAGGATCTTGAGCTGGACCTGCATGGGTGGTCGGCCCCTTTCCTCAGTAGACGCGCGGCTTGGGTTGGAAGGTGGTGATGGTGACGGGCTTGTAGCGCAGCTCCGGCCCCGCCTCGGTGCGGTAGGCGAGCGTGTGCTTGAGCCAGGTCGCGTCGTCGCGCTCGGGGAAGTCCTCGCGAGCGTGTGCGCCCCGGCTCTCCTGGCGCGCCTCGGCCGACACCGCGACGGCCTCCGCGCAGTCGAGCAGGTAGCCCAGCTCGCGCGTCTCCAGCAGGTCGGTGTTGAACACCGTCCCCTTGTCCGCGACCCGCACGTCCCGATAGCGCTCCTGGAGCGCCTTGACCCTGGTCACCGCGTCCTTGAGCCCCTCGGCGGTCCGATACACCCCAACGTCGTCCATCATCACGTCGGCCAGCGCGGAGCGGATGTGCGCCGGGTTCTCGCCGGTCGGGCGCTCCTTGAGCAACGCGAGCTCCGCGCGCACCGGCTCGGCGGCATCGGCGGGCAGGCCCGGCAGCGCCATGCCCGCCACGTCGTGGGCCATCGAGCGGCCGGCGCGCCGGCCGAACACCAGGATGTCGATGAGCGAGTTGGTGCCCAGGCGGTTGGCACCATGCACCGAGACGCAGGCGCACTCACCCGCGGCGTACATGCCCGGGAGCACCGTGCCCTGGTCGTCGACCACCACCCTCGACTCGACGCTGGTGGGGATGCCGCCCATGGCGTAGTGCGCGGTGGGCGTGATGGGCACCGGCTGGGTGATGGGCTCGACGCCCTGGTAGACCCGCGAGAACTCCGTGATGTCCGGCAGCTTGGCATCGATGACGGCCTTGCCCAGATGCGTCAGGTCGAGGTGGACGTAGTCCCTGCCGCCGATGCCCCGGCCCTCGCGGATCTCCATGGTGATGGCCCGGCTGACCATGTCCCGCGGCGCCAGCTCCATGAGCTTGGGCGCGTAGCGCTCCATGAACCGCTCGCCGGCGTCGTTGCGGAGATAGCCGCCCTCGCCGCGCGCCGCCTCGGACAGCAGGATGCCCAGGTCCGGGATGCCCGTCGGGTGGAACTGGTAGAACTCCATGTCCTGCATCGGCACGCCGTGCCGGTACGCCAGCGCCACGCCGTCCCCGGTGAGCGTGTGGGCGTTGGACGTGGTCCGGAACATCCGCCCGAAGCCGCCGGTGGCGAACATGACGGCCGAGGCGCGGAAGATGTGCAGCTCGCCGTCCGCGATGCGATACGCCACCACGCCGCGGGTCTGGCCGCCCTCGACGATGACGTCCACCACGTGGTACTCGTCGAAGAACCGGACGTCGTGCTTGATGCACTGCTGGTACAGCGTCTGGAGGATCATGTGGCCGGTCCGGTCGGCCGCGAAGCACGAGCGACGGACGGGCCCCTCCCCGAAGTTCCGGGTGTGGCCGCCGAAGCGTCGCTGGTCGATCTTGCCGTCCGCGGTGCGGTTGAACGGCAGCCCCATGTGCTCCAGCTCGATGACCGTGTCGATGGCCTCCCGCGCCAGGATCTCCGCCGCGTCCTGGTCGGTCAGGTAGTCGCCACCCTTGACGGTGTCGAACATGTGCCACTCCCAGTGGTCCTCCTCGTGGTTGCCGAGCGCGGCGCAGATGCCGCCCTGGGCAGCCCCGGTGTGGGACCGCGTGGGATAGAGCTTGGTCAGGACCGCCGACTGGACGCCCGCCTTGGCGAGCTCCAGGGCCGCCCACAGGCCGGCGCCGCCGGCCCCCACGATGACCGCCTGGTACTCGTGCGTGGCGATGGGCGTGGAGAGCCGCATGGTCTCGCTCATCCCACGCCCGCCGCAGGCTGCATGGTCGCGATCACCACCGTGCCCAGCACGAACAGGATCCCCGCGAGGAGGTACAGCGCCGACAGCACCACGATGCGTGCGCGCGGCCGCGCCACGTGGTCCATCACCACGGTCCGGACGCCCAGGAACGAGTGGATGAGCACCACCATCAGGAGCGCCCAGTCGGCGGCGCGCCAGATGAGCTGGTTCCAGCGGTGCGTGGCGATCCACTCCGAGGTCTGCTCGGACGGGTCGAAGATGAAGTGCTGGATGACGAAGTGCGACAGGGCGAGCACGAACAGCGCCACGCCCGTGATTCGCATGAGGTACCACAGGACGGTCTCGCGACCGCCCCCCGTGGGCTTGCGACTGGCCTTGCTGATGGGCGAGACCTGGGACATCAGAGGACCCCCGTCATGCGCGCCACGCCCACGAACCCATCCACCGCGTCCTTCCAGTAGGGCCGCAGGATGATGAGCGCCCCCGGCACGCCGACCACCACGAAGATGATCCAGTTGAGGCGCCACAGCGCCTTGTGGTGCACGGCCATCGATGGCCACAGGTCGATGAGCAGGATGCGCAGCCCGTTGAGCGCGTGGTACAGCAGCGCCGCGCCGAGCAGGATCTCCATCAGCCGCCCCACGGGGCTGGCGTAGAACTGGAGCAGGTCGTCGTACGCGTGGGGGTCGCCGCCGGCGAGATAGATGTCGATGACGTGCAGCACCAGGAACAGCCACACGCCGATGCCCGACAGCCGGTGGAACAGGAAGGCCCAGGACCCCTCGCCGCCTCGATAGGCGGAGGCGATCCCCAGATACCGACGCAACTCGACCTCCAACCCTCGGACCGACCCTGCGTCGGACCGGTCGCGCCGACCCGCGACAACGGTGTGGGCGGACGACCCCGGCATGCTACACCGCCGCATGGGTGCGGCGAGACGCCTCCCCGACGATCGGGGGCCCGGGCGCACCATGGGGGGGGTGCCGGCTCCGCTCGCGGGTGCCCGTGGGCGGGTATGCTGGCGACCCAGCCCTTGAGTCATGACCACGAGGTGTCGGCGCGTTCGTGAAGCTCCAGGAGTACGCAGCCAAAGAGCTGCTCGTGCGGGCGGGGTTGCCCGTCCCACCATGGTCCGTCGCGGATACCGTGGACCAGGCGCGCGACCAGGCCGCGGGGTATCTCGCGGACGGCGCGGGCAAGGTGGTCATCAAGGCGCAGGTGCTCGTGGGCGGCCGTGGCAAGGCGGGCGGGGTCAAGCTCGCGGGCACCGCGGACGAGGCCGCCGCCGTCGCCGGCGCGATCCTGGGCATGGACATCAAGGGGATCACGGTCCAGCGCGTGCTCGTGGCGCCCGCCGCGGACATCGTCTCCGAGTTCTATCTCGCGGCCGTGCTCGACCGCACCGTGCGACGCATCCGGGTCATGGCCTCGGCGCAGGGCGGCGTGGAGATCGAGCAGGTGGCCGAGTCCGACCCGGATGCCATCGTGTCGGTGCTGGCCCACCCCCATCTCGGGCTGCTGGACCACCAGGCGCGGCAGGTCGCGTTCGGCATGGGCCTGGGCGACCGCTGGAAGGAGGCGCTGCCGGTCATCAAGGGCGTGTTCGCGGCCGCCATCGCCAACGACGCCGACCTCGTGGAGATCAACCCGCTGGCCATCGTGCGCTCGGTGGGTCCGGATGGCTCGGTGACCGAGTCCATCCAGGCGCTCGATGCCAAGGTGACCATCGACGACTCCGCGCTCCCCCGCCACCCGGAGCTCGAGGCGCTCCGCGACCTGTCCGAGGAGGACCCCGTCGACGTCGAGGCGCGCGGCCTGGGGCTCTCGTTCATCCGACTCGAGGGCACCATCGGCTGCATGGTCAACGGCGCGGGTCTCGCGATGACCACCATGGACCTGGTCAAGCGGGCCGGCGGCGAGCCCGCCAACTTCCTGGACATCGGGGGTGGCGCCAAGGCGGACAAGGTGGCCGCGGCCATGCGGCTCATCCTGTCCGACCCGTCGGTGCGGGTGATCCTCATCAACATCTTCGGGGGCATCGCGCGGGGCGACGAGGTGGCTCGTGGCCTGCTGGCGGCACGCGCCGAGCAGACGCGCGAGGTGCCCATGGTGGCGCGCATCGTGGGCACCAACGCCGACCTCGCCGCCGAGCTCCTGCGAGCGAGCGGTGCGGGCATCGAGGCGGCGACCAGCCTCGATGGTGCCGTGGAACGGGCGGTCGAGCTGGCGAGGGCCGCGGCATGAGCATCCTGGTCGACGAGCGGACCCGCCTGGTGGTCCAGGGCATCACGGGTCGCGAGGGGCTGTTCCACGCCACGCAGATGCAGGAGTACGGCACGCGCATCGTGGCCGGCACCACGCCCGGCAAGGGCGGCCAGACGGTCCTGGGCGACGTCCCGGTGTTCGACACCGTGGCCCAGGCGGTCGTGGAGACCGGTGCCGACACCTCGGTCATCTACGTCCCCGCGGCGGGCGCCCCGGACGCCATCCTGGAGGCCGCCGACGCGGGCATCGCCACGATCTTCTGCATCACCGAGCACATCCCCGTGCTCGACATGGTCAAGGTGGTCGCCGAGGTGGAGGCCCGTGGCGCGCGGCTCATCGGCCCCAACTGCCCCGGCGCCACGTCACCCGGCAAGGCCAAGGTGGGCATCATCCCGGGCTCCATCCACCGCCAGGGGGACGTGGGCCTGGTCAGCCGCTCGGGCACGCTCACCTACGAGGTCGTCCAGGCGCTCACCGACGCGGGCATCGGCCAGTCGACTTGCGTGGGCATCGGCGGCGACCCGGTCGCGGGCACCTCGTTCACCGACGTCCTCAAGCTGTTCAAGGCCGACCCCGATACCCACGCGGTGGTGCTCATGGGGGAGATCGGCGGTGGCGCGGAGGAGGCCGCGGCCACCTGGCGCGCCGCCAACATGCCGGACATCCCCATGGTCGCGTTCATCGCGGGCCGCTCGGCGCCGCCCGGGCGGCGCATGGGCCATGCGGGCGCCATCATCAGCGGCTCTGGCGGCACCGCGGAGGCCAAGATCGCGGCCCTCGAGGCCGCGGGGATCCTGGTGGCCGAGACGCCCAGCCAGATCCCGGCGCTGCTCCGCGAGGCAGGCTACACGCCCGGCTGACCCGCCGCCCCCGTATCAGGCCGGGCGCAGCGACCCCACCGTCGACCAGGCGGGACCGCCCTCGGCCTCGACCAGCTCCACCAGCACCCCGTGCGCGCTGCGCGGATGGATGAACGCCACCGGCCCGTCGGCGCCCGCGCGTGGCGCGCGATCGATGAGCTCGACGCCCGCCGCGGCCAGCTCGTCCAGCGTCCTGGCCACGTCGGGGACCTCGAAGCAGACGTGATGGAACCCCTCCCCGCGCGACGCGAGGAACCGGGCGACGCCCGTGTCGTCGCTGGTGGGCTCGACCAGCTCGATGCGTGACTCGCCCACGGTCAGGAAGCCGATCCGCACCTGGTCCGAGGGCACCGGCAGCACCAGCTCGAGGGGCATCCCCAGGGTGTCGCGATAGAACCCCACGGCCGCATCCAGGTCGCGGACGACGACCGCCACGTGATGGACGCGACCCATACGGCCGATGGCCTCCGGGAGCGCTGGGGTGGATTCGGTCATCGGGGCCTCCGTGGTCGTGATATCGAACATCCGTTCGATACGCTCAGATGGTCACCAGCTCGCGGTGGGCGCCCCACGCCTCACGGAGCCGGTCGCTCACCTCGCCTAGGGTCGCCCCGGCGTTGACGGCCTCGATGATGCTGGGCACCAGGTTGTCGGTGCCGCCGGCCGCCGTGCGCAGCCGGTCGAGCGCATCCTGGGCCGCCTGCTCGTCGCGGCGCTCGCGGAAGGCGCGGAGCCGGGCCACCTGGTCGGCCTCCGCCGCCGGATCGATGCGCATGATGGGCGGTGAGCCACCGCCGTCCTCTTCCTGGAAGCGGTTGACGCCCACCACCACCAGGTCGCCCGACTCGATGCGGCGCTGGACCTGATAGGCGGCCTCCTGGATGCTGCGCTGCTGGAAGCCGGCCTCGATGGCCGCGATGGCGCCGCCCATCCGGTCGATCTGCTCGATGTACCGGTTGGCGGCGGCCTCCAGCTGGTCGGTCAGGGACTCCACGAAGTAACTGCCCGCGAGGGGGTCCGGCGTCTCGGTCACCCCACTCTCGTGCGCCAGGATCTGCTGCGTCCGGAGCGCGAGGCGGGCAGCCTCTCGGGTGGGCAGCGCCAGCGCCTCGTCACGGGAGTTGGTGTGGAGGCTCTGCGTCCCGCCCAGCACCGCGGCGAGCGCCTGGACCGTGGTGCGCACCACGTTGTTGTCGATGGACTGCGCGGTCAGGCTCGAGCCTGCCGTCTGGGTGTGGAAGCGGCACATCATGCTGCGGGGGTCCTGCGCCCCGAACCGGTCACGCATGATGCGCGCCCACATGCGTCGGGCGGCCCGGAACTTGGCGACCTCCTCGAACAGCTCGCTCCACGAGGCGAAGAAGAACGACAGCCGTCCCGCGAACCGGTCCACATCCAAGCCGCGTGCGCGCGCGGCCTCGACATACGCAATGCCGTCGGCGAGCGTGAACGCCAGCTCCTGCGCGGCGGTCGCGCCGGCCTCCCGCATGTGATAGCCGCTGATGCTGATGGTGTTCCAGCGCGGCAGCTCCGCGGCGCAGAACTCGAACAGGTCGGTGACCAGCCGCATCGAGTGGCGTGCCGGGTAGATCCAGGTGCCGCGAGCGATGTACTCCTTGAGGATGTCGTTCTGGACGGTGCCACCCAGCCGCGACCGCGGGATGCCACGTCGGTCAGCCACCGCGACATAGAAGGCGAGCAGGATGGCCGCCGTGGCGTTGATGGTCATCGAGGTGGTGACCTCGCCCAGCGGCAGGTCCGCGAGGAGCGTCTCCATGTCCTCGATGGTCGCGATGGGCACCCCCACCCGACCCACCTCCCCCAGCGCCTCGGAGGCGTCCGAGTCGTAGCCGGTCTGGGTCGGCAGGTCGAAGGCCACCGACAGTCCCGTCTGACCCTGGGACAGCAGGTATCGGAAGCGCTCGTTGGTGTCCGCGGCCGTGGAGAACCCGGCGTACTGGCGCATCGTCCACAGGCGGCCGCGGTACATCGTGGGCTGGACGCCACGCGTGAACGGGAACTCGCCGGGTCGCCCCAGGTCCCGGTCCTCGTCCAGACCCGCGATGTCGGCGGGCGTGTAGAGGTCCTCGACGACCAGGTCCGAGGTGGTCCGGAACTCCTGCCGGCGCTCCGCCTGCCCCTTGGCAGCCTCGGCTCGCGTGGTGGCGCGCCAGCGCTCGCGCCCCGCATCGGGTGGCGTGCTCATGGGTGTCCTCCGTCTCCGGCCCGTCCGACGCCCGCCATCATGAACCGACCACCGCCAGCTCGGCGTGCAGCTCCACGCGGTCGCCCACGGCGACGCCGATGACCCGGACCACGCCTGCGACCGGCGAGCGGACCTCGTTCTCCATCTTCATGGCCTCCACCGAGAGCAGCCGGTCGCCGACCGCCACCTCCTGGCCCACCTCGACCCAGATGCGCACCACGCGACCGGGGATCCGCGCGCGGATCGCCTGCGGGCCGGCATGCTCCGCCCCGCCGCCGGCCCGCAGGGCGCGCTCGCGCAGCGCGGCACGCGCCGCTGGCTCCGCCGCCACCGCGATGACCCAGCCATCCACGGTGACCTCGAACCGCCGTCGGCCGGCTGCCTCGGCCTCGGGGAGCGGCGGCGCCATCCGCACCAGCCGCGGGTCCACCGGGACCTCCCCGGCCGGCAGCTCGAACGTCAGGTCGTCGTCCACGCCGGTGACGACGACGCGCAACGGGCCGGTCATCGGTCCCACCGCCTGACCCCCTGGCGGCGAGCGGTGTCGGCCCATCCACCCGTCGGCCCCTGGGCGCCCCCCGCGCTGGCGTCGGCGGCACGGGCGTGGGCGCCCGCGACCGACCCAGGGCCCGGCCCCCGCCACGAGGCCGCGACCAGCTCCGCGGCGCGGCGCTCGGCGTCCGCCCGGAGTGCCGCGGGCCGCCAGTCGGTGTCGACCAGGTCCGTCCGGAGGCGCCCCTCCACGAAGGGCGCGTGGCCCAGCAGCCAGGCATGGAACGGCAGCGTCGTCTGGACCCCGCCGGTCTCCAGCTCGCCCAGCGCCCGGCGCGCACGCGCGATGGCCCGGGCGCGATCCGGCGCGACGACGAGGACCTTGGCGAGGAGCGGGTCGTAGTCGCCCGTGACCGTCATCCCCTCCTCCACCCCCGAGTCCATGCGCACCCCGGGCCCGGCTGGCTCACGCCATCGAGCGAGGGTGCCCGGCATGGGCGCGAACGCGCGCGCCGGGTCCTCCGCCGAGACGCGCAGCTCGATGGCGTGCACGGTGGGCTCCGCGGCGGCCGCCGCGGCGGCCAAGACCTCCCCCGACAGCGGAAGCCCGGCCGCGATGGCGAGCTGCTCTCGGACGAGGTCGAGACCCGTCACCAGCTCGGTCACGCCGTGCTCCACCTGGAGTCGCGCGTTGACCTCCAGGAACCAGACGTCGCCGTCGGGTGACAGCAGGAACTCCGCCGTCGCCGCGTTCTGGAGGCCCACGGCCTGCGCGATGGTCACCGCCAACCCGTGCAGCCGACGCCGGTCATCCAGGCCCAGGCCGGGCGCCGGCGCCTCCTCGACCAGCTTCTGGTGGCGCCGCTGGGTGGAGCAGTCCCGCTCGCCCAGGGCGACCACAGTGCCATGGGCATCCCCCAGCAGCTGCACCTCCACATGCCGGGCGCCGAGCGCGTATCGCTCTAGATAGACGAGCGCCGAGCCGAAGGCGCCCTGCGCCTCGGTCGCCGCGCCCTGGACGGCATCGAGCAGCCCATCGGGCGAATCCACCCGACGCATCCCGCGTCCGCCGCCGCCTGCGGACGCCTTGACCAGCAGCGGATACCCGATGGCCAGCGCGGCCTCGATGACGCGGCTTTCCGCGTCGGGACCCGACAGCTCGATGGGCTCGAACGTGCCGGGCAGGATGGGCACGCCCGCGGCTCGCGCGGTTCGACGCGCCGCGAGCTTGTCGCCCAGCCCGGCGAGCGTCACGGGCTGTGGGCCCACCCAGGTAATTCCCGCAGCCTGGACCGCCTCGGCGAACGCCGCCTGCTCCGAGAGGAAGCCATAGCCGGGGTGGATCGCGTCCGCTCCCACCTCCAGCGCCGCCTCCACGATCGCGTCGCCGCGCAGGTAGCTCTGGGCGGCGGGCGCCGGCCCGATGCACCGCGCGACGTCCGCGGCCCGGACGAACGGGGCGTCGGCGTCGGCGTCGCTGTGGACGGCCACGGTCTCGATGCCCAGCTCCCGGCACGTCCGGAAGATGCGGATCGCGATCTCGCCCCGGTTGGCGACCATGAGTCTGCGGAACGGCGGCGCGGTGTCTTTGCGCAAAGACACCCGCTCGTCGGAGGCTGTCGTCACAGGGGGATGTTCCCGTGCTTGCGCGCAGGATGGTCCACCCGCTTGCCCTCGAGCATCCGGAACGCACCGATGACACGCGGTCGGGTATCGGACGGCTCGATGACGTCGTCCACGTATCCCCGGCTGGCGGCGACCCACGGGTTGGCGAAGGCGTCCTCGTAGCGACGCGTCATCTCCTGGGTCGCGGCGACCTTGTCCTCGGCGGCGGCAATCTCGTCCCGGAAGATGATGCCGACCGCCCCCTCCGCTCCCATGACCGCGATGCGTGCCGTCGGCCACGCGAGGTTGATGTCGCCGCCCACGTGCTTGGAGCTCATCACGTCGTAGGCACCGCCGTAGGCCTTGCGGGTGATCACCGTCACCTTGGGGACGCTCGCCTCGCAGTACGCGTACAGCAGCTTGGCGCCGTGACGGATGATCCCGCCGTGCTCCTGGGTCACGCCCGGCATGAAGCCCGGCACATCCACCAGGGTGAGCAGCGGCACGTTGAAGGCGTCGCACATCCGGACGAACCGCGCGCCCTTGTCGGAGGCGTCGATGTCCAGCGACCCCGCGAGGACCGAGGGCTGCTGGGCGACCACGCCCACGCTGCGCCCGTCCATGCGCGCGAAGCCGGTGATGATGTTGGCCGCCCATGCCGGCTGGAGCTCCAGGAACGAGTCGCGGTCCACCACCCGGCCGATGACGTCGCGCATGTCATAGGGCTGGCTGGGGTCGTCGGGCACGATGGTGTCGAGGGCGACGTCGCGGCGGTCGGCCGGGTCCGTCGGCGAGGTCGCGGGTGGGTCTGCGAGGTTGTTCTGCGGCAGGTACCCCAGGATGCGTCGGGCGAGGTCCAGGGCATGGGCCTCGTCGGGGGCGGCAAGGTGGGCGACGCCACTGACCTGGCTGTGGATGCTCGCACCGCCCAGATGCTCGCGGTCGACCTCCTCGTGGGTCACGGTGCGCACCACGTCCGGGCCGGTCACGAACATGTAGCTGGTCCCCTCCACCATCACGATGACGTCCGTGATGGCGGGTGAGTAGACCGCCCCGCCGGCGCAGGGACCCATGATCAGCGACAGCTGCGGGATGACGCCCGAGGCGCGCGTGTTGCGCAGGAAGATGTCGGCATAGCCGCCCAGCGAGACGACCCCCTCCTGGATCCGCGCGCCACCCGAGTCGTTGAGGCCCACGATGGGCGCGCCCACCCGCAGCGCCAGGTCCATCACCTTGCAGATCTTCTCGGCATGCGTCTCGGACAGCGAGCCGCCGAACACCGTGAAGTCCTGGCTGAACACGAACACCAGTCGGCCGTCGATGGTGCCGTGACCGGTGACCACGCCGTCGCCCAGGAACCGTTGCTCGTCCAGGCCGAAGTCGTTGGAGCGGTGCGTCACGAACGCATCGAGCTCCACGAACGATCCGGCGTCGAGCAGCAGCTCCAGGCGCTCCCGCGCCGTCAGCTTGCCGCGCGCATGCTGTTGGTCGATGCGATCCTGGCCGCCGCCCATACGCGACTCCTGGCGCATCGCGCGCAGTCGCTCCATCCCCCCGCGATCGCTGGACACGGTCTCTCCCTGATGTGCGGGCGCCTCTCGATGACCCGCGGAATCCTAGCGCCGCGCGCCGGAACCGGTCAGCACTATCCACAGAATCGGTGGATGATCTCGCAGAACTGTGGAAAACTCATCGCCGCCCGCGGATGGGTTTGGTAGGATCGCTCCCGCCCGCGACGCATCGCCGCAACAGCCGAAGGAGGCCTCGTTGGCCCGAATCATCGCCATCGCGAACCAGAAGGGCGGCGTCGGCAAGACGACCACCGCCATCAACCTGGCGGGCTCGCTCGCCGAGCAGGGCTACACGGTCCTCGCGGTGGACATGGACCCGCAGGCGAACCTGACGGTGGGCATGGGCCTCAACCCGCGCACCATCAGCCGCTCGATGGCCGACGCGCTCGTCGACCCCGAGGTCTCCATCCAGGACATCGTGATGCCCACGCAGACCGCGGGCATCGACGTCGCGCCGTCGGACATCGACCTGTCGGCGACGGAGAACCAACTGTTCAGCGCCATCGGCCGCGAGAGCGTCCTGCGCGAGGCGCTCGCCGCCTGGGCGGACGACCAGTACGACTTCGTGATCATCGACTGCCCGCCCACGCTGGGGCTGCTGACCATCAACTCGCTGGTGGCGGCCGACTCGGTGATCATCCCGGTCCAGACCCAGTACTACGCGCTCAAGGGCTTCACGGCCCTCAACAACGTCATCAACCAGATCCGCGGCAAGGGGCTCAACCCGCGGCTCCGGATCCTGGGCCTGCTCCCCACGTTCTACGACTCCCGGACGCTGCTCGCCCGGGACATGCTGGAGGAGCTGCGCGAGCTGGGCGACCACCACGTGTTCCAGAGCATGATCAAGCAGACGGTCCGCCTCGGCGAGGCGCCCCTGGTCGGACGACCGGTGACGACCTACGCCACCAACTCGGAGGCCGCCCGCGCCTATCGCGGCCTGGCCCGGGAGGTGATCGAACTTGGCTAGACCCGACTTCCGCTCGCAAGCGGCCCAGCGTCTGTCGGAGGAGCGCTCGGAGCTCTCCCCCGCCATCATCAGCCTGCTCGGCGACGACGCCGGGAGCCGCGGCAGGGGCGGCACCGTGCGCAACGTGCCACTCGACCGCATCGACCCCAATCCCGACCAGCCGCGCCTGACGTTCGACGAGGACTCGCTCCAAGAGCTCGCGGCGTCGATCACCGAGCATGGCGTGCTCCAGCCCATCCTCGTGCGCCCCGGCACCGACGGTCGCTACCAGCTGATCGCCGGCGAGCGTCGATGGCGCAGCGCCCAGATCGCCGGCCTGCGCAACATCCCCGCGCTGGTCGAGGAGATCGACGACGAGACGGCGCTCGAGATCGCCATCATCGAGAACCTCCAGCGGGAGGACCTCTCCCCCCTCGACGAGGCGCTCATGTACGAGCGCATGACCACGGAGCATGGCTACAGCCTGCGCAAGCTGGCGCAGAAGCTGGGCAAGGACAAGGGCTACATCGAGAACCGGCTGCGGCTCGCGGACGCGCCATCGGAGATCAAACAGCTCGTGTCTTTGCGCAAAGACACCCTGTCCCACGCGTACGAGCTGCTCAAGGTGGATGACCCGCGCAAGCGTCGAAAGCTGGCGGAGCAGGTGGCGCGCGGCGAGCTGTCGCTGGTCAAGCTCCGCGAGCGAATCGACGGCAAGCCCGGCAGGTCGGCCGTGGAGGCAGAGCCGGAACGGGAGCCCCAGCCCGAGCCGGTGGCCGTGGAGGAGGAGGCTTCGGAGCCGGTCCTCGCGGAGGCGCCACGGACCGCCGACGGCGACCTCCAGTCCGCCAAGGAGCGGCTGGCGGAGGCGCTCGACGAGCTGTCGGCGGCGCTGCGGACCCAGGACGCGCTGCGCGGGGCGACGGACGTCGACCGCCAGAACTTCGCCAAGTACCTGACCATCGCGAAGCTCAAGCTCGAGAACGCGATCGCCGTCGTCCGCTCGGGCGAGCCTCGCTCCTAGCCGCGGGCCGGCACCCCGCCGGACCCAACGGGCTCGCTGCCGGCCTTAGATGTAGACGAGCTCGTCGAAGGACGCGACCAGGTAGTCGATGAGCCTGGTCCGGGCGTCGCGCGTCTCGGCTCGCAAGCCTGGCACCAGGTAGCGCAGCGACACCGCCGGCAGCATCAGCCGACCGTCGGCCGTCCGGCCGGCGGTCGCGGGCGCCCCCCCGCCGGCGCTGAAGGCGCGCAGGATGCCCGTGTCATCCAGGCGGCAGGCATGCCCGAACTCCGCGAGCACGGGCAGGACGCCCTTGCGGATGGACATGTCCCGAAGCAGCTCGACCGACCAGGAGTCGATCTGCTCCTCGGACTGCTCGTCGAGGCGGGTGCGATATTCCTGCGGGTCGGCGGACAGGCCGGTCGCTGTCACGTGCTGGGTGCCTCCGGTGGTTCGGCTCGTGCGGCGTTCCCCCCGATGATACGGGCCCAGGCGCCCTGCCGTCCGCGCGTCCGGCGCACGTGGCGCCGGATATGGAACGCCTGTTCGGTTGCTGCGGGTCTGAGACGCTCGGCTCTCATGCTGGGCAGGGCGATCACGTCTCGCCGGGCCCGGAGCGTGCGTCGAGTCGTGGGTGGCCGGGCCATCGGTCAGGCGCGGCATCGTGCCCCGGTCGCACGCCGGCGGGGTCGTTGCGGCGCCAGGCGCTCGACGCACGCGATCCCGACCGGGTGGCGTCACCGGATCGTCACGGCGAGGGCATAGACTCCCGCCATGTCGTTCCTCTTCCGGCGGTCGACCGCCATGCCCACGGCCCAGGACGCGCTCCCGGGCCGAGCCACCCCCATGCCCGTGCCCACGACCCACGCCGTCCTCGGGACGCCGCTTGTCGCCCCCTTCGGCGACGGCATCGAGACCGCCGTGTTCGGGCTCGGCTGCTTCTGGGGCGCGGAGAAGGACTTCTGGCAACTCCACGGCGTCGTCTCGACCGCGGTGGGATATGCCGGTGGCCTCACGCCCAACCCCACCTACGAGGAGGTGTAGCGGCCGCACCGGCCATGCCGAGGTGGTCCTGGTGCGTTCGACCCGGGCCGCGTGAGCTACGCGGACCTGCTACGCACGTTCTGGGAGCACCACGACCCCACGCAGGGGATGCGCCAGGGCAACGACGTGGGCACCCAGTACCGCTCGGTCATCCTCGTCGCCGACGAGACGCAGCGGGCGACGGCCGAGGCATCGCGGGCCGCCTACCAGGCGGAGCTCGTCAAGGCGGGCTTCGGCGCCATCACCACCAGCATCGACGCGCTCGGGGCCCTTCAACTACGCCGAGGCCTATCACCAGCAGTACCTGCACAAGAACCCGGCGGGCTACTGCCCCGACCACTCCACCGGCGTGGCTCTGCCCGGTCGGCCTCGGCGTGAGCGCCGGTCCCCCCCATCGCGTTCTCGTAGCCCCGGTACGGACGAGGGCACATCGGCGGGGACCTCGGGCCGGGCGGGGACGGCCGTACCTGACACCACCTGGCAGGTCACCCGGCTACCATGGTCGCTTCGCGACGAGGGACCCCGTGTCCCGGAGGAGACGAGCATGACCACGACCACGGCCGACCCCGCGGTTAGCGCTGGGCGCACCGCCAGCACCGCCACCGAGCCATCGACCGAGCTCGAGGCGTATCGCAAGGAGCTCACGGGCTACTGCTATCGGATGCTGGGCTCCGCATTCGAGGCCGAGGACGCCGTGCAGGACACCATGGTCCGGGCGTGGCGGGGACTCGACCGGTTCGAGGGTCGGTCGCAGCTCCGCTCGTGGCTGTATCGCATCGCGACCAACGTCTGCCTCACGATGCTCGAGGGACGCAAGCGACGTGCGCGGCCCATGGACCTAGGGCCGGCCTCGACCGCCGACGTGGCACTCCCGGCGCCTCTGGGCGAGGACTCGTGGGTGGAGCCCATGCCCGACGCGCTGGTCGCGCCCATGGACGGTGACCCCGTCGAGGTGACCATCCGTCGCGAGTCGATCCGACTTGCCTTCGTGGCGGCCCTCCAGCACCTGCCGCCCCGCCAGCGGGCGGTGCTCATCCTGCGCGAGGTGCTGCGGTGGCCGGCCGCGGACGTCGCGGAGCTGCTGGACACCACGGTCGCGTCCGTCAACAGCGCGCTCCAGCGGGCCCGGGCCACCCTCGCCACCATCGACCTCGACGAGGCGCCCGCCGCGCCCTTGGACGCGAGCGCGCAGGCGCTGCTGGCCCGCTACGTCGATGCGTTCGAGCGATATGACATGGACTCGCTCACGGCGCTGCTCAAGCAGGACGCCCACTGGAACATGCCGCCGTACGACCTGTGGCTGCGGACGCATCGGGACATCGCGGCGTGGTGCCTGGGCCCGGGAGCGGGATGTCGTGGGTCGCGGCTGGTGGCCACATCGGCCAACGGGTCGCCCGCCTATGGGCAGTACAAGCCGGGCCCCGACGGGTGGCTCCACTGTGGTCGCTGGCGGTGCTGGAGCTCGAGGGCGAGCGGCTCTCGGGTATCACCTTCTTCCTCGACACGGCCCGCCTGTTCCCCGCCTTCGGGCTGCCGGACCGGCTCCCTCCACATCCGGGGACCGGTAGGCGCCTCCAGGCACAGCACGTCCTCCAGCCCGGCGAACGCCACCAGGGCGCGCAGCGCGGCTGGCGCGTGCGTCAGCACCAGCCGCCTCCCCTCGCGCCGGCCTTCGAGGGCGAGCAGCGCCAGGGCATCGAGCGTGCCCAGGTCGGGCTCCGTGAGATGTCGCACGTCGCAGCGGATCCATCGGGGGTCGGTCGGCGGCATGTCGACGTGCAGACCCGGGCACGGGCCCCGATCCATCGGTCGACGCCCCGCCGACGCCCTCCACCGATGACCTGCGGGCCGACCGGCGGTCTGACCTTTGTCGGGGCGAGCCCGGCGGGCGCGACGCCGGCAGCGATGCGGGCAGCAGGAGCCCGCCGGACGCCGACGCACCGACCCGCACAGGAGAGTGCCCCATGACCACGGCTCCCATGACCTCGCTCGATCCGCTCCGCGCGACCCTCGAGGGCACCGCGCTCGCGCCAGGTGACGCCCGCTACGACGAGGCGCGCGCGCTGTTCCTGGGCAACATCGACCGGCGACCGGCGGTCATCGTCGAGGTGGCAGGCCCCGCGGACGTGGCACGTGCCATCGCGTTCGCGCGGCGAGCCGGCTTGCCCCTGGCCGTGCGCAGCGGGGGCCACGGCGCCGGCGGGTTCGGCGGCGTGGACCACGGCCTCGTCATCGACGTCCGGGGGCTCCGGTCGATCGACGTCGACGTCGACGGTCGCACGGCGTGGGCCGGTGCCGGCCTGACCGCCGGGGAGTACACCGCCGCGGTCGTGCCGCACGGTCTCGCGACCGGGTTCGGGGACACCGCGTCGGTGGGCATCAGCGGAATCACGCTCGGCGGCGGTGTCGGCTACCTGTCGCGGCTCCACGGCCTGACCATCGACAGCCTGCTTGCCGCGGAGGTCGTGACGGCCGACGGCCGGCAGGTCACGGTCGACGAGGACCACCATCCCGACCTGTTCTGGGCCATCCGTGGCGGTGGTGGCAACTTCGGCGTCGTCACCCGGCTGCGATACCGGCTGCACGACGTCAGCCAGTTCACGGGTGGCATGCTGGTACTGCCGGCGACCCCCGAGACCATCGCCGGCGCGGTGGCCCTCGCGGACGCCGCACCCGACCGCCTGTCCGCGATCCTCAACGTGATGCCGTGCCCGCCCATGCCGTTCGTGCCCGCCGAGGCGCATGGCAGCCCCGTGATCCTGGCGATGCTCGCGTGGACCGGCCCCGCCGCCGAGGGCGCGGAGGTCATCGGCCGGTTCCGTGCCCTGGCCACGCCCCTCGCGGACATGGTGGCCGAGGGTCCCTACACCTCGATGTACCCGCCCGAGGACGGCAGCTACCGGCCATGGGCGGTCCAGCGCACCATGTTCCTCGATCGCGTGGACGTGGCCGACGCGCGTCTCATGCTCGACCGGCTCGCTGACTCGGATGCACCGATGCGCGCGGTGCAGCTGCGCGTGCTGGGTGGCGCGATCGCCCGGGTGCCCCAGGGCGCCACCGCATACGCGCATCGCGACCGCCGGATGATGGCCGTCGTGGTCTCGTTCCACGGCCCGGACGACCGGCCGCTCCGCGTGGCGTGGGTGACCTCGCTGGCGGACGCGCTCCGCCAAGGCGCACCGGGCGCCTATGTCAACTTCCTGATGGACCTGGGCCCGGATGCCGTGCGGGACGCCTATCCGGGCGGGACCTACGAGCGGCTCCAGGCCGTCAAGGCGGTCTGGGACCCCGGCAACGTGTTTCGCGGCAACCAGAACATCGAGCCTGCCGCGGAGGCCAGATGAGAGCCGCCTGAGCGCGGCCGACGCCTCTCACATCCCTGTAATGGGGCTCCCGTTGGATGTGCACCGTCAAGCGGCACGGTCCGCACCAACGCCTTGAGGAGTCTCAGCGATGAGCAGCAAGCCTCGCACCCGATTGCCGGGCGCACGTACCGCGACGGGGATCGCCCTCGCCGCAACCATGATCACGGGCGCCGGCGTCGCGGCCCAGAGCCCATCGGCCACCACGGCCCCCAGCGCCACCACGGCGCCCACCCAGTCCACCGACCAACCGACCCGTGGCGGCCAGCCCGGCATGGGGCGTGGCTCCGACCAGGGTGGGTTCGGCCAGCGCGGTTCGGGCCGCGGCGGCCAGCCCGGCTTCGGCGGCGGTCAGCCCGACTTCGGCGGGTCCCGCGGCTCGCAGGGGCCTGGCGCCACCCGCGGGAGCGTGACGGTCAGCTCGATCGATGGCACCAGCCTCAACCTCGAGACCGCCGATGGGTGGACCCGGACCATCGACACCACGGGCGTCGTGCTGACCCGTGACGATGCGACCATCGCCATCACCGACATCCTGGTCGGCGAGCGCGTCAGGGTCGTCCAGACCCAGAACGCCGACGGCACCTACACGGTGACCGGCATCGAGGTCCAGCCGAGCACGGCATCGGGCACCGTGGGCACCGTGTCGGCCGATGGTTTCACGGTCGTTGCCAGCGACGGCACCACGACCACCGTGACCGTCAACGACCAGACCACCTGGTCCGCCAGCGGATCGTCGACCGCGCCGACCTTGGCCGACGCGACGGCTGGTCGCACCGTGGCCGTCCAGGGCACCCTCCAGGCCGACGGCTCGATCGTGGCCACCAAGGTCCGCCTCGGCTGACCCTCTCCCCTCCCTCGCACGGCCGCGCACCCGAACCTCCCTGGGTGCGCGGCCGTCGCATGTCCGCCCCGGACCGCAGCGCAGGCAACCAGGCCGGACCTCTCGCTCGCGCGGACCGGTACCACCGGACCCGTGGCGACCCGCCACGGGAGGCACTACCGTCGAGCCGACGACGACCCTCAGCCGATTCCGACGCAGGTCGACGGCCCCGGGCAGCTGGAGGCACCTTGACGTGCTGCTGGACGACCTCGAGTACCCCGACATCTACGCACGAGAGCGGTTCGCGGACATGCGCGCCCGCGCCGCACAGACGATGCGCATCCTCAAGACCACGGAGCTGGCGTCCTTCCAGGAGCTCGGCCAGTACGAGCGACTGCTGGTGGCGAGCACCCTGGGCATCCATGAGTTCACGTATCGCGCCTCCGCGAGCGACGCGACCGTCGACACCGTGAGCCACGCGCTGACCCGCTGGTCCAACGTGCGGGGTCTCGAGACGCACATCGGCTTCGTGCGTGCGGACCTGGCGCGCTACGGGATCATGGTCAACGTCCGCGAGCCGGGCTTCCAGGCATCACGCGAGATCGACGGCGACGAAGCGTCGGCGCTGGGCGACTTCGGCGCGGTGTGCGTCGAGCGCGCGGAGCACGCCACCCGGCGCACCGAGTAGCGCCACCCCGGCGCACCGAGCAGACGCCCCGACGGACGGAGCAGCGCCCTCCGGCGCACGGAGCAGCGGCGCGCTCAGCCCCGCTGGGCCTGCGCCTCGCGGGCGACGATACGAGCCCGGACCTCCGGGCGGCGCAGCGGTGGCAGCGTCGGGGGCGGCTGACGCCTCGACGGCAGGTCCGCCAGGAGGTGCGCGGTCGCATGGGCGATCTCCGCCACCGCGGCCTCGAAGGTCGCGTTGGTCCCGTCGCGGGGCTCGCGGATCCCGCTCTACCTTGCGCACGTACCCGCGCGGCGGCCTCGATCTCCTCGGTGGTCGCTGCTGGCTCGAGGCCACGCAGCTCGGTGATGTTGCGGCACATGTCGCGAGGATACCCGCCAGGGCGCAGCGCAGACGCGCAGGCGACCGGGACTCGGCGGGCGTAGCTGGCCGACATCGCCGGTGCCGACGCGCCGGGGCTGGTGACGCAGTCGGGTGACCCCGCCACCTCGCCGGACCGCTCGCCCGACCGCTCACGCAGGGGTGTCGAAGGGCCCCACCTCGTCCGCCTCCACGACCGGCACCGCGTAGTCGACGAGACCCCGGGCGTCGGGGCTGCCCGACCCAGGCTCGCGGAGCGCCAGGATTCCGCCCGCCGCGATGGCCACGGCACCCACGACGCCCTGCGGCGTCGCCGGCTCGCTGAACACGAGCGCGCCGACGAGGAACGCCCACAGGACGCCCAGGTAGCCCATCGGCGCGAGGGCGCTCGCCGGCGCCCATCGATAGGCGGCCACCAGGAGTCGGTGGGCACCCAGCGCCAGAAGCCCGACGCAGGCGATGCCGGCCCACTCCACCGGCGTGGGCAGGCTGCTCACCGGCAGGGCCACGAACAGCAGGCTGCTCGCGGCGAGCGGGATGAGCCCGGACCAGAGCATCGTGACGGCCGCCGGCTCGTCTCGGAGGTCCCGGGTCAGCAGGAAGAACAGCGCGAGGATCGCCGCGTTGGCCAGGGGCAGCAGGATGGCGGCCTCGAGGTTGCCCGGGTCGAACCCCACCATCAGGACCACCCCAACGAAGCCGACGGCGGCGCCCACCACCGCGGTCCGGGTCACGCGCTCCCCGAGCAGGGGCCCGGCGAGTGCGACGGTGATGAGCGGCGCGGTCGACGAGAGCGTGCTCATCTCCGCGAGCGGCAGCAGCGACAACCCCCAGAACCACGTGGCGGTGGACCCGAACATGAGCAGCCCGCGGATGGCCTGCGTCCGAGGACGCGCGGTGCGCACCAGCCGCCCCGGGGAGCGCCCGCCCATGAGGACCACCACGGCGAGCACGTAGGCCAGGTTGCGACCCACCAGGACCGGGAGGAGCGGCACCTCCGCCACCAGGGTCTTGGCCATGGAGTCGGCGCAGATGAACACCAGGCTCGCCATCAGGTAGATGGCTGGCCCCCGCCGGTCGGGGGCGAGGCCGTCGAGCAGCCCGGGCCGGCCGGCCGTGGCGCGCGCCAGCCCCGGCACTAGATGGTCATGGCGCTGAACCCGCCATCGACGCGGATGATGGCGCCGGTCACGAACCCGGATGCCTCGTCCGACGCCAGCCACACCGCCGTCCCCACGAGTTCGCCCGGCTCGCCCAGCCGTCGGGCGGGCGTGTGGCCGATGATCGCGCGGAGCCGCTCCTCGTCGAGCAGCCGGCGGTTCTGCTCGGCCGGGAAGAAGCCCGGCGCGATGGCGTTGACCCGGATGTGGTGGGGCGCGAGCTCCCGGGCCAGGTACTGGGTCAGGTTGTTGAGCCCTGCCTTGGCGACCGAGTAGGTCAGCACGCGCGACAGCGGCGGGCCGGACGAGGCGGACGAGAAGTTGATGATGGAGCCGCCCTGCCCACGCTCCGCCATGGCGCGGCCGAACCGCTGGCAGGCCAGGAACACCGACGTCAGGTTCGCGTCGAGGAGCCGATGCCACTCCTCGAGCGTGATGTCGAAGAAGGGGGTCGCGCTGTTCACGCCCGGCGCGTTGACCAGGATGTCGACCGGCCCCAGGGCGCGCTCCACCGCCTGGCACGCGTCATCGACGCTCGCCGGGTCGATGGCGTCCATGACCACACCCGTCGCGCGAACCCCCTCGGCCTCCAACGCGGCCACCCGCGCCTCGGCGCGCTCGGCCGAGCGCCCCAGGACCGCGACCGCGGCCCCCGCCGCGCCGAGGCCGTGGCTCAGGGCGCCCCCAAGCACCCCGGTGCCACCGATGACGACCGCGACCCTGCCACGCAGATCGAACATCCGGGTCCTCCCATCGTGGCCCTTGCGGGCGTCGTGACCGGTAGTCTACTGTAGGACAATCGACCGTTGCGTGGACGGTCGGGCGCACCTCGATCGGGGGTTCCGGACCGTTGACCCAGTACGTGTTCCATCCGGATGACGCAATCCGCTATCGCTTCCCCACGCACACCAACGACCTCATCACGGATCGCGCCGATGGCGCGGCCAGCGAGGCGTTCTTCGTGGTCCTGGAGCCCGGCGAGACGGTCCCCATCCACCAGCACGTGGGCGTGGAGCAGGTGTGGTTCGTGCTCGAGGGCGAGGGGGACGCCCGCTTTGGCCCGGACGCGGCCGAATCCCATCCCATCCGCCCCGGCGACTACGTGCGGACGCCGCCCGAGACCTTCCACTCCACGCGATGCGTGGGGGACCGACGGCTGGTGTACCTCTCGATCGACTGCTTCGTCGCCGGCCCGCCACCGGACGAGCCCACGTGGGACAGCCATGTCGACGTCATGTGTGCCACCAACGGCTGGGATCGCGACTCGGTGCGCCACGGGCGCGTCGAGGGCGATGCGCGCGCCATCCCGGGACGGCCGGCCTCCATCCCAGCGGCCGCCCGACCAGCAACCTCGGAGTGACGATGATCCGCGACTTCGCTGACCTCGCGGTCAGCCCCCAGCCCTACGCCGACTATCGACCGGTGTTCGAGACCGGGCGCCTCAACGTCACCTGCGTCCGGGTCTGGCCCGGCCAGACCGTGCCCGCCCACACCCATCTCGACGAGGACCAGATCTACCACGTGGTGTCGGGCTCCGGGTTCGTCGTCCTGGACGGCGTCCGGACCGACGTGGCCGCGGGCAGCTTCGTGATGATCCCCATCGGCACCGAGCACGAGATCACGAACACGGGCCGCGAGCCGCTCGACTACGTGTTCTTCGTGGTGTTCGTGCCCGAGCGGCCATGACGGAGCTCCTGCGCGATGACCTGCGGGTCGTCATCCTGGCCGATCGGCCGGCCCTGGGCGAGGCCGCGGGTTCGTACGCGGCCCAGCGCCTGCGGGAGCTGCTGGCGGCGCAGCCACGCGTCCGGGTGATCTTCGCGGCGGCGGCGTCGCAGCTGGGGACCCTCGCCCGGCTCGCCCGCGAGCCGGGCATCGACTGGTCCCGCGTGGACGCCTTCCACCTGGACGAGTACGTGGGCCTGCCGCCGGGCCATCCGCAGGGCTTTGGCCAGTGGCTCCAGGATCGGATCTGGGACACGGTCCGTCCCGGCCGGGTGGAGCGGATGGACGGCGGGAACCCCGCCGGCCCGGACGTCGAGGCAGCCCGATACGGCGCGCTGCTGGCCGACGGGGGCATCGACCTCGCCCTGCTGGGCATCGGCGAGAACGGCCACATCGCCTTCAACGACCCCCACGTCGCCGACTTCCACGACCCGCTGGTGGTCAAGCCGGTGCTCATCGACGAGACCAGCCGGCACCAGCAGGTCCGCGATGGCGCGTTCGAGCGCTTCGAGGACGTCCCGACGCTCGCACTCACG
The DNA here is from genome assembly GCA_046328155.1 of Chloroflexota bacterium. GTDB lineage: Bacteria > Chloroflexota > Limnocylindria > Limnocylindrales > CSP1-4 > JAFMJV01. The sequence goes on from JAXLXC010000010.1 coordinate 103,443, forward strand.
GTGACCATGTCCACGCTCCTCGCGAGTCGCGTCATCTCGCTCGCGGTGCCAGGCCCGCAGAAGGCGGCGGCCGTCGCCGCCACGCTCGACGGCCCCATCACCGCCGCGTGCCCCGCGTCCGCGCTGCGTGGCCATCCCGACGCGACGCTGTTCGTGGATGAGGCCGCAGCATC
>JAXLXC010000100.1:0-2085 GCA_046328155.1 Chloroflexota bacterium
CTCCTCGGGCATCGTCGGGTCGAAGCTGCGCAGGCCCGCCTCGACATGCGCCAGCGGGATGAGCGTCTTGGCGCACACGAGCGCCGCGGCCAAGGTCGAGTTGACGTCGCCGTAGACCACCACCCAGGCCGGGCGGTCGGCGAGGAACGCGTCCTCGAGCGCCCCGAGGAGCGCGGCCGTCTGGTGCCCCTGGGTCCCCGAGCCGACGCCCAGGCTGACGTCGGGCGCCGGGATCCCCAGGTCGCGGAAGAAGACGTCGGAGAGCAGCGGGTCGTAGTGCTGGCCCGTGTGCACGATCCGCTGGGGGACGCCCAGCGCCCCGAGCGCGGCGATGACGGGGGCGGCCTTGATGAAGTTGGGACGCGCACCCACCACGTGGGCCGCGAAGCCGCGAGGGTCGTTCACGCGACCCCCAGGCTGCGATACAGCTCGAGGTAGCGCTCCGCGCTGCGCGTCCACGTCCGGTGCTCCCGGACCCAGGCACCGGCGGTCCGGCCCAGGGTCTCGCGTCGCTCCTGGTCGAACAACAGGGGCTCCAGCACGTCGGCGAGGTCGATGGGGTCCTCCGGCCGGAACGACAGGCCGGTCTCCCCCTCGCTGATCATGCCGCTCAACGCCTCCACGCGACTCACCACCACGGCGCGCTCCATGGCCATCGCCTCGTATGGCTTCAAGGGGGTGACCAGCTGCGCGACGCCCACCTGTCGGCGAGGCACCACGAACACGTCCAGGAGCGAGTAGTACGCGTTGACGTCAGCGTAGGCCACCCGGCCCGGGAGCACCACGGACCCGTCGTCGGTGCCCGTCCGGCGCCGCAGCTCCAGCAGGCGCTCGCGTTCGATGCCGTCGCCCACGATGAGGCAGCGCACCCCTCGGCCGCGCCGACGCAGCTCGGCGGTCGCCTTGACCAGGGTGTCCACGTCCTCGTAGGGCGCGAGGGTCGTGACGTAGCCGATGACCGGGCCGTCGCCCAGGCGCAGCTGGCGCGCCAGCGCGTCGTCCCGGGGGATGGGTCGGAAGCGCTCGGTGTCGACGCCGTTGTGGACCACCCACAGCCGCTCGGCGGGGATGCCGCGCCCGACGAGCAGGTCGCGCATCGGCTCCGACAGGGTCACGATCGCGTCGGCGGCGCGCATGAGCTCGGTCTCCGCCTCCGCCTCCACCTCGTCGTGGATGCTCACGCCGACGAGGTCGGGGGCGCGGGTCTGCCAGGTCTCCTCGCGGAACCCGCGCACCTCGTACACCACGGGGATGCGGTACTGCTCCGCGACGCCCAGCGAGGCGAGCAGGTCGGGCCAGGGGGTCACCGGATGCAGCACGGCCGCCCGATGCTCCGCCACGATCGTGGCGATGCCCGCGGCGTTGAGCGTGGCGTTGTGGTCGGGTCGCTCGCGGACCTCGCGCGTGGTGGCGGTGTTGCGATAGCGCACGCCGCTGACGTCCCAGGCGTCCACCGGCGCGACCCCGTCGAGCAGCTCCTCCTGACGACGCGACGCGACGACCACGTCGAGCCCCGACGCGCCGAGCGCCGCGGCGACGTTCTGGGTGCGGATCGAGTAGCCCGACTGCCGACGCGGCAGGCTGTTGGCGACGACCATGGCGACGTGCCCGAGGCTGGGCCGGTGGGGGCGCGCGGGGGCGGACACGCTCGGGCGCCAGGCCGGGTCGCGGGCGCGCAGCTCCGCCTGCGTCTGGGCGAGCAGCGCCTGGGCACCCGCGCGACGCGGGTCGGCGGTCACCGCGGCCCGCGCGGCGGTGAGCGCCTCCGGGTACCGGGCGAGCGCGAGGTCGACCCGCGCCTGGAGCGCGTGCCGCGACGCGTTGCGATCCCCCTCCTGGGCGGCCATGCGCTCGAGCACCGCGCGCGCGCCGTCGATGTCGTGCGCCTGGAGGAGCAGCCGGCCGATCTCCACCCGCGTGGTGTCGCGCGTGGCCGGGTCGTCCGCGACGCGGCGGAGGATCGCGACCGACCCTGCCTGGTCGCCCATGGCGGCGTGGCCCAGGCCGTCGAGGAGCGCGGCACGCCCGGACCGGCGCGAACGGGGGAGCGACAGTCGCGACGCCAGGACCATCGCCCGCCCCAGC
>JAXLXC010000101.1:0-2084 GCA_046328155.1 Chloroflexota bacterium
CGGCCCCGAAGCTGCGCCCGAGCGCCGCGGCGAAGCGCAGCGCGAGCTCGGCGTGGGGTCCGCCGCGGACCGGCACGAGGATGCGTCGCACGTCGCTGACGCCCCGCTGCTTGACCACCGCGATGTCGCACGGCGCGTCCCGGAGCACCTCGTCGATGGTCGGGCTGAACACCTCGCCCTGGTCCTGGCGGCCCGCCGGCCGGCCGCCCCAGCCGAAGATCACGAGGTCCGCCTCGTCCTCCGCGGCCATCTCCACGATGCCCTCGGCCGCGCGCCGTCCGATGCGCACCACGGTCCGCAGGTCGATGCCGTCGGGCGTGAACTCGAGCACCCGCTGGAGGAGGCGCCTCGCCTGGCGCGCCCGCGTGGCACCCTCCGAGAGGGGCATCCCCTCGGGGACCTCCACGATGGACAGGGCCGTGAGGGTGCCGCCGGGGCCCACCAGCGCGGCACCGATGCGCACGAGGTCGGCGGCGGTCCGCGGGTTGGCGAGCGGGATGACGATGCGCTGCGGGAGGCTGCCACGCGGGTTCACGAGGCCGTCTCCCGCCAGTGCCGGACCAGTCGTGGCTTGGCCAGCTCGAAGGCGCGTGCCTGGCGCTCCACGACCGACTCGGCCTGCTGGGTGGTCATGTCCCAGGTCTCGATGACGAGTCCCGCGACCCGTCCGAAGTAGAGCGGCACGAGGGCGGGCACGAGCGTCCCGATGGGCACGCCCCGATGCGCCGCGACGGCCACGTCCCCCACCACGTTCGCCCACAGCTCGTCGGGGAATGCGAACGTGGCGTCCTCGATGGCGGTCGGTGCATCGGCACGGGACAGGGCGTCCAGCTCGCGCGACGCGTCCGCGACGACCTGTTCCAGCGACTCCCGGGTGCGCGGCGCGAGCATCGTCGCCCACGCCTCCCCGGAGGTCGTCCGCCCACGCACCAGCTCGTCGAGCAGCCGGACCACGTTGATGTCCAGCGGCGGCGGGTCCGCGAATCGCTCGAAGCCATAGGCCGGCACGTCGTGGGAGCCGCGCACGTCCAGCCAGTCGGTCGCGTGGGCATCCGTGAGGCGCAGCAGCGTGCCCACCACCTGGCTGAACATCGGCCCCAGGTCGGAGCCCGGGTCCTTGGGGTCGTGGACCTTGGCGCCGAGGCGCGCCTGGCACACCGCGAAGCCGCCCGTGATGGCGGTCGTGGTCATCCAGATGTCGATGCCGAACTTGCTGATGTCGGGCGTCCAGTCGTCCTGCGCCAGGTAGTGGCGCACCAGGTCGCCGCTGACCCCGAAGTCGCCCCCGATGGGCTGGCGGATGCGCAGCCCGTAGAGCGACCTCGTGAACGGGTAGGTGACCGTGTTGGTGATGGTGCCGTCCCACTTGTAGCGCGAGTAGAGCGGCGCCACGAAGTCGAAGCCGCCCTTGACGATGGGCCCGGCCAGCAGCTCGATCCATTCCGGCACGATGGAGCGGAGGTCCGAGTCGACCACCACCAGCGCCTGCACCCCCAGCGCATCGGCGATCTGGAAGATGGTCCGGAGTGCCGCGCCCTTGCCGCCGACCCCATCCACCTCGGGATAGGTGAGGCTGATCCGCTCGAGCTTGTTGCGCGGACGGACCAGCAGGATGCGCTCGACGTAGTCAGGAGGCTCGGTCTCGACGACGACGCGTTGCGTCCCATCGGGGGAGCCGGCATCCGCGTTGACGAGCACGGGGCGCAGGTCCGGGAAGTACTGCACGAGCCCCGCCTGCGCGGCCCGAGCCACGTGCCCGATGGTCGCGGCGTTCCGGAAGCTGGGGATGCCCACCATGATGTCCGCGGAGCCGACGCGAGCGACGGCCTCCTGGAGCGCCTTCGGCAGGCTGGACGTCCCGCGGGCCACGCCGCCCGTTCGCTGTTCGGCCATGACCCCACCATACCGGACGTCGCGCGTCGGGCGCCTTGCGGGGACCTTGCAGCGCGCGGCGCGGGTCACCCCCGGCGGCCAGATCCAGGCCGATGGCCAGGGCGGCCCTCGCCTGCGCGCCCGCCATCCGCGACGTCGTCCTAGCGCCGGCTCGCCAGCTTGGTCACCTCGCGCCACTCGGGGGTACGGTC
>JAXLXC010000102.1:0-2083 GCA_046328155.1 Chloroflexota bacterium
TGGTTGGCCCGCAGGCTGGCAGCCGACTCGCGGTCGAACTCCACTGCCGTGCGGATCTCGAACCCCGCTCGTCGGACGCCGAGGTCCAGGCCGCCGACCCCGGAGAACAGGCTGATCGCTGGGAAGGACGGCATGTGGCCATCGTATCCTCAGCTGTGCCACCTTGGCCGTCACGCACGACCCGGCCCACAGGGCGCGAGGGAGGTTCGACCGATGGACGCACCGCAGCCGGAACAGAACATCGAGTGGTTCCATGACGGCTTCCGACTCATCCGCGTGTTCGTGCAGGACCCGATGGGGATGGCCACGCGCGAGCGCGTGATGTCCTCCGTTCCCCGGCTGCGGGAGGTCACCGACCTCGCCTCGCTCAAGGCCGAGGTCGCGGCGATCGCGGCCGCCACGGGGCTGATCTCGACGGTCGTCCACCAGGCGGACCACGTCGACCCGTTCGGGGAGTGGGTCACCGTCGGCTTCAAGAGCGCTGACGGCGCCACGCCGTCGGGCGGCCGACTGGGTCCCCTCGACGACCCCTGGCGCACCTGAGGTCGCGGTGGTGATCGACCACCCACCCCTGGGCCTCGAGCCGGTCGTCGACGGCGGGCCCGTGGCCGGCTGGGCGCCCGTCATCGATGACCAGTCCTTCGAGGCGTTGCTGCGCCCGGGCGCGGTCCTCCGTCGCCTCGCCACCGGCTGCGTCTGGGCGGAAGGCCCGGTCTGGCTCCCCGCGGACGGCTCGGTGCTGTGGAGCGACATCCCCAACGACCGTGTGCTGCGGTGGTGGCCCGACGGCCGCGTCGAGGTGTTCCTCCACCCCGCCGAGTACCAGAACGGCCACGTCCTCGACCTCGATGGGTCGGTCATCGCGTGCTCCCATGGTCACCGACGCGTGGAGCGCCTCGCGCCCGACGGGAGCGTCACCCCGATCGTCGACCGCTACCAAGGCGCCCGGCTCAACTCGCCCAACGACGTCGTGGTCCGGTCGGACGGCACGATCTGGTTCAGCGACCCCATCTACGGGATCGTCAGCGACTGGGAGGGCCACCAGGCCGACCCCGAGGTCGACCATCGGTACGTCTATCGATACGACCCGCGGACCGGCGAGCTGCGCGCGATGACCGATGCCCTCGACCAGCCCAACGGGCTCGCGTTCTCGCCGGACGAGTCCGTCCTGTACGTGTCCGATACCTCCGAGGAGCGCCGGGCGAAGCACGGGGGCGGACCGATCACCCGCTTCGAGGTCATCGAGGGGCGGGCCCTCGGTGAGCCGGAGCTGTTCCACGTGGTGACCGACGGCGCGTCCGACGGCTTCCGGGTGGACGTGGCAGGCAACGTCTGGACCTCCACCCACGCGGGCATCGAGGTCATCGACCCGGATGGCCGACGCCTGGGACGTCTGCCGGTCCCGGAGATGGTCGCCAACTGCGTCTTCGGCGGGCCCGACGGCGACCGCCTGTTCATCACGGCCACGACCTCGCTGTACGCGATCGATGTCGCCATCCGCGGCGTCACCGCATGACCCGCGCGGCACGCGCGCGCCGATGACCGGTCCGCCCGAGCCGACCCTGCGCCTGGCCACGCTCGATGACGCGGAGGCCATCGACGCGCTCATGAAGGCGTCGATCCGGGCCGTGTTCCCGTCCTTCTACGACCCGGTCCAGACCGCCTCCGCCGTCACCTACGTCGGGCAGGTCGACCGGATGCTCATCGAGGACGGGACCCTGTTCGTGATCGAGGCGGAGGACGGCCTGGTCGCGAGCGGCGGATGGGGCCGGCGCGCCAAGCTGTTCAGCGGCTCCGCCGAGCAGGAGCTGGACCGGGCACGGCTGCTCGACCCGGTCGCCGAGCCCGCCCGCGTGCGGGCGATGTTCGTGCGGGGCGACCAGACCCGTCGGGGGCTGGGCACCCGGATCCTCGAGGCGGCCGAGGCGGCGGCGCGCGCCGAGGGGTTCGTGCGTCTCGCGCTCATGGCGACCCTCCCCGGCGTGGCGCTCTACGAGCGGTTCGGCTTCGTCGCGCGCGAGCGCGTCCTCATCACGCACCCCGATGGCATCGCGCTCGCCGGGGTCGAGATGGACAAGGTCAT
>JAXLXC010000103.1:0-2042 GCA_046328155.1 Chloroflexota bacterium
GTCCAGGCATCATCGCCACCGGGTGGCCTGGTCGCGGACTTCTTCGCTGGGAGTGGCACGACAGGCGTGGCCGCCAACGAACTCGGGCGCAGGTTCCTGCTCGTTGACAGCAATCCCGATGCGATCAGGGTGATGCAGCGGCGATTCGCGGGCGTCGCCGACGTCGCCTTCGAGGGGCTCGACGACCTCGAACCGACCGCGCGACCGTCGATTCGGGACGCGCCGTGACGGCACCCATCACGGCGTGGTGGTGTCAGGCGGCGCCACCAGCTTTGGCGAGCGCCCGGTCGACGGCCGCCACGCTGGCCATGTGCGCGAACTCGCGGTCCTGGATCCACCACTCGGTGAACGAGCTCGCCAGGCCCTCGTCATCGAAGGTCACGAGATACACGTTCCAGTACTCGTCGCGCAGGTCGCCAGCGGTGGTGAAGTAGCGCGTCCAGCCACGTGCGACGTGATGGCCGTTGGTGGGGTCGATGGCCAGTGGCTCGTACCGCCCGTCATAGGTGCCCGGCTCGTCCGGGCCGTCCAGCCAGTCGGCGACGATGGCCGACCGACCCGTCACCGGTTCGTCCTCGGGGTGGTAGCGGTACCAGGCGCCGTCCGAGAACAGGTCCCCGATCGCCTGTGGGTCGTAGCTCTTCCAAGCCGCGACATAGCGGTCCAGCCACTGCTGGAACTGGGCATGCGAGAGCGTCACCATGTCAGCCGACCTCCTGCGGTGGTTGCGTGCCGCGGAGCATGGGACGGACACCTGTCAGGGATCGTCAGGTCCGGGTGGTCTCCACCGCGAGACGTGCGGCATCCAGCCGCCCCAGGGTCCGGGCGTAGCCCAGGCAGACCATGGTGTCGAACAGCGGCGGCGTGGCCGTCCGACCCGTGATGGCGACCCGCACCGCCATGAACAGGTCGCCGGCCTTCCAGCCCCGCTCCTCGCACACGGCCCGCAGCGTCCCCTCCAGCTCCTCGGCCTCGAAGCTCACCTCGCCGAGGTTGGCGATCGCGACGCGCGCGACGCGGAGCCCCTCGGCCGTGGTCGCGACGTCCCACCGCTTGGGCACCAGCAGGGCGGGCTCCACGACCAGGTCCTCGACGAACAGGAAGTCGACCATCGGCCCGATCGCGTCCAGCCGCGGGAGGCGCTCGCGCACCAGGGGCAGCAGGTCGGTCAGCACCTGGGCGTCCGGCTCCAGGGTCGCCGCCCCTGCCGCGGCCGCATCCGCCACGGAGCGCACCAGGAACGGCAGGGTCCGCTCGACCAGCTCGGCGTCCGGCAGCCGCCTGACCCATTGCCCGTTGAGCCAGTCGAGTCGCTCCGTGTCGAACACGGCGCCGTTGGGCTGGACCCGGTCGAGGTCGAACCGCTCCGCGAGCGTCTCGAACGACAGGATCTCCTCGTCGTCCCCGGGCGACCAGCCGAGCAGCGCGAGGTGGTTGACGATGGCCTCGCGGACGTATCCCTGGGCGATGTAGTCGGCCACCGCCGTCTGGCTCTTGCGCTTGCTCATCTTGGTCCGGTCGGGGTTGAGGATGAGCGGCAGATGCGCGAACTGCGGCACCTCGGCACCCAACGCGCGGAACAGCAGGATGTGCTTGGGCGTGTTGGACAGGTGGTCCTCGCCCCGGATGACGTGGCTGATGGCCATGGCCGCGTCATCGACGACCACGGTGAAGTGGTACAGCGGGGTGCCGTCGGAGCGGACGATGACCAGGTCGCCGCCCAGCGCGTCGACGTCGATGGACACGTCGCCACGGACCAGGTCGTGGAAGTCCACCCGGCCCTCGCCCACCCGGAACCGGATGACCGGGCGGCGCCCCTCGGCGCGTCGCTGGGCGCGCTGGTCGGCCGTCAGATGGGCGCAGCGGCCCACGTAGCGGGGCGGCAGGTGCGCCGCCTCCTGGGCGGCGCGGTCAGCGGCCAGCTCCTCGGGGGTGCAGAAGCACTCGTAGGCCTGGTCGGCTTGCAGCAGCCGCTCGGCAGCCTCCCGATAGGACGCGAGCCGCTCCATCTGGCGGTACGGCCCATAGGGACCTCGCTCGGC
>JAXLXC010000104.1:0-2039 GCA_046328155.1 Chloroflexota bacterium
CCTGCCCACGTCCCCGTCGGCGAGCAGGCGCGCCCCCCAGTCGAGGGTCTCGGAGCCCGACGTGTTGATGAGCGACCTGGCGTATCGCCCGAGCGGGCTGGCCGCCATGATCCCGATGCCTCGCGGCTCCAGCGGCAGGGCGTCCGAGATCACCGTGGAGTTGGCGCTCGTGCCCAGGATGCTGACCGTGTCGCCGGGGCGGGTGGCACCGGCCCCGACGAGGCCCGCCACGATGTCCGTGGCGCCCACCGCGACCGGGGTCCCCGGGCGCAGCCCGGTCAGGCGCGCGGGCTCGTGCAGCAGCGGCTGGGTCGTGCGCGGGTCGAGGAGCTCCGGCAGGAGGGACCGCCACGCGCTGGTTCCCGTCAGCTCCAGGAGCTCGTCGCTCCACGTGCGGGCCCGCATGTCCATCGGCACGTACGAGGCATCGCTCTCGTCGGAGGCGACGATGCCCGTCAGCCGGTGACGCAGGAAGTCCTTGCAGCACACCACGCTGGCCGCCGCCCGGAGCCGGTCCGGCTCGTTCGTGGCAAGCCACGAGAGCACGCTCAGGGTGTAGCCCGGGAACGGCGCGTTCCCGCTGATGTCGAAGATCCGCCCCGCGACGCCCGTGGCGTGCCAGCTCGCGGTGACCGCCGCGGCACGCCCGTCGTTCCACAGGATGGCGGGTCGGACCGGGTCGCCGGCGCGGTCCAGCAGCCACGCGCCACACGCGGTGCCGCTCACGCCGATGGCGACGACGTGGTCGGCACCCACCTGCTCCACGACCTCGCGGACGGTCCCGAAGGCGGCCTCCGCCACGGCGTCCGGGTCCGCCTCCGACCAGCCGGGGCGGGGTGCCTGCGCCACGGAGGGGCGCCGGCTGAGCGCCACCGGCACATCGAGCGTCGGCAGGGCGAAGGCTGCGCACTTGACGGTGGTCGTGCCGACGTCCACGCCGACGACGAACTCGGGCATCCCGCTCCTCTCTCCGTGGGCCTCGTCGAGGATAGGCGTGGGTATCGGTGCTGTCAATCAGATGAGCGACCCTTGCTCATCTGAGCGGTGAGGCCTATGCTGGCGCCGTGGCCCCCGACGACACGGCGCTGGCGAGCCAGGTCGCACGCCTGTTCCACGATCGAGAGATGACCCGGGTCCAGATCGCGCATCGGCTGGGCATCTCGAGGTTCCGTGTGGCACGCCTCCTGGAGCAGGCGCGTCAGCAGGGTCTGGTGCGGATCGAGCTGCGGGACATCCCGGCCCGGGACCGGGAGACGGCACGCGCCATCGAGGAGGCATGGGGCCTCGACCTGTGCATCGTCGCCAGCGACGGGCCGAACGACGACCCGGTGAGCAGCGTGGGCAGGTTGGCTGGCTCGGTGCTCCAGGAGCTCATCACCCCCACGGAGACCATCGGCATCGCGTGGGGGTCCACGGTGGCGGCCACCGTGGCCGAGATCCCGGCACGCGTGGCACCGGGCATCAGCGTCGTGCAGTTGGCGGGCAGCTCCGCTCGAGTGGCCCAACCCCACGATCCCGGCGAGCTGGCCCGGGTCCTCGCCGACCGGCTGGGTGCGACGTGCCATCCGCTGTACGCGCCCGCGTTCGTCGCGTCCGCCGAGGTGCGTGCCGTGCTCCTGGGCGAGTCGGAGATCAGTCGAACCACCGACCTGTTCGGCGCGGTCACCTTGGCCATCGTGGGCATCGGCGAGCTGAGCGGGTCCCGCGACGGCTCCGCGCTCGTGCGATCCGAGCTGCTGTCGCCGGAGGACGTCAGACGGCTCCGGCGGTCAGGTGCGCTGGGCGACCTGCTGGTGCATGCCTTCGACGCCCGAGGACGGTTCATCCCCGATCCCCTGAGCGACCGCGCCATCGCCATGACCCCCGAGCAACTGAGACGCGTCCCCCGGGTCGTCGCGGTGGCGGGAGGTGCGCGCAAGGCGCGCGCCATCGCGGGTGCCCTCGCGACCGGGATCGTGCGGATGCTCATCACCGACGGGACCGCGGCACGGGAGCTGCTGGGCAACCGGGGCCCGCAGGGCGTCCGGCGATCCTGACCC
>JAXLXC010000105.1:0-2033 GCA_046328155.1 Chloroflexota bacterium
TCGGCCATCTGGCGGACCCGTGGGCAGAGGCGGAGCGCCCGGTGGTCGTCTCGCCCGCCTCGCCCGAACTGCTGGTGGACACCCTGCGCGGCGGCGCACGTCCGGGGGTCGCGCCCGGTGGGCCATCCATGGCACGATGACGCGGCGCACCTGACCGGGAGATCAGACCCCGCCCAGCGCGACCCATCGAGGACCGCCGTGACCGAGCGTGACGAGCCCAGCGCGCCCGAACGCATCCGCGTGCTGCTGGTCGATGACCATCAGGTCGTGCGCAACGGCCTGCGCACCTTTCTCAGCCTCCAGGACGACATCGAGGTCGTCGGCGAGGCGAGCGACGGCGCCCAGGGGGTCGCCCGGGCCAGGGAGCTCGTGCCCGACGTCATCCTCATGGACCTGCTGATGCCCGTGATGGACGGCGTCACCGCCATCGGCACCATCAAGCAGGCGCTGCCCGAGGTGGAGATCGTTGCCGTCACGAGCTTCATCGAGGAGGACAAGGTCACCGCCGCGCTGGAGGCCGGGGCCAGCGGCTACCTGCTCAAGGATGCCGACGCCGAGGCGGTCGCGTCCGCCGTCCGGGCGGCCCACGCTGGCGAGGTCCATCTCGACCCAGCCGTGGCTCGACTGCTGGCCCAGCGGATGCGCGAGCGCAAGGCGTCGCCCCAGCTGGTCGAACCGCTCACAGAGCGGGAGAAGGAGGTCCTGTCGCTGGTCGGCCAGGGCGCCAGCAACAAGGAGATCGCCACCGCGCTGTTCATCACCGAGCGCACGGCGCGGACCCACGTGAGCAACATCCTGGGGAAGCTTGGGTTGTCGAGCCGGACGCAGGCGGCGCTGTACGCCGTCGAGCACAAGCTGGTCCGCCCCAAGGCCTGAGCGGGCCCGAGGCCTGAGCGGGCCCCGAGGCCTCGCCGCCCCAAGGCCTGAGCGGGCCCGAGGCCGGAGCGGGCCCCGAGGCGGCGGTCCCGGCCGCCCCGGGACGCATGACGTAGCCACCTTCGCGACCAGTGCCTGATGGTGCCGGCGTGCCCCTGGACGCATCCTGCCTCCAACGTCCCATGCCACCCGGCGTGGAGAAGGGAGGCCCACGATGATGCACCTGGAGCAACAGCTGGCCACGATCCGCCAGCACGAGATCGCCCGCGATGCCGAGCGACGCCGCCAGATGGGCGAGCTCCCTCCGCGACACCGGACCGGACGGCTCCGGAGCCTGCGCCGGAGCGACGGCACACTCTGGATCTTCCGCCTTCCACGGCGCGCCACCGCCTGAGGGCACTCCCGCTCCTCCACGGACCGCGACCAGCTGGGGCTCGTCGCGGTCCTTACGTCTCTGGCGCAGCCGGCGCCTCTGACGCGGACGCCCGATCGGCTGGGACGGGTCCGAGGCCCCGGGGACGGGTCCGAGGCCCCGGCGGAGGGCCCGGCGGAGGGCTCGTGCGCCCTGCCGGGCGCGGTGGTCGTGGCACGAACGAGAGCGCGGCGGCCCCCGGGCACGAGCGATGCCAGGACCGCGGGCGGCCCCGGTACGAGCGTGCGGCACGCCGTGGCGCTACCGCGGCACCCAACTGATGATGCCGATCCGCGACCGGTCCTCCGGCAGGGCGACGCCACCTTCCGTCGGCACCGCATCGCGCTCCAGCATCCGACGTAGCAGCGCGTCGCGCTCGGACCCCGGTCGCAGCCACAGCTGACGCCGGGCCGCGTCGTGGAGCGCGTCCAGGTCGGGGAAGGCGTGCGTCTCTCGCTCGACGAGCCGCACCTCCGGCAGCCGGTCGCGCGCCACGAGCAGGGCCAGGAAATCCGGCAGTGCCGGGAGCGGGACCCGGGGCTCGCCATGGGTCGGCTCCCAGTACAGGCGGCCCACTGTGGTCATGGCACCCTCGCCCATGACCGCGATGCACAGGCGGAGGGCGGCCCCCTCCAGCGCATCGAGGACCGGCCCGATCCGCTCGATGTCGTAGCCCACGTGAGCCATCAGCCCGACGTCGGCACGGAAGGGGCCGAGCGCGTCGGGGTCGACGTCCCAGCCCGGC
>JAXLXC010000106.1:0-1984 GCA_046328155.1 Chloroflexota bacterium
AGGACAACGAGCGGCTCCAGTTCCTGGGTGGCGAGCTCGAAAGCATCTGGTGGCGGACGTCGGACACCTCGAAGGGCAAGGAGCCGTCCCCGCTGGATCCGGCGGCGATCATCGCGGACATCGGCAGCGGCCGCGACCGGACGACCGGGCAGGTCACCGTCGTCGAGGTCGGGACGGGCCATGTCGATGAGCTGCTGGTGCTGGTCCCCGACGACAAGGGCCGGTTCCACGTCGCCCAGGGCGGCGTCTACTCGTACTACGAGTTCCACCAGCCGGCCAGCGACCGCCTGACGGACGAGGCCTGGCACAGCATGCTCGACTCAGGCGACGTCCCTGCGCGCCCGGACTGGATCACGCCAACGATGCGCTGACGGCGTCTGCGCCATCAGGGCGCTGCCGATGGCGACGGGGACCCCTCCGGCGGACCCAGCACCTCGAAGTCCTCGAACGTCATGGCGAAGGGTGCGGCATCGGCGCTGCCGACCAGACCGGCCTGCAGGTAGGGGCCGACCGACTGGTCCACCACGTCTGCCACCTGGATGCCCGAGACCCAGACGGTGGCCCGATCGCCCGTGTCCGGGTCGGCGGTGCACTCGAGCGTCACCAGCAGCGGGTACGGCGCGCCCACCGGGACGTCGTGTCGTCGCACCGCGGGCGTCTCGCCCCGCTCGATGGCCTGGACGTGGCCGTCCACGATGCGGCCCACCAACCATTCGCCATCCCCGTTGACGCCCGCCCACAGCGCACGCGCGCCGACGTCGGCGCCGGCGCACAGGGGCCCGCCGCCGCCGCTGCCGCCATCCACCAGCACCGAGGCATCGACCCGCACCTGGGCAAGGCCCGTGGGCAGGTCCACCGAGTCCCAGACGGACTGCCGATCCTGGTCGATCGTCCAGCGCAGCTGCCCGGACCCGACCTGGCTGGTGCCCGTGTCCTCCGCGCCGACCCACCAGGTCCCGGCCACGGCGAACTCGTCGCGGATGATCGTCACGGATGCGCTCGGCGGGGCGGGTGACCACTCCGGGGCCCACGTGGGGGACGGTGCGCCAGTGGCGGTCGCCGGGCCGGGTGATGGCGCCGCCCCCTGGGCGGTCACCGTGGCTCCTGACGCGGCCAGGAGCCCAGCGATGGCGATGAGTGGTGCATGGCGTCCTCGCCTGCCCATGGGACCTGCCCTCCGTGGTCTCGACGGACCGAGTTGGGGTTGCCGTGCCGGGTCCACGCAGGCACCGGCCGTCGACGCAGCGTACGCTCGCCAAAGGTCCGCCGGCTGTCCCCCATCCGGCCGGCGGCACGGCGAGGTCGATCCCGATACGGTCCGCGCCATGCCACCGATGCGCCGCTCAGCCCGCCTGGTCCTGGCCGTCGCGAGCATGGCCGTCCTGGCCTCTGGCCCGGTGACCCCCGTCGCAGCGCGCTCCCAGCGCTGGGTGCCCTCGCCCCGCAGCTCGTTCCAGTACCAGCTGTCCGGGGCCATCGATGTGAGCGTGCCCGCCAAGGTCTTCGACATCGATGCCTTCGACGCGTCGAAGCAGACGGTCGCTCGGCTGCACGCCCGGGCCAAGCGGGTCGTGTGCTATGTCGATGCCGGCTCATGGGAGTCGTACCGACCGGACGCGGACCGCTATCCCGCGGAGATCCTGGGCGGCGTGGTGGATGGCTGGCCGGACGAGCGCTGGGTGGACATCCGGAGGCTCGACATCCTGAAGCCCATCATCCGCGACCGCGTGGACCTGTGCGCCGCCAAGGGGTTCGACGCGGTCGAGTTCGACTGGACCGACAGCTATCTCGCGGACACCGGCTTCCCGCTCACGCGCGCCGACCAGCTCGCGTTCGATCGCTGGCTCGCCTGGGTGGCCCACGATCGCGGACTCTCGGTCGGCCTCAAGAACTCGCTGCCCCTCGTGCGCAGCCTGGTCGGTCGGTTCGACTTCGTCATCACCGAGCAGTGCTTCCAGTACCGCGAATGCGCCGGCTATCGGCC
>JAXLXC010000107.1:0-1926 GCA_046328155.1 Chloroflexota bacterium
TCGGACGCGTGACATCGTCGTCACCTTAGCGCCTGCCGTAGAATCCGGTCGCCCACCGAACCCGTCGGACCCGACCGTCCGCCGACCGGGGCGCCGACCCCCACGCACCTGCCAAGGAAGATGTCCCGCTACCAGAAGATCGCGATCCTGGCCGTCCTGTCGACCTTCGTGATGGTCGTCATCGGCGTCATCGTCCGAAGCACCGGCTCGGGCATGGGCTGCCCCGACTGGCCGCTGTGCCATGGCCAGGTCATCCCGCCCGCCGGCGACAGCGCCGCGTGGCTGGAGTCGATCCACCGCTGGTGGGGCGTGGTCATCGGGTTCGTCATGCTCGCCCTGCTCATCGAGGCGCTCCGGTCGCAGCGACGCACCCGCGCCATCGTGGTGGGCTCCGTCGCCGCGTTCCTGCTGACCGGCTTCCAGGCGTGGCTGGGCATGATCACCGTCGCCCACAACAACTCCGGCGAGTCGGTGACCGCGCATCTCGCGACGGCGATGGTGCTGCTCGCGGTGACCATCTTCCTGTTCGTGCGCGCGGGGTACCCCGAGCACCTGCCGCGCGGCGGGTCGAGCCAGCGGGTCACGCTCCAGCTCGCGTTCGCGGCGATCACGGTCTATGCGCTGCTGCTCTTCGGGTCGCACGTGACCGCGCTCGACGCCACGCTCGCGTTCCCCGACTGGCCGCTGTTCGGCGGCCAGCTCATCCCGGGCATGGACACCTCGACCGCGACCGGCCAGGCGCAGCTGGCGCAGTTCCTGCATCGCTTCGTGGCCGCCATCGTGGGGGTCATCGTGCTCGGCGTGACCATCTCGCTGTGGCGTCGGGTCCGGGCCTCGGGCACGGGTGCCGCGGAGGTGCCCGCCGGGAGCGCGGTGCTGGGCCTCGCGGGGACCGCGGCCGCGCTGTACGGCATCCAGGTCATCGTGGGCGCGCTCCAGATCTGGACCACGCTGGCGCCGTGGGCGCTGACGCTCCATCTGGCCCTGGGGGCCGCGATCTGGGGGCTGTTCGCGGCGGCCACCTTCGTGGCGTGGTACGCGGCGCGTGCCGCGACCCTGGCGGGGACGAGCGCCTCGGGCGGCAGCGGCACCCGACAGGACGCCGGCGGCCCGGTGTCGGCGCCGACCCCGCCCACGACCCGCGAGCGCGTCAACGCCTACGTCGCCCTGACGAAGCCGCGGATCATCGAGCTGCTGCTCGTGACCACGCTGCCGGCCATGGTCCTCGCGTGGAGCACGGTGCGTGGCATGGACCCGCTCGAGTTCACGTGGCTCGCGTTCTGGACGCTGGTCGGCGGGACGCTCGCCGCGGGCGCCGCCAACGCCATCAACTGCTACCTCGACCGGGACATCGACGAGATCATGGTGCGCACCCGGCGCCGGCCCTTGCCCGCCCATCAGGTCGCGCCCGTGGATGCGCTCATGTTCGGGTTCGCGCTCACCGTCATCAGCTTCGGCCTGCTGGCCGTGACCACGAACCTCGTGGCGGCGTTCCTGACGCTCCTCGCCGTCGGCTTCTACGTCATCGTCTACACGCTGCTGCTCAAGCGTTCGACGCCCCAGAACATCGTGCTGGGCGGCGCCGCGGGTGCGCTCCCGCCGGTGATCGGATGGGCGGCCGTGACCGGCGACATCACGCTGCCGGCGCTGCTGCTGTTCGCGATCGTCTTCTACTGGACGCCGCCCCACTTCTGGGCGCTGTCGCTGCGAATCCGGGGCGACTACGCGGCGGCCAACGTGCCGATGCTCCCCGTGACCCACGGCGTGGCCGAGACCACGCGCCAGATCGCGCTCTACTCGATCTTGATGGTGGCGCTCACCCTGGTGTTCTTCGCGGTGGCCCACATGGGGCTGGTGTTCCTCGCCGGCACCCTGGCGCTGGGCGCGATGTTCCTGGCCCAGGCGCTCCTCATGTGGCACGACGGC
>JAXLXC010000108.1:0-1891 GCA_046328155.1 Chloroflexota bacterium
TGTCTCTGGACCGGCATCGTCGATTCGGACAAGGCCGGGCGAATGGTGGACCGGCTGCTCCAGCCCGACATGTGGTCCGGCTGGGGGATCAGGACGCTCTCGGCGACCAACCCGGCCTACAACCCGCTCTCGTATCAGCGCGGATCGGTCTGGCCGCACGACAACGGCATCATCGCGGCTGGGATGAAGCGATACGGCTATCACGAGCAGGCCAACCGCGTGGCGCGGGGCATCCTGGACGCCGCCACGCGCTTCGAGAGCTACCGGCTGCCCGAGGTGTTCGCCGGGCTGGCGCGCGAGGAGGGAGCATTCCCGGTCCAGTACCTCGGCGCCAACATCCCGCAGGCGTGGGCCGCCGGCAGCGTCTTTCAGCTCGTGCAGATGATGCTCGGCCTGGACGCCGACGCGCCGAACGACCGACTCTGGGTCAACCCGACGCTGCCGGATTGGATCCCGTCGCTGGAGCTGAACGGCTTGAAGGTCGGACGCACCGAGCTCGACCTGCGTTTCTGGCGCGAGGATGGCCTGACCCACCACGACGTGCTCGCGCAGCGGGGCCACCAGCTCGAGGTGGTGAGACGACCATGCCCGGTCGGTCCGCGCTCTGCGTCTATGGCCGAGCAGCCAACATGTGAGAGGACGGCGAGCGATGCGCAGCGATAGGGGAGAGATCGTGGTCGTGACAGGAGCTGGTGCAGGTCTGGGGCGGGCGATCGTGCAGGCGTTCGCGCGGCGCGGAGCCAGCATCGGCCTGGTCTCGCGCGGACGCGAGCGGCTGGAAGATGCCAAGCACGAGGTCGAGCGCCTGGGCGGCCGGGCACTGATCCTCCCGACCGACGTGGCCGACGCCCAGGCCGTGGAGGCCGCGGCAGCGAAGGTCGAAGCGGAGCTCGGGCCGATCGACGTCTGGGTCAACAATGCGATGACGACGGTCTTCTCGCCGGTCAGAGAGATGACCGCGGACGACTTCAAGCGCGTGACCGACGTGACCTATCTCGGATTCGTGTACGGGACGCAGGCGGCGCTGCGGCGGATGCTCCCGCGCGACCGCGGCACGATCGTCCAGGTCGGCTCGGCGCTGGCGTACCGGAGCATCCCGCTTCAATCCGCGTACTGCGCCGCCAAGCACGCCATGGTGGGATTCACCGACTCGCTCCGCTCCGAGCTGATCCACGACGGCAGCCATGTCCGGGTGACGGTCGTCCACATGCCGGCCCTGAACACGCCGCAGTTCTCATGGTGCAAGAGCCGGATGCCGCGCAAGGCCCAACCGGTCCCACCGATCTTCCAACCCGAGGTGGGAGCGGAGGCGGTGTACTGGGCGGCCCACCACGACCGCCGCGAGCTGCTGGTCGGCTGGCCGACGATCCAGGCGGTCTGGGGCCAGAAGATCATCCCGGGCCTGCTCGACCGCTACCTGGCGCGGATGGCCTGGGACGGCCAGATGTACGACGGCACCCGCGACCCGAGTGCGCCGGTCGACCTGTACGTCCCGGTGCCGGGCCACCAGGGTGCGCACGGCGACTTCGACGACCGAGCTTCCGACCGTAGCCTGGCGTTGTGGGCGGAGACCCACCGTGGCTGGCTCGCGGCCGGCCTGGGAGGTGCGGCGGCGTGCGCCTCTGCCGTGCTCTGGGGGGCGTGCAAGGCGGCGACCCATGCGTAGCCCGGACGCTGCACCCGCCACGGAGCTGCCGCCGGGCTGGGATCACAACCCGTCAGCCTGGTCGCACCGGCGCCGGGTGGTCGGGCTGGCGCTCGTCGGCGCGGGGATCGCGTCGTATCTGACGCTGTATCAGGCGGGGCTGATTCGGCAGGTCTGGGAGCCGTTCTTCGGCGACGGCAGCCAGGTCGTGCTGCACTCCTGGGTATCGCGGACGTTGCCGGTCCC
>JAXLXC010000109.1:0-1857 GCA_046328155.1 Chloroflexota bacterium
TCCCACTCGCGTCCAGCCGCGCCGGACGGCGTCGCCGGTCGACCACCGGCGAGCGCGGTACCATCGCGGCTTCAGTCGCAACATCGGGTCGCCTCGCAGCATCGCGTCGGCCCGACGGCCGGGACCACCGGCACCTGACGCCAGCGTTCGAAGGAGGACCCTTGGCCCGCGCCAAGAACACCAGCCGCGCCGAGGCGAGGCGCAACTATCGCGAGCAGGTCCGCGCCGCCGACGGCGGCGAGCTCGTGGAGGAGACCCCGGCCGCGGAGCCCGCACCGACGCCCCGGCCCAGCATGTTCAAGATGCCCAACATCCGGGAGGACCTGCGGATCCTGCCGGGGATGTTCCGGACCCGCCGGCTCCTGTGGATCCCCTTCATCATGCTGTTCGTGACCTTCGTGGTCGCGCTGCTGTGGATCCAGGGCGTCCTGCCCACGGACCTTGGATGGCTGGTGTCGCTCGCCGTCGAGCTGCTGCTGCGACCGACCGGCCTGTTCGTGTTCTTCATCGGCGGCTTCCTGGCGCCCCGCGCGAGCTATCTCGTGGGCGCCATCCTGGGCATCATCGACGGCATCCTGTGGGCCCTCCTGGGGTTCCTGGTGCCGGGTTCCTCGGTGACCCCGGACGGGCAGCTGGAGACCTCGGGCGCGGCGCTCACGCTCGGCGATGCGATCGTGTTCATCTTGGTCGCGACGGTGGTCGGCATCCTCGCGGCGAGCTTCGCGGCGTGGTATCGCAACTTCCTGCGGAGCTCCCAGGAGCGGGCACGCCAGAACCGGATCGCGCGCGAGCAGCAGCAGGCCGCGAAGGCCAAGGCGGACGCCAAGGCGCAGCGTCAGGCAGCTCGCGGTCGGTGACCAGGTGGCGCCCGACCCGGGCGCCAACCCTCACCCGGGCGTCAACCCTCACCCGGGCGCCAAGCCTCAGTATCCCGCGGCCCTCGACGTCACGTTGAGCAGCGGCTCGCCCGCCGCGTAGCGCCGCAGGTTCTCCGCGAACAGCAGCGCCGTCGTGTGCCACAGGGCCGCCTGGTCGCCCCACCCGGACAGGTGTGGCGTCACCAGGCAGTTCGGGAGCGCCCACAGCGGGTGGTCCGGGGGCAGCGGCTCGGGCGTGGTGACGTCCAGCACCGCGCCGCCGCGTCGGCGCGCCGCGAGCGACTCGACGAGCGCGCCCTGGTCCACCAGGGCGCCACGACCCACGTTCACGAGCAGCGCGTGCGGACGCATCGCGCCGAGCACCGTCGCATCGATGAGCCCCAGTGTGCGGGGCGTGGCGGGCAGCGTCAGGACCACCACATCCGACTCGCCCACCACCTCGAGCAGCCCGTCCGTGCCCACGAGGCGGTCTGGCAGCGCGCCCTCGGGGTCGCCCGTGCCCGGCTCGCGCCATCCAGCATCGGCCCGACGGCCGGGATCCGCCTTGACCGCCAGGATCCGCATGCCCAGCGCGTGGAGCATCCGAGCCGCCTCGCGACCCAGGCTGCCATAGCCCACGATCGTGACGGTCCGGCCGCGAAGTCGTCGGCCACGCAGCTCGCGGCTGGCGAAGTCGCGGTCCCAGCGGCGGGTGGCTCGGTTGGCCAGCCGTGCCTCGAGACGCTCGCTCCACAGCAGGACCGCGCCGAGCACGTACTCGCCCATGTGGACCGCATGGATGCCACTGCCGTTGGTCACCGTCAGGCCGTCGCGCCACGGGTCCTGGGCCAAGGCGTCGTCGAGGCCCGCGCTGAACGTCTGGAACCAGCGCAGCCGCGGCACGCCCGAGACGTCCGGCGGCGGGTGGCTCGCGAACAGCACCTCCACCTCCGGGTCCACCAGGCTGGCGCTCCACCCGGCGGTGTCCTGGCCCTCGAAC
>JAXLXC010000011.1:0-90131 GCA_046328155.1 Chloroflexota bacterium
GCGTGGGTCCTCGAGCGCCCGGTCCTGGTGCTCCCGGACGACCCGCCGGAGGTCCTGGCCGAGGTCGCCCGGCTCACGGGCGCCCGACAGCTGGTCATCTTCGACGAGCGCGGTCGGTACCCGGAGGTGCTGCTCCATCCCGTGACCACGACCTGCACGCAGGGGGCGCCGGTGCGCATCGGCCTCGCCGACGACCCTGCCTGGCTGTTCCGGCTGGACCCCGGGTGCGGCCGATGAGCCGCCCGCACGGAGGGCCGACGGCCAACCCCTATACTCGCGCCGAGATGGGCAGCGTGACCAGCGATGATCAGCGCACGGCCGTCGACGACGCCGCGCACGCCGCCGACTCCGGCGTGAGCGTGGGAGCCGCGACCGGCCGAGTCATCCTCGAGGCGCAAGAGGCGGAGCGCGCGCGGCTCGCGGAGGAGCTCCATGACGGTCCCGCACAGGTGCTCTCGAACGCGGTCCTGCGCATCGAGGTGGTGGAGCGCGCCCTCAGGGGCGACCGTGCGGTCGCCCTGGCGGAGCTCGATGGGCTCCGTCAGGACCTCGAGCGGGAGACGGAGCGCCTGCGCGACTACATCCGCCAGCTGCGTCCCTCGCTGCTCCAGCCGGGCGACCTCGCCACCGAGCTGTCGGAGACGGCGGGCCAGCTGCGCCAGGATCCCGGGCTCGAGGTCGAGGTCGACCTGGCCGCACCCGAGACCGACCTGGACGAGCGCTCGCTGACGGCTGTGCTGCGCATCGCGCTCGAGGCGCTTCGGAACATCCGCAAGCACGCCCATGCCCAACGGGTCCGGGTGGTCACGCGGGTGGAGCCACCAGACGCTCCAGGCGAGGCCGGCTGGTGGATCCTCGAGGTCCAGGACGACGGCGAGGGGTTCGTCGTCGACGCACCCGAGGCTGCCGCGAGGCGGCACTTCGGGTTGCGGTTCATGCGTGAACGCGCCCAGCAGGTCGGGGGGCAGCTGGAGATCGTCTCTGGGGCGGCGGCAGGCACCACGGTCCGCCTGCGGCTCCATCCACGGGAGAGGAGTCGGACGACATGGTGATGGGCTACACAGGTCCCGATCGGCGCCGCGGTGGCCCCGACCGGCGCAACCCCGACGCACGCGTCAGGATCCTGCTGGTCGACGACCACGCGCTGTTCCGCCTGGGCATGCGCCAGATCCTGGAGCAGGAGCCGGACTTCGACATCGTCGCCGAGGCGGACGACTCCCGGTCGGCGTTCGAGGCAGCCGAGCAGCTGGACCCGGACATCGTGCTGCTCGACCTGTCCATCCCGGCACCCGGCGGAATCGAGACCACCCAGCGGATCAAGCGCGAGGTGCCCGGCGCGGGGATCATCGCGCTGGCGGTCGGCGAGGACGAGGACATGCTGTTCGACGCCATCAAGGCGGGGGCGGCCGCGTTCATCCTCAAGGACATCGGACCCGACGACCTGGTGACCATCATCCGGCGCGTCAACGGTGGCGAGTACCTCATCAACGACAAGGTGTTCGCACGACCCGCGGTCGCCAGCCGCGTGCTCAAGGAGTTCCGCGAGCTGGCCGTCTACGGCCAGGAGGCGGCGCCCATCTTCGCGCCCCTCTCGCCCCGCGAGGTGGAGATCCTCGACAACATCGCCAAGGGCATGACCAACAAGCAGGTGGCCTACTCGCTGTCCATCAGCGAGCAGACCGTCAAGAACCACATGAGCTCGATCCTGCGCAAGCTGTCCGTGAACGATCGCACGCAGGCCGTGGTGTACGCCATGAAGCAGGGCTGGATCAGGATCCCGGAGGATTGATTGACCTCGGACGTCGCCGGCTCCGGCTGGGCCCAGGCCTCCCCTGACATGGCCGCGCATGAGGGCGCCCAGGGATCGGCGGGTGGCGACGAGCGCGAGCGTGCGCTGCTGGCAGCCATCGACGCGATCCGGACGGCCCTGACCGACGATGTCGCGGGCCTCGACGCCGAGCTGGGTGAGATCGACATGCTCACCAACCAGGCCACGACGGAGGCCGGCCGACACGAGGAGCGACGCGCGCGCGCCGAGGAGCGCGTCGTCACGCTGGAGAAGGACGCCGGAGCCGACCCCCGGGAGCTCAAGGATTCCCGGAACCAGCTCCTGACCCAGATCCGTCGCGCGGCCCTGTTCGAGGCGCAGCAGCAGCTGCTCGAGGGGAAGCAGCGCACCCTGCAGCGCTTTCGTGACCGGCTGGCGCGCGCGGAGGATGACCTGCGATCGGTGCGCGCGAGCGCCGTCCGGGGCGGCGGCACCGGGGATGCCGGCTTCGCCACGGCACTCACGGTCCGACCTCTCGCGAGCGCCGGCGATGCCACCGACCCGAGCGTGCTCCTGCGCGCCCAGGAGGAGCTGCGCCGCGAGATCGCCCGACAGATGCACGACGGGCCGGCGCAGAGCCTCGCCAACATCGCACTCCAGGCCGAGATCGTCCTGCGGCTCGCGGGCAGGGGCGACCCTCGCACGCAGGGGGAGCTCGATCAGTTGCGCGTCATGGTCGAGCACGCGCTCGCGGCCACCAAGGAGTTCATCTTCGACGTCCGCCCCATGGTGCTCGACGACCTGGGCCTGATGCCCACGCTCCGGCGCACGGCGCTCGACCGGGGCAGCCGGGCCGGTGTCGAGATCGACCTCGACTCCCAGGGCACGGAGCGTCGCCTGCCGCAGGACATGGAGAGCGGCGTGTTCCGCCTCATCGACGACACCATCAACGGCTACCTCGTGCTGCGACCGTCGCGGGTCGCGGTTCGACTCGACTGGGGGGAGCATCGCCTGGGGGTGATGATCCGCGCCGGCTGGATCGCGGAGTCGCGCAGCGCGGCAGCGACCACGGTCGGCCGCCTGCCGGATGACCTGCCGCCCGCCCTTCGTCAGATGATCGAGCAGACGCGCGACCAGGACCGACAGATGGCATCCGGCACCCATGCCTTGCCCCAGGACCTGCTGATGGACCTCGGCGACCGGGCGCGGGTCATGGGCGTGAGCCTCCAGGTGAGCAACGACGGGACGACCGTGGAGCTGAGCGTCCGGACCACCTGACTCCGGGCGCCCGATGGCCTCGGCGGCGCCTGCGTGACGCCGCGCGTCCCGCCTGCCGCGCTGGGACCCAGGGGTACCGGGGGGAATGACCTCCGGCCCATTGGTCTCCAGGCCGCGTGGATCCAGTCTCTCCGGAAGTCGGACAGTCTGCGGGTTCTCGTCTACAGCACCGTATCGGCCGCCCGACCCTTGCTCACCGTCCATGACGGCGGATCCTGAGGGAAAGGAGGTGACCACACGATGACGGCTCTCATCCATCTGCTGTCCTCATCCGTCCGGCGTGACGAACGGGGGCAGGGCCTGGCCGAATACGCACTCATCCTTACGTTCATCGCGGTAGTCCTTGTCGTCGCACTCGCATTCTTCGGCGGACAGATCAACACGATGCTGAGCAACGTCGGAACGAGCATCTGACACCGAAGAGGACCCATCGGTCCGAAGTCCATACGGTTCGTGAGGCAGGGTGCCGAGGTCATCGACCTCGGCACCCTGGCCGTTTCCCCGCGAGCCCGTCGCCGGGCCCATGACCCTGACGGCTGGCTCGACCGGTACCGTCGTCCCATAGAGCGGCCGTCAGGGCTGGCCCAGAGTTCGGGTCGCCGTCGGGAGACGGACAACGAGGGAAAGGAGGTACCTGAACACAATGGCAGCTCTCATCACCAAGCTGTCGGCGGCCGTCCGCTCCGACGAGGAGGGGCAGGGTCTCGCCGAGTACGCTCTCATCCTGGCTCTCATCGCGATCGTCGTGATCGCCGCCGTGATCTTCCTCGGCGGGCAGATCAACACCATCATGAGCAACGTCGGCACCAGCATCTGACGCTGGTTCCCCGCGAACCTTCGAAGGGCGGAGCTCCCCCGGGAGCCCCGCCCTTCGTGCATGTCCGGGACCCCTCGCGGGCCCGGGGGCGCCTGGGATCCCAAGGCGCCGTGGCCTCGGGGTGCCTCCCTCGGGCCGCAGGACCACGCGTCGTCACGTCCGCCCCATACCTCACCTGCCACGACCCGAACCGTCCCGACCCGTCCACACCGTCCTATCACTGATAGCCCTTTCGTCATCTCGTTCCGGACGCGGTCCCTTCCTATCGTCGCGGGGCCTGTCATCCCCGCACGTGGAGACCCCATCCGTGAAGCGCTCCAATCGACTGATGCTCCTGGTGGGCGTGCTGTTGGCCGTGGTGGCCTTCGGCGGCGTCCTGATGTTCGGCTCGAGGTCGGGCACCAGCGGACCCGCCGCACCCACGAACGTGACGGTCGTCACGGCCATGCGGGACATCCCCCTGGGCACGGTCCTCGCGACCGAGGACCTGGGCACGAAGGACCTGCCGACCACCGAGGCGGTCGACACCTTCCGCGACCCCACCCAGATCGCCGGGCGCGTCCTGCGGCGCGCCGTGGCGACGGGTCAGCCCTTCACCTCGTCCGACTTCACGAGCGGCAGCGTCAACGCGCTCGACGTGACCACGGGCCTCGAGGCCGGCCAGGTGGCCATGGCCATCCCGGTGGATGCGCTGTCCGGCGTCGGCTCGCTCATCCAGTCCGGCGACTGGGTCGACGTGATGCTCGCCATCACCGACCAGCCCGACCCCAACAAGGCGCCCGTCGTGGCCGAGTTCCGCGGCGAGGGCAGCCTGCCCGTGACCAAGATCCAGGACGAGTGGCTCAACAACACGACCGTCAAGGTGCTGGTCCAGAACGTCCAGGTCCTGGGCACCATCCTGCCCGCGGCCGGCTCGGACACCAGCCAGGACGAGGGTCCCCAGAACATCGCGATCCTCAGCCTGACCGCGCAGCAGGCGGAGCTCGTCCGCTTCGCCCAGCTCGACGGCAACCTGTACCTCCTGCTCCGCTCCCCCAAGGACGTGGGAGCCGAGGAGGTGGACACCACGGGCATCACGCTCCGTGAGCTGGTCGACCGCTGGGGCGTCCTGCCGCCGCGCGTGATCATCACCCGCATCCCCTGACCGGCGGGATGACGGGCCACCCAGGACGGGAGGACGGAGCGAGGTGACTGACACCATCAGGGTCGTCGTGGTCGACGACATCCTCGAGACACGGGAACACCTCGCGAAGCTGCTCTCGTTCGAGACGGACATCGATGTCGTGGGCGTCGCGGCGTCAGGGCCGGAGGCGATCGAGATCGCCTCCCGGCTCACCCCGGACGTCGTGCTCATGGACATCAACATGCCGGGCATGGACGGCATCGCCACCACCGAGGAGCTGGGCCGCACGGTGCCCACGGCCGCGGTCGTGATGATGAGCGTCCAGGGCGAGGCGGACTACCTGCGACGCTCGATGCTCGCCGGGGCCCGCGAGTTCCTGGTCAAGCCGTTCAGCGCGGACGAGCTGTGCGCCGCCATCCGGGGGGTCTACTCCCGGGAGCGCGAGAAGCTCGGTCGCATGGTCGTCTCGCAGCCGCAGCAGACGAGCGCCGTCGCCCTGCCGCAGGAGCGCGAGGCCGGCAAGGTCATCACCCTGTTCTCGCCCAAGGGCGGCGTGGGTCGCACCACGCTCGCGGTGAACCTCGCCGTCGCCATCGCGGCCGACCAGGGTCGGTCGGTGGCGCTCATGGATGCCAGCTTCCAGTTCGGCGACGTGGGCGTGCTGCTCAACCTCAACCCGCGCAACAAGTCCATCGTGGACGTGCTGGGCGAGGGCGGCAGCGAGCCCGAGCACGTCGACAACGCGCTCATCAGCCACAGCACCGGGATCAAGGTGCTCCTGGCACCCCCCAGCCCGGAGATGGCGGAGCTCGTCACCACCGAGCACATGCGACGCGTGGTCGACCGGCTCCGGATGACCCACGACGTGGTCATCGTGGACACCGCGCCGGTGTTCCAGGACGCGACCCTCGCGCTCCTCGACATGTCCGACACGGTGCTCGGGGTGCTCACGCTCGAGATCACCAACATCAAGAACATCCGCCTGTTCCTCGAGGTCGCCGACCAGCTGGGCTATGGCTCGGACAAGGTGCGCCTCGTGCTGAACCGCTCCGATTCCGCCTACGGCATCCGCATCGCGGACGTGGAGAACTCCATCGGCCGGAAGGTGGACCACACCGTCATCTCCGATGGCCGCACGGTCGTGTACGCCCTCAACCGGGGCGTGCCGTTCATGTGGAGCAACAAGCAGGCCCAGGTGAGCCAGGACATCCTGGCCATCGCCCGGGCGGTCGCCGGCGACGCAGCGGTGGTCGCGACGCCGGAACGCACTCCCGCCCCACGCAAGCTCTTCGCGTGGCGCTGACCATGACCTCCCACCACCGCAGCACTGATCGAGGGAGATGACCCGATGTCCCTGCTGAGGCGCATCGAGAGCGCTCGCCCGGGCGCGGATGGCGTGCCCATCCCGCCCACGCCGGGCGGCCCCCAGGGCCCCCAGGGCCCCGGCCCCGGCCTGCCCGTCCCGCAGGGCCGGATGCTGTCCCAGGTCCCGCAGCGTGAATCGTTCCGGGACACCAAGTTCCGGATCCAGCAGCGGGTCATCCAAGACCTGGACCCCAAGCTCGACCTGTCGAACCAGATCGAGGTCCGCCGCCAGATCGAGGAGATCTTCGGTCGGGCGGTCGAGGAGGAGGGCCTGGCCCTCACCCGCGCCGAACGGGTCCGGATGCTGGAGCAGATCACCGACGAGATCGTCGGGCTGGGTCCGCTCGAGCCGCTGCTGCGTGACGAGTCCATCACCGAGGTCATGGTCAACGGCCCGCGCCAGGTCTACATCGAGCGCGCCGGCAAGCTGGAGCTGACCAACGTCACGTTCCAGAACGACGACCACGTGATGCGCATCATCGATCGCATCATCGCCCCCATCGGCCGACGCATCGACGAGTCGAGCCCCATGGTGGACGCGCGTCTCGTGGATGGCTCCCGCGTCAACGCCATCATCCCGCCGCTCTCCCTGGTGGGACCCGTCATCACGGTCCGGAAGTTCTCGGCGTCCCCCTACACGGTGGACGACCTCATCCGGTTCGGCACCGCCACGCCCGAGATGTTCGACTTCCTCAAGGCGTGCGTGGAGGCGCGGCTCAACCTGTTCGTGTCGGGCGGCACGGGCTCCGGCAAGACGACCTCGCTCAACGTGCTCTCGTCGTTCATCCCCTCCGACGAGCGCATCGTGACCATCGAGGACGCCGCGGAGCTCCAGCTGCGCCAGGAGCACGTCATCACGCTCGAGTCGCGGCCACCCAACATCGAGGGCAAGGGCGCGGTCCCCATCCGGGAGCTCGTCCGCAACGCCCTCCGGATGCGGCCCGACCGGATCATCGTCGGGGAGTGTCGCTCGGGCGAGGCGCTGGACATGCTCCAGGCCATGAACACGGGCCATGACGGCTCGATGTCGACGGGCCACGCCAACGGCCCACGCGACATGCTCGCGCGACTCGAGACGATGGTCCTCATGGCCGGCGTCGACCTGCCCCTCCGGGCCATCCGGGAGCAGGTGGCCTCCGCGGTCGACCTCATCGTCCAGCAGACCCGTCTCAAGGACGGCAGCCGCAAGATCGTGAACATCACCGAGGTCCAGGGCATGGAGGGTGATGTGATCGTGATGCAGGACGTGTTCGTCTTCGAGCAGACGGGCGTCGTCGATGGCGTCATCCAGGGCCGCCTGAAGCCGACCGGCATCCGGCCCAAGTTCGCCGAGAAGTTCGAGCAGATGGGCATCGCCCTGCCGCCCGGACTGTTCGGGTTCCGCTACTAGGAGCCGACCATGAGCCCCGTGATGCTCGTCGCAGCGCTCATCGCCGCGACAGCTGTCCTGCTCATCTTCTGGGGCCTCTTCGGCACGCGTCGCGACGACGTCCAGGCACGCCTGGAGCGCTATGCGTCGGCGGGTGGCGGCGAACGCAACGAGGAGAAGCGCCAGGAGGCGCAGTCGCTCCTCGAGCAGCTCGCCGGGTCGCGCGCCCTGACGGACCTCAACAAGATCGTCGAGAAGCGAGACTGGGGCGCCAACCTGGCGCGCGAGCTCGCTCGGGCCGACCTGGCCCTCAAGCCATCGGAGTTCCTCGCCATCCGCGCGGGCGCCCTGCTGGGCATCCCCGCGGTGGTCTACCTGCTCGGCGCGACCGTCATGCCCAGCGTGGGCAACCCGCTGGCGTATGTCATCGCCGCGCTGGTCGGGTTCTGGCTGCCGGGGTTCTGGCTCGGCCGGCGCAAGAGCAGCCGTCTCAAGGCCTTCAACTCCCGGCTCGCGGACACCATCGTGCTCATCGCCAACTCCCTCCGTGCTGGCTCGTCGTTCCTGCAGTCCATCGAGATGGTCGTGCGCGAGTCGCAGCCGCCCATCTCCACCGAGTTCAATCGCGTGGTGCGCGAGGTCAACCTGGGCCTCCCCTTCGACCAGGCGCTCAGCAACCTCGTGCGGCGCGTCCGCTCCGACGACCTGGAGCTGATGACCACGGCCATCAACATCCAGCACCAGGTGGGCGGCAACCTCGCCGAGATCCTCGACTCCATCGCGTTCACCATCCGGGAGCGGGTGCGAATCAAGGGCGAGATCCGGACCCTCACGGCGCAGGGTCGGATGTCCGGGTACGTGGTGGGCTTCCTGCCCATCGCCCTCCTGGGCATCATCTCCGCCATCGCGCCCCAGTTCATCGGGCCCATGTTCGAGAAGCCGCCCGAGGCGTTCGGGCTGCCGCTCGGCGTGGTCATCCTCGCCCTCGGTGGGATCATGATGCTCATCGGGTTCATGTTCATCCGCCGCATCGTCAGCATCGAGGTGTAGCGTCATGACCCCGACCCTCGTCCTCGCCCTCATGGCGGGCATCGGCATCCTGCTGGTGGTCGCCGCCCTGGTCGGCCGGAGCAACACCGACCCGGTCCAGGCGCGACTCACCCAGCTGGGCGCGATGCAGGCCCGGACCCTCGAGGAGCTGGAGCTCCAGCAGCCCTTCTTCGAGCGCACCGTGCGCCCGCTCGCGCTGCGGCTGTCGGGCATCGGCAAGCGGTTCACGAGCCCCAAGAAGGTGCGTGGCACGGAGCGCCGCCTGGCCATGGCGGGCAACCCCTATGACATGCGCAGCGTCGACTTCCTTGGCCTCAAGGTGGTCGTGGCGGGTGCCGTGGCGGGCGTGCTGTTCCTGCTCTTCGGCATCATCGGCAAGAACCTGCCCTTCGGACTCATCCTCGGCCTCGCGGGCGCAGGCATCGGCTTCATCGCCCCCGAGTATTGGCTGAGCCGGCGCATCCGGAAGCGCCAGAAGCGGATCGTGCTGGAGCTGCCCGACGCGCTCGACCTGCTGACCATCTCGGTGCGCGCCGGCCTCGGCTTCGACGCCGCGCTGTCCAAGGTCACCGAGAAGATGCAGGGGCCCCTCCCCGACGAGTTCCAGCGGGCGCTCGCCGAGGTCCGCGTGGGCAAGTCACGCAAGGAGGCGCTCCGCGACATCGTGGCGCGCACCGAGGTCCCCGCGCTCACCAACTTCATCGGCGCCGTCATCCAGGCGGAGACCCTGGGCGTGTCCATCAGCAAGGTCCTCCAGATCCAGTCCGAGCAGATGCGCGTCGAGCGCCGGCAGCGGGCCGAGGAGATGGCGGCCAAGGCGCCCATCAAGATGCTGTTCCCGCTCGTGGGCTGCATCTTCCCCTCGATCTTCATCGTCATCCTGGGCCCTGCCATCATCAGCATCATGGTCCAGCTGGGCGGTCGCACGTGACCGCAGGGGCATCCGCGTCAGGCTCGGCCGCGGTCGCGCCACCCACGGCGTCCCTGGTGCGAGCGGTCGGCGACGCCACGCCGGTCGTGGCGCGGCTCTCGGTCGCGCGCTCGTTCTGGGGCCGCTTCCGGGGGCTGATGCTGCGCGCGTCGCTGGGCCCCGACGAGGGGCTGTACCTGCCGGTCAACAGCATCCACATGCTGTTCATGCGCTTCCCCATCGACGCCCTGTTCCTCGACGCCCCGGACCAGGACGGCGTCCAGCGCGTGGTCGCCATGCGTCCGGACCTCCGACCCTGGGCGGGGCTGGTGATGCCGGTGCGCGGCGCCGCCGGGGTGGTGGAGCTGCCCGCGGGCGCCATCGAGCGAGGTGGCCTCGCGGTGGGCGACAGGCTCGGCTCCAGGCCGGCCCGCCCGCCCAGCGCTCGGCTCAGGCGCCCGCCACCGACCCAGCCGGCGCGTCGACGCGCGTCGATGGACCCGGGTCGTCGCTGGGCGCAGCGACCGACTCCGGGGGCCGACGCACCGAACGCAGCAGCAGAGGTCAGCGCCCATCGCGAGCAGCAGGTCACGGGTCCCGACACCCATGCCGCCAGCGGCAGCGCCAGCCCCCACCACTGGCCGCGCTGGGCGAGGAAGGCGCCCGTGAGCAGCAGCGCTGTCGAGGTAGTGGTCCCACAGCGGCGGTGACAGCAGCAGCGTCGCACCGGGCGTCACCATGAAGCCGGTCTGGCGGTCGTAGCGCAGGCTGGACATCGCGACCACGCCCACCGCGAAGCCCGCGTAGAGCGCGATGGAGGCCAGCAGCGGCCCCCGCCCACGCGCAGCACCGCGGAGCCGACGTCCATGTTGTTGTCCTGCCCGGTGACGTCGTACACGTTGCGCAGCACCGTGACGTACTGCTCGTAGCTCGCGAGCCCCACGAACGGGAGGCTGACGAGGACGATCGCGAGCCCTGCCACCAGCGTCCACAGGACCGGCCACCAGCGGCGTCGCGGCAGGCTCCAGATGAGCACCAGGCCCAGGACCGGGCGGACCGTCACCAGCGAGGGCGAGGGCGACGCACCCCGGCACCCGGTCCAGCCACCGCCAGGTGATGGCCATGAGGCTCGTCACGAGCACGCTCACGTTGCCCAGGTTCATGTCCCCGATGACCGGGTTGGAGAGCGCCGCCACGGCGAACGTGAGGCAGCGGATGGCGGGCCGGACGGGCATCACGCCACAGGCGATGCCGAACAGCGCGAGCCGGCCGACGTACCACGCGGCCGCGGCGCTGTCGAGGGACACCGCGGTGAACGGGAGCATGGCCACCGCGAACGGCCGGCGAGTACAGATAAGAGCTTGTAGGGGCCGGGCCTGAACGGCCCGGCCAGCGAAGTCGGCGTCGTACATCGACCAGTTCTGGAGCACGTCCCGACGGGCCAGCTTGCGGGCGGCATCCAGATACGCCTCGAGGTCGAAGGCCCACGCCAGCGCGGTCATGAACCGCAGCATCTCGAGCACGAACAGGCCCAGCGCCAGCCCGGCCAGGACGATGCGCCGAACAGCAGCAGCCGCTCGCGGCGGCGCCAGCGCTCGCGCTCGAGCGCGGGGGCACCACCCTCGCCCGGAGTTGTCCACAGCCCCTCGGGCATCGTCGCCTGGCTCATCCGGCGCGATGATAACGGCGCGATACGAGCCGCCGATCAGACTACCGGGCATGCGTCGGCTCCTGGACCTGATCGTGCCGCCCAGCTGCGCCGGCTGCGGCGCGAGGGCGAGCCGCTGTGCGATGGGTGCCGTGCCCCGCTCGCCCGACGACTGGACGAGCACGCCGGCAAGGCCTCGGCCTGGTGGCCCCGATGCCCCACGGCATCGTGCGACTCGAGTGGTGCGCCGCCTTCGGCGGCCGATTCCGCCACCGACGCCCTCCATGCCCTCAAGTATCGGGGCGAGCAGCGACGCCTGGGACCGGTCCTCGGACGGGCGATGGCCGACCGCTGGCGCCGGGTCCGGCCGCGGCGGCGAGGTCCTGGTGCCGGTGCCGAGTCCATCCGACCCGCCGCCGCGAGCGTGGCTTCGACCGGGCCGAGGACCTCGCGGCGGCGGTTGCCGCGGAGCTGGGCCTGCCATGGTCGCCCGCGCTGGAGCGTCGGACGCGGACCATCGCGCAGCGCTCCCTGGGGCGGGTCAGCGAGCAGGCCGCCAACCTGGAGGGCGCGTTCGGGGTGCGCGCCGAGCGCCGTGGTCTGGTGCTGGGACGGTGGGTCATCCTGGTCGACGACGTCTCGACCACGGGCGCGACGCTCTCGGAATGCGCGGTCGCGCTGCGCGCCGCTGGCGCTCGCGCGGTGTCCGCGCTGACCGTCGCACGCGACCGCTGACCCGTCCTCGCAGGACCTTCGGCAGGCGGCACCCGGCCGTCGAGCGCCTATCATCGGTGGCAGGAGGTACCCAATGCGCACCATCGTGACGGGCAGGAACCTGGACATCCCCGACGACGACCGGGACTACGTGGTGCGCAAGATGGGCCGCCTCGAGCGGCTGCTGGACGACCGCACCGATGCCTCCGTGGAGCTGTCGCGAGCCGCCCACCGGGCGCAGGACGAGACGGCCATCGTGGAGGTCACGCTGCTCGTGGATGGCCGGCCCGTGCGAGCCGTGGCGCGCGCAGCCACGCACCGTGCGGCCACCGACCAGGTCGTCGACCGTCTTGGGCGACAGGTGGTCGAGCTCAAGGAGCGCCGGAGCCGTCCCGGAGCGTCGGTCGGCGGCCGGGTCGGCCCCGCCAGCACGGCGCCCGGGTCCGCCGATTGGCCCGAGCCCAGGATCGTCAAGGTCAAGCGCTTCGCCATCGAGCCGATGTTCGAGGAGGACGCGGTCGCCCGGATGGAGGAGCTGGGCCACGACTTCTTCGTGTTCGTCAACGCGGAGAGCGAGCCGGACCGCGGTGCTGTACCGCCGACGCGACGGCGACTACGGGCTCATCAGGCTTACAAGCCAGGCGATCGCTGCTCCTCTAGGGCTGCGGGGCGTCCGACGACGGCAGCGCGTCGTACTTGGGTCGGCCGGCCAGTCAGACGCCG
This sequence comes from Chloroflexota bacterium, assembly GCA_046328155.1. Lineage (GTDB taxonomy): Bacteria > Chloroflexota > Limnocylindria > Limnocylindrales > CSP1-4 > JAFMJV01. The sequence continues at coordinate 12,766 of JAXLXC010000011.1, forward strand.
GTCGGCGACGGTAGATGCCATCGGCCCGCGACAGGTAGCGGCCGTCGAGCAGGCGGCGGGCGCCGCCGCGTCACGGTGGCGGAGCGCCAGGCGCATGTCCAGGTCGCGCTCGGGGTAGGCCACCCAGGCTCGAAGTCCCGTCTCCGCGAGCCACTGGAGGACGATGTGCCGCTTGCGCTCGCGTGCCGGGATGCCCGTGAGCCGACCGTCCACCACGAGGCCGCGTGGAACGCGCTCCCGAACGTGTGACGCCGGGTGGGCGATCGCGGTTCGGCCATGGACGGCATGGTCAAGGCTCGGGAGCGGTCGCGTCAGGCGGCCCCGGCAGGCGCGACGGCGCCGGCAGGGTGCGTCTCGCATGGGCCTGAGCGCGCCGCCGGTCGCACCGGCACCCCACCCGCGCCAGGCGGCCGTGGCCAACGCGGCCGCGGCTGCTGGGACCGCGCGGCCGTCCGGGGCGGCCTGCTCCCCGCCGTGGAGCGTGCGGAGGCGTGGCGCGTCCGCCATCCAGGTGTTCTGCTGACCCCCGGGCCTGGGCGCCCCGCGCGGACAGCCAGACGCCGAGCAATTCCGCGAGGCGCTCGCCGAGCGCGGGATCGTGCTCCTGGTCCATGCCTCGTACCTGGTCAACCTCGCCTCGCCCCGGACCTCGCGCGGCTCCGCGAGCGCGGCGTGGGCGCATGGCGCACGAGCTGGTGGCCGCGGCCAGGCTGGGGCGCGGGCCGTGACGGTGCACGTCGGCTCGCATCAACAGCTCGGCGTGGCCGCGCTGGCGTGGAACAGGTCGCCGAGTCCCGTGGCGGGCATCCTCGCCCTGGCGGATGCCCTGATGCCCGTGGTCGCCAGGAGCGCCGCGCCTGGTGCTCGAGGTCTCGGCGGGCCAGGGGGGATGCCCTGGGCGTGACCATCGAGGAGATGGGCTGGATCGTGGAGGCCGCGACCGGGCGGGGCGTGGACCGCGGTCGGCTGGGCGTGTGCCTCGACACGGCGCACCTGTGGGGCGCCGGCTATGCGCTGGACGATGAGCCCGCGGTCGACGACCTCCTGGCGGCCTCGATACATCGGGCCCGACGCGCTCGCGCTCGTCCATCTCGGCGACAACCCGGGTGGGCCGTGGGTCGCGACAGGACCGTCACGAGCACATCGGCATGGGTCGCATCGGCGAAGGCGGGGCTGGGCACCTGGTGCGCCACCCACGCCCTGGTGGACGTGCCGCTCATCCTCGAGACGCCCGACCTCGACGCGGGCTGGGATGCGCTCGACATGGCGCGCGTCCGGGCCCTCGGCGCCGGCGGGAAGGTCGGGGTGGTGCGCGCCGATGGTGCGGGTGGTGCGCAGACGCACATGCAGCTCGCCACCAGAGCACGCCTGACCCCACCAGAGGCGACTTCTTCGCTGCACCTGTCGGCACAGAAACCCGGTGAGTACCTCGCCCATATCGGTCAACAGTACCGACGGCGATGATGGCCAGGCCGTCACCCCGGTAGCCACTGGTGGAGGACGGCGGTCAAATTCGCAACCGTCGCCCAGCAGACGGTGGATCGAGAATCAGATGAGCGTCCAGAACGGCCGCGCGTTCAACGAGTGGCTGCGTGCCCAGCTGAAGGCCAAGAAGATGTCCCAGCGGCAGCTGGCCCAGCAGTCCGGCGTCGACCATTCGACCATCTCGCGTCTGGTGCGAGGCGACCGGACCCCCTCGCTGGGGACCGCGACCAAGCTGGCCCGCGGGCTGCGCGAGCTGCGCGACGAGAGCGACACCCCCGGCTACTTCGGCGTCATGGCCGCCGGCACCAGCCATCCCACGGCCCGCGTCGAGTACGCGCTGCGCGCCGACGAGATGCTCAACGAGCCCCAGGTGCGCCAGGTGATGGAGTACTACCTCTCGCCCTGCGCATGCGCCAGCTCGCCGTCCGACAGCCCTCCGCGACGCCTCGGTGCGCGCCGTCGGGATGCTCAAGCGCAACTGACCCACCGGGTCGCGCCAGGCAACCCGCCACCCACGAACGCCACCGCGAACGACCGGCCCCAGCCCAGGGGCCAGGTGCGTTCCTCGATCAGCCGGGCTCGTCCGCCACGGCGGGTACAGGCGTCCGCACGAACCCGGCCCACCGCCCGCCCACCGGACGTGATCTCGGGGTTGCCCGCGTCTTGGACGAGAACACGTAGGCGATGCCGCCCACCACGATGACCGACAGCACGCTGATGGCGCGGTCGACCAGGGTGATGGCGACCGCCAGGTCTAGGGCGTGGTACACCGCCGTGAGCACGAAGATCGTCGCGCCATCGGCCAGACCCAGGCCAGCGGGCGTGAACGGGACCGCCGTGAGCAGCGACGCGATGAGCGCGATGAAGAACAGCGCCGCTGATGCTGATGCGGACGTGGAACGGCATGGCCTCGATGACGAACAGGAGTCGCAGCGCCTCCGTGGTCCAGATGAGCCCGGTGAGTGCCGCGACGATGAGCACCGTGCGACGGTCGATGCCGAACATGCCCTCCTCGAACAGGTCGTACATCTCCACGACCCGCTTGGGGAACGGCAGCCGGGTCATCAGCCGGCGCCCGAAGTTCCGGACCAGGACGAGGCCGACCACCAGCACCACCAGCACCACGAGCCCAAAGCCGAAGATGATCCGCACCTCGGGCGACATCCCCTCGCGGAAGCTCCAGAAGCCGGCGGCCAGGCCGAGCGTGGCGATGGCGATGAGGTCGAACATGCGCTCGATGAACACCGTGCCGAACGTGGTGCTCAGCGAGATGCCGGTGTTGATGCGCAGCAGGTAGGCGCGGTAGACGTCACCCAGCTTGGCCGGCACGAGGCAGTTGACGAGCCAGCTGATGAGGATGATCTCGGTGGAGTCCCGGACCTTGAGCGGGTAGCCGGCGCCCCGCACCAGGAGCGCCCAGCGATAGCCCCGCAGGGGGAAGCCGGCGTAGTAGATGGCGACCGCGGCGAGCAGCCACCAGGGGTTCGCCTCGGACAGGTACGTCGCGAGCTGGTCGAGGTGGAAGCCCGGCAGCGCCGCGAGCACGAGCACCACCACCACGATGGGCACGACGATGGACACGATCGTGCGCGGCGAGCGAAGCCGGCTCGACAGTGGGATGCAGCGCCCTCCTCGACGTCCTCGTTGACGCCCGGGAGGTCGCGTCGCTCGGCGGCCTCGATCTCCCTCGGCGGGGATGGAGCGTGAGGTCGGGGTGCGCCATCTGGCGCATCAGCGTGGTGCGCGGGCGGGACGGGCGGGACGCCGTCGGGCGGCGTGTCGCGCGGCTCGGTCACGGCTCGACCGCGCTGGTGGGTCCGGGCATGCCGGGCACGATACGGCCATTCCCGCGCATGCGCTGGGACCTTCGCCATGGGGTCCAGGCGCACGAGGTACGACGCGCGGCGGTGATGAGCGTCGCCCCGGCCAGCGCCGCGAGCAGGCTCGCGGCATCCTCGACGTGGCCCTCGACCACGGTCTGCGAGACGCCCAGCTCCATCACGCTGTGGGCGTCCGACGAGGCCGTGCCGGGAAGCCCGTGGTCCCGCGCGAACGGCGGCGCGCGGGTTCGCGTCACGATACGCGCGGGCGTTGTGGACCTCCACGTAGTCCACCACCGAGGCGAGCGCATCCCAACCCGCGGCGTGCCTCCTCGCGGCTGCCGCCGGACGAGCGGTACCGGTCGAAGGGGTGCGGCAGCCCCACGATGCCCCCCTGGTCGCGGATGGCGGCCGCGGTCTCGGCCGCGGACAGGCCGGGCGGCACTGCGCGCTCGAGGTACAGGCCGATGAGGTCCCCGTCCGCGCTGCGGACCTCCTCGCCCACGATCACCGCGAGGTCGTCGGGTGCGGCGTCCCGTGCGCGCAGCGCGCCATCCACGCGCTCGTGGTCCGTGATGGCGAGATGCGTCAGGCCGATCCGGCGGGCCTTGGCCATGAGCGCCTGGGTGGACGCGACCGAGTCGAACGACGCGGCGCTGTGGCAGTGGAGGTCGAGGAACGACCGGACCCGGGGCGCGACGACGGCCGCGGTCACTGCCGGCTCAGACCCGCTGGACGAGCGACTTGCGGAAGAAGTCGAAGTGCTCCAGGGCGAGGCCGGTGCCCAGGGCCACGCAGTTGAGGGCGTTCTCGGCGACGTGGCAGGGGACGCCCGTCACCTGGGTCAGCAGCTTGTCGATGTTGCGCAGCAGCGCCCCGCCACCGGACATGACCATGCCCTTGTCGATGATGTCGCTCGACAGCTCGGGCGGGGTCTCCTCCAGCACCTGGCGGACCGAGGCGACCACCTGTTGGAGCGGCTGCTCCAATGCCTCCATCACCTCGGAGCTGGTCAGCGGGATGGTCCGCGGCAGCCCCGCGATGAGGTCCCGGCCCCGCACCTCCATGTGCAGCTCGCGGTCGAGCGGCAGCGCGGTGCCGATGGCGATCTTGACCTCCTCCGCGGTGCGCTCGCCGACCATCAGGTTGTACTTCTTGCGGATGTACGAGGCGATGGTCTCGTCGAACCGGTTGCCACCCACGCGCACCGAGCGGCTGACCACGATGCCGCCGAGCGCGATGACCGCGATCTCGCTGGTGCCGCCGCCGATGTCGATGATGAGGTTGCCCGACGGCCCGGAGATGGGCACGTTGGCTCCGATCGCGGCGGCCAGCGGCTCCTCGATGAGATACGCCTCGCGGGCGCCCGCCTTGAGTGCCGCGTCGCGGACGGCGCGCTTCTCCACGCTCGTGACACCCGAGGGCACGCTGATCATCACGTCCGGCTTGGTGAACGACCGGCCCGCCTTGCGGATGAAGTAGCGCAGCATGGCCTCGGTGATGACGTAGTCCGCGATGACCCCGTCCTTCATGGGCCGGATGGCGGTGATGTTGCCGGGCGTCCGACCGATCATCTCGCGCGCGTCCTCGCCCACCGCGACGATCATGTTGTCCTCGCTGACCGCGACCACGGACGGCTCGCGGATGACCACGCCCTTGCCCTTGACGTAGACGAGGACGTTGGCGGTCCCGAGGTCGATGCCGATCTTCACGGGGCGGCTGGGACCGGGGCGGCGGGAGGGATGACGGACGACACGGACGACGGACCTTCGGAGATGACCTCGATGCTGGCGCCGAGCTCGAGGAACTTGCCCTCGATGTTCTCATACCCCCGGCGGACCTGGTGGGCGCCGTGGATGACGCTCTCGCCCTCCGCGGCGAACGCGGCCAGCATGAGCGAGGCGCCCGCCCGCAGGTCGCTCATCTCGACCTCGGCGCCTCGCAGCCGCGATGGGCCATGCACCAGCGCGTGGTGGGGGTCCGGGATCTCCACCGAGGCGCCCATCCGACGCAGCTCGTCCATCCACTCCAGGCGGTCCTCGAAGATGGTCTCGTTGATTCGGCTGGTGCCCTGCGCCTGGGTGAGCAGCACCGCGGTGGGGGACTGCAGGTCGGTCGCGAGGCCGGGGTAGGGCGCCGTGGTGATGTCCGCGGCACGGAGGCGGGCGGGCGGGTCGCCCGCGTGCACGGTCAGCTGGTCGCCACCGCCGGTCACCTCCACGCCCGCGTCCGCGAGCACGTCGATGAAGGCGCCCAGGTGCTCCAGGGGGCGCCCGTGAGCGTCAGCTCGCCACCCGTGACGGCCGCCGCGACCACGAACGTGCCGGCCTCGATCCGGTCGGAGACCACGCGGTGCTCCGCGCCCCGGAGCCGGCGACGGCCCTCCACCTCGATGGTGTCGGGGGCGGTCCGCTCCACCTCGGCGCCCATCTGGCGCAGGAACCCGATGAGGTCGTCCACCTCGGGTTCGCGGGCGGCCGGATGGATGGTGGTGTGGCCATCGGCCAGCGTGGCCGCGAGCAGCGCGTTCTCGGTGCCCATCACGGTCACGCCCGGGAACTCCACCCGCGAGCCCCGCAGCCGTCCGGGCGAGCGCGCGAAGTAGTAGCCGTTGCGGTACTCGATCTCGGCGCCCATGGCGCGCATCGCGTCCACGTGGAGGTTCACCGGGCGTCGGCCGATCCGGTCGCCGCCTGGGTTGCTGATGATGACCCGACCAAAGCGCGCCAGGAGCGGCCCCAGCAGGATGAAGCTGGCACGCATCTTGGCCGCCGCCTCGAGGGGCACGAACAGCCAGTCGACGTCACCCGCCGCGACCTCGTAGGTGTTGGGCGCGGGGTGGTCGACCACGATGCCCAGGTCCCCCAGGACCTCGCACAGGACCGCCACGTCCGCGATCTCGGGGACGTTGGTGAACCGACAGCGCTCCCCGGTGAGGGTCGCCGCGGCGAGGAGCTTGAGCGCCGCGTTCTTGGCGCCGCTCACGGGTACCACGCCCGACAGCGGCCGACCGCCGGCGATGCGGAACGCCTCCCGCTGGACGGGTGGTGCCTGGTACTCCCAGTGGAACGGACGGGCGTCGGCCATGAGCGTGGGTCGCCCTACGGCCGGTGCCGCGGGCCCTCCCGCCGACGCCGCTCCGCGACCCGGATGTGGAGCAGGGCTCGCTCCATGGCGGCCCGAGCCCGCGCCAGGTCGGCCGGCTCGTGGAAGCCCTCCGCCAGCGCCCGCTCGGCGTCGCGACGCGCCTTCTCGGCGGCCTCGAGGTCGATCTCGGACGAGAGGTCGGCGGTCTCCGCCATGACCACCACCTTGTCCGGGCGGACCTGGAGGAAGCCGCCGGCGATGGCGAAGAACTCCTCCTGCCCCCCGGTGCGGATGCGCAGCTCGCCAACGCCCAGCGTGGTCAGCAGCGGCGCGTGATGGGGCAGCACGCCCAGCTCGCCCTCGATGCCGGGACACACGACCGCGTCCACGTCACCCTCGAACGCCAGGCGCTCCGGGGTCACGATCTCGAGGTGGAGGGGCATGGTCAGGCGGCCAGCTTGGCGGCGTTCTCGCGAACCTCGTCGAGGGTGCCGGCAAGGAAGAAGGCCTGCTCGGGCAGGTCGTCCGCCTTGCCCTCGAGGATCTCCCGGAACGACGCCACCGTGTCCTTGATGGGCACATAGCGACCGGCGCGGCCCGTGAACACCTCGGCCACGAAGAACGGCTGGCTCATGAACCGCTGGAGCCGACGGGCGCGGGCGACCACGGCCTTGTCCTCCTCGGACAGCTCGTCGATGCCCAGGATCGCGATGATGTCCTGGAGGTCGCGATAGCGCTGGAGCAGCCGCTTGACCTCCTGGGCCACCTCGTAGTGCTCCTGGCCCACGACCAGCGGGTCGAGCACGCGCGAGGTGGACGTCAGCGGGTCCACCGCGGGATAGATGCCCAGCTCGGTGAGGTAGCGCTCGAGCCGGATGGTCGAGTCGAGATGGCCGAACGCGGTCGCGGGCGCCGGGTCGGTGTAGTCGTCGGCCGGCACGTACACCGCCTGGAGCGACGTGATGGAGCCGGTCTTGGTCGAGGTGATCCGCTCCTGGAGGCTGGCCATCTCGGTCGCGAGGTTGGGCTGATAGCCCACCGCGGAGGGCATCCGCCCGAGCAGCGCCGACACCTCGGAGCCCGCCTGGGTGAAGCGGAAGATGTTGTCGATGAACAGCAGCACGTCGCGGCCCTCGTCGCGGAAGAACTCCGCGAACGTGAGGCCGGTGAGCGCCACGCGCAGACGCGCGCCGGGGGGCTCGTTCATCTGGCCGAAGGCCATCACGGTCTTGGAGATGACGCCCGAGTCGATCATCTCGTGGAGCAGGTCGTTGCCCTCGCGCGAGCGCTCGCCCACGCCCGCGAACACGGAGTAGCCGCCATGCTCCTGGGCCACGTTCCGGATGAGCTCCTGGATGATGACCGTCTTGCCCACCCCGGCGCCACCGAAGATGCCCACCTTGCCACCCTTCGCGAAGGGCGCGATGAGGTCGATGACCTTGATGCCGGTCTCGAACACCTCGACCTGGGTGGTCTGGTCCTCGAACGAGGGCGCCTCGCGATGGATGGGATACCGGGTCTCCGACTCGACGGCGCCCTGGCCATCGATGGGGTCGCCCAGCACGTTGAACACGCGCCCCAGCGTGTTGGGGCCCACGGGCACGGAGATCGGCGCGCCGGTGTCGACGGCGTCGATGCCCCGCGCGAGACCGTCCGTGGCGGTCATGGCCACGGTGCGCACCCAGTTGTTGCCCAGGTGCTGCTGCACCTCGCAGGTCACGTCGCCCGTGGGCGAGCGCAGGATCACCGCGTTGAGGATGGCCGGCAGCTTGCCGGCCGGGAACTCGATGTCCACCACCGGGCCGGTGATGGCGATGACGCGTCCGACGGACGCTGCGGGTGCTTCGGCGACAGCCATGGCTGTGGGTTCCTCCGTGTCGGTGCGCGTCAGGACGAGCTGGCGCCGGTGGCGATCTCGATCATCTCGCGGGTGATGTTGGCCTGGCGGACCTTGTTGTAGGTCAGCGTGAGGTCCTCGATGAGCTCCTGGGCATTGTCCGTCGCGGAGCGCATCGCGACCATCTTGGCCGACCACTCGCTGGCGGTGAGCTCGAGCACCGCCTGGAACAGCCGGGTCGCGACGTAGCGGGGCAGCAGCTGCTGCAGCACCGCCGCGGCACTCGGCTCGAACAGGAACTGGTTGCCCGGGATGCCCTTGGTGTCCTCGCTGGGCTCGATGGGCAGCAGCGACTCCACGGTGGGCCGCTGCACCAGCGTCGACACGAACGTGGGATGGATGAGGTCCACGCGCGAGTACACGCCGGCCAGATAGTCGTCGGTCACCAGGCGGGCCAGCGGCAGCACGTCCGCGAACGTGGGCTTGTCACCGAACCCCTCGAACGCGGCGGCCACCGGGACCCCGGCGCGGCGCATGGCCACGTTCCCCTTGCGCCCCACGGTCACCACGCGCAGGTCGCCCGTGCTCTCGGCAACGACCCGCGCGGCATGGCGCACCGTGTTGGTGTTGAGCGACCCCGCCAGGCCGCGGTCGGTCGTGAACAGGATGAGCAGCCGGGTGCCGCCGTCGGCCCTCGCCAGGAGCGGATGCTCCTCGCCCGAGAGCACCGAGGCGACGTCGGCGAGGACCTCCTCGAGCTTCTCCTGGTAGGGACGCGCCTGGAGCGTCGCGTCCTGGGCGCGCTTGAGCTTGGACGCAGCGACGAACTGCATCGCGCGGGTGATCTGCTTGATGTTCTTGACCGAGCCGATGCGGCGTCGGATCTCGCGCTGGCTGGGCACGACCGGGTCGGTGCCTCCTGTGTGCCGCCGTCAGGCGGTGAAGGTTTCCTTGAAGTCGGTCGCCGCGGACTTGAGGCTGGCGACGATCTCGTCGCTCAGCTCGGGCTTGGCCGCGAGCGTGGTCAGGATGTCCGGCCGCTCCGATTCCAGGAACCGATAGAAGCGCTGCTCGAACTCCTTGATCCGCGCGGTGGGCACGTCATCCAGATAGCCGTTGGTGACCACCCACAGGATGGCCACCTGCTTCTCCACGGAGAGCGGCTGGTACTGGGGCTGCTTGGTCACCTCGGAGATCTTCTCGCCCCGGGTCAGCTGGTCGCGGGTGGCCTTGTCCAGGTCCGACGCGAACTGCGCGAACGCGGCGAGCTCCCGGTACTGCGCCAGGTCCAGCTTGAGCGGCCCGGCCACCTTGCGCATCGCCTTGGTCTGGGCCGCCGAGCCCACGCGCGACACCGAGATGCCCACGTTGAGCGCGGGCCGCTGGCCGGCGTTGAACAGGTCGGTCTCCAGGAACAGCTGGCCGTCGGTGATGGAGATGACGTTGGTGGGGATGTACGCCGACACGTCGCCGGCCTGGGTCTCGATGATGGGCAGCGCGGTCAGCGAGCCACCGCCGTTCTCCTCGTTGAGACGCGCGGCGCGCTCCAGCAGGCGGCTGTGGAGATAGAACACATCGCCGGGGTACGCCTCGCGACCGGGCGGGCGGCGCAGCAGCAGCGACATCTCGCGGTATGCCCAGGCATGCTTGGTCAGGTCGTCATAGACGCACAGGGCGTCCTTGACCAGGGCCCCGTCGACCTCGACGCCGTTCTCCATGATCTCCTCGCCCATGGTCGCGCCGGCGTAGGGGGCGAGGTACTGGAGCGGCGCGGGGTCCTCGGCGCCGGCGACCACCACGATGGTGTGCGCCATGGCGCCGTGCTGCTCGAGCACCGCGACCACCTTGGCCACCGTGGACAGCTTCTGCCCGATGGCGACATAGACGCAGATGACGCCCGTGCCCTTCTGGTTGATGATGGTGTCGATGGCCACGGCGGTCTTGCCCGTCTGGCGGTCGCCGATGATCAGCTCGCGCTGGCCGCGTCCGATGGGGATGAGCGCGTCGATGGCCTTGATCCCCGTCTGGAGCGGCGTGTCCACCGACTTGCGGGTGATGACGCCCGGGGCCACGCGCTCGACGGGCCGCATCGCGGTCGCCGCGATGGGACCCTTGTCATCGAGCGGCCGACCGAGCGGGTCGACCACGCGACCCACCAGCGCGGCGCCCACCGGCACCTCGACGACCGTGCCCGTGGTCTTGACGGTGTCACCTTCGCGGATCTGGGTGTAGTCACCCAGGATCACGGCGCCGACCGTCTCCTCCTCCAGGTTGAGGGCCATGCCCCGGACCCCGTTGGGGAACTCCAGGAGCTCGCTCGCGAGCGCGCCGTCGAGGCCATAGATGGTGGCGATGCCATCGCCGACCGCCACGACCGTGCCCACGGAGCGGTTCTCGACGCCGCCGTCGAAGCCTTCGATGGCGGACCTGATGATCTCGGTGATGTCGTCGGAGCGGATGGCCATCGGTGGGATCCCCTTGGGTGGTGGCGGGTGTCAGCGGTGTGTGGTCAGACGACGCCGGACGTGAGCCGGGTCCGCAGGCGCTCCAGACGCCCTCGGACGCTGCCGTCGATGAGTCGGTCGCCCATGCGCACCAGGAGCCCACCCAGCAGCGTGGGGTCCACCTGGAGCTCGACCTCGACCTGGTCGCCGGTCAGGGCGGCCAGCTTCGCGCGGACGGCATCGGTCTCCGCCTCGGACAGTGGTGCGGCGCTGGTCACGACCGCATGGACGATGCCCTGACGCTGCTCCCACAGGCGTCGCAGCTCCGCGGCGACCCGGGGCAGGAGCTCGATGCGACCACGCCGCACGAGCAGCAGCACGAGGTTCCTGGGATCGCCCGTGACGGCATCCCCCAGCATCGCCTCCGCCACGCGCCGACGGTCGTCGAACGCGATGGCCGGATCCGCGAGGACGCGCATCACCTGGGCGTCGGTCAGGCGCGCCGAGGCGGTCTCGAGCGCGCCCACCCAGTCACCCAGGCTGCCATCCCGCTCCGCGAGGGAGAGGGCCGCCTCCGCGTAACGTCGGGCGGTGCTGCGTAGCGTGGCCATGCCGGGTGTCGCCTAGTTGCGATCCGCGGCTTCCGGTCCGGGTCCTGCGACCTGGGCGAGGAAGTCGTCCACGAGCCTGCGCTCGCGATCGCTGTTCATGGTCTCGCCGACCACCCGGCCGGCGGCCCGGAGCGCCAGGTCGGCGACCTGGGCGCGGACCTCGCCGAGCGCACGCTGCCGCTCGGCATCGATCTCGCCCACCGCCTGCGCGCGCAGGCGCTCGATCTCCGCGCGGGTCTCGGCGACGCCCTGGTCCCGGGCCTCGTCGGCGGAGCGCTGGGCCCGCACGATGATGTCGTTGGCCTCCCGACGGGCCTCCGTCAGGATCGCCTGGCGCTGCTCCTGGGCGGCCTCACGCTCGCTCCGGGCCGTGTCGGCGTCCCGGAGGCCCTGCTCGATGCGCTCGCGGCGCGCGTGCAGCTGCCGGACGACCGGCTTGAGCGCGAGCTGCCAGGCGATGATGAAGAAGACCAGGAAGTTGAGGGCGCTGACGATGATCCAGAACAGGTTGATCTGGAACCCGCTCGACTCCTCGTGCCCGGCCTCGGCGGCGAACGCCACGACATCCCGGGCGACGCCGCCTGCGACCGCGAAGAGGTCCATCATCCGACCCTCGTCCCCCGTCGACTAGGCGAGGAAGATCGCCAGCAGGCCGACCACGACGGCGAGCACGCCAAGGCCTTCCGCGAACGCGGCGAGGATGATGGCGAGACCGCGGATCTGACCGGCGGCGTCCGGGTTGCGGCCGATGGCGCCAGCCGCCATCCCGCCCAGGATGCCGATGCCGATGCCCGGGCCGATGACGCCGAGCGCGGCGATACCCGCACCGAGTGTGTCCATGTCCTGACTGTCCCTCCTTGGGGTGGATACCGGGCTGCGCCCGTGCCTGTGGCCTGGTGGATGGGCGGCTAGTGGGCCGCTGCAGGAAGTGGGTGGGCGGCATCGTGCACCGCCTCCATGCCCTCGTGACCCAGCTCACCCTCCTCGTGGTCATGCGACTCGATCGCGGCGATCGTGAACATGAGCGCGAGGGTGCTGAAGATGAGGGCCTGGACGAAGTTGAGCATGACCTCGAGGCCATACAGCGCGACGGGCACGACGGCCACCGTGATGGCCGTGACCACGCCCAGCGCGACCTCGCCGCCGTAGATGTTGCCGAAGAGTCGCATCGACAGCGTGAGCGGCTTGACGAACTCGAGCATCAGCTCCACGAGCCCCACGAACAGGGCGATGACGCCTGCGCCGATGCCCTGCTTGAACTCGTAGAACGGGAAGAACTTGCTGGCGTAGCCCTGGAAGCCCAGGCGCCGGAACCCCTCCACGTGGAACGTGAAGAACGCCACGAGCGCGAGACCGATGGTCACGTTGACGTCGCTGGTGGGGGCGCGCAGCCCCTGGATGCGGCCCACGACGGGGATGAGGCCGCTCCAGTTGAACATCAGGATGAGGATGAAGAAGCACGCGAACATGGGCACGTAGCGGGCGGCAGCGCTGCCGCCCATGCCCTTGGCGAAGCCCTCGAGCGACTCGATGGACCACTCGATGAAGTTCTGGAGCGGGTTCGGGATGAGCCGCAGGCCGCGGGTCATCACGATGAGCCCCACCAGCACGATGGCGGTGACGATGAACATCGTCAGCAGCGAGTCGCTGACGCTCACCTGGGCGCTGATCATGCCCGTGGCTGCTGGCTCGCCGCCCGCGGTCCAGACGACGTGCGGCGCGGGCAGATGGAGCGTGCTCTCCACGAAGCAGGCAGGGAACGCGCACGCCTCGTCCGGCGAGCTGGTGTTCTGGGGCGGGGACACGAACAGCGCGACCACGTCGATGAGGATCACGAGCGGGATGAGGTACCACAGGATGCTGCGCCGCTTCGCGGAGCCGCCCCCCTGTCCCGACGTTGCCCCCGCGTCCGTCGCGGCGAGATCGCTCGTCACGCTGTCTCCATGCGCTCCGGGCACGGCCGGTCAGCCGCCCCCGTCAGTCTCATCCAGCTGCCTCAGGAACCTGGTGAGCAGACGATAGTCCGCCACCGCGCCCAGGAAGGCACCGCCCAGGAACCCGGTCACGACGAACAGCGGGTTCGTCTGGAGTTGCTCGTCGAGCCAGTGGCCCGCCAGCGCACCGACCATGGTCGTCACGAAGAGGACGAGGCCGATCTCCGTGAAGAGCGCGAAGTAACCGAGCGCTCTCGCTTGACCGTCCATCAGGCGCGGTCAGGGCGCCCGGAGTATACCAGCCCCGGTACGGCCCGTCGCTCGTTGGGTCCGAGGCGGACGCTCACCGGACCGGCCGTGTCCCGTGACCCGGGGTCGACGAGCCGTGGCCACCGCTGGCCACGAACCGGTCGGGGTCCGATGGCCCCGGTCCGCCGCCCGGCTGGCTGGTCGGCGGGGTGCCGCTCGGGCCGTCCGGATAGCTCGACGCGTCGAGCGAGGCGCTCGTGTGGCGGGTGAGTAGGTACAGCACCACGCCACCGGCGATGACCACTCCCAGGAAGGCGTACAGCGGACCGGCCCCGCTCGACGAGAGGACCAGGCCCGCCAGCCCCAGGCAGATGCACATGCCGTAGATGAGCAGCACCGCGCCCCGATGCGACAGCCCGAGGTCCAGCAGCCGGTGGTGGAGGTGCCCCCGGTCCGGCTCGAACGGCGAGCTGCCCGAGACGATGCGCCGGATGATGATCCAGAAGGTGTCGATGATGGGCACGCCCAGGATCAGCAGCGCCACGGCGACCTTGGCCGTCCCCAGGATCGAGAGCACAGCGAGCGCGTAGCCCACGGCCATGACGCCGCCCGTGCCGATGAAGATGCGGGCGGGGTGGAAGTTCCAGGGCAGGAAGCCAGCCAGGGACCCGGCGAGGACCATGCACAGCAGGCCCACGACCGGCTCGGTGGGCGCCACCGTGACGGACACGATGCCCAGGGTCGCCGCCGCGATGAGCGACACGCCCGTGGACAGGCCGTCGAGCCCATCGATCCAGTTGATGCTGTTGATCATGCCCACGATCCAGATCGCGGTGAGCAAGGCGGGCGCCGCGGGCGCCCCCAGGATGTCGAAGGGCAGCAGGCCCTCGAAGTCGAGGTTGGCGCCCAGCGCGTCGCTGAGCACCTGGAACGGGTTCGCGATCCGCGTGAACAGCACACCGCCGGCGATGGCGACGCACGCGAGCGCGACCTGCCACGCCAGCTGGTAGCGCGCACGGACCTGCCAGCGATCGTCGATCGCTCCCAGCACCACCGCCAGCACGACCCCCACGAACAGCGCGTTGAGCTGGGTGTCCACGATGGGGTCCCGGAACCGGAAGGTGCGGGGCACGATCCCCGACTCGCGACCCACCACGACCGCCGCGATTCCCACCACCACGAACGTGGTACCCACGGCGAGACCGCCCAGCCGCGCGACCGGCAGCCGGTGCACGCGTCGCGCGTGGTCGGGGGCATCGATGGCACCCACCAGGCGCGCCACGCGGATCGCGACGGGCGTCAGCAGGAAGCTGACCGTGCCCGCCACCGCGAGCGCGGCCACCAGAAACATCAGCTGGTCGGAGGTGGGGCTCACCGCCGCACCGGTGCTGCCAGGGTCGGGTGGCACCACATCCGCCAGGTCAGGGGAGGCCCGGCACCGGGAACCGGGCGCAGATGTCGCGCACCTCGGCGCTCACGGATGACAGCACCCCGGCATCGTCGCGTCCCTCGATGGTGCGCACGATGAGCCCGCCCACGCGTCGCATCTCCGCTGGCCCAAAGCCCCGCGTGGTGACCGCCGGGGAGCCCACGCGGATGCCGGATGCCGTGTTGGGTGGCAGCGGGTCGAACGGGATGGCGTTCTTGTTGACCGTGATTCCCACCTCGTCCAGCAGCCGCTCGGCCTCCTTGCCGGTCACGCCCAGGGGCGTCACGTCGACCAGCATCAGGTGGTTGTCGGTGCCGCCGGACACGAGCGCGGCACCGCGCTCGGCGAGCGTCGTGGCGAGCGCCTGGGCGTTGTCGATGGTGCGCCGCTGGTCCTCGCGGAACTCGGGCTCGAGGGCCAGCTTGAGGGCCACGGCCTTGGCGGCGATGACGTGCATCAGCGGGCCGCCCTGGATTCCCGGGAAGACCGCCTTGTCGACCGCCGCGGCCAACCCCGCGCGGGCGAAGGTGATGCCACCGCGCGGCCCCCGGAGCGTCTTGTGGGTGGTCGTGGTGACCAGGTCGGCGTGCGGGAACGGGCTGGGATGGAGGCCTGCCGCCACGAGTCCAGCGATGTGCGCCATGTCCACGAACAGCAGCGCGTCCACGCCGTGGGCGATGGCCGCCATGCGCTCGAAGTCGATGATCCGGGGGTAGGCGCTGGCGCCGGCCACGATGAGCCTGGGCCGCACCTCCGCCGCCTGCCGCTCCAGGACGTCGTAGTCGATGCGGGCATCGTCCTCGCGCACGCCGTAGGCGTGGACCTCGTACAGCTTGCCCGAGAAGTTGAGGGCCATGCCGTGGGTCAGGTGGCCGCCGTGGGCGAGGTTCATGCCCAGGATCCGGTCGCCCGGCGCGAGCACCGAGAAGTAGGCCGCCATGTTGGCCTGGGCGCCCGAATGGGGCTGGACGTTGACGTGCTCGGCGCCCGGGAACAGCGCGAGCGCGCGCTCCTGGGCCAGCCGCTCGACCACGTCGACGAACTCGCAGCCCCCGTAGTAGCGCTTGCCCGGCAGCCCCTCGGCGTACTTGTTGGTGAGCCAGCTGCCCTGCGCCTCCAGCACGGCGGGCATCACGTAGTTCTCGCTGGCGATGAGCTCGATCTTCCAGCGCTGCCGCTCGCCCTCCCGGACGATCGCATCCCACACGGCCGGGTCGGCCTGGGCCAGCGACTGGGCGGCCACCGACGGGCTGGCGCTGATGCTCATGGGAGGCCCTCCTGGGGTCACGGCGCGATGCTGGCACGTGGAGTGTACCCGCGCGTCGGCGGACGGCCCGCCGCCGCGGACCACCTATCCCAGGGCGCGCTCGAGGGTCGCCCGGTCGATGGCTCCCTCCCGGAACACCTCCATGGCCCCGTCGGCGGCGAACCCGACCACGCTCGAGGCCTGGCCGCCGCGCACGGGCCCATCGTCGATCACCAGACGGACGCCGTCCCCGACCGCCTCCACCAGCTCGGCCGCCGTGCGTGCGTCGGGCTGGCCGGTCCGGTTGGCGGAGCTCACGGCGAGCGGACCCAGCCGTCGGGCGAGCGTCCGTGGCACGGGGTGATCGGGCAGGCGTACCCCCAGGGTGCGTCGGCCGCCCGTGAGCAGCGCCGGGAGGTCGAGGCCCTCGCGCACCGGGAGCACGAGCGTCAGCGCACCTGGCCAGAACCGCTCCGCGAGCCGGGCCGCGCCCGCCGGCACGACCACCACGCCGGTCAGCTGGTCCAGCCCATCCACCAGCAGCGCGATGCCCTTGCCGGGGTCGCGACCCTTGACCGCCACCAGCGCCTCCAGCGGACCCTGGGCGGGCAGCACCGCGAGGCCGTACACCGTCTCGGTGGGCACGCCCACGACGCGACCGTCGGCGATCGCCGCGGCGGCGGCGTCGAGCGCGCCAGGTGCGTCGGGGGTCAGCACGCTGACGCTCATCGGGTCGGTCCCTCCAGGACGGCCACGCGCCGGAGGCCCGCGAGGTCCTCGCGCCAGTCGAGCGTCCAGCCGGGCAGCACGGCGCGCACCAGGGCCGAGACGGCGTCCGACTGGTCCGAGCCCAGCTCCAGGAGGGCCAGCGCGCCGGGCACCGTGGCTCGTGGCAGCCCGGCCAGCAGCCGGCGCACCAGGTCGAGGCCGTCGAAGCCCCCGTCGAGCGCAAGCAGCGGCTCGGCGCGGACGTCCGGGGCCAGGGTCGGGATCGTCTCGCTGGGGATGTAGGGCAGGTTGGCGACCAGGACGTCGGCCGGCAGCATCGGCGCAGCATCGACCAGGTCAGCGAGCACCAGCTCGATCCGGTCGGCGACGCCATGGGCGACCGCGTTCTCGACGGCCACGGCCAGCGCATCGGACGAGACGTCGCTCGCCGTGAGGCGTACCTCGTCCAGATAGCCGCCGCGACGCAGTGCCACCGCGATGGCGACGGCGATGGCCCCGGAGCCGGTCCCCACGTCCCACACGCGGACCGGTGCGGTCCCCGGGGGCCGGGGCGCCCGAGTGAGCAGCCCGCGCACGCGGTCGACCGCGAGGTCCACCAGGAGCTCGGTCTCGGGTCGCGGGATGAGCACCCGCTCGTCGATGGCGAGCGCCAGCCCGTGGAACTCGCGGAACCCCCGCAGGTAGGCGACCGGGATGCCCGAGGATCGCCGGGCCAGCAGGGACCGGAAGCTCGCCTCCTGGCCCGTGCTCACGGGCGCGTCGGGATGGGCGATGACGCCGGTCCGCTCCACGCCCAGCACGTGCCCCAGGAGCAGCTCCGCATCCAGGCGGGGCGACGCGGCGCCCGAATCGGCGAGCTCGCGCGTGGCACCGTCGAGGAGCGTCGCGACCGTGGCCATGGGATGCGGAGGCTAGACCCGGACGACGACGTCGATGTCGCCGGAGCGACGGAGCACCTCGACGCCCGTCGACCCGTCGCTGCGGCGCACCAGCAGGTCGACCACGGCATCCCCCACCACGAGGTTCTCGAGGCGGACGTCCGGGAGCCAGGCCGGCAGCATCGGGTTGCGCAGCTCCAGCTCATGGTTCGCGGCATCGGGTGCCAGGCCCAGCATCGCCTCGACCAGCTGGAACGTGGCGCCCGCCGCCCACGCCTGCGGGGAGCAGGCCACCGGGTAGGGGACCGGGTATGGCGAGGACGAGCGGTCGAAGCCGCAGAAGAGCTCGGGCAGGCGGGCGTCGCGGAAGTACTGGGTCGCCTCGAGCAGCGCGCCGGCGACCCGGGAGGCCTCGTCGCCGAAGCCGTACCGCCACAGGCCGGTGGCGCAGATGGCGTTGTCGTGCGGCCAGATGCTGCCGATGTGATAGCTGATGGGGTTGTAGCCGGCCATCGCCGACGACAGCGTCCGGATGCCCCAGCCGCTGAACAGGTCAGGCCCGGTGAGCGAGGCCGCCACGCCGGCCGCGTGCTCGGGGGACGCCAGCCCCGACCACAGCACGTGCCCGGCGTTCGAGGTGACCGAGTCCACGGCCCGCTTCTCGCCGTCGAGCGCAAGGGCGTAGGTCGCCGGCCCCTCGAGCCAGAAGGCCGCCTCGAACCGGGTCCGAAGGTCCTCGGCCGACGCCTCGAGACGCTCGGCCATCGCGGGGTCCCCCCTGCGGCGCGCCAGACGCGCCATGCCGCGACGCGCCCGGAACACGTAGCCCTGGACCTCGGCCAAGGCGATGGGCCCCTCGGCGAGCCGACCGTCCGCCCAGCGGATGGCATCGGCGGAATCCTTCCAGCCCTGGTTGATGAGCCCGCGCTCGGAGCGGCGGCTGTATTCCACGAAGCCATCGTGGTCGTGGTCGCCGGACTGGTCGATCCACTCGAGCGCCGCGAGCGCGTGGGGCCACAGCCGGTCGACGAGCGCCAGGTCGGCGGTCCAGCGCTCGTACTCCGAGAGCAGCACCAGGAACAGGGGCGTGGAGTCCACCGAGCCGTAGTAGGGCGAGTGCGGGATCTCGTGGGCGAGCGCCATCTCGCCGGTGCGCAGCTCGTGGAGGACCTTGCCTGGCTCGGCATCACGCCAGGCGTCGTGGGCGGTCGCCTGCAGGCGCGCCAGGATGGACAGGGTGTCCGCCGCGACCTGGGGTCGGATGGGCAGCAGCTGGAGCGAGGTGATGATCGAGTCGCGCCCGAACAGGGTGTCGTACCACGGGATGCCCGCGGCGACGTAGCGCTCCCCCTCGCCAGGTCCGGGGTCGACCAGGAGCCGGAGGTCCGACATGCCGCGCCGGAACGCGCGCTCCGCACCCGCGTGGCTGCTGCTCACGGACGTGGAGGTCGCGTGCCACGCACGATGGGCGGCTTCGGGGTCGCTGGGCGGCGGGATGGTCGTCGCCCGGCGGGGAGCGTGGGCGGCGGGCCCCGGAGCCACCTCCGAGGTGACCCGGATCGCCAGCGTCCGGTCCCCGCCCGGCGGGATCGTCCAGTCGAAGCCCAGCACCACCCCGGTCTCGTCCGACGGCCCATCGGGCGTGCCGCGCTCGCCACCCGGGACCATGGGCGTGCCGGCCTCCGAGACCGTGACCACGGTCCTCCGGACCAGGCCATCGAGGCCCCGGTACTCGAAGCGCACCTCGTCCGAGCCCACGCTGGCGGGCGCCCGCTCGCCACGCGCGGCGCGGCGCACCCCTCGCACCTCGAAGATGTCCGCGAAGTCCGCGTCGAGGGCCACGGTCAGCAGGCACCGCTCGGGGTGCATCGTGAAGTTGTGGATCCGCACGCGATCCTCGAGGGCCTCGGACACCAGCCGCTCGCGCACGATGCCCAGCGATTGGCGGGCCAGCATCGCCGATGCGTCGCCCTTCTCCAGCGGGTTGCGGGCCAGGTCGGGGTTGGTCATCTGGATGGTGCTGCGATAGCCCGCGCCCGTGCCGGTGCGGAGCACCAGCGGCCGATGGCCATCGATCCGCAGCTCGAGGCGCGACAGCACCCGCGTGTCGCCCTCGTACAGCCCCAGCCCACGCGCGTCGACCCGGACGTCGCCGAACGCGTCCGACAACAGGAACCGTCGATCGTGCTTGAGCACGAGGGTCCCCGTGAGGTCGGTCGCCCGCGTGACCTGCTCGCTCACGACTGGTCCGTCTCATCCTCCAGGTGGGCCAGCCGTCGCGCCTGGTCGTCCTGGACGAGGGCATCCAGCATCCGGTCGAGGTCCCCGTCCATCACCGTGGGCACGCCGTGCAGGTCCATGTCGATCCGGTGGTCGGTCACCCGATCCTGGCTGAAATGGTAGGTCCGGATCTTCTCGGAGCGCTCGCCCGAGCCGACCATGCTCCGACGCGCCGCCGCCTCCTGCTCGTGCGCCTTGCGCTGCTCCAGCTCCAGCAGCCGCGAGCGGAGCACGGCCAGCGCCTTGGCCTTGTTCTTGTGCTGGCTCTTCTCGTCCTGGATCTCCACCACCAGCCCCGTGGGCAGGTGGGTGATCCGGACCGCCGAGTCCGTGGTGTTGACGCTCTGGCCCCCTGGTCCCGACGATCGCTTGACCTCGATGCGCAGGTCCTTGTCCTCGTCGATGCGGACGTCGACCTCGTCCGCCTCGGGGAGCACGGCGACCGTGGCGGTGGAGGTGTGGAGGCGGCCGCTCGACTCGGTGGCCGGCACCCGCTGGACGCGATGGACGCCGCCCTCGAACTTGAGCCGGCTCCAGGCGCCCTCGCCCCGGATCTCGAGGATGGCCTCCTTGATACCGCCGATGCCGGTCTCGCTGACGCTCATCAGCTCCACCGACCAGCGGTGCCGCTCCGCATGGCGCATGTACATCCGGACCAGCTCCGCCGCGAACAGGGCCGCCTCGTCCCCACCCGTGCCCGCACGGACCTCGAGGATGACGTTGCGCTCGTCGTTGGGGTCGCTGGGCAGGAGCTGGAGGCGCAACTCCTCGGTCAGGCGGGCCTCGTCGGCCTCCAGCTCGTCGACCACGACCCGGGCCAGCTCGCGCAGCTCCGGATCGTGCTCGCGCTCGCGCTCCGCGCGTGCCGCCACCAGCTGGGCGCGCGTGGCGCGCAGGCGACGGATGTTGTCGACGACGGGTGCCAGGCGCGCCTGCTCGCGCCCCAAGGTCCGACTGCGGTCGGGGTCCGCCGCAACGGCCGGATCCGACCACTCCGCCTCGAGCTGGGCCAGCCGACGCTCGATGTCGTCCAGCCGCGCCTCGAGGCTCACGACCCGGTCCCGCTGGACCCCGTCGCTGCGTCGGCCGCCTCATCGGCTGCGGCCCGGGCCTCCATCTCGTGCGCCAGCTCGGTGGCGTCGGGCATCGGCACCCGGACCGGATCCAGGCTCCCCTCGGGGGCCGTCTCGCCGTTGGCGGCCAGCGCCTCCTGCATCGACGCGATGGCGACCTCGATCATCGAGTCGTCGGGCTGCTGGGTGGTGATGGACTGGAGCCAGATGCCCGGCAGGAACAGCCATCGGACGGCCCAGTTGCCGCGGTGCTTGGAGCCCCAGCGGAGGACCTCGTAGGCCACGGCCGCCACCACCGGGATGAGCAGGATCCGCCCCACGATGCTCACGATGAGGTCCTGCCCCGCGAGGAGGCTGAACAGGATGATGCTCACGATGATGAACACGACCAGGAACTCGGTGCCGCACCGGGGATGGGCCGTGGGATGGCGACGCGCGTTCTCGACCGTCAGCGGCTGCTCGTGCTCCAGGACGTGGATGGTCATGTGCTCGGCGCCGTGGTATCGGAAGACGCGGTTGATCTCGGCCGAGCGGCTGACCACGAGCAGGTAGCCCACGAAGATCGCGACCCGGATGCCGGCCTCGATGAGGTGCTCGATGAACGGGTTGCGACCGATGGTCGCGGACGCGGCGCCCTGCCCGATGAGCAGGGGCAGGACCACGAACAGCCCGAGCGCGAATGCGATGGTGATCGCGAACGTGAGGGCCACCGCCCGGCCGCCCAGGGCCACGCCCTCGCCCGCCGCGGCGAGGGAGCCCGATCGCATCAGCCAGCGGGTGCCGATGACGAGCGTCTCGTACAGCACCACGATGCCCCGGAAGAACGGGGCGCGCGCGAAGCGGTTCCGATGGAGGATGGAGTCGAGGCGCTCCTGGGTCCCGAAGATCTGGCCCTCGGGCCCGCGCACGGCCACCCCGATGGCGTCCTTGCCACGCATCAGGACGCCCTCCATGAGGGCCTGGCCGCCGTAAGCGAAACGCGCCATGGCTCAGGCGGCTCCGGTCATGGAGCCCGCGATCAGAGCCGCGCCGAGCGCTCGAGGCGCTTCTGGAAGCGCTCGACCTGACCGGCGGTGTCGACGATGGTCTGCTTGCCCGTGTAGAACGGGTGGCAGTTGGAGCACACGTCCACGCGCAGCGACGGGCTGGTGGAACCAACCGTGAACGTGGTGTGGCACGAGGCGCAGGTGACGGTCGCCTGGTGGTAGGTCGGGTGGATGTCGGGCTTCACTGGGTGACTCCGGGATTCGCTCAGGAGCCCTGGGCGGGCGCCGTCGCCTCGATGATTCGGATCTGCTTCTTGTCTCGGCGGACATGCTCGAACCTGACGCGACCCGGCACGGTGGCGAACACCGTGAAGTCGCGACCGAGGCCCGTGCCGGGTCCTGCGAGGAACGTCATGCCCCGCTGGCGCACGATGATCGAGCCGGCGCTCACCAGCTGGCCGTCGCCCCGCTTGACGCCGAGACGCTGGCCGACGCTGTCGCGGCCGTTCTTGGAGCTGGAGCCTGCCTTCTTGTGGGCCATGGCGTTATGCGTCCTTCCCTGTCTCGTCGGCGGGCTCGGCAGCCGGCGTGGTCTCGGCATCGACGGCGGTGGTGGCCTGGGCGTCGATGCCGGCCTCGGCGTCGGCGGCCGCGGCCTCGGCGTCGGCGGCGGCGTCGGCGGAAGCCTCGTGGGCCTTGGCGCGCGCCTTGCGCACCGGCTTCGCTTCCGCGGCTGTCTCCGGCGCGGCGGCCTTCTTGGCGGCGGCCAGCTGCTCGGCGAGCGCCTGGTCGGCGGCTGCCTGGCGGTCGGCGGCCTCCTTGGCGGCCTTGGCGGACTTCGCGGTCTCGGCGTCGACCGTGGCCTGCTCCTTGGCGGCGCTCCGGCCACCCCACGCGATGTCCGCGATGCGCAGCACCGTCAGCTCCGCGCGATGGCCGTTCTTGACGCGCGTGCGGGCCTTGGGCTTGTACTTGAACACCACGATCTTCTCGCCGCGCGACTGGCGCACGACGTCCGCGCTCACCGTGGCGCCCTCCACCACGGGCTGGCCGATGGCGGCCTGGTCCCCGTCAGCGACGAGCAGGACGCGAGCGATGTCGATGTGCTGGCCGGGTTCGACGTCCAAGCGATCGACCTCGATCTCGGAGCCGAGCTCGACGCGATACTGCTTGCCGCCGGATTCGATGACTGCGTACATGGGTCCTTGGTCTGATGACGAGGTGAGGTCGCCCATCGTGGCACGTCGAACCGGCGATGTGGGCGGGGTGAAGGATGATACCCGTCCTGCTGCCGCTGCGTCAAACGCCCCCGGATGCCTCTGCTAGTGTCCGGCCCGATGGACACGGGCGAGCACGCGGTCACCGCCATGGGGCAGCAGGGCCGCCCCATCGTGCCATCGCGACGGGGCCTCCTGGCGGCAGGGGCCGGGATCGGGCTGCTGGCCATCGCGCTGCTGATCCTCGATGCCCTCACCCCGTTCGTGGTGGGACTGCTCCTGATCTACCTGCTCGCGCCTGCCGTGGACCGGCTCGCCGCGGTGCACGTCGGTCGGCGACCGCTGCCGCGCTCGCTCGCGATCGCGATGCTCTACGTGGTCATCGTGGTGGTGATCGCGGTCGGCGTGCTGCTGGTCATCGGACCCATGAACGAGCAGATCCAGCGCTTCGCGCAGGAGGTGCCCGGATGGCTCGACAACGTCCGGGCGTGGTACCACGGGCTGGACCTGCCCGAGTGGGCCCGCAGTGCCATCGACCGGCTGCTGGCAGGCTTCTCGAGCGGGAATGGGACGGAGGGCGGGTCCGACATCGGCTCCCTGCTGCCCATCGCCCGGAGCCTCGCCTCCACGCTCATCGGCGCGTTCGGGTTCATCATCATCCCGTTCTGGGCCTTCTGGGTGCTCAAGGACCTGCCCTCCCTGTCGCAATCGTTCGAGCACGCCCTGCCCACCGCCTGGCGGCGCGACGCGCTGGCCGTCATGGGCATCGTGGACCACACGTTCGGCCGCTGGATCCGCGGCCAGCTGATCCTGGGCGCCGTGGTGGGGGCGGCCACGTTCGTGGGCCTCATCATCCTGGGCGAGGTGGTGGACCCGGTGTTCCTGTCCTTCGCGGTCCTGCTGGCCGTCGTGGCGGGCATCCTCGAGCTGGTGCCGGTCATCGGCCCCATCCTGTCGATGATCCCCACGCTCGTGCTGGCCTTCGCCGCGGCCGACCCGGTGCGCGCGGCCATCGCCGTGGTCCTGCTGTATCTCGTCGTGCAGCAGGTCGAGAACCACGTGCTGGTGCCCCAGATCCAGGGGGATGCGGTGGAGCTGCACCCCTCGGTCGTCATCCTGGCGCTCATCGCGGGGAGCGCCCTGTTCGGGCTGCTGGGAGCCATCCTGTCGGTGCCCGTGACGGCAGCGGCCCGGGATATCTATCGTTACTGCTTCAGGCGGCTGAGCGAGGATGACCCGGACATCCCGGATCCGGATGCCCCGGACCTGGCACGCAAGACGCATCGGGAGCCGGTGGCCACGGCCGGGCCGGCGGTCATCGAGGAGCAGACGGAGGCGACGGCGACGCCGTGATCGGTCGGAAGACCTACTACCAGGTCCTGATGGTGGATCCGTCCGCCGACCAGGACATCATGGGGGTCGTGTATCGGCGCCTGGCCCAGCGATACCACCCTGACGTCGACCCCTCGGACGACGCGCGCCAGCGCATGACCGAGATCAACCAGGCGTGGGCCGTGCTGCGCGACCCGGAGAAGCGCGCCAAGTACGACCGGGAGCTGAGCACGCGCCGCGACCGTCGCTCGAGCGACCGCTACATCCGGCGCCCACCCCTGGAGCCACCCGCCGACCCGGGTGACGCCCACGTCGCGCCGGGGTCGCGTCCGCCGAGCGAGAGCGCCTACGGGGAGGCAGGCCCCCCGCCGCGAGGCATGGTCCGGGGCACCGTGCTGGAGTTCGGGCGCTACAAGGGCTGGTCAATCGGCCAGATCGCGACCCACGACCCCGACTTCCTGGAGTGGCTCCAGCGGTCCCCCTCCGGGCGCCAGTACCGGGCGGAGATCGCCACCTTCCTGTCGCGCCAGGGGCGCTGAGCGCCGCCCACGCCGGTCGCCCCGCGCCGGGCCTCCCCCGGAACACTGGAGGCCTCGCGGCCCGGCGCGGGCCGCGACGGTCGCCCGAGGCCCCGCGGGTCGCCGTTGACCCCATCTCGACACGTGTTCAGACCACCTGACCGCCCGTCGCCCAATCGCGAGGTTCGACGCTCGGGACACCCTCATGTCTCGTCAACGGTTCACGTGCGCTGAACACCTGCGAGCCCAGCGCGCGTCCTGCCCCCCGGAACCGGCCCCAAGGCCGCTCGAACCCCACGATCGCCCCGGGCACCGTTCAGACCGTCTGGACAGGTGCAGGCGAGCCGAGGCCGCTGGCCGCTGGCCCGAGGGGCGCGACCCGGGGGCCCGATCCGAGTGGCGTCAGCCGCCGGCTCGACCCTGCCGCATCGCGATGCTCTCCAGCAATCCGAGCGCGAGCGCGGTGCTGATGAGCGAGGCGCCGCCATGGGTGATGAACGGCAGCGGGATGCCCGTGATGGGCATCACGCCCAGGACCATGCCGGCGTTCACCATGAGCTGGAACAGGAGCATCCCCGCGACCCCGCCCGCGAACGCCAGCCCGAATGGGTCGCGACACCGCCAGCCGATGGCCAGCACCCGCCAGAGCAGGAGGGTGAACAGCACCAGCACCAGGATCCCGCCCAGCAGGCCGAGCTCCTCGCCCACGCGGGCGAAGACGAAGTCGGTGGTCTGGACGGGCAGGTAGTCGGCGCCCGTGGTGCCGTTCGTGAGACCACGCCCGAACACGCCACCGGAGCTCACCGCGATCTGTGACTGGAGCAGCTGGAACCCGGAGCCGCTCGGATCGGCGCTCGGGTCGAGGAACGAGATGAGTCGCTGCTTCTGGTAGTCCTGGAGCACCTGGGTCCACACGATGGGCAGCAACGCGATGGCGGCGACCGCCCCGGCGGTCAGCCAGCGGATGCTCGCGCCCGCCATGAACAGGGTGCCCACGAGGATCGCGCCCAGCACCAGGGACGTCCCCAGGTCCGGCTGGATGAGCACCAGGGCGACGGGCGGCCCGGCCAGGAGCACCGCGCCGACGATGGTGCCGAGGCCCTCCACGCGCCCCTGGCGCCCGGCCATCCACGCGGCCAGCACCAGGGCCATGAACACCTTGGCCATCTCGGAGAACTGGAACTGGAGCGGCCCGATGCTGACCCATCGCGAGACGCCGCCCACGCCCGACCCGATGGCCAGCGTCAGCACCAGCAGCGCGATGTTGATGAGGTAGATGAGCCACGCGAAGGTGCTCGCCCAGCGGTAGTCGAACGCCGCGGCGAACGTGAACACGATGATGGCGATGGCCATCCACATGAGCGCTCGCGTGAACACCGAGTTGGCTGCCAGGGGCGCGTCGCCGCTGTTGGTGAACGCCATCAGGAGGCCGATGACGACCAGTGCCAGGGCGTACACGGCGAGCTGGATGTCGAACACCGACCAGGCGCGCGACATGGCCCGGGGCGAGAGCCCGGCGAGGCGTGCGGGGTGGAGTCTCAGCGTGCCCATCTGCTACTGGCCGTAGAAGTTGTCCTTGACCATCAGCTCCGGGTTACGGTAGTCCTTCTGGATCCCGTAGTGAAGCTGGAGGAAGTACTTCGCGATCTCGGTGGCCGCGTTGCCTCGGGTGCGTGAGTCGTAGGCGAAGGCCAGGAACGCGAGCTCGGAATCCGTGCCGGCGATGGACTTGAAGCCGTTCGGGTCGCCCTCGTGCTTACGCGGGTCCTTGGGCACCCAGCCCACGAACCAGGAGTGGAACGGCAGACGACCCTTGCTGTCGCGGACGCCGTACTCCGCGGTGCCGGACTTGCCCGCGATGACCAGCGGGACGTCCACGAAGTTGTACGTATGGCGGACCACGAGCACGTTGCGGGCGGCCACGCGCATGACCTTCAGGAGCGACGAGTCGATGGGTAGCTTGCGGACCACCTCGGGCTTGAGGGTCCGGATGGCGTTGCCCTTGCTGTCCACGATCTTGCGCACGATCTGGGGACGATAGACGGTGCCCCCGTTGGCCAGCGCGGAGTACGCGGTGATCAGCTGGAGCGGCGTGACCATGTCATAGCCCTGCCCGATGCCCGCCTGGGCCGTCTCGCCCGGGTAGATGCTCTGGGAGAACAGCTGACGCTTCCAGGCGTTCGTGGGCACCGTGCCCACCGTCTCGTTGGGCAGGTCCACGCCGGTCTTGCGACCGAACCCGAACTCGTGCGCCCAGTAGGCCAGTCGGTCGATCCCCAGCTTGAGCGCCACCTGGTAGAAGAAGGTGTCGCTGGAGTGGGCGAAGCCGCCGTAGATGTTGATGGGCCCCCAGCCGGTGAGGTGCCAGTCGAACATCTTCGTCCCCGCGACCACGATGAAGCGCTTGGTCCGGAGCCGGGTCTGGGGCGTGATCTTGCGGTCCTGGAGGGCCCCGATGCCGGTCACCAGCTTGTAGGTCGAGCCGGGCGGCAGCTGCTCGCTGATGGCGAGGTTGACCAGCGGGCGATGCGGGTCGCGCGCCAGCCTGCGGTACCGACCCGCCGTGATGCCCTTCGCGAACTCGTTGTTGTCATAGGACGGCAACGAGACCATGGCCAGGATCTCGCCGTTCTGGGGGTTCATGACCAGGAACACGCCTCGCTGGAGGTGCGCCGCACGCATGCCCCACTCGAGCGCCTTCTGGGCCTCCCGCTGGATCTTGAGGTCGATGGTCAGCTGAATCGACTCGCCCGCCTGGGGCTCCTCGAGCGTGCGCAGGACGCTCACCACGCGGCCGCTGGCGTCGCGCTCCACCTCGTCCACGCCATACGTGCCCCGCAGCACGCTCTCGAAGGTGAGCTCCACGCCCGCCTTGCCGATGGTGTCGTCCGAGAGGTAGCCGTCATCCGAGAGGCGGTCGTACTCGTCCGCGCTGACCCGCCCGGTCCAGCCGAGGACGTGAGCCACCAGCGAGCCATACGGATAGCGCCGGCGGGACGTGACGTCGACGGACACGCCCGGCAGCCCGAGATGCTCCTCGGCGATGATCCGGGCGACGTCCTGCGAGACGCCCGACTTGAGCGTGATGGGGTCGAACGCGGAGCCCGTGACCCCGTCGAGGACCCGGAAGATGTCCACGGGCTTCATGTCCAGCAGCTCGCCGAGCCGCTCGGCCACCGCGTCGCGGGACGTGTAGGGGACCTCGCCGGGCGTGATCTTGACCACGAACACAGGGACGTTCTCGACCAGCTGGCGGCCCTTGCGGTCGAAGATGAGACCCCGCGTGACCGGGATGGAGACCGTCCGCTGGCGTCCCTGCGCGGCGAGCGCGGAGTATCGGTCCGCATCGGTCACCTGGAGCTGGAACAGCCGCAGCCCGAGCCCCGTGACGACCAGGACGACCGCGATGCCGAACAGGATGAACCGACGCCACAGCTGGCGCGGCGTGACCGTGGACGCGCTGGGGTCGAGGAGCGGGCGGTCGTCGCTGACGCTCACCAGTCCACCCGTTCGAACGTGCCGAAGCGCAGCAGGAGCGAGCGGATGACCCACGCGGTCACGGCGGCGATGACGCCCGACATGACGGCCACCGCAGCCCAGGAGGCCAGCGACAGGGTCCCGATGCCCACCCCCGAGGCGAGCGCCAGGATGGTGGTCAGGAGGCCCTCGTACAGGAAGGTGACCGCGAACGCGGTGCCCCCGATGACCAGCGGCCGCGGCGACTCGACGACGCGCGCGACCACCATGGACACGCCCACGGCGATGAGCATGGCCAAGGTGGTCGAACCGATCGGCCGCTCCGGCAGCATCACGTCCAGCAACAGGCCTCCAACGAACGCCCAGACGATGCCGGCATCGAAGCCCATCGTCATCGCGACCCCGATGCCCACGGCGAGCACCAGGTCCGGCCGGATCCCGGCGAGCTGCAGCTGCGCCAGGACGCTGACCTCGAGGATCGCCGCCACGACGGCTCCGACGGCTGTGCTCAGGAGGCCCATGCGATGCCAGCCCCACTATCCGTACGCCAGGCACCGTCCGGCTCTGGCCGGATCGCGCGGACGGTCGTCGAGTATATCCGAGGGTCCGGCGAGGGCCCTTCGCGTGCGCCGCGCGTCAGATCCGGTAGTCGGCGCGCATCTGACGGAAGCGTCGCCACGCGCGCTCGTCGAGCTCGGGGGTCAGGCGCGCCTCGAGCATCGGGACCAGCCGCTCGCGCAGGCACTCCCCGCGGGCCATCCACTGGAAGTAGCTCCGCCCAGCGTGGTGATAGGGGCCATACAGGCGGCTGCCCGGCACACGTGCCACGAGCCAGCGGAACAGGGCCTCGTGGTCGGTGTGCATCCGGAGCGTGACCTGTGGCTGGCGTCCGTCGCCCCCGAAGTGCCCCTCCCCCACGAGGATGCCCACCAGGAAGCCCGCGCCGAAGTCGTCGAGGGTCGGGGCAGCGTCGTCGGACGGGGGCCGCGTCGGATCGTGGGAGGGCGACTGGGTGGGGGTCGACTCGTCGATGGCCGGTTCATCCATGCTGTCGCTCCATGGCCGTCAGGCTCGTCCCGTGTTGTTTCACCGTAAGGTACCACGTGAAACACGGCCGCAGCTACGGTCTCGATACACCCCGCCTCAGCGCCGCGTCAGGCCCCGCGCGCATGCTGCGCGATCTCGGGGTCGCAGGCGCCCGTCGTGGGCGTCCGACGCCCGAACACGCTAGAATCACGTGCAGTGAACATGCACCGACAGGCTGGGGAGGTGGGCGAGATCATCGCCTGCACGAACCAGAAGGGCGGCGTCGGCAAGACCACCACCGTGGTCAACCTTGCCAGCTACCTCGCTCGGAGCGGCCGACGGGTCCTCGTCGTCGACCTCGATCCCCAGGGCAACGCCACGAGTGGCCTCGGCCTCGCCAGCGTTCCCGTCGAGCGATCCATCCACCCGGTCCTGGTCGACGGTGCCGACGCCCAGGACCGGATCGTCCCCACCGCCGTCGAGGGTCTGTCCATCATCCCGTCATCGCGTGACCTGGCCGGTGCCGAGGTCGAGCTGGTCCCCGTCCCCGGACGTGAGCGGCGGCTCGCCCGCGCCCTGCGCCCCCTCGTGACCGACCACGACGCGGTCCTGCTGGACTGCCCGCCGTCGCTCGGCCTGCTGACGGTCAACGCGCTCACGGCCGCTGACAGCGTCCTCATCCCCATCCAGTGCGAGTACTACGCCCTCGAAGGGCTGGGCCAGCTGCTCTCCACGATCGATCTCGTGCGCGCGCACCTCAACCCCCGCCTCGCCATCAAGGGCGTGGTGTTGACCATGTTCGACGCGCGCACCACGTTGTCCGCCGACGTCAGCTCCGAGGTCCGTCGCCATCTCCCGGGCCAGGTGTTCCAGACCGTCATCCCGCGCAGCGTCCGGCTCGCCGAGGCGCCCTCGTTCGGGCGGCCCATCTCCGAGCACGCCCCGAGCTCCCGTGGGGCCCTCGCCTATGACGCGCTCGCCCGGGAGCTCATCGACCGGGACGGCGGGCGGCAGGTCCCGGTCGCGACGGTCCCCGCCGCACCCGAGCCCGCGTGGGTGACCCGCTGATGACCACCGACACCCGCCGCCCCCGCACCGGTCTCGGTCGTGGCCTCGCCTCGCTCATCCCGGTCGCGCCCGAGGACCACGACAGCCCTCCCACAGGGGCGTCCGTCCGCGAGGTGGCCATCGAGCGGATCGTCGCCAACCCCCATCAGCCGCGGCACGGGTTCGACGAGGCGGACTTGCAGGCCCTCGCCGACAGCATCCGGGCGCACGGCGTCCTCCAACCGGTGCTCGTGACCGGCACGCCGGAGGGCTTCCGGTTGATCGCCGGCGAGCGACGCCTCCGGGCCTCCCAGCTGGCCGGGCGTACCACGATCCCGGTGGTCATCCGCGGTGCCGACGAGCAGCAGCAGCTGGCCCTCGCCCTGGTGGAGAACCTCCAGCGCGCGGACCTCAACGCCATGGACGAGGCGCTGGCGTTCCGTCGGCTCATCGACGAGTTCGGTCTCACCCAGGAGCAGGTCGCCCAGCAGGTCGGTCGCTCGCGGGCGGCCATCGCCAACACGCTGCGGCTCCTGGCGGTCGCCCCCGCGCTGCAGGATGCGCTGCGGGCCGGGCGGATCACGGAGGGCCATGCACGCGCCCTCGCGGGGATGCCCCGCCACGACGAGCAGGAGCGCCTCCTCGCCGTCGTCGAGCAGCGCGGCCTGTCCGTTCGCCAGACCGAGCAGCTGGTGCGCGCCGAGGCCAAGGCGGCCGCGACTCCTGGGACACCCCCTGCCCCGCGGCGAACGGCGGACGACGACCCGGACCTCGATCGCATGACCGCCCATCTGCGGGAGACCCTCGGCACGAAGGTCGTCCTCAGCCCGGGACGGAAGGGAGGCCGCATCATCATCGACTGGTACGAGAGCGACGACCTGGTTCGCTTGTACGAGCGCCTCGCGGGAGGGGACCAATGAACGCGCAGGCGTCCGACATCGATCCGGCCGAGGGCGGCGAGCCCACCCGCCGACGTGGCAAGCCCAGCGCCGGCACCGACTATGGCGCCGACGACATCCAGGTCCTCGAGGGCCTCGAGGCGGTCCGTCGCCGACCCGGCATGTACATCGGCTCCACCGACGGGCGCGGCCTGCATCACCTCGTGTGGGAGATCGTCGACAACTCCATCGACGAGGCGATGGCCGGCCACGCCCAGCACATCGAGATCCGCATCCAGCCTGATGGCAGCCTCCGCAACATCGACGACGGCCGTGGCATCCCGGTGGGCGTGCACAAGCAGACCGGGCGTGATGCGCTCGAGGTGGTGCACACCGTGCTCCACGCCGGCGGCAAGTTTGGCGGCGGCGGGTACAAGGTGTCGGGCGGCCTCCATGGCGTCGGCGTCTCCGTGGTCAACGCGCTGTCCATGTGGCTGCGCGTCGAGACCGCCCGTGACGGCAAGGTCTGGAGCCAGGAGTACGAGCGGGGCAAGCCCAGCGGACCCGTCCGGCTGGTCGGCCCCTCCAAGGGACGACGCGGCACCGACACCGTGTTCATGCCCGACCCCCAGGTCTTCGACACCACCGAGTTCTCGTTCGAGACCATCGCCCAGCGCGTGCGCGAGTCCGCCTACCTGACCAAGGGCGTGCACATCCGTCTGGTCGACGAGCGGGAGACCCCGTGGCGCGAGCGCTCGTTCCACTTCGAGGGTGGCATCGCCAGCTTCGTGCGCCATCTCAACCGCGACAAGGAGACCCTCAGCTCGCGGCCGATCGCCATCGAGCGCCGGGACGGCTCCACGACCATCGAGGTCGCGCTCCAGTACAACGACGGCTACGCCGAGACAGTCCTTGCCTTTGCTAACAATATCCACACCGTGGACGGCGGGACGCACGTCACGGGCTTCCGCGCCGCCCTCACCAGCTCGCTCAACGACTGGGCGCGACGCCAGGGGGTCATCAAGGACTCCAAGGACAACCTGTCCGGCGACGACGTCCGAGAGGGTCTGACGGCGGTCATCAGCGTCAAGCTCACCGAGCCCCAGTTCGAAGGGCAGACCAAGGCCAAGCTGGGCAACGCGGACGTCAAGGGGCAGGTGCAGGCCGCCGTCTCGGAGGGCCTCAGCCAGTTCCTCGACGAGAACCCGGGCGACGGGCGACGCATCATCGAGAAGTCCATGACCGCCCAGCGTGCCCGGGAGGCGGCCCGCAAGGCACGCGACCTGGTGATCCGCAAGAGCGCCCTGGAGAGCTCCGCCCTGCCGGGCAAGCTGGCCGACTGCCAGGAGCGCGACCCCGAACGCAGCGAGCTGTACATCGTCGAGGGCGACTCGGCGGGCGGCTCGGCCAAGCAGGGTCGGGACCGGCGCTTCCAGGCCATCCTGCCGCTGTTCGGCAAGATGCTCAACGTCGAGCGTGCGCGTCTGGACAAGGTGCTTGGCAGCGAGAAGATCCGGCCGCTCATCATCGCGCTCGGCACCGGCATCGGCGAGACCTTCGACATCGCCCGGCTGCGGTACCACAAGGTGATCCTGCTGGCCGACGCGGACGTCGACGGGGCGCACATCCGGACGCTCCTGATGACCTTCTTCTTCCGCAACATGCCCCAGCTCATCGAGAACGGCCACCTGTACATCGCGCAGCCGCCGCTGTTCCGCGTGAGCACGGGCAAGGTCACCAACTACGCCCGGGACGAGAAGGACCGCGACCGGATCATCAAGGAGATGAAGGTCAAGAACCTGACCATCCAGCGCTTCAAGGGCCTTGGCGAGATGAACGCCGAGCAGCTCTGGGAGACCACCCTCAACCCGGCGACGCGGACGCTGCTGCGCGTGGACATCGAGGACGCGGCGTCGGCGGAGCTGTACTTCTCCAAGCTCATGGGCGAGCGGGTGGAGCCGCGTCGCGACTGGATCACGTCCCAGTCCCGCAAGGTCCAGAACCTCGATGTCTGACGCCTCGGTCGCGACGAGCGTCTTCCTCGCCTCGCACCTGCGCGAGTCGACCCGTCTGGGCGAGCGGCTGTCGGACCTGGTGACGGACCCGGTCGGCTTCCAGGCCACGCTCCGGTCCGGGCTCGCCGACCTCGCCGACCCGGCCTACGCCGCGGCGCAGGAGCGGGTGGCGCCGGGGTCGGGCGCGGTGCTGGGCGTCCGCTGGCCGCTGCTCCATGAGATCGGCCGCGTCCTGCGGCCGTCGCTCCGCGAGACGTCCCCCAGCCTGGTGCTCGACCTCGCGACGCGCCTCGCTCGTCTGTCGCCCACGCGCGAGGAGCGCCTCATGGCCCTGCCGTGCCTGCGTGCCTGCCTCCCCCAGGAGCCCGAGCGGTCCTGGCAGCTCCTGCGTCGCATGGGTCATGCGGCGAGCGATTGGATCACCGTCGACAGCCTTGCCGAGGTGTTCGCGCTGGGCGTGCTCGCGGAACCCTTCCGCTGGGCCGAGCTGGAGCAGCTGGCATATGCCCAGCGACCCATGGAGCGCCGGCTCGTGGGCGCCACCCTGGCGCGCCTCCCGCACGACGTGCCGCAGCGCGAGCGCCCGAGCCTGCGCGTGGCACCGGTGCTGGCGCTCGTCGGCGAGCTCATCGGGGATGGCGACCCATGGGTCCGCAAGTCGCTGTCGTGGGCCCTCCGCGAATGGAGCCGCATCGCGCCCCAACCGGTCGCCGCGTTCCTGGAGCATCAGGCGACCATCGCCCGGGACCACGCCGACGGCCATCGCGCGTGGGTCGTCCGCGACTCGCTCGCCCATCTGCCTCGGGATCGGGCCGCGGCCGTCCGCAGCCAGGTCCACGGCATCCGTGCCCGAGCCGGGTCGCCGTCCACGAGCCGCGCGGCGGCGGCGGCGCAGTTCGGCATCGGCAGCCTCGCATCCACCGCCGTCGCCCAGCAGGGTGACCGCTACGCACGGAGCCACGCATGACCGACCCCATCGACGAGCGCATCCGGCCCGTCCCCATCGAGGACGAGCTGCGGTCGGCGTACCTCGACTACGCCATGAGCGTCATCGTGAGCCGGGCCCTCCCGGACGTGCGCGATGGCCTCAAGCCGGTGCATCGGCGGATCCTCTACACGATGCACGAGATGGGGCTCTCCTCGGCCGCGTCGTATCGCAAGTGCGCCGCGATCGTGGGCGAGGTCATGGGCAAGTACCACCCGCACGGCGACCTGTCGCTGTACGACGCCCTGGTGCGGCTCGCCCAGGACTTCTCGATGCGCTACCCCCTGGTGGACGGCCAGGGCAACTTCGGCTCGGTCGATGGCGACCCACCAGCCGCGATGCGCTACACCGAGGCGCGCATGACCGCGATCGCCGCGGAGCTGCTGGCGGACATCGACAAGGACACCGTCACCTTCGTCGAGAACTACGACGGCACCCGGATGCAGCCCTCGGTGCTGCCCGCCAAGCTGCCGAACCTGCTCATCAACGGCTCGGCCGGCATCGCGGTGGGCATGGCGACCAACATCCCGCCCCACCACCTGGGCGAGGTCGTCGCCGCGACCAACGCGCTCATCGACGACCCCGAGCTGACCACGGCCGATCTGGCCGACCACATCCACGGGCCCGACTTCCCCACGGGCGGCACGATCTTCCGCTACGAGGAGCGGCGCAATCCCATCACCGGCCAGAAGGAGCGGGTGGACGCCATCCGCGACATGTACGCCCATGGCCGGGGTCGGGTCGTGATGCGCGCGCAGTGCTCGTTCGAGGAGACCCGCCAGGGGCGCACCGCGATCGTGGCGACGGAGCTGCCCTACCAGGTCAACAAGGCATCGCTCCTGGAGAAGATCGCGGACCTGGTCAAGGGCGGCAAGCTCGAAGGCATCGCCGACCTGCGCGACGAATCCGACCGGGACGGCATGCGCGTGGTCGTCGAGTGCAAGCGCGACTCGAACCCGCACAAGGTCCTCAACAACCTGTTCAAGCACACCGCGCTGCAGATGGCCTACAACGCCAACGTGGTCGCGCTCGTCGATGGCCAGCCCCAGACGCTGCCGCTGCGCTCGATCCTCCAGCACCACATCGACTGGCGCCGCGAGGTCATCGTCAAGCGCACCGAGTACGACCTCCAGAAGGCACGCGACCGGGCGCACATCCTGGAGGGCCTCAAGGTCGCCCTGGACAACCTCGACGAGGTCATCCGGACCATCCGCGAGGCCGCCGACGTGGAGCACGCCCGGTCGGCCCTCATGAGCCGCTTCGGGCTGTCCGAGGTCCAGGCGAACGCGATCCTGGAGATGCAGCTGCGGCGCCTCGCGGCGCTCGAGCGCAAGAAGATCGAGGACGAGTACGTCGCGGTCATCCAGCTCATCGCGGAGCTCGAGGACATCCTGGGCAACCCGCGCCGGGTGCTGGAGATCATCAAGGCCGAGAACGTCGAGCTGGCCAGGAAGTACGCCGGCGAGCGACGCACCCGGATCCAGGACGACGCGTCGCGGGAGCTGTCCGACGAGGACCTCATCGCCGACGAGGACGTGGTCATCACCATCAGCGGCCGGGGCTACATCAAGCGCCAACCGCTGCTGACCTATCGTCGCCAGGCCCGGGGCGGCAAGGGCATCATCGGCGCCCGGACCGTCGAGGAGGACGCCGTCGCGCATCTCCTGGTGGCCAACACCCACGACTGGGCGCTGTTCTTCACCAACCGGGGGCGCGTGTTCAGCTCCAAGGTGCACACCGTCCCGGACGCCAGCCGACAGGCCAAGGGCGTGCCCATCGTGAACCTCGAGGGCGTCCAGGTGGAGTCCGGCGAGCGGGTCCTCGCGGTCATCACGCTGCCTGACTTCGAGAAGGGCCACAACCTGGTCATGGCCACCCGCAAGGGGATCATCAAGAAGACGCCCGTGGAGCAGTTCGAGCGGGTCCGCTCAACGGGCATCCGGGCCATCACCGTGGACGAGGACGACGCGCTCGCCTGGGTCGCGGTCTCGGCGGGCCATGACGACATCGTGCTGGCCACCCGCCTCGGCAAGATCGCCCGGTTCGATGAGGAGAAGGTCCGCGCCATGGGTCGGGACGCCCGGGGCGTCATCGGGATCACGCTCGCCCGGAAGGGCGACCAGGTCGTGGGCATGGAGGTCATCCCGTCGCACCAGGCGGACATCCTCGTCCTGACCGACACGGGCTATGGCAAGCGCGTGCCGCTGTCCGAGTTCCGGACCATGGGTCGACCCACGCAGGGTGTCCGGCTCATCAGCCTGGAGGGCAGCAAGACCGGTGACGTCGCCACGGTGCGAATCGTCGAGGAGACGGACGAGGAGCTGCTGCTCATCAGCTCGGCCGGTCAGGTCGTGCGCACGGACGTCAAGACCGTCAGCCGCCAGAAGAGCGCGGCGCGGGGCGTCATCGTCATGCGACTCAACGACGGCGACGAGGTGGCTGGCATCGCGGTGTTCCGCGCCGGGCTGGCGGAGCAGCGTGGCGACGGGCAGAATGACGAGGACGGGCCGGGTGCCGACGGTCCCGTCGGAGACGGGACCCCCTCGTGACGGCACGGCCGTTGGAGGCCAGCCCGGTGAGCTCGTTCGGATCGGTACCGGCAGGTCGGATGACCGAGATGCTGGACCTGTATGCCGGCAACGCCAATCCCGAGCTCGCCCGCAAGATCGGGCTGTACCTGGACGTGACCCCCGGCCGGGCCGAGGTGTTCGAGTTCGCGAACGAGAACATCTTTGTCAAGATCCTGGACAACGTGCGCGAGCATGACGTCTACCTCGTCCAGCCGACGTGCTCGCCCGTCCAGAAGTCGATCATGGAGCTGCTGATCATGATCGACGCCTTCAAGCGCGCGAGCGCCGGGCGGATCACCGCGGTGGTGCCGTACTACGCGTATGGCCGGTCGGACAAGAAGGACCAGCCGCGCGTGCCCATCACGGCGCGCCTCATCGCGGACATGATCAGCGTCGCTGGCGCCGACCGACTGCTGACGATGGACCTCCACCAGGGCCAGATCCAGGGGTTCTTCAACATCCCGGTCGACGAGCTGACGGCGGTCCACCTGCTCAGCAACCACTTCATCCAGAAGCGTCTGGACGACCTTGTCGTGGTCACCGACCTCGGCTTCGCGAAGCGGGCACGCACGTTCGCGGAGCTGGTCAGGGCACCGCTCGCCATCGTCGAGAAGCGGCGCATGGACAACGACGACCGGGCCGAGGTGCTCAACGTCATCGGCGAGGTGCGAGGCCGACGCGCCATCGTGGTCGACGACGAGATCGACACCGCGGGCACGCTCATGGAGGTGACCCGGGCCCTGGAGCGAGAGGGCGTCGACGAGATCTACGCCTGCGCCACCCATGGGGTGCTGTCCGGCCCTGCCGTCCAGCGAATCGACGAGTCGAGCCTCGCCGAGGTGGTCATCACGGACACCATCCCGCTGCCGCCCGAGAAGCGCCTGGCCAAGATCCGCCAGCTCTCCGTGGCGCCGCTCATCGGCGAGGCCATCCGACGCATCCACGAGGCCGAATCCGTGGGTGCGCTGTTCTCGTCGGAGATCCAGCTGGTCCAGGAGATGGGCCTCTGGAGCGATCGCGACGAGCAGGCCACCCATGTCGACGAGGGCGCCGCCTGATGCGCCCCGCCGTCGCATCGCCCCACGCGCGCGCTACCATCCACGCATGACGCTCAAGCTGCACCGGCCCGACGCCGACGGAAAGCTCTCGCCGTCCCCGGCGACCGCTGCCGACTACCGGACCCAGCTGCGCTCCCGCCGCTGGGACGCCGCGCCACTCGAGCAGAACGAGGTGGACCTGCCGGACAAGCGTCTGGCGGTCCTCGCCATCGCGCTCCTCTCGGTGCTCACCTTCCTGGTCATCGTCGTGGGGTACGGCCTCGACCACTGGGTCTGACCCAGCCGCACCGAACTCCCGACGAGGCGCTCAGGCGACCCGGGCGCGCACCCAAGCGGCCGGCGTCAGCGGCCGTGGCACTTCTTGTACTTCTGTCCCGACCCGCACCAGCACGGGTCGTTCCGACCCAGCTTGGCACCCGGGTCGCCGGAGCTTGCCGCGGTGCGCACGCCGGTGTCCACGGCGTCGTCCCCGTGCTGGAGGGTCATCCGACGAGGGGCGGCGGCGAGGCCCGCCACGACCGCCTGGGCGGCCGCCGGGTCGGGTGCCGCACCGGGCGGCAGGACGTCGTCGTCCGCGAGCTCGTCCACGTCGGCCAGGTCCTCGGGTCCGAGATCGAGGTCCTCGTCAACCACGACGCGGTCGCCGTCGGCGTCGGCCAGGACATCCATGTCCTCGTCCTGCAGGCCCTCCGCGGAATCCGGGGGCTCGCCCTCCGGTTCGGTGGCAACCGCGGTGCCACCCCCGGCCGCCTGTGCTGCAGCGGCACGCTGGGCCGCCAGGGCGCGCTGCGCGGCTGCCGCGCGGAGCAGCGCCATCTGCTGGGGCGTGGGCATGGGCAGCGTGCGGGGTGGCGGTGGGGTCGCGGGCTGCACCTGGACGTTGACCCGGAAGATGGTGCTGGCGACCTGGTGGCGGATGAAGCCCCGCAGCTCCTCGTAGAGCTTGAAGGCCTCCCGCTTGAACTCGACCAAGGGGTCGGTGCCCCCATAGCCGCGGAGCCCGACGCCACGCCGGAAGTCATCCAGCTCGGTGAGATGGTCGACCCACAGCTGGTCGATGCCCCGCAGGAGCACCAGACGCTCCACCATCGCCCACGTCTGCTCGCCGTAGCGCTGCTGCCGCTCCTCGAGGTTCGCCTCGGCGACCTCCACGACGGCATCCACGACGGCGTCCTGCGTGTGCAGCTCGCCTAGCGAGTCGGCATCGATGCCCTCGCCGGTGATGCCCAGCGCCCCGACCGCCCGGGCGAAGCCATCCAGGTCCCACTCGTCCGCGACCGGCCCCAGGTGCTGCTCCGCGAGGACGTCCAGCTCTCCCTCGACGAAGCCCAGCACGGTGCCGCCCAGATCCTCGTTGTGGAGCACCTTGTCGCGCTCCGCGTAGATCGTCTCGCGCTGCTTGTTGATGACGTCGTCGTACTCGACCACGCGCTTGCGGATGTCGAAGTTGTAGCCCTCGACGCGGGACTGCGCGTTCTCGATGGTCTTGGACACGAGCCGAGACTCGATGGCCACGTCACCCTCGAGCCCGAGGCGCTCCATGAGCCCGGCCACGCGGTCGGACGCGAAGCGCTTCATGAGGGTGTCCTCGAGGGACAGGTAGAAGCGGGACGACCCTGGGTCGCCCTGGCGGCCGGCGCGTCCGCGGAGCTGGTTGTCGATGCGCCGCGCGTCGTGCCGCTCGGTGCCGATGATGTGCAGGCCGCCCGCGGCGACCACCTCCTCGTGCTCCACCTCGACCTGCGTCCGGGCCGTCTCGAGCGCGCGCTGGTAGACGTCGGGCTCCACCTCGGCCGGGTTGAGGCCCTGGCGATGGAGCGACTCCGAGGCGAGCCCAGCGGCGTCGCCACCCAGCTTGATGTCGGTGCCTCGGCCGGCCATGTTGGTGGCGATGGTCACCGCGCCCGCGCGCCCGGCCTGGGCGACGATGGTCGCCTCCTTCTCGTGGAACTTGGCGTTGAGCACCTCGTGCTGCACGCCACGCCGCGTGAGCATGTCCGAGAGCACCTCGCTCTTCTCGACGCTCACCGTGCCCACGAGGACGGGCCGACCCGCCTGCTGCATCTCGGCGACCTCGTCGATGAGCGCCGTGAACTTGGCGTTCTCCGTCTGGAACACCAGGTCCGCCTCATCGTCGCGGACCATCGGCCGATGGGTGGGGATGGCCACCACCTCGAGGCCGTAGATCTTGTAGAACTCCTCCTGCTCGGTCATGGCCGTGCCGGTCATGCCCGACAGCTTGTCGTAGAGCCGGAAGTAGTTCTGGAACGTGATCGTGGCGAGCGTCACCGACTCGCGCTGGACGCGCAGCCCCTCCTTGGCCTCGATGGCCTGGTGGAGGCCCTCCGACCAGCGACGCCCCGGCATCTGCCGACCCGTGAACTCATCGACGATGACGATCTCGCCGTCCTTGACGATGTAGTCGCGGTTGACCTTGTACAGCGCGTGGGCCCGCAGGGCCTGCTCGAAGTGGCGGGCGAGACGCGGATCCGCGGTCACGTCATAGATGTCGGGGACGTCCAGCAGCTGCTCGATCTTGGCGATGCCCTCCTCGGTGGGGGACACCGCGTGCTCCTTGAGGTCGACGAAGTAGTCGCCGCCCTCCTCGGCGCCCTCGGGGCGGGCACGAAGCCGCGGCACCAGCCGCGCGAACCGGTAGTAGAGGTCGTCCGACTGCTCGGCCTGGCCGCTGATGATGAGCGGCGTCCGTGCCTCGTCGATGAGGATGTTGTCCACCTCGTCCACAACCGCGAAGTAGCGTCCCCGCTGGACCCGCTCCGCGAGCTCCGTGACCATGTTGTCCCGGAGGTAGTCGAAGCCCAGCTCGTTGTTCGTGGCGTAGGTGACGTCCGCGGCGTAGGCCTCCTTGCGAGGCACTGGGCGGAGGTACAGCATCCGCTCGTCGGATGGCCGGTGGTCGGGGTCGAACAGGAACGCCGAGTCGTGCTGGACGATGCCCACCGACAGACCCAGCCCGTGGAAGATGGGGCCCATCCACTGCGGGTCGCGCTTGGCCAGGTAGTCGTTGACCGTCACCACGTGCACGCCCCGGCCCGACATCGCGTTGAGGACGGCGGCGAGCGGCGCCACCAGGGTCTTGCCCTCGCCCGTCTTCTGCTCCGAGATGCGGCCCTGGTGGAGCACCATCGCGCCCATCAGCTGGACGTCGAACGGGCGCATCCCCAGCTTGCGCCACGAGACCTCCCGGGCGGCC
The DNA here is from genome assembly GCA_046328155.1 of Chloroflexota bacterium. Lineage (GTDB taxonomy): Bacteria > Chloroflexota > Limnocylindria > Limnocylindrales > CSP1-4 > JAFMJV01. The sequence continues at coordinate 54,191 of JAXLXC010000011.1, forward strand.
GCGAACACGTCCGGCAGGACGTCGTCGAGCGCCGCCTGGAGACGCTTGAGGTCCTGCTTCTCGCGGGCGCGACGCATGTCCGCGCGACGCTCGCGGTCGGGGTGGGTGCGCTCGTCCTCGGACGGGGGCGTGGGGGCCGCGTGCTCGGCGACCTCGGCCCGGACCTGGGCCATCTCCTCGCGGATCTGCTCGTCCGTGAGGCCTTGGTAGTGCTCCTCGAGCGAGTTGATGTGGGCCACGACCGGGCGCAGCCGAGAGAGGTGGGCTTCGTTGCCGCCGCCCACCAGGCGGGCCAGGATGCTGCGCATGGGACCGCAAAGTATAGGCATCGGTCCCGACCCTGCCCGCCGCGGCCACCCCGATCGCGCCCGGCGGACTCGTGCCGGGCCGTCAGGCACATCTCGAAAGCCCACCTCTTGTGGCCTTCCGGGCCCACTCCGTATACTCCGTGGGTGCACCGGGCCGTGGTCCGGCGCACGACGAGGCCGCCGCGGTGAGCAAGCCCATGCCGCGTGTGCCTCGAGAGGGAGAGAGAGGGGACCGTGAAGCCGTTTCCGACGGCGGATCCGGAGCTCGGTGACCAGTCGTTCACCGATCTGATCGCGTGCGAGCGCGATTGTCGGACCTGCAGTTACGCCGCCTGGCTCGACTGTGACGGTGACTGCGGGCCGTGCCCGCATAACACCTATTGCCCATGCGTGAACCCCGTCGTCGCACGCAGCAAGTCGGCGCTCCGGATCCTGGAGCTCCGACCGCAGCTGCTCCAGGAGATGCGAGCAAGGAGCTAGATGGACCCGACCGCCATCCGCGACCTCGCCTCCCGGATCTCCGCGACCTCGGGGCGTCTTTGACCTAGCCGCACGCGAACGACGCCTGACGGAGCTCGACGGGCGCGCCGCCGAGCCGGGCTTCTGGGACGACCAGCGCGAGGCCCAGAGGACGCTGCGCGAGGCCGAGGCTCTCCGCGAGGACATCGGAATCTGGCGCGGGCTGGAGTCGCGCGCCCGCGACCTGGTGGAGCTGGCCGACCTGGCCGCCGAGGCCGCTGACGAGGAGATGGCCTCGGGCGTCGATGCCGAGCACGAGGCCCTGGCACGGGACTACGAGCAGCAGCGCCAGGCGCTCCTGTTCGGCGGTGACTACGACGAGTCCAACGCGATCGTCAGCATCTCCGCGGGGGCCGGTGGCACCGAGGCGACCGACTGGGCGCAGATGCTGCTCCGGATGTACCTCCGCTGGGCCGAGCGGCATCGCTTCAAGACCGAGATCATGGACCAGCTCGAAGGCGAGGGGGTGGGCATCAAGAGTGCCACCATCAACATCGCCGGGAGGCGGGCCTACGGCTTCCTGCGCGCCGAGCGGGGGGTCCATCGACTGGTCCGGATCAGCCCGTTCGACGCCCAGAAGCGCCGCCACACCACGTTCGCGCTCGTGGAGGTGCTGCCCGAGGTGGACGACGACGTGGAGATCGGGGACATCCCGGACGACGACCTGCGGATCGACACCTACCGCTCCCAGGGTGCCGGCGGCCAGCACGTCAACAAGACCGATTCGGCGGTCCGCCTGACCCACCTGCCGACGGGCATCGTGGTCCAGAGCCAGAACGAGCGCTCGCAGCACCAGAACAAGGAGCTGGCGATGCGCGTCCTCAAGGCCCGGCTGCTGGAGCGCAAGATCGCCGAGCGGGAGGCGGAGCTGGCGCGCATCCGAGGCGACCATGTCGAGGCCGGCTGGGGCAACCAGATCCGAAGCTATGTGCTGCACCCCTACCAGATGGTCAAGGATCACCGCACCGAGTTCGAGACGAGCGACACGACGGGGGTCCTGGACGGCGACCTCGACCGGTTCATGATGGCCGAACTGGAGCGCGTGGCGACGTCCGAGCAGCCGGTCGCCGCGGCCTGACGCGCGGACCGGTCGGGCGCGGACCGGTCAGGCGCGCACGCAGCCGGCCACGCGGACCTGGTGGGCGATCTCGCGGGCGACCCCACCGTCGAGCGTCAGGTCGAGCTCCCGCACCGCGGCCGCGCCCCACGCGACCCCCTGGGCGACCGCGGCCGTCAGGGCCAGGCCTGCGGCGATGCCGCTGGCGAGCCCTGCCGTCATGGCGTCTCCCGCCCCCACCGCACTGACCACGGCCTGACGGGGCACCGTGACGTTGCAGCGCCGTCCGGCCGACCAGACGCGGGCGCCACGGGGTCCGCGGCTGAGGACCAGGCCACGGACCGCGGGCACCAGCGAGCCGCCGTCTCGCCAGCAGGCCTGGCCCGTGACGCCCAGGGCGTCGGCGAGCTCGGCGAGGTTGACCTTGACGAGGTCCGGGCCGGCTGGCAGGGTCGCCTGGAGCCATCGCCCCGAGGCGTCGACCAGCGTCCGGGCACCCTCGCCCGCGCGGCGGCGACGAGCGTCGCGTACAGCTCCTCCGGTGCGCCCCGGGCACGCTGCCGGCGAGCACCAGCAGGTCGTCCGGCCCGAGGCCCCGGAGCAGGGTCGTGACGAGGCGGCGGACGGCCGTCGCGGGGACGGCCTCGGCGAAGCCGTTGACGACCGTGGCCCGGCCGTCCGCCTCCGCCACGACCACGTCGGTGCGGGCATCCCGCGCCAACGGCACCACCTCGAGCGTGGACCCGGCGAGGTCGGGCTCGGTGGCGAGCTCACTGGCACCCCGCGCGTCGGCGAGCGCCACCAGCCGGACCGGCACGCCCATGCGCCCACATGCCCGTGCGACGTTGACCCCCTTGCCGCCCACCCGGCGGTGGCCCGCCGTCGCGCGATGCACCCCGCCGGGCGCGAGCCGCTGGACGCCCAGGATGACCTCGTGGGCGGTGTTCGCGCTCAGGACGTGGATCATCGAGCTGGCCTCGGCTGTGGTTCGGACGCGTCCGCGGGCTCGCGCACGGTCCCGGACACGATGACACCGGGGCGCCGCGCTGGCACCCCGGTGTCGGTCCCCGGCTCGGCCGGGGGAGTCTTGGCTGCGGCCCTCAGGAACCGGGAGCGCCGGTCGGGCAGGCGTTGAGGTCCGCCGGGTAGATGAACTTGGCGATGTCCGGCTCATCGGCGTTGTCGCGCGTGATGACCGCGAAGCCCGTTGGCTGGTCATGCGGCACCGCGGCGGTGTCGATGACGCCGGCCCGGATGGTGTCCGCGACGAGCTGCACGCTGTTGTAGCCCATGTCGTAGGGCTGCTGGGCGATGAGCGCGTCATACACGCCGTTCTTGAGGTCGTTGACCTGCTCCGGCGAGGCGTCGAAGGCGATGAGCTTGACCGTGCCCTGCGCGCCCGCGTCGCGGAGGCCGGTCGCGGCGCCCAGGGCGGCGGACTCGTGGGTCGCGTAGACACCCGCCAGGTCGGGGTTCCCGGCCAGCGCCGAGGTGACGGCCTCGGCTGCCTTGGCGGTGTCGGTGCCCGGATACGCGTATTCCAGGACCTTGGCGCCTGCCGCGGTCATGGTGTCACGGAAGCCGTCGGCGCGACCGCCGATGTCGGGCAGACCGGGCTGCATGTGGAGCACGAGGTACGAGCCGGTGCCACCGGTCTGCGCCAGCATCGCCTCCGCGGCCAGCTGCCCACCCTTGTAGTGGTCGGACTGCATGTTCGCCAGCTCCACGGGCTGGCTCATGGGAGCGTCGACCGTGACCACGGGTCGGCCGGCAGCCATCTCGGTGGTCACGAACTGGATGAAGGCATCCGGGTCGGTCGGCGCGAGCACCCAGCCCTGGGGCTCGTTGGCCTGGAACGCCTCGATGACCGCCCGAGTCTCGTTGGGGTCCCAGTTGTGGGACCCGTTGAACTGCAGGTCGACGTTGTAGTCCGCAGCCGCGGCGCGGGCGCCGCACTCCATGCCGGTGTAGAACGTGATCCCGATCTGGCCCGGCACGAAGTCGATGCTGACCGGCGTCGCCGGCGGCGAGGCCGGCGCGCCGGACTGCGCGGCCACCGGCACGACCGCCAGCAGCGACGCGATGCCCGCCGTCGCGACGGCTCCCCGACCGATCCTTGAGAGTCTCACCGTGGGTCCCTCCTCGTCTCGCACACATAGCGGTCGACCAACGACATCCCGGTTGCCTCCATCGCCCTCCTGCTAGCTCATGCGCGAACGACGGCGTTGGTCGAGGTACACGGCGATGATGAGGATGATGCCCACCACCACCAGCTGATAGAACGGCTGGACGTTCAGGATGACCAGCCCGTTGGCCATCATCACGGGCACCAGCGACCCCAGGAGCGTCCCGCCGATGGACGCGATGCCTCCGAACAGGCTCGTCCCGCCCAGGACCACCGCGGAGATGGCCTGGAGGTTGTCCGACTGGTGGCCCACCACGTTGGTGCCTGCGTTGCGGGCGAGGTCGATGACCGCCGCGATCCCCACGAGCAGCCCCTGGAGCACGAACAGCCGGACCGTGTGGCGATCGACGTCGATGCCCGCCCGGATGGCCGACTCCTTGGACGACCCCAGGGCAAGCGTGCGCATCCCGAATCGGGTGGTGCGCATCACGAGCCACATCACGCCGCACACCACCAGCGTCACCAGCAGCGGCAGGGGCACCTGACCGGACAGGCGGTTGCTGCCGAACCAGGTCTGGATCTCGTCGGGCACGAACGGGACGTTCGCGGCGCTCGTGAGGATGAGCGCGGCGCCATACAGGATGCCCGACGTGGCGAGGGTGACGATGAAGGAGTTGAGCCGGAGGCGGGTCACCAGCAACCCATTGAGCAGCCCAGCGAGCGCACCGGCGAGGATGGTCACCACGGCCCCCGCCACGATGGCCGGGATGAGGTTGGGGTACTGGCCCGCGGCGACCTGGTCGGTCGAGCCGGCCACGGCCACCATCACCTTCGCGCCCAGCACCGAGGCCAGGATCAGGTTGTAGCCCACCGACAGGTCCAGGTGGCCCGCACCGATGAGGAACGTCATGCCCACCGCGATGAGCATGATCTGGGACGCGTTGAGGCCGATGTTGAACAGGTTCGAGGGCTTGATGTACGCGTTGTTGGGCGTGATCAGGCCGAACACCAGGATCAACGCGATGACCACGACGCCGATCCAGAACGCGGACGAGCCACGCAGCTGGGTCAGGATGCCGGTGGAGTCGGCCGGCCCGAGTGGCTCGGGCAGCTCCTCCGCGGTCGGGGCCGCGGTCGGCGAGGACGTCATTCCACGACCTCCTCGCCCAGCATCAGCCCGATGACGTCGGCCAGCTTGAGCGACGCCGCGGGCCGCTCGGCGACCACCATGCCGTGACGCATCACCGCGATGCGGTCCGCGACATGGAGCATGCGTGGGATGTCGTGGGAGATGACCAGGACCGCGAGGCCTCGCGCCGCCGCGGCGGTGACGGTCTCGTACACGATCGCCGACTGCTTGGGGCCCAGCGCCGCCGTGGGCTCGTCCATGAGCACCGCGGTGGTGGCCCACGTGATGGACCGGGCGACCGCGAGCGCCTGGCGCTGCCCGCCCGACAGGTTGCGCACCGGGACCCTGAGCGAGCGCAGGTTGATGCCCAGATGGGCGAGCGCGACCCGCGTGTCGGTGCGCATCCGGTCACGGTCCAGCATGCCCAGGCGGCCCCGGAGGCCACCCCGGACCGGCTCCCGCCCGAGGAACAGGTTGTCCGCCACCGAGAGGTCCGGTGCCAGCGCGAGGTCCTGGTACACGGTGTGCACACCCAGCTCCAGGGCATGCCCGATCGACTGCACCGTCAGCGGCTCGCCCCAGTACGCGAGGGTCCCCGAGTCGGGCGAGATGGCGCCGCACAGGATCTTGGTCAGGGTCGACTTCCCGGCGCCGTTGTCCCCGACCAGCGCCAGCACCTCGCCGGGCCGCAGGTCGAGGTCCGCGCCGCGGAGCGCCTGGAGGTGCCCGTAGGACTTGGTGATCCCGCGGGCGCTGATGGCTGGCGCGCCGGCGGTCGCGGCTGTCGGCGCACCGGTCCCCGGCGGAGCGGCGGCCACGACGGCGGTCTCGGCGGCGCCGTCCATCAGCGACGGGTCACGCGGGGACTGGGGCTGCGCGGGTCCCGGCACATCGAGTTGTCAGACCTCAGTTGTACGACCTGTCAGGATGCGGCCCATCCTACCGAGGCGTGTCAAGGTCGAAGGGGCGCCTCCGCTGGGACGTCCGACGACGGGCGCGGCAGCGGCTCGCCGTTGATGGCCAGCTGGCCGCCATCGACCACGAGCGTCGTGCCCGTCACATACGACGCCTCGTCGCTGGCCAGGAACGCGACGGCCCAGGCGACCTCGCGGGCGTCGCCGATGCGGCCGAGCGGGATGCCGCCGAACCGATGGCCCCCCGCGATCATGGGTCGCGTGATCTCGCTCACGATGGTCCCGGGGGCCACGGCGTTGACCCGGATGTCATGGGGCGCCAGCTCGATGGCCATGGACGCCGCGAGCGATGCGATCGCGGCCTTCGATGCGTTGTAGGCGGCCATGGACGGCTCGGCGACCAGGCTGTTGGTGGAGGCCACGATGACCATCGCGCCCGGCCGACCTGCGGCGACCATGACGCGCGCCGCCGCGCGACAGGTCAGGAAGGTGCCATCGAGGTTGGTCGCCATCAGCTCGCGCCACTCGTCGAGGCCGGTGTCCAGGAACGGCGTGGCGCGATGCACGCCCGCGTTGCTGACCACGATGTCGAGGCGTCCGTGCCGGTCGAGCGCCGCCGCCACGACCCGGTCGACGTCGGGCTCGCGAGCGACGTCACCAGGCACCAGCGTGAGGCCGTCGGCGGCGAGACCGGCTGGCAGGTCGGCCGCCATGCGCGTCAGCCGGTCCGTCCGGCGGGCCATCGCCACCACCGACGCGCCGAGCTCCAGGAACAGCTGCGTGACCGCCGCACCGATGCCCGTGCTCGCGCCGGTCACGATGGCCACGCGACCCGCGAGCCGACCGCCGCCTCCATCCGCCCGGGTCGCCCCCGGTGGCACGCCCTGCTGCCCCGTCATGGGCGCGACGGTACACGCGTCCGCCTGCCGTCGGCACGCCCGGTCGTCCATGATCCGCATCCATGAGCGTGCTCGGCCTCGACATCGGCACCAGCGCCACCAAGGGCGTCCTGCTGGACGACCGCGGGCGCGTCCTCGCCCAGGCCCGACGCGGCTATCGCACGCGGGCGCCGATGGCCGGGCGGGCCGAGCTGTCGGCGCCGCGGGTCTGGCTGGCGGTGCGTGACGTCCTGCGCACGCTCGCCGCCGAGGGCGAGCGGGCTGGCTCGCCGGTCCGGGCGGTGTGCGCCGGCGGCTCGGGGGACGAGGTGGTGGCGCTCGACGCGCGTGGGCACCCGGTGGCTCCCGTGATCATGGCCGCGGACGACCGCTCCGCGGCGGAGGGCGCGGCCATCGCCGACGTCTGCGGCGGGACCGACCTGTTCGTGCGCACGGGACTGTGGGACCTCGCCGCCACGCCCGCCGTGCGCTGGCACTGGATGGGCCGCCACGAGCCCATGCGGGCGGCGCGCGTGGTGCGGCTCCTCAGCTGGCCGGAGTGGGTCATGACCCGGCTGGGCCTGCCGCCCGTGACGGACCCGACGCTGGCGGCACGCACGCTGGCGTTCGACGTCCAGGCAGGCGCCTACGCCAGCCTCGGCTGCCCCCCGATGGCCCTCCCGGACGGGCTCCTGTCGCCGGTCGTGCCCACGGGCTCGGACGTCGGGGGCATCCCCGCCGGGTCCGCACGTGGCGCGGGCCTGCGACCCGGCACGCGCTATGTCGTGGGCGGGTTCGACCAGGCGATGGCGACGCTGGGTGCGGGTGCCATCGAGCCCGGCATCGCGCACGATGGGAACGGCAGCTGGGAGGCGCTGTCGCTGCGTGTCCGCCGCGCCACCATCGACCCGCGCCTCGGGTCCGGCGGCTGGTCGGTCGGGCCTGCGGCGAGCGGGCCCTCGCTCGAGGTCATGGGGAGCTGGCGGGGCGGCCTTGCCCTCGGGCGACGGTCGGCACGCTCGAGCGCATCGCTGGACGCGCTGGCGGAGCGGCTGGCGAGCGCCCTCCGAGAGCTGCTGGCGCTGGGGTTGCCCGTGACCCGGATCCGCGCGACCGGCGGTGGTGCGGCCTCCGAGCGCTGGCTCCAGCTCAAGGCCGACGCCACCGGCGTGCCGGTCGAGCGAACCGTGGTCCGGCAGGCAGGCGCGCTGGCGGCGGCGATGCTGGCAGGTGGCGCCATCGGCGCGCTGCCATCGATCGACGAGGCCGCCCGGATGCTGGTCGCCATCGACCTGCGGTGCGAGCCGCGCCCGGGCCGGTCCGGTGGTCCCGGTCGGGTCGGCACGGGTCCGGTCAGTACAGGTCGAACGGCCGCGCCAGGAGGCCACCGTCCGCGAGCACGGCGCTGCCGTTGACGAAGCTCGCGTCGTCGCTCGCCAGGAACACCGCGACCTGCGCGACCTCCTCGGGACGCGCGATCCGGCGCATCGGGTACTCGCGCTCCAGACGCGCCCGGAACGCGACCGGGTCGGGCTGGGACTCGAAGTACGCCTGGTTGAGCTCCGTGTCGACGTCCCCCGGGCACAGCGCGACGCAGCGGATCCCCGCCTCGGCGTAGGCCACCGCGATCGAGCGCGTCAGGCCCAGGATGCCCGCCTTGGTCATGGCATAGACCGGCAGGAGCGCGTCACCCGTCAGGCCCAGGATCGACGACAGGTTGACGATGACGCCCGACCCGCGCGCGACCATGGGTCCGAGCACGGCCCGGCTGCACGCGAACGTGCCGAACAGGTTGGTGTCCACGATCGCCCGGAAGTCCGCGCTCGTGTGGTCGAGCAGGCGGGCCTCGACCTGGACGGCGGCGTTGTTGACCAGCACGTCGACGCGTCCCGCGCGACCCACCAGCTCTGCGACCACCTCGCCGACACGCACCTCGTCGGACACGTCGGCGACCATGCCCAGGGCGCCTGGCACGCGGGCGACCGCCGCATCGAGGGCGTCGGCGCGCCGGTCGACCATGGCCACCGTCGCACCCTCGTCGGCGAACGCGGCCGCGATGGCCGCGCCGATTCCCCGTGCGGCGCCCGTGACGAGCGCCACCCTGCCCTCGAGCCGTCCCACGCACGCCACCTCCGATGCCTCTGCCGTCGTCCGTCATGATGGTCCTCGGATGGGCGCGGTGGGTGCCCCACCCACCTGGCATGCATGGGAGGCATCGATGACGACGGCTGGCTTCGGCGTGGCATGGAGCGCCGGGCTGCGCCTGGGCTCGGAGCAGGAGCTCGAGGGCTGGCTCGCGACCGCGCTCGAGCTCGCCGACGCCGCGGATGCCATGGCCCTCCAGGTCGGACCCGCCGACCTCGACATCCAGGCCAAGGCCGACGGCTCGTTCGTGACCCACGTCGACCAGGCCATCGAGCGTCACATCCGGGAGCGGATCGCCGAGCGTCATCCCGCCCATGACGTGGTGGGCGAGGAGTACGAGGCCACCGGGAGCGGGGCGTCGGTCCGCTGGTACGTGGACCCCATCGACGGCACCCACAACTTCATGCGGGGCGTCCCGCTGTACGGCACCCTCCTGGCGGTGGAGCGGGACGGCGAGCTGCAGGTGGGCGTGGTCAGCGCGCCGGCGCTGGGCCGCCGATGGTGGGCGCGACGGGGCGGTCGTGCCTGGACCCGGGACGTGCCCGGTGGCGCGCCCCGGCCCATCGGGGTGTCCGGGATCGCGACGCTCGGTGACTCCCAGCTGCTGTACCGCTCGATCCTGGACATGCGCGAGTCACGGGTCGCGGCCGGCTTCGAGTCCCTGCTCCCCGAGGTGTGGCGGGAGCGAGCCTACGGCGACTTCTGGGGCTATGCGCTGGTGGCCACCGGTGCCGCGGAGGCGATGATGGAGCGCGACCTCCACGTGTGGGACGTCGCGGCGCCCTGGGTCGTGGTGGAGGAGGCGGGCGGCCGGATCACCGACTTCGCCGGCCGGCGCGACTGGTTCGCCACCGAGGCGCTGGCCACCAACGGGCTGCTCCACGAGACGATCCTGGACCGGCTCGGGCGACCCTGAGCGTGGTTCGACGCCGCTCTTGACAGGATGTCGTACAACTGAGGTCTGACAACACGGGGACCGTGGTGGGGGGCGGGGACTCGCGACATGGAGGGAGACGGCACGTGGGGCGAGCGGCCGTGGCGGTCCGCGCCAGCTTGATGGGCGCCATCAACGAGCAATACCGACCGGGTGACCAGCTGCCCTCCGAGCCCGAGCTGGCTGCCGCCTACGCCGTCAGCCGCTCGACGGTCCGCGAGGCGCTCCAGAGCCTCGAGAACGAGGGCGTGGTCCGTCGCGTGCACGGTTCGGGGACGTTCGTGAACCAGGTCCAGCCGCGGGTGAGCGGCGCGCTGGACGTGGACCTGGGCGTCACCGAGGCCGTCCAGGCCGCCAACCAGCGTCTGGGCGTGCAGGTGCTGCGGGTGGAGGAGACGGCTGCCCCCCGTGACATCGCGGAGCATCTGGCGCTGCCACCCGCGGGACGGATCCTGCTCATCGAGCGGGTCATCCTCGCCAACGACCGGCCGGCCGCGCTGGCGGTCGACGCGATCCCATCACGTGTCGCCCACAACGCCACGACCCCCTATCGCGACGGCTCCGTGTATCGCCATCTGGAGCGCGACTGCGGCGTGATCCTGGTGGGTGGCGTGGCCCATGTCAGCGCGGTGGAGGCCGACGCGCGGATGGCCCGGCTCCTCCGGGTCGACGAGCGGGACGCCCTCCTGCGCATGGAGCAGGTGGAGCGCTCCGAGGGTGGCGACGTGGTCCTCTACTCGCTGGAGCACTACGTGCCCAGCTGCTTCGACCTGACCGTCCGCCGCACCCGCGCCAGCGCGGGCGCCCGATGACGCTGACCTCGGACCCGGCCGACGCGACCCCCTGGTTCGCGCCCTACGCCCGCCCGGGGTTGGCGGGTGCCAAGCCGTACGACGCGACCCATCACGACTTCGCGTGGCAGCACCGCGAGCTCCATCGGATGATGTCCAACGAGTGCCCCCTGCCGCCCCCACCCGTGGTCGTCGATGCGGTCGTGGACGCGCTTCGCGACGGCAACCTGTATCCCAACACCGCCTGGGAGCTGCGCGAGGCGCTTGCCGAGCGGAACGGCGTGCCGGCCGATTCGGTGATGCTGGGCAACGGCTCCACCGAGGTCCTCGACGTGCTGGTGCGGGCGCTCGTGGAGGAGGGCGACGAGGCCGTCATCCAGGTGCCCACGTACGCCTACTTCGAGACCCAGGTCCGCCTCCAGGGCGGGACGCCCGTGCTGGTGCCGCTGGGACCTGACCACGCGTTCGACGTGGATGCGATGCTTGCCTCGATCAACGACCGCACCAAGCTGCTGATGCTCTGCTCGCCCAACAACCCGACGGGCAACAGCATCAGCCGGGCGGACCTCGAGCGGCTGCTGGGGGCCGGGCTGCCGGTGGTGGTCGACCAGGCGTACGTGGAGTGCGGCTACGCGGAGGCGTTCGCGCCGCTCGTGGAGCGTCACCCCAACCTGATGGTCGCGCACACCATGTCCAAGGCGTATGGCCTCGCGGCGCTCCGCGTGGGGTATCTGGTGGCCGACCCGCGGCTCATCGACCTGCTGCTGCGGGTGCGCATCCCGTTCAGCATCGGCCTGCTGTCGGCGCGCGGCTGCCTCGCCGCGGTGCGCGACCCGGACATGCTCGAGGAGCGACGGACCTACATCAGCACGGAGCGCGACCGGCTGCTCGCGGCACTCCGGCAGATGCCCAGCCTCACGCCGTTCGACTCGCAGGGCAACTTCATCCTCATCGACGTCAGCCGGACGGGGCGCACCAGCACCCAGGTCGCGGAGTTCTGCAAGCGGGAGGGCCTCGTGCTGCTGCGTGCGGTGACGGCCCATGGCCTGGGCGACGGCCACGTCCGGGTGACCGTCGGCCGACGCGACGAGAACGACCTGTTCCTGGACCTCCTCCGGCGGGCCATCGACGAGCCCCCTGCCACGTCCCGGTCCCCCGAGGCCTGAGCCATGCCCATCCGCGCCGTGCTCGCGTTCGACGTCGGCACGAGCGGAGTCAAGGCGGTGCTCGCCGAACCCGACCGAGGCATCGTCGCCTCGACGGGTCGTGCGTATGGGCTGAGCACGCCGGCGCCGGGCTGGGTCGACCAGGACACGCTAGCCATCCGGGCCGCCATGGGTCGCGCCAGCCGGGCCCTGCTCCGGGACGCCCAGGTCGCGGTCGAGGGGGTGGTGGTGACCGCGCAGATGTTCTCGCTCCAGCCGGTCGACGCGATGGGGGACCCCCTGGGACCGATGCTCAGCTGGCTGGACCAACGGAGCGCGTCCGTCGCCGCCGAGCTCGCGGAGCGCGTCCCCCCAGCCGAGCAGGGCCGTCGGCTGGGCAGCCGGATCACCGCCAAGGACATCGTGGCCCGCGCCCTGTGGCTGCGCGCCGAGGACGCCGAGCGATACGCGCGGGTCGCGTGGCTGCTCGACTGCAAGGAATCGATCGTGGCCTGGCTGTGCGGTGACGCGGTCACCGATCCGTCGGGTGCCAGCGCGTGGCGCATCACGCAGCCCTCGGGGACGGTCTGGGACGCCGAGGCGTGCGACCTCGTGGGCGTCGACCAGCGACGGCTGCCGCGCATCGCGCCTGCGACGGACGTCGCCGGGACCCTGACTGCCGCCGCCGCGCGAGCGCTGGGGGTGCCCACGGGCACGCCCGTGCTGGTCGGCGCCGGCGACGTACCGGCCAGCCAGCTGGGCTCGGGTGCCGTGGGGCGCGGGCAGACCCATCTGTCGCTGGGCACGGCCGCGTACCTGGGCATCGACGCGGATCGCGACGCGCGGGACCCGGTGGGGGACCTGGGCACACTCGCGCACGTGCTGCCGGGCCGGAGCCTGGTGTGGCTGGAGATCGCGACCGGGGGTGGCGCGCTGGCCTGGGCCTGTCGGGCGCTGGGTGGCGGCACGCCGATGCGCGCGGACCGCCTGGAGCAGCCAGGAAGCGTCGCGGGCGAGACCGACGACCCGCTGTTCGCGCCCTGCTCAGCGGCGAGCGCGTCTCGGTTGTTCCGACGACGCCGCCCGGGCCGCCTTCGTGGGTCTGGGGCTGCGGCACGGCACGGCACATCTGGCACGCGCGGTGATGGAGGGGGTCGCGTTCCAGGTGCGGTGGGCGCTCGCCTACGGCATCAGGTACGGCGTGGAGCCCGCCACGATCAGGTCGTGGGGCGGCGGCGGCGGCCGCGTCTGGCTGTGATCATCGCGGACACGCTGGGCCGCGACCTCGAGGTGGTCGCCGCCCTGCAGGATGCTGCCGCGCTGCAGGCGCGGCAGCCATCGCGTTCGTGGCCTCGGCGGTGGGACGACCTCGCTGCGTCGAGCGGCTGGTCCAGGTCGACCGGGTTGCCCCCGGACCCAGCACGAACCCTGGCCCGCGAGCGACTCTACCTCGTGTTCCAGCGCCTCCATGACGCGCCCGCCCCCGTGAGCGACGGGTTGCAAGCGACGATGACCGCGTGAGCGGCGGGCGGCGGGGCGTGGTGTTCGACCTCGATGGCGTGCTGGTGCGCTCGGAGCATCTGTGGGAGCTGGGGTGGCGGGCATACGTGACCATCAGGGGGCATGGGCGGATCGAGGACACCCGCGCCTGCCAGGGCATGAGCGTCCCGGAGCGGGGTCGATATCTCGCCGACCGGACCAGCCACGGACCTCGAGGATGCCGCGCGAGCGGGTCATCGGCTCGGTCGTCGCGGCCTATCGGGCGGGGGAGGTGCCGCTCGCGGCCGGAGCACCTGAGCTCGTGGCGGAGGCGGCGGCACGTGGGGCCCGGTCGCTCTGGCGACGTCGGCGCCCAGAGGCGATCGAGGTGGTCATGGATGGCCTGGGGCTGGGTTGCAGTTCGGCGCCGCCGTCTCGAGCGCCGGCGTGCGGCCGGCAGCGCTCGACCCGGCGGTGCACCAGCGATGCGGCGAGCGATCGCGGGCGGGGTCGCCGTGGAGGACTCCAGCAACGGGGTCCGGGGTCGCGGCGCAGCCGGCCTCGCGGTGCTCGCGGTGGTGCCGGACGCGGCGTACCCCTCGCGGCCGATGCGGCCGCGTTGCGGACAGCATCCACGCCTCGCTGGGTGACGTGCGAGCGCGGCTGGTGGAGCTGCTCGAGCTGCCGGGGACCGTCGCATGACCCGCATCCACGATGGCGAGCGCGGCTTCAAGGATCACTTCCTCGAGGGGCTCACGGCCGCCTACCCGCGCTATCTCCGACGGGTCCCGGATGCCTCGGCGGTCATGGCGGTCGACCCCCCATCCCGGGGCAGGTCTCGGTCATCATCGGCGGCGGCTCGGGTCACTACCCAGCGTTCGCAGGCCTCGTCGGGCCGGGGCTGTGCCACGGCGCAGTCGTGGGCGACGTGTTCACGAGCCCCTCGGCGACCCAGGCGCATCGAGCCATCGAGGCGCTGGACGGCGGCGCCGGGGTGCTCCTTGCCTTCGGCAACTACAGCGGGGACGTGATGCACTTCGGCCTCGCGGCAGAGCAGGCGCGAGCCGCGGGCATCGACACCCGGATCGTGCTGGTGACCGACGACGTGGCCAGCCGGCCCGTCGCGGAGTCGGGGCAGCGTCGGGGCATCGCGGGGGGCTTCTTCGTGTTCCGCGCGGCCGCGGCCGCGGCGCGGCGGGGCGACGAGCTGGGGGCCGTGGAGCGGATCGCGCGACATGCCAACGATCGCACCCGGACGCTGGGCATCGCGCTCGCGGGCTGCACCTTTCCCGGTCGTCGGGAGCCCCTGTTCACGGCCGACCTGGACAGCATCGCCGTGGGCCTGGGAATCCATGGCGAGCCCGGCATCCAGACCGTGCCGTGGTGCCGGCGCGCGAGCTGGCGCCCATCCTGCTGGAGCCGCTGCTCCCGGAGCGCCTGCTCGGCGCCACCCGCGCCCGCGTCCTCGTGAACGGCCTGGGCAGCTCCAAGTACGAGGAGCTGTTCGTGCTGTATCGTCGATCCACGAGCGGCTCCTCGCCGAGTGGCGTCGAGCCCGTGGAGGTCGAGGTGGGCGAGTTCGTGACCTGCTCGACATGGCTGGCTGCTCCCCACGCTGTGCTGGCTCGACGACGACCTGGAGGCGTTGCTGACGACCTCGGCGGCGGCCCCTGGCTATCGCTCGGGGACGCTGGGCGCAGGCTCGCTGGCCGTCGACCGCTCCACCGACGCCCAGGGCGAATACCGTCGACCGGGCGACGCGCGAGTCGGCGCCACCGACGCCTGGCGCTGGCCGTCCGACGCGTGCTCCATGACGTCGCCGCCGCGATCGCAGCCGCGGTCGACGAACCCGGACGACTCGATGCGGTGGCCGGCGACGGCGACCCGGCGTCGGCATGAGCCGGGGCATCGAAGGCCGCCGCGGCGGCGGCGGACGAGGCATCCACGGCGCGCGGGCGCGCTCACGTCGGCGGGCGCCGCGCCTCCGGTGACGCCGCCGGTGGGGCATCGGGCGCCCTGTGGGGGCAGGGCTGCTGGCCATGGGTCGCGTCATCGGCGATGAGTCCCGGCCGACGCGTGCCCGGGCGTCGCGGACCCGCGCCGCGCTGGTCGAGGCGACCGCAGTCGTGCGCCGCGTGGGGAGCCGACGTGGGCGACCGGACCCTCGTGGACGCCCTGCGCTGTTCGCGGACGCCTTCCCGAGGGGAGGGGGCGTCGTTCGCGGACGCATGGTCGACGGCACTGGCGCCGGTCCACGGGGCGGTCGCCGGCACCGCGCAGCTCGTGGCGCGCAGGGGCCGCGCCGCGGTCCACGGGACCAACGCCCTCGGCACCATCGATGCCGGGGCTCGCTCGCTCGAGATCGCGCTCGAGGCCGCGGACCGGGCCCTCCGGTCCATCACGAACGTGGAGGACACCAGATGAGCGATGACGCCGAGGGCTTCGTCATCGCGGTGGGCGCCGACAGCCTGGGTCGTGGGCTGCTCGACGTCCTGCTGGCGGACCTGCGCGCGGACCCCCGCGTGCGCCGGATCATCGACCTGGGCGTGCCCGCCACCGACGACACGACCGCGTATCCCCACGTCGGCATCGCCGTCGCGGAGGCGGTCGCGCGGGGCGAGGCGCACCGGGCCCTGCTCGTGTGCGGCACGGGCATCGGCATGTCCATCAGCGCCAACAAGGTGCGGGGCGTGCGGGCGGCGGTCGCCCATGACCCCTACTCGCTGGAGCGCTCCGTCAAGTCCAACGACTGCCAGGTGCTGTGCATGGGCGCCAACGTCGTGGCGCCCATGCTCGCCCGGTCGCTGCTGTCGGCGTGGCTCGGCCACCGGTTCGACCCGGCATCGCCATCGGAGGCGAAGGTCGCCATCATCCGGGCGTTCGAGGCAGGGACCCCCAGCGAGGACCCGCCCGCGGGGTGACGCCGGCGGCGGTGCGCGGGGCCTGATGCTAGGCTGCGCCCGATGAGCGACGCCTCGGACCGTCGCGCCACGCGGGGACCAGCCCAGCCGAGGCTGCCGGACCTGGTGTCGCGGACGACGATCCTCGAACCACCGACGACCGGCCCGGCCGCGCCGTGGGTGCCCGACGCGAGCCAGGTCACGAGCGCGCTCGTCCGGGTCGACGCAGCCCCCCGGCTGGCCATCTCGCTCACCGAGGTCACCAAGGTCTATCCCAACGGGAAGCACGCCATCGAGGACATCGACCTCGAGGTCCCGGAGGGCGACTTCGTGTTCCTCGTCGGTCCGTCGGGCGCCGGCAAGAGCACGCTCATCAAGCTCCTCGTGCGTGACGAGGTCCCCACCAGCGGCTCGATCGTGGTGGCGGGCGTCCCGCTCGCCACCATCAGACGAGGCGACGTGCCGCGCCTCCGCCGCCGCATCGGCATCGTGTTCCAGGACTTCCGCCTGCTGCCCCGCAAGACCGTGCGCGAGAACGTCGCGTTCGCGCTCGAGGTCACGGGCACGCCGCGTCGCTCGATCCGTCCGACCGTGGACCGACTCCTCGCGCTCGTGGGGCTCTCCGCGCAGGCCGACCAGCGACCCGGCCAGCTGTCGGGCGGCGAGATGCAGCGGGCCGCCATCGCGCGAGCCATGGTCCACGACCCGGAGCTGGTCATCGCCGACGAGCCCACGGGCAACCTGGACCCGCTGATCAGCTGGGAGATCATCCAGCTGCTGCTGCGAATCAACGAGATGGGCACCACGGTGCTCATGGCCACCCACAACGCCGAGGTGGTGACCGCGCTGCGCAAGCGGGTGGTGGGGCTCGAGGGCGGCCGAATCATCCGCGACGAGGTGGGCGGCTACCACCGGGAGTACGCCTGATGCTCCATCTGGCGCAGTTCTCCATCCGCCAGGGCCTCGAGGGCCTGTGGCGCAACCGGGTGATGAGCCTCGCCGCCACCGTGACCATGGTCATGATGCTGGTGCTCCTGGCGAGCCTCGTCATCGTGCTGTCGGGGGTGCAGGCCGGCGTCTCGTACATCGAGTCCAAGGTGGAGATCCGCGCGGAGCTCGCCGAGGGCGTGGTCCAGGAGCGCGTGGACACGCTGACGGCGCAG
The DNA here is from genome assembly GCA_046328155.1 of Chloroflexota bacterium. Lineage (GTDB taxonomy): Bacteria > Chloroflexota > Limnocylindria > Limnocylindrales > CSP1-4 > JAFMJV01. The sequence continues at coordinate 71,678 of JAXLXC010000011.1, forward strand.
CTCCAGGCGCTGCCCGAGGTGGGCAGCGTGACCTACGTCAGCAAGGACGAGGCGCTCGCCGACTTCCAGCGCCAGCGCGTGGAGTCCGGGCAGGATCCCATCACTGGCTACACCAGCAACCCCTTCCCGGCGCGGCTGGCCATCAAGCTCGTGGACCCCCGACAGGCGGGCCAGGTGATGGCGGTGCTGGAGGCGGTGCGTGGCTCGGTCGTCAAGGACATCGTGGACTCGCAGAGCGTCATCGATCGGTTGGTGAGCGTGACGGCAACCCTGCGCACCATCGGCGTCGCGGTGCTGGTGCTGGTGGGCCTGACGGTGCTGCTCATCGTGGTCAACTCCATCCGGATGGCGCTCATGTCGCGCGCCCAGGAGATCGAGATCATGCGGCTCGTGGGCGCCTCGGACCAGTTCGTGCGCTGGCCGTTCATCGTGGAGGGGCTGCTGGTGGGCCTCGCCGGCGCCCTCGTGACGCTGACGCTGCTGCTGCTCGCCTCTGGCCCCATCAGCGACGTCGCCAACGCCATCGCGGGCCAGGTCCCGGTCGGCTTCTCCCGCTCGCTGACCCTGCAGGTCGTGACGCTCGTGGTGGTCTCGGGCCTCGGCCTGGGTGGCCTGGGTGCCTGGATCTCCGTGCGGGCGTATCTCCGGACCACGGCGTAGCATCGCGCTCCCGCCCTCCCCTGGAGACCCCATGTCCTGGCCCTCGACCCCCGACGCCGCGCCGCCGGGCGCCCCCCCGCCGCCCAGCGGCTGGCCTGACCCGTCCGCGGCACCGACGCCCCTGGCACCACCCGTCGTCGAGCCGGCACGGGCGCCCGCTCCGTCGCGCACGTCCGTCGTGGTGGCGCTGTTCCTGGTCGCGGTGCTGGCCGGCTCCGCGCTGTTCGCGGCCGGCTTCACGCTGGGTCTCCAGCAGTCGCTGACGCCCGGCACGGGCGAGTCGGAGCAGGAGCTGTTCGCGCCCTTCTGGGAGGCCTACCGCAAGGTGACCTCCGAGTACGTGGGGGCATACGAGCCCAAGGCCCTCGTGGAGGGCGCCATCCAGGGCATGTTCGGCGCCTTGGGCGACCCCTACTCGTCGTACATGACCTCGGACGAGTACAAGCGCAGCCTCGAGGGCATCGAGGGATCGTTCGAGGGCATCGGGGCGACCATGTCCTCCCATGGGGCCGATGGCACGGCCTGCACCACCCTCGGTGAGGGCTGCGACCTGGTGGTCGAGGGCGTGATCCCTGGGTCTCCGGCCGAGAAGGGCGGTCTGCTGGCTGGCGACCTGCTGGTGGCGGTCGACGGCCGCGAGGTGGCGGGGTCCACGCTCGACGACGTGGTCGACTGGGTGCGCGGCCCGAGCGGGTCGCAGGTCACCCTGTCCCTGCTCCGCGATGGGTCGGCGCTGGACCTCGCCCTGACCCGCGAGGTCATCGAGCAGTCGGCGGTCCAGGCGAGCACCCTCGCGGACGGCCGGGTGGGTCTCATCGGCGTGAGCGGCTTCAGCAGCGGGGCCGCGGCCGACCTCCGCGCGGCGCTCGAGACGCAGCTGGCGGCGGGCGCCCAGGGGTTCGTCCTGGACCTGCGGGATGATCCCGGCGGCTATGTCGATGCCGCCCTCGCCATCGCGAGCGAGTTCGTGGGCAGCGGGCCCATCTACTGGGACGAGTATGCCGACGGCACCCTGGTGGAGCACGACGCGCAGGCGGGCGGCGTGGCCACCGACCCGTCGATCCCGGTGGTCGTGCTGGTCAACGGCGGCACCGCCTCCGCCAGCGAGATCGTCTCGGGCGCCCTGCACGACACCGGGCGCGCGACGCTGGTGGGCGAGACCACGTTCGGCAAGGGCACCGTCCAGCAGTGGCATCTCCTGTCGGGTGATGCGGGCGGCTTCCGGCTCTCGGTCGCCAAGTGGCTCACCCCCGACAAGACCTGGATCCATGGCGTGGGCATCACCCCCGACGTGGTGGTCGAGCCAGGCCAGGCGGGCGCCGACGACCCCCAGGTGGCCAAGGCGCTCGACATCGTGCTGGGCACGCTCGACGGCAGCAGCCCGGCGCCGTCGCCGGCCGTGGCGGCCACCGCACCCGCCGCGGGGTCTCCGTCGCCGCGGCCGTCCGCCCAGACCCCGTCACCGGCGGCGTCGCCGAGCCCATCCTGAGCCGACCCCTTGCGCCCCGGTGCCGATCGGGCTATGGTCCTCGGGAACGAAAGGAGGTGATGTGCAGTGAGTGACAGTAGCCAGCGCTGCACCACCTCGGAGGCGGCCCGCTAGTCGGTAGCCCCTTCGGGTGGTGAACGCAGCCACGAAGCGCCGGCCCACTGTGGGCCGGCGTTCGTGCGTCCGGCGCCAAGCGTGCGCGCGACGACGCGCGAGCCCGGCCGCCCCCACCCCACGAGATCCGTTGGAGCCATCCCATGGGCGAGACCATCGCCGTCAACCGCAAGGCCCGTCACGAGTACTCCATCGAGGACACCCTCGAGGCCGGACTGGTGCTCCGGGGCACCGAGATCAAGAGCATCCGCGCCGGCAAGGTCAACCTCGCCGACGCCCATGCGCGTGTCGAGCATGGCGAGGCGTGGCTGGTGGGCGCCAACATCGCCCCCTGGACCGGCGGCAACCGCTGGAACCACGAGGCGCGACGCGACCGCAAGCTGCTGCTCCACCGGGTCCAGATCGACCAGCTGCTGGGTCGCGTCAAGTCCAAGGGCCTCACCCTGGTGCCCCTGTCGCTGTACATCGATGACCGGGGACGGGCCAAGGTGGAGCTCGCCCTGGCGCGTGGCAAGCAGCTCCACGACCGCCGTCGGGACATCGCCGACCGGGACGCGCGCCGGGACATGCAGCGCGAGCTGGCCGATGTCCAGCGAGGTCGCGGTTGAGCCAGTCGTTGTCGAACAGGCGTTCGAGTGCTATAGTGATTGGTCTTGGGGATGCGTGGTCTCGACAGGGCCGGATTCCCGGAGAGCGCGAGCCGAGGTGCCGTCAGGCCTCGTTAATCAGGCGGCAAACGAAGTAACTGGCAACCGCCAGCCTGCTCTCGCCCTCGCTGCCTGAGGCAGTAAGGTGAGCGTGGAAGCAGCCTCATCCCCGCGGGCTGTGGAAGCGTCATGCAGCGGGGATGCGTCCTTGGTCAGCGTCACGTAGCCAGGGACAAAGCCCGCAAGGGGACGTGACTGGGGTCCGCCGCACGGTGCCAGTGCCGGATGACGGACCCGACATCAAATCGCTGGACACGCTCGTAGTGGTCTCCGGCTGAGGGTTCTGGACGGGGAGTTCGACTCTCCCCCATCTCCACCATATCCATGCGCGCTTCGTGCGGGCCTCGCCTGCGTGTGTGCATTCGCCGTGGACGGCCCGACCAGCCGCTGGCGGCCCATCGCGAGCTCGGATCACCGTCGCTGCCGACCTCGTCGGAGCCGCTGGGTCGTTCCTCGCCATGGGTCCTTGGAGCGATCCGTGCGCTCGATCCGGCCACCGACACGTGGGAGAGGCGCATCCCAGCGCTTGACACCACGACCAGGTCGGAGATACTTGCTACATGCGAGTATCATGTTTCGACCGGGTGGGCACGCCGCTTCCATGGCGAGCCGGCGCGATGCGCCGGATGCCGATGCTGCTCCTGCTCGTCCCAACCCAGGAGCCGCACTCGGCCCTGCTGGCGCAGACGACCGATTCCATGATCCACCGGCCGCCGCCACGGCCATGACGACCCGGATCGAGCTGCGGACGCGCATCGATGTCCCCGTCGAGGTCGCCTTCGGGCTCGCGGCCGACATCGACATCCACGTCGAGGGGATGGCCACGAGCGGCGAGCGAGCGATCGGCGGCGTCACGAGCGGGCGCATCGGCCCTGGTGGCGAGGTCGTCTTCCAGGCACGCTATCTCGCCCTCCGGTGGCGCCTCACGAGCAGGATCACGACCTGGGACCCGCCGCACGTCTTCGCGGACGAGCAGGTGGCCGGGCCGTTCGCGCGCTACCGCCACGAGCACCGCTTCTCCGCCATCGACGAGCGCTCGACGCTCATGACCGATCGCTGGGAGCACGAGCTCCGCTGGGGTCCGCTGGGAGCGCTCGCCGACGTCCTCGTCGCGCGCCGCACCGTGCGCACGCTCCTCGAGACGAGGGCCTCGTCCTTCGCCCGCATCGCGGAGCGCGAGCACCACGGCATGAGCCACCGGCCCGACCGCCTCACCGTCCTGTATGACCAGGACTGCGGCTTCTGCACCTGGAGTGCCGAGACGATGATGCGCATCGATCGGGGCCATCGGGTCCGCTTCCTGCCCCTCGCGCACGCCCACTCGCTCGGCATCGAGGTGCCGGCTCGGGACGCGCTCGAGGCAACGATCCACGCGCTCGACGAGCGTGGCCGGTGGGTCGTGGGAGGGGAGACCTGGGTCACGATCCTCGACCGGGTCCCGATCACGCGACCCGTCGCATGGGTCGCGCGCCTGCCGCTCCTGCGCCGCCTGGTCGAGCCGGCCTACGAGCGCATCGCCGCCAACCGCTACCGGCTGTCCCGGATGCTCGGTCGCGAGGCCTGCGAGCTACCGCGCCGCACGTCCTGAGCGCCGGTCGGTCTGCTCGGCGCTCCATCCATCGCGCACCCCGCCACGGGCGCGGATCCATGGAGGCGTCAGCGTCCCTCCGCCGCCGGGTCGTCGGTCCAGCGCAGGATGTCGCCCGGCTGGCAGTCCAGCACGCGACACATCGCGTCGAGGGTGCTGAAGCGGATCGCCCGCGCACGGCCGTTCTTGAGCACCGCCACGTTGGCTGGCGTGATTCCGACCCCCTTGGCGAAGTCGCCCACGGACATCTTGCGTCGCACGAGCATGACGTCCAGGTCCACGATGACCGCCACTAGATGACCTCATCGAGCTCGGTGCGGTCCGCGATGGCCGTCTGCAGCAGCCCGCGCATCACGAGCATCAGCAGCACGAACATCGCACCCGCGACGACGACGGCGCCCAGGTAGAACGTCACCGGCCCCGCTCCGCCCGGGATGAACCAGAACAGCATCTGGGCCAGGACCACCGCGGTCAGCGCCGTGGCGACCACGCCGCACCCGATGACCAGGTCGACCCATCGCAGGGCGTGGCTCGTGAAGATGGCGTCACGCCTGACCAGCGACAGCAGTCGCCACGTCGCGAGCAGCGCGACCTGGCCACAGCCGACGAACAGGACCGCGGCGACCGAGTAGGGGACCACGAGATGGGCCACCTCGGGCATGCGCCGTCCGGCCTCGGTGGCGAGCGCCACGGCGGCGAGCTGCGCGAGGACCGAGACCAGCACGAGGGCGAGCAAGCCGATCCGCAGCAGCCAGATGACAAGCCTGCCCATATATCGACTATCGATTGTTATCCATCGCTTGTCAATAGCCAAGGGTCAGGATCGCCGCTTTGCCATGCGCTGGCGCACCCGCTGGCCAGCGACCCGCAGACGCTCGACGCCTGGTCGCAGCACGACGGTCGCGGCCGGCGGATGACGCATCGGCTGCCCGCCGAAGCCACGCTTGAACGAGCTGAGTCCCTCCCAGCGAGGGTCGGCGTCCGGGTCGTCGCGCTCGTTGACCCCACACAGGTCCAGGCTGACCGCTCCCCGTACCAGACACTCGGCCACGACCTGGTCCATGACCGCGTACGGCGCGTTGGCATGGCGCAGCTCGGGCGTCCGGAGCGACCCCGCGAACTGATAGTAGGCGCGGTCCCCGACCAGCCCGACCAGGGCCCCCGCGACCACCCGGCCCTGCCATCGGCCGAGGACCAGGAATGCCCGGTCGCCCGCGTTGCTGCCGTAGGCCAGGAGGAACTCCGACGAGCGCGGCATGAACCCGCCCCGCGAACCCGCATCCTGCATCAGCCCATGGAGCGCGGTGACGCCGGTCGCATCGTCTGCCGCCACCACCTCGACCTCGACGCCCTCCCGGGCGGACCGCCGGATGAGGTTGCGGGTGTCCTTGTCGAAGCCCGCCCGGACCCGATCCAGACCGGGCGCCAGGTCGAGCACACGGGTGGAGGGCATCTGGACGTGTCGGTGCGTCGCCACGTAGCCCAGGGACGCGATGACGGCCGTGGGGTCGTCCCGGGGTGTCCCGGCCAGCCCATGCCGTGGGTCGACGAGCATCGCCGAGACGCCGGCACGGTCGCATGCGGCACGCATGGCCGCCATGAGGCCCGCCACGACCGCGGGCGCCCCCGTGGCGCCGGTCGGCCCCTCCCCAGCGTCACGCCGCCAGACGGGGCCGTGCGGCGCATAGGCCAGCGGATGGCCCAGCACCGGGCTGACCAGCTGCCATTGCACCAGCGCCAACGCCCGGCCGGCTGGGTCGGTCGCCACCAAGCGCTCCCAACGCTCGCCGGTCGCCATGCCGGCCTCCGCCCACGCCCACGACTGGAGCGGGTCCGCGGTCGGCTCCTCGGCGCACAGCGCATCCCACGCCGTGGCGTGCGTGGGCACGCTCACGAGCCAGCGCGTCGCGTCCTCCTCCACCCTCGCCATGGCCTCCCTCGCTGGTGCCCGGAGGGTACACGCAGCCCGCCCGGGGTGGCGGGGCGCCGCGGCTGGCGCCACAGGGACGCGGCCTCGGCTCATGGCCGGCGGCGGCTTTCGGCGGTCCCGGGTATCCTGCCCGGGCGCCGGATCGTGGAGGAGCGACGCGGTGCATGGTCCTGCCGACCCCACGAGGCACTGGTCCCCGAGTGACCGACACATCCGCGGCCCCCACGCGTCCGGGGGGCATGCCGTCGACCCCACGTCGCGCACGCTCCTGGCTGGCCGATCGCGCGCCGGTCCGGGCGCTCGTGCTGGCGTTGGTGCTCCTGCTCGCGCTGGCGGACATCGTCCCGGCAAGCGGCGCCGGCGAGACGGCGCTCGCCCAACCGTCCGACACCACCCCGACATCCGCGTGCGACACGGACGGGCCCACGCTCGACACCACGTTCGGCCGGAGCATCCTGACCTCCATCGTCACCGACGACGACGCGGCCTGGGCGGTGGGCATGACCACGCTCGCCGAGGACCCCCGATATGCGCTGGCCGTGGAGTGGGACGGGGACGGGTGGCCGGTGATGCCGATGCGCCGACCCAAGGCGGAGCAGGCGCTCTTCGCAGTCGACCGTGGCCCTCGTGGGTCGCTGTGGGCGGCTGGCTATCGGTCGAGCGCCGGTGGCTACCGGCCGCTGCTGATGCGGTTGGCGCAGGGTCGCTGGATCCCCATGGGCCTCGGCAAGTCAGGTCGCAAGACGGGCGTCCTCACCGGCGTCGTCGCCGTGACCGACCGGGTCGTGTGGGCCGTGGGCTATCGCGGCGCCACGGGCGGCCAACGGCCGTTCGCCTTGCGCCACACCGAGTCCGGGTGGTCGGAGGAGAACCCGCCGCTCGCGGGTGGCTCCGACGGCGCGCTCATGGACGTGGACTCCGCGCGGGGAGGGGAGACCTGGGTCGTCGGCTGGGTCAGCCTGCGTGGCGCCCCGCACCCCTACGCGGCACGGCGCGTCCGGGGCCGCTGGCAGGTGGTCCGCCCGTCGCTCCGCAACGCGTCGGAGGGGGTCCTCACGTCCGTCGCCGTGGCGCCCGGCGGCAAGGCCTGGGCGGTGGGCTACAAGATCGCCGGCGGTCGCTACGTGCCCATCGTGGAGCGCTGGACCGGCAGTCGCTGGCGGTCCGTGGGCATGCCGACGGACGGGGACGCCATCACCCTCCTCCGAGCCGTGCAGCTCGATGCCGAGGGTCGCCCCATCGTCGCGGGCACGCGCTGGGACCCGGCCACCGGCGGCTGGCGGGGAATCGTGGGCAGATACGCCTCCGGCGAGTGGACGGTCGTGGACGCCCCCGAACTCCCGGGTGGCTCCGAGCTGCGCGACGTCGCCGAGGGCCCCGACGGCGAGGTCCTCGCGGTGGGCGCCAACGGACGACGCTCGCTGACGTTCGGCGTGTGCCCTGGCCAGACGGTCGTCGCACCTGGTCCGACGCCGTCGGACGGCGGGCCACCCGCCCCGGTCGGCACCACGGCGCCCAGCGTCCCCCAGCGGACCACGCCGCCCGAGGCGCAGCCGACCCCGACGGCACCCCTGGCCGCGAGCTCGGCGGCTCCGCCCGGCGCAGCCGCCACCCCGGCCCCCGGGACCGCTGCTGCCCCGGCGTCGCCCACGCCCACCAAGCGCCCCGCCAAGCCGTCGCCGCTGCCCAACCGGCGGGGCGGCTACCGGGTCGTGGCGCGCGACGTCGCCGCGTCGGTCGGTCTCGATCGCAAGTCCACCAGCACCTATGGCGGCGTGAAGGTGGACATCGACGGGGACGGCTGGCCCGACCTGCTCGTCGGGCGGCACTCCAACGCGGCATGGCTGCTCATGAACCGCGGGGCCCACTTCTCGATGGCCAAGGGCGTCGCCTTCCCGGGCATCGACCGGCATGGGTGCACCGCAGGCGACGCCAACGGTGATGGCAGGCCGGACCTGTTCTGCGCCACGGGTGCCCTCCACGGCGCCGGCGTCAAGACCGACGAGCTGTGGATCCAGCAGGCCGACGGCACGTTCCGCGACGAGGCCATCGACCTGCGCGTGGCCGACCCGGTGGGCCGCGGGCGCCTCGCCACGTTCTTCGACCTCGACCACGACCGGTATGCCGACCTGTTCATCGCCAACCGCCCCGACCGGACCGACGGGCTCCCCTCCCGCCACCGGGTGCTCGCGAACCCCGACGGGGAGGGCTACGAGCCGCGGTCGGTGCTCGGCATCGACGCCGCGAGCGGCGCCGACTGCGTCGTGCCCGCCGACCTCGACCGCGATGGCTGGGAGGACATCGTGCTGTGCGAGCGCGCCATCGGCCGTCCGGACGGCCAGGGCATCCGGGTGCTGCGCAACGTCAAGGGCAGGCTCGCCGATGTCACGGGCCGCGTGGGCATCCCAGCCGCCAACGTCGTGGATGCCACGGTCGCCGACATCGACCGGGACGGCGTCCCGGACATCGTCCAGATCACGCCCTGGGAGCTTCGGGTGTGGGTGCGGCGCGGGGACCGCTACGTCACCGGCTATCGCCGCTCCCTGACCAGCGCGGTGGCCGTCGCCTCGGGCGACGTGAACGGCGACGGCGCGCCCGACCTCTACGTGGTCCAGGGCACCATGGAGCGCCAGACGCGCGACCTGATGCTGGTCAACTCCGGGGACGGCAGCGGCTTCCGCTCGATGAGCATCCCGCAGGCGCGCTCCGGCTCGGCGGAGGACGTCGTGGCCATCGACCACGACCGGAACGGGCTTGCCGACTTCCTGGTGCTCAACGGGCGCGGCTCGACGCGGGCGGGGCCCATCCAGCTGATCGCGTTCTATCCGGCGAGCGCCGCCCGGACGGCCCGCAAGCGCAACGGTCGCTGAGGTCGCGCCCGGTCAGTCCTCGCCACCCATGGCACGCCCGATGAACGGCACCTTGCGGCCCAGCAGCGTCCCGCCGAACACCGCCAGGGGGATGAGCGCCAGCACCAGCAGCGGGCGCGGCACCCGGGCCAGGATGAAGCCCGTCACCAGCCCGGCGGCGAACGCGGTGCCCATGGCGAGCTGCTCGTCGGGGGCCCTGCGCACCTGCTGGTAGGCGGTGCCCGCCGTGGTCCGACCCGCCCCCAGCACGGCCGGTGCGTGGGTCTGGACCGCTGCGACCGCGGCGTCCGCGGCGTCCCGTACGACCGGGGCCGTGGTCTCCACGGCGGAGCGGGCGGCGCCCGCCACATCGGCGACCACCTCGCGCGCCCGCTGGGCTGGGCCTCCCGTCGCCTCCGGCTCCCCGGCGGCCTCCGGTGCCTCGGTCGACTCGGCCTCGCTCTCGATCGTGCTCATGGTGGGGTCCTCCATCGGATGTCACGCGCCCTGCAGCGCCTGACGGTACACCCGCAGGTAGCCGTCGGCCATGCGCGACGCCGAGAACCGCTTCAGCACCGAATCGCGGATGGCGACCCGGTCCAGGCGGGCGACGTCGTCCACCCGCGCCGCGAGGGCCGCGGCGTCGTCACCGAACCAGCCGTCCACCCCCTCGCGGACGATCTCCGGCAGCGCACCAGCGGGCCGCGCGATGACGGGCGTGCCGCACGCCAGCGACTCGATGGCCACCAGACCGAAGGGCTCCGGCCAGGCGCCGGGCATGAGCGTGGCATGGCTCCGTGCGAGCAGGGCGTCGCGGTCGGCGCTCGACAGCTCGCCCAGGTACTCCACGTCGGCGGTGCGCATCGCAGGCTCCACGACCCGCTCGTGATAGTCGACCTCGGCGGGCTGCGCGCCCACCTTCGCCGCGACGAGCAGCCGCCGACCCGACAGCCGGGCGGTCTCGATGGCCTCCACGATGCCCTTCTCGGGCACCATCCGACCCACGAAGCACAGCTCGTCGCCACGCTCCTCGGCGGGCAGGAAGGGCGAGCCGGTCAGGTCGAGCCCGTTGTGGACGACGCCTGCCCACCACGGCCCGGGTTGGGTCGCCGCCTGGCTCTCGCTGATGGCGACGTGGTGGCACCGGGAGGCCGCCAGCAGCTCTGCGGCGCCCGGCAGGTCAAGCCGGCCATGGAACGTGGCGACCACGGGCTGGTCGACGGCGTCACCCAGCACCAGCCCTGCCCAGTCGACATGGTTGTGGAGGATGTCCAGGCCGGCGGTGTCGCGGATGGCGGCCAGCTGCGTCAGCACGAGCCATGGCAGGGCCGCCGCCCCTGCGACACCCGTGCCTCGCACCGGCTCCGGCGCGGTCGTGCGCAGGCGCCCGGGCACCTCGGAGTCGCCGGTCCCGAACAGGGTCACCTCGTGGCCGCGACGATCCAGCTCGACCGCGAGCGCGTGGACCACGCGCTCGGTGCCGCCGTAGCCGCTGGGCGGCACGCGCTCGAACGGCGGCGCCACCAGACCCACCCGCAGGCGTCCTGCGCCCATCGCCTCCGTCGCATCCCCGGAGCTGCCCGCCCGGTCGGCCGGGATCATGTCCCGATGCCGGTCCCCCGCTCGGCGGGCGTCGCGGGCTCGTCCCCGGTCGCGGGCTTGTCCCCGTCGGCGGCGCCCGCTGCCGCCGCATCGTCCGTGCCGACCTCGCTGAGGCCCTCGACGTCCAGGAGATAGCCGATGCCCTGGAACGTCCTGATCCGCCCGGGCTCGCCCGGCTCGGCGCCCAGCTTGCGCCGGACCCTGCTGATCCAGACGCGCAGATACTGCAGGTCGTCTCGGTACTCGGGCCCCCACACCTTGGTCAGCAGCTCCGTGTGGAGCACGACCTTGCCGGCATTGGTGGCGAGGTGCTGGAGCAGCAGCCACTCCGTGCGCGAGAGCTGGACCAGCTGGCCATCCCGGGTGACCATACGTCGCTCGAGGTCGATCTCGACGTCATCGAACGCCACGACGCCGGAGCCGGGCGTCGCGCCCGAGGCGCGCCGGATGACGGCTCGGACGCGAGCCGCGAGCTCGTCGGGGTGGAACGGCTTGGCGACGTAGTCGTCGGCGCCCAGGTCGAGGCCCTTGGCCTTGTCGGCCGTCGAGCCCTTGGCGGTCAGCAGGATGACGGGAACGGGTCGGGAGGTCCGCAGCTGGCGCATGACCTCGATGCCGTCGAGGTCGGGCATCACGATGTCCAGGAGCACGACGTCGGGCCGGTACTCCTCCGCCTTTCGGAGTGCCTCCTCGCCGCCGCTGGCCGTGATCACCCGGAAGCCCTCCTCGCCCAAGGCGAGCGAGACCAGCTTGGTGATCCGGGGCTCGTCATCCGCGACGAGCACGAGCGGTTGCGTCGACATGCGAGCGTTGGCGTCCCCGTGGGGCCCGCGGGGGGGACTCGGACACGCGGACCGGGCCTCGTCCGCACCACCAGCATGGCAGACGCCGGCCGTCAGCGAGGACCAACGAGGCCCCAGAGACCTTGCAGGCCCGTTGCGAAGGTCGCCCGCGGCGGCCCGGGGTGGGTCAGTCGGCGGCGCGGATGACGACCACGCGACGCATGGGCTCGTCGCCGATGGACTGCGTGGCCACGCCCGGGACGTCCCGGAGGGCCAGGTGGATCCAGCGTCGCTCGAGCGCGGGCATGGGCTCTAGCTGGAGCATGGTGCCGCTCTCGATCACCCGCTCCGCTGCTCGCCGGGCGATCTCGCCCAGCTGCCGCTCGCGACGGCCGCGATAGTCCTCGACGTCGACCAGGACGCGCGTCCAGGCGCCCATCCGCCGCGACAGCATCAGGTTGACGAGGTGCTGGAGCGCGGACAGGCGCTCCCCCTTGCGGCCGATGAGCGCCCCCAGGGCCTCCCGCTCGGTGTCGTCGACGCCCGTGACGTCGATCTTGGCCGTGTCGCCCGTGGCCACCGAGACGCTGGCCCGATAGCCCATCAGCTCCACGAGCCGGGACACGATCTCGGTCCCCGCCGCCAGCGCCTCGGGGGTGGCCTCGGCGGCCTGGATCTCCTCGCGCTCGGTGCTCAGCGACGCGCGGGCGCTGGCCACCTCGGCGGCCTCCCGCTGCGACAGGCCACTGCCACGCCGGTCGTCCCGGCCCCCACGGCCGCGGTCGCGGCTGCCGCCGCCACGGCGGTCGTCGCGGGGCGGCCGCTCCGGTCGCGGTGCCCGCAACGGCACGTGCTCGTTGGCGCCCATGGGCGGCGTGGTCGACTCGGTCGATGCCGCCGGCTCGTGGGCGGCCGGCTCGTGGGCGGCCGGCTCGTGGGCGGCCGGCTCAGGCGTGCGGTCGCGTGGTGCGCCCGAGCGCCCGCGGTCGCGCGAGCCGCGATCGTCGCGAGGTCGGTCGTCCCGAGGGCGGTCGTCCCGGGGCGGTCGGGGGGCCGGCAGCGGCTCTGCCGAGGCGGCCTCCTTCTTGGGTGTCGCCCCACCCAGCGCGGAGCGGGCGGCGGCGACGATCCGGGCGGGCTCGGCACCCATGCCCAGCACGCCGCGGCTGCCCGGGGTGAGGATCTCGAAGTCGAGGTCGGCGAGGTCGGACACCCCAAGGGCCTCGCGTGCGGCGCGGATGGCCTCCTCGACCGTCCGACCCGTGAACTCCTGGTATTCGCTCATCGGCGTCTCCCTCGCCGGCTGCTGCGCTTGGCCGGCCTGATGGTGCCAGCCGCGCTGTCGGCCGTCGAGCGCTTGGCGGCGGGGGCGGGCGTACCGCCGGTGCTGCCGGGCTGCTTGCTCGCGGGCTCCGAGCGCGGGGTGAACTCTGGGACCGGGAACCGCGGCGTGTGCCCCTTGGCGAACCCGGGGGTCCAACCGAACAGGGGGAACAGGCCACCGAACCCGTTGATCAGGAACTGCTGGACGATGGAGAAGATGGTGGTCGTGATCCAGTAGATGAACAGGCCCGCCGGCAGGAACCAGCCATAGACGAGCGAGATCAGCGGCAGGATGAGGAACACCCGCTGGGTGCTCTGCTGCTGGGGGTCGGTGGATGGCGTGGTCATCATGCGCGTCTGGACCAGCTGGAGCAGCGCCGAGGCGAGGGCCAGGAGCGACAGCCCGAACAGGCCGGGCAGGACCATGATGAAGATCTCGGGCAGGTTCGCGGGCAGGCCCCCCGGGTAGAACGCAAGGCCGCTGGAGGTGATCTGCGGCAGCCACGCCAGCCACGGCACGGCCGGGTCGATGCAGGGCGCGAGCGGGTTGGTCGGGTCGTAGCAGGTGACGCTCATCACGGGCTGCCCGAACACCGACAGCATCGAGCTGATGTTGGGTGCCGAGAGGCCTTGGCTGAACACCTGGTACATCGGCAGCAGCAGGAACATCTGCAGCACCGCCGGCAGGCAGCCCGAGGCGGGGTTCACGCCACGCTCCTTGTAGAGCTTCATCTGCTCCTCGGAGATCTTGGCGCGATTGCCCTTGTATTTGACCTGGATGGCCTTCATCTCGGGCTGGATCATCTGCATCCGTCGCTGGGACACGATCTGCTTGCGGAACAGGGGGACCAGCAGCAGCCGGATGACGATGGTCAGCGCGATGATGGCCAGACCGATGTCGTGGAACAGGTTGTAGAAGAACACGAGGCCCATGAACAGGGCCTGGAAGATGGGCGTGAACGCCCACGCGATGAGGTCCTGGGGGGCCGCGCCGAACTCGGCGGGGCACAGGTTCGGGTGGGGCGTGACCTTGGGCGTGGGGGTGGGCGCGGGCGTCTGGCCGGGCGCCAGGCTCTGGGGCGCCGGCGTGGGCGTGGCCGGCGGATGGGTCGGGTTGGGGCAGGGCGCCACCGACCCGCTCGGGCTGGCCGAGGCCGCGGCGGTCGTGCCGCCGCTCGGGGCGGGGACGGCGCTGGCGCCCGGTGCCGCGCTTGCCGCGGCGACACCGCTGGGCGCCGGCGTGACGGGCGCGGCGGTCGCCGGCGCGGGGGTCGCCGGCGCGGCCGTGATGGGGGCCTGGGACGGCACGGCCGGGGACTGCGCGGACGCCGGAAGGCCGAGCGCCAGCAGCAGGCATGCCACGAGCGCCAGCACGGGCGAGGCACGCCGCAGGACGGCCACCAGCGCCCGGCATCGGGATGTGGTCAGCACGGGTTCAGCGGACCGGGTCATAGCCACCCGGATGCCAGGGCCCGCACCGGGCGATCCGGCGTGCGCCCATCAGGCTGCCGCGGACCAGGCCGTAGCGCTCGATGGCCTGCTCGGTGTAGTGGGAGCAGCTGGGCTCGAAGCGGCAGGCGCGCGGCATCCATGCGAACAGGACCCGGTACAGCCGGATCATCCCGATGCCGATGCCCTTCATCTGCCACTGGTCCTCTCATCAGTGCCGGTGCCCAGGAGCCGCCCGATCGCGTGCCGGAGCTCGTCATATCCTGCCCCCGCCGCCGCCGGTCGACACACCACCAGGACGTCCCGGGCGGGCACGCCGGTGGGTGTCACCCGGAGGATCTCCCGAAGCCTCCGCCGCACCCGGTTGCGCACGACCGCGGTACCCACGCCTTTGCTCGTCGAGATGGCGAACCGGTCGTGGTCGAGGTCGTTGGGCCGGCTCCGGACGGTCAGCAGCCGGTGGTTCCGGCTGCGGCCCGCCGCCCGGAGGGCTGCGAAGTCGGACCGGGATCGGAGCATGTCGAGCCGTCCCACCCGCGCGTCCTGGTCGGACGCCGTCAGACGGTGAGCTTCCGGCGACCCTTGGCGCGCCGGGCTGCGAGCACCCGACGGCCGCCCTGCGTCTTCATCCGGGCGCGGAAGCCATGCTCCTTGGAGCGGTGGCGCTTCTTGGGCTGATACGTCTGCTTGGTCATCGGTGGGCCTGAGGGCTCCTGTGGCGGGATCTCGATGGGCGGGAACGACGGACCCGGTGTTCGGGGCGGCTCCGCGCCGGGCTGGTGTCGGGCGCCGTGCGGCGACGGATGTCAGGCGGACGCGCCGCGGCGTCTCCACGCCCGCGGATGATATACCACCCCACAGGAGGCCGCGTGACCGACGACAGACCGTTCCTGCCACCCGGCAGCGCCACCATGGACGACCTCGTGCGTCTCGACCTGCGCATCGGGCGCATCGTCGAGGCGCTGGCGTTCCCGGAGGCTCGCCGTCCCGCCTACCGCCTGCGCATCGACCTGGGTCCGGGCGGCATCCGCAGCAGCTCGGCGCAGCTGCCGGGCACCTACCCCGACCCCGCGTCGCTGGTGGGTCGCCTCGTGGTGTGCGTGGCGAACCTGCCACCTCGACGGGTGGCCGGCCTCATATCCGAGGTGCTGGTCCTGGGGGCCCTGCCGGAGGACGGCCGGATCCCCCTCCTGGGCGTCGATGGCGGCGCCTCGCCGGGCGACCCCGTCGGCTGACCCCTCGACCCGCCGACGGGCGACCACGAGTCGTGCGTGGCCCCGCACGATACCCCCTGGGGGTATGCCCGATGGCGGTTGCGAGGGTCCCGGCGGAGCGCTAACGTATGGCGCCCCGGGACGGGTCGAGGAGACTCCCGGGTCCTGCCGGAGCCCACCGGCCGGCCGTGCTCGGCACGCTCGTGGGCTTCATCCGACAGGTCGACAAGCCGCCCTCGCCCGCAGGCCCCGACAGGGACCCGTCGGCGGGCCGTGCGGGTGGAGGGGGCAGGGAGTGACGACGGCTATCGATGGATGCCAAGCAGGTCTGGCGGGCCGCCCTCGGTGAGCTGCAGGTCTCCCTTTCGCCGGCGAACTACGAGACGTGGCTCAAGGACACGGCGCTCGTGGCCGTCGACGACACCCTCTTCCGGGTGGCCGTCCCCAGCGGCTTCGCGAAGGACTGGCTGGAGAGCCGCTATCGCTCGCTGATCAGCCAGACGCTGGCACGCGTCGTGGGCTACTCGGTCAACCTCGAGTTCGAGGTGCGCGAGGTCGCGCCCTCCGAGCGAGCCGACGGCGACGACGTCGAGGAGGCGCCCGCCGAGCCGCGCAAGGTCCGTCTCGAGACCGGTCGCGTGGGTGGGCCCGAGGGTGGCTCGGTCAGCCTCAACCCCCGATACACCTTCCGCACCTTCATCGTCGGGTCGGCCAACCGCCTCGCGCACGCCGCCAGCCTGTCCGTGGCCGAGCGGCTGGGTCACGCGTACAACCCGCTGTTCCTGTACGGCGGCGTGGGTCTGGGCAAGACCCACCTGATGCACGCCATCGGCAATGCCGTGGTGGCCCGCTTCCCGCGCAAGCGGGTGGTCTACGTGACCTCCGAGAAGTTCACCAACGACTTCATCACGTGCGTCCAGCAAGGCCGCTTCGACGACTTCCGGGCGCGCTACCGACGCATCGACCTGCTGCTCATCGATGACATCCAGTTCATCGCCGACAAGGAGCGGACGCAGGAGGAGTTCTTCCACACCTTCAACGCCATCCATGACGAGGGCAAGCAGATCGTGCTGTCCTCCGACCGCCCGCCCCGCCAGATCGCGACGCTCGAGGAGCGCCTCCGCAGCCGCTTCGAGTGGGGCCTCATCGCGGACCTGACCGCGCCCGACCTGGAGACCCGCATCGCCATCCTGCGGGCGAAGGCGGAGGAGCAGTCGGTGCCCATCAGCTCCCAGGCGCTGGAGTTCATCGCGCGCAAGGTCGCCTCCAACATCCGGGAGCTCGAGGGAGCCCTCAACCGCATCGTTGCCTACGCGAACATGCAGGGCATGCCCATCAGCACCGAGCTCGCCCAGGCGGTCCTCTCCAACGTGCTCTACAACCCGCGCAAGAAGGCGGTCACCCCCGAACGCATCGCCCAGGCGGTGTCGGAGTACTACGGCGTGGACATGGAGGCGCTCCGGGGCCAGAAGCGCGAGCGCGCCATCGTGATGCCCCGCCAGGTGGCGATGTACCTGATGCGCGCCGAGACCGAGGTGTCGCTGCTGCGCATCGGCGCCGAGCTGGGCGGCCGCGACCACTCGACGGTGCTCCATGCCTGCGACAAGATCGACCGGGAGATGCAGGAGAACGAGGACCTGCGCCGCGAGCTGGCCGCGGTGCGGGAGCTCATCTACGCCGACCAGCCCTAGCGCATGGGGGCCTCGGACCAGCACCGGGTCGAGCTGGACTTCGTCGTCACGTTCCGGAACGGGGGCGGGCTCCAGGGCCAAGGCTTCCGGCTGGACATCCCGGGTGACGACATCGACGACGCCCAGGCGGCCGCCCTCGTGGTCCGCGAGCTCGGGCTGCTCATGGTGGACCAGGTCCGCATCGAGTCCCGCCGCATCGTCGCCGAGCCGCATCGCCGCCAGGCAGCCCGGGTGTCGGACGGCTCGGCCACCCGACTGCTCGAGCTGTCGCACGTGGTGCGCCACGGCCTCGTGACCTATCCCGGGCTGCCGGCACCCATCATCGGCGACCACCTGACCCGCGAGGCCAGCCGGGCGACCTATGCGCCGGGCACCGAGTTCCACATCGGGCGGATCGAGATGGTCGCCAACACCGGCACCTACGTGGATGCGCCGTCACACCGCTTCGCCGAGGGCGCCGACCTCGCGTCGCTGCCACTGGGGCGCGTGGCGGACGTGCCAGGCGTCGTGGTGGACGCGCGCGGCTCGACCGACCGGGCCATCGGCGCGGAGGCGTTCCTGCCCTATCAGACGTCCGGCCGGGCGGTGCTGGTCCTGACGGGCTGGTCCCGCCATTTCGGGACGCCCGCCTACGCCACCGGTCACCCGTTCCTGACGGAGCCGGCGGCGCGCCACCTGGTCGAGGCCGGTGCCACGATCGTGGGCATCGACTCGCTCAACATCGACGACACCGCCGACCCCCGGCGGCCGGTCCACACCGCGCTGCTGGCGGCCGGCATCCCCGTGTGCGAGCACCTGGCACGCCTCGAGACGCTCCCCACCACGGGGTTCCGCTTCAGCGCCGCACCCGTGGCCGTCGAGGGCATGGGCACGTTCCCCGTCCGGGCCTGGGCAGCGGTCACCGGGGCCCAGGCGCCGGGCGTGGCTGGGGTCGAGTCCGACCGCTGACGGCCCTGGCCCGGTCCCGCCCGAATCCGGGCGCTGACGTGGACCGACGGTGGACATCCCCGTGGCGGGCGGGGAGACACCGGGTTGCGACCGTGGACGGCGGTGGGT
>JAXLXC010000110.1:0-1790 GCA_046328155.1 Chloroflexota bacterium
GCCGCGTACCGGTCGGCCAAGGCCCATGCCTGGGAGCCCGTCCAGCTCGACTGGCGGGGCGGCTCGACGCCACGCATCGCCTCCACGCCCGAGGAGTTCGAGGGCCACGTCGTCATCAAGCGCGAGGTCCTGCCCGACGGCCGGCACAAGCTCATCCTCAAGGACCCCGCGACGGGCGACTTCAGCGACCGGGTGGTCGCCGGCTCCTGAGCCTCAGGGCATCGCCGAGTCCAGCCGCTCGGTGATGTCGGTCAGGTCATACGGGCGTGACCAGGACTGCGAGGTGTAGCTCCGGTCGTCGAACAGCGGGATCTGCTGGTCGAAGTAGCGGTCGAACACGATGGGGAACGTGTTGATGACCGACATGTCCGAGTAGGGCTCGGGCACGTCGGCGGCGGCCTCCCCCGGCAGGTACATGGCCATCAGCACGCCGTACTTGCGGACGAGGTCGTCGTCGGTGGCCGTGGCCCAGTCGAAGCGGTCGGGATCGAACGCGTAGGCATCGGGGTACGGACCCTCGTCGGCGGCGACGATGACGATCGGCTGCTCGGCCGCTGGGACGTCCAGCAGACGGCTCACGAGGTCGCGGATGTGACCGTTGGTGTAGGCGAGCTGTTGGCGATGCGCCTCGGCCGAGTACTTCGAGTCCACGAGGGACAGGTGCGAGTACGAGCCGTCGGCGTTGAAGACATATGGCTCGTGGGGCAGCAGGACGTGCCCGAACACGAACTTGGGCCCCGGCTCCTGGCTCACCCGGTCCAGCTCCGCCCAGTCGAACAGCGCCGCCTCGCGATGCAGCAGGTCGTGCGAGGGAGGCTCCTGGGAGTTCGTGAGCGTGTCGATGAGCGGCACGATCGAGGCGTTGCGGAGCACGTTGTTGACGAAGTCCGAGCGGCCCGGCATGACCGGGTTCTCATCGGCGATGGCGCTGTACTTGGTGGGCCCGAACCAGCTGCCGACCTGCACGTATCGATAGCCGCGCTCCTGGAGGAACCGACCCACGCGGTTGTCGCGCAGCATGTCGGTCAAGGGCACCTCGTCGTCCGACGCCGGACCCAGGCGCGCGACGATGTCGTCGAGGTAGGTCATGTTGAGGGTGGCCGACAGCGACAGCGCGGTCCGGCCGTAGTTGGCACGCGCCTCGCTCGCGACCGAGAATCCCTGTGCGGCGAGCCACGCCGGCAGGTCGTTCTCGATGCCGGCCGCGTCCTCGAGCGCCTCGTTGTTGCCATACCGGTCGAAGACCAGGAACCACACGTCGCGCGAGCCGGCCGCGGGTGCTGGACGCTCCGCGAGCGGGATGGGGGGCGTTGTCGCACGCAGCTCGTGCGGCACGATGGGGATGGCCTCGATCGCGAGCATCAGGCCCGCCATGACGTTGACGGCCGACGTCACCGAGCCGATGCGGCGCTCCGGCAGGCGGAGGGAGATCGCGATGGCCATGAGGGCCAACCACACGATGACGATCGCGCCGATGGTCATGCTCGCCCCCGCGGCCGCGGTCACCAGCAGCAGGTAGTTCCACGCGAACCAGATGGCCACGACGACCGATGCGACGAGGGCACCGCGCCGCAGGTCCCGGAGCACCAGCCCGAGGCCGAGCGTCAGCACCGCCGCGACGGCGAGCGCGCCGAGCAGCGGCCGGACGATCTCCGAGAGCACCACCTCGGCCAGGTTGTCGGAGTAGGCGAGGAGGATCGGATAGGCCGCGATCAGCAGCGGATGGATCGGGAAGGGCCACAGCCGCCCGCGCAGGCCGTCAGGGATCGCGACCGTGGCGTCGTGCTCGT
>JAXLXC010000111.1:0-1783 GCA_046328155.1 Chloroflexota bacterium
CCACGCATCATCCTCGTCCTGTCCGCAGAGCGCGACGCCGCGAGCGTCATCGCCGCACCCCTGACAGGGCTCGGTCACAAGGTCTTCGCGACCCCCTACGGACCGACCGCGTTCGACCTCGCCCGGACGGCGATGATCGTGGTCGTCGACAACACCCCGGGCGTCAACTCGACCGACATCGTGGCCTCGCTCAAGGCGCAGTCGGAGCTCGCCGCCACCCCCATCCTCGCCATCGCCCGCTCGGACACCGTCGAGGAGCGCATCGAGCTGCTGGAGGCAGGCGCCGAGGACGTGATGGCCACGCCCATCGACGGCCAGGAGCTCGCGGCCCGCGTCGATGGCCTCCTGCGGCGGCCGTCGGCCGGCACCTCGATGCAGGTCATGGTGGCCCCGCCCGTCGCCCGACCGTCCGGCCCGCGCCTCGTCACCTTCTTCGCCGCCAAGGGCGGCGTCGGCTCGACCACGCTCGCCGTCAACACCGCCATCTGCCTCGCCGGTCGCGGCGCACGCACGGTCGCCCTCATGGACCTCGACCCGTGGTGGGGCCAGGTCGCCACGCAGATGGACATGGCGCCGCGCATGAGCGTCTCGGAGCTGGCGCGGGACCTCAACGGCACCGACGACCTCGAGATCGTGAAGGCCTACGCCCTCCAGCACCCGAGCGGCGTGTCCGTGTTCACGTCGCCCATCCGCCCCGACACCGCCACACCCCCGGCGCCGGACCAGATGGAGCGCGTCCTGCGGGCCTTGGGCGAGAGCTACGACTACGTCGTGGTCGATGCCGGCTCGGCGCTCGACGAGCGCGCACAGGTGGTCCTGGCGCGCGCCGACCGGGTGGTCATCACCGTCACCCCGGAGATCCCCGCGGTGCGCGCGACCCGGATGCTCATCGAGCAGCTGGCCGAGTACGAGTCGCCAGCGGAGCGCCACGTGGTGGTCCTCAACCACATCTTCGCGGCCGACCTGGTCAAGACGGAGGACCTCCGCCGGTCCCTCCAGCTGCCCATCGACGGCGAGATCCCCTACGATCCGCTGCTGTTCCTCAAGGCGGCCAACGAGGGCATCCCGGTGTCCATCAGCGCGCCATCGTCGGGGCCCGCCCAGGCCATCCGTCGGCTGACCACCCGAGTCGTGGGCACCATCGAGGCCAAGGAGCCCGCCACCGCGGAGCCGATGGCCAAGGGCAAGCGACCGCTCCTCCGAGGGCTGCTCGGCCGCCATTGACCCGGCGGGCCGAGGCCACGTGCCGGGCCTGGCTGCCCGGGGCCTCCGGCGCCGGAGAGGGAGCGGGTCGAACGACCTGGGACCCGACTCCACCTCCCCGGACGCCGCGGCCTCACCGGCGGGGGACACCATCATCCGCCGCCTGTCGAGGATCCCCGGACCATCGTCCGGGTCGGCCCGTGGGCCGGCTGGCGTCCGGGTGGGGACGCCCTGACGGCCCCCCGAGGCCGGGCCGTTCGGCGGCCCGTTGGAGGCCAGACGGCAGAGGGCACGGGCGCGCCCGCGCGATAGGTTCGACCCCGATAGACCACCACGTGCATGGAGATCGGGATGTCGCCCTCCCCTGCCAAGCCGCCCGCGCCCAGCGACGACAAGCGCTGGCGCATCGTCGAGACGCGCATGCGCCGCCTCGGCAACCGTCGCGACGCATTGATCGAGGCGCTGCACGCCGCGCAGGAGGCGTTCGGGTACCTCGATGACGACGCGCTGCGCTATGTCAGCGACACCCTCACCGTGCCTCCCTCGACGGCGTACGGCGTGGCCACGTTCTATCACTACT
>JAXLXC010000112.1:0-1735 GCA_046328155.1 Chloroflexota bacterium
GAGGCGCAGGCCCGGGAGGACGCGTCCGCCGCGGCAGCCGTGGCGGCGCTGGGAGGGCCCCATGCTCGCTGACACCGCGCGGCTCGTCGTCGACCTGCAGCTGAAGGACGGGCTGACGCCCGGGATGGCGCGGGCCGCGGCGGGCGTGCGCGGGTTCGCGGCGTCCATCACGACGCAGCTCCAGCGCGTCCGCGCGGGCCTCGACGGCGCCGCGTCGCACTTCCGCAGCCGCATGGGCCAGATCGGCTCGATCGCCGCCGGGGCGGGCATCCTGGGCGGCGCCGCGGCCCTCGTGAAGTACAGCAAGGACGCCATCGGCGCGGCCGAGGAGTGGGGCCGCACGACCGACCGCATCCGCCAGCTGACGGGCGCCAGCACCGAGGAGGCGTCCCGGTTCACGGACGCGTACGAGAAGCTGGGCATCGGCCAGGAGCAGCAGATCCGGATCATGGGGTTCCTGAGCAAGACGCTCGGCAACCTGAACATGGATCGGAAGAAGGCCCGCGACCTGGAGAGGGAGTACGGGTTCGACCTCGTCGGCACGAACGGCAAGGTGAAGAACGCGCTGGAGGTCACCCGCGAGTTCACGGGCTACTTCAACGACAAGCACATCCCGGCCTACCAGAAGGCCGCGCTCGGCGCCAAGCTGTTCGGCCGCGGGTGGACCGACATGATCCCCATCTTCGAGCAGGGCCAGCGGAAGATGGACAAGGCGCTGGGCGGCGCCATGACCATGAGCGACCAGCAGCTCAAGGACCTGCACCGCTGGCGGAACGCGCAGCGCGAGCTGAACGACACGCTCGGCGACACGTCCGTGCAGGTGGGCCTGATCCTCGTGCCGTTCGTCACCAGGCTCTCCAAGGGCCTCAACGAGTTCGTGTCGAGCCACCAGGCCGACATCCGCCAGTTCTTCCGCGACCTGCTGCGGACCGCCGAGGAGGCCGCGGGGTTCATCGGCGGGACGGTCATCCCGACCATCTCCAACCTCGCGTCGTCCGCGAAGTCGTTCTGGGACTCCATCCCGGGGCCGCTGCGGGACCTGCTGGTCAAGGGCATCGTGGCCGACCGCGCGATCAAGTTCCTGTTCGGGGTGTCGGTCACGGGGGTCGTGGGCGGCGCCATCAAGGACGCGATCGGGACGGTGTTCGGCCGGTTCCTCGGGCGCGGGTCGTCGCCGGCCAACCCGATGTACGTGGCGGGCGTGGGCGGCGGCATCGGGGGTGCCGGGTCGGCGGCCGGGGGCCTCGGGATGCTGGGCAAGGCGGCGCTGGCCGTGGAGGTCGTGGGCATGGCAGCGGCCGTCTGGGAGGCGTGGAACACCCACATCGTGGACGCGGTCCACCGCAACCAGACGTCGAACCGGTCGGCCGCCATGGGCATCGTGGGCGAGGGCCGCGACAAGGCGGCCACCGACATCGTGAACATGACCCGCCTGCTGCGGGAGGCGCAGGGCCCGGAGCGCGTGGTGATCGACACGACCAGCGCGGGCGAGATCGGCATGGCCATGCGCAACGCCGCGGACGAGATCGTCAAGGGCTCCACGGCGTTCACCCGCGGGGCGGACCTCCAGCGGCTCGTGGCCGCCCAGCGGCAGGCGCAGGAGCACGGCTGGACCGAGACGGCCGACCACATCGGGCGCGACATCGAGCGGCTGGCGCGCAAGACGCCCAGCGCCCCCCAGATCGGGCAGGCGGTCGCGGACGCGTCCGGCAAGGGCGCCAAGGGCGACGGGGAC
>JAXLXC010000113.1:0-1707 GCA_046328155.1 Chloroflexota bacterium
CTCGCGCGACAGCGAGGCGATGCCCGCCTGCTCGGCGGTGAAGCGCAGCCGCGCCACGTCGAGCAGCCGGCCGACGGGGGCGGGCAGCGGCCCGAAGCGGTCCTCCAGCTCGCCGCGCACCGCGGTCAGCTCGGACTCGGTGACCACCCGCCCGAGGCGTCGATAGAGCTCCAGCTTGGCCGGCTCGTCGGGGACGTAGTCGTCCGGCAGGAAGGCGTCGATGGGCAGGTCGATGACCGTCTGCGCGCGGGCCACCCGGGCCGGTCGGTGCTCGTAGGTGGCCTTCTCATCCTCGACCGCCTCCGCCAGCATCCGGGTGTAGAGGTCGAAGCCCACCGCGCTCATGTGGCCGTGCTGCTCGGCGCCCAGGATCTCGCCGGCGCCGCGGATCTCGAGGTCGGCGAGCGCGATCTGGAAGCCGGCGCCCAGCTCCGACGCGTTGAACACGGCCTGGAGCCGCTTGCGCGCGACGTCCGAGAGGCGCTCCCGCCGCCGGTACAGGAGGTAGGCGTACGCCCGTCGCGACGACCGACCCACCCGCCCCCGGAGCTGGTACAGCTGGGCGAGCCCGAGCGCGTCCGCGCGGTCGATGATGATGGTGTTGGCGTTGGGGATGTCGAGCCCCGATTCGATGATCGTGGTGCACACGAGGATGTCGTGGTCGCCCCGCGCGAACGCGATCATCACCCGCTCCAGCACGCCCTCGGGCATCTGGCCGTGACCCACCACGATCCGCGCGTTCGGCAGGAGGCGTCGCAGCTGCTCCGCCTGCGCCTCGATGGTCTCGACCCGGTTGTGGACGTAGAACGCCTGGCCGCCCCGGTCGAGCTCGCGCAGGAGCGCGTCGCGCACGAGCCCCGCGGACGCCTCCGCCACCCGGGTCTGGATGGGCAGCCGGTCCTCGGGGGGCGTCTCGATGACGCTCATGTCGCGCACCCCGACCAGCGCCATGTTGAGCGTCCGCGGGATGGGCGTGGCGGACAGGGTGAGCACGTGGACCTCGGTCCGGAGCTGCTTGAGGCGCTCCTTGTGGGCGACGCCGAACCGCTGCTCCTCGTCCACGACGAGCAGGCCGAGGTCCCGGAACCGGATGTCCTTGCTGAGCAGTCGATGGGTGCCCACCACGACGTCCACCGACCCGGCCGCGACGCCCTCGAGGGTCGCCTTCTGCTCCGCGGCGGGGACGAACCGGCTGAGCATGCGCACGGTCATGGGGTAGGCGGCGAACCGCGCCTGGAGGGTCGCGAGATGCTGCGCCGCGAGCACGGTCGTGGGCACGAGCAGCGCGACCTGCATCCCCTCCTGGACCGCCTTGAACGCGGCGCGGATGGCGACCTCCGTCTTGCCGTAGCCCACGTCGCCGACCACGATCCGGTCCATGGGCGTCGGCCGCTCGAGGTCCGACTTGACCTCGAGGATGGCGCGCAGCTGGTCGACGGTCTCCTGGTACGGGAAGGCCGCCTCCATCTCGGCCTGCCACGGCGTGTCCTCGCCGAACGCCCGGCCCACCACCTCGGCTCGCGCCGCGTACAGCGCGAGGAGGTCCTTGGCGAGGTCGCGGACGGCCTTGCGGACGCGCGTCCGGGCACGTTGCCACTCCCCTCCCCCGAGGCGTGACAGCTGGGGGTCCTCGCCACCCGCGTAGCGCGTGACCCGCCCGATCTGCTCCACCGGCACCCAGATCCGGTCGGTGCCCGCGAAGTGGAG
>JAXLXC010000114.1:0-1683 GCA_046328155.1 Chloroflexota bacterium
CTGATGGCCATCACCGTGGACGACGAGGTGGCGGCATGACCACCCCGACGAGCACGCCCGGAGCCCGCCGGATCGAGCTGGTGGAGCGCGTCCTGGAGGCCAACGACGCCGTCGCCGCAGGCACGCGCGCGGACCTCGTCGCGCGGGGCATCTTCTCCATCGACCTCATCGGCGCACCGGGGAGCGGCAAGACCGCGCTGCTGGAGGCGACCCTCCGGGCGCTGCGCGAGCGGCCCGACGCGCCCACGCCTGCCGTCCTGGTGGGCGACCTGACCACCCAGCGCGATGGCGACCGCCTCGCCCGCTGGTGCGACCAGGTGGTCCAGATCTCGACGGGCCAGGGGTGCCATCTGGAGGCGGCCGAGGTGCGCGCGGCCATCGGCGAGGTCGCCCTGGACGACGTCGGCCTGCTGCTCGTGGAGAACGTGGGCAACCTCATCTGCCCGGTCGGCTTCGACCTGGGGCTGTCCACCACGGTGGGCCTGTTCAGCGTCACCGAGGGCGACGACAAGGCGGCCAAGCATCCCTACCTGGTGGAGGAGGCCGACCTGCTGCTGCTCAACAAGGTGGACCTGCTGCCCTACGTCTCGTTCGACCTCGCCCTGTTCCGCGCGGACGTTGAGCGGCTGCATCCGGGGGTGCCCGTCCTGGAGGTGTCGGCGACCACGGGCCACGGCATGGGGGCGTGGCTGGACTGGCTCCTGGGGAGGGCCGGTCGGGGCTGATGTGACCGGTTTCGGGTTCGCCGGTACCATGCCCCGGTGCCCATCCTGAAGCCCTTCCGTGGCCTGCGCTACGCGCCGTCGCTGGGCCCGGACCTCTCGGCGGTCGTGTGCCCGCCGTACGACATCATCCCGCCCGCCATGGCCCAGACGCTGCTCGCGCGCTCGCCGGCCAACGCCGTGCGCCTGGAGCTGCCCAGCCCGGAGCCGGGCGGCGCCGATGACACGCGATATCGCGCCGCCGCGCGGACGCTCGCCGAGTGGCGCACCGACGGCGTCCTGGCCAAGGAGCGTCAGCCCTCGCTGTACGTCCACGAGATGCGCTGGCCCGATGGCGGCATCCGCACCGCCGGCCGCGCCCGGGGCGTGTTCGCGCGTCTGCGTCTGGAGCCGTTCGGGCCGACGAGCGGGGTGCGGCCTCACGAGCGGACGATGAGCGGCCCCAAGGAGGACCGCTTCCAGCTGCTCAAGGCGACGGGCGTCAACCTGTCGCCGGTCATCCTGCTCGCGGAGGGGCGCGCGGACGTGACCGAGCTGCTGGACCGGCTCACGGCCCGGGACCCCGACCTGGTCGCGGCCACCGACGACGGCGTGGCGCATCGCGTCTGGGTGGTGCCGGTTGCGCTCGATGCGGAGGCTCGCGCGACGGGTGACGGCGCCGACCTGCTGGCGGGGCTGGGCACGCACCCCATGACCATCGCGGACGGCCACCATCGCTACGAGACGGCGCTCCGGTACCGCGCGGAGCGGGACGCGCGGCGCGCCTGCGAGAGCGACCCTGCGTGGGACTACGTGATGGCGCTGCTGTATGACGTGCGCGAGGCGCCCCCGGTCCTGCCCACCCATCGGGTGCTCCAGGCGGGGCCGTCTGGCGACGCGCTGGTCGAGGCCGTCGGCGGCCTCGTGGACGTCGAGCCGGTGGAGGGGCCCGACGAGGTGCTGCGCCGGATGGCGGCCCCCG
>JAXLXC010000115.1:0-1614 GCA_046328155.1 Chloroflexota bacterium
TGCCGGCGATCGTGCTGCCGCTCCGTGACATCGACGCGCTGGGTCGGGCGCGCATGGACCCGGAGCCCGTCCGCGCGGCGCTGGCAGCCCTGCCCCTGGGCGACGCGGGCGCCCACAAGGCGCTCAACTGCTACCTCGCGACCCCCGTGGGCGGCGAGCATGCCATCGCGACGGAGTGGCGCACACGCTGCCTGGCCCTCGACCTGCCCGGCTACGAAGACCCCGCGACCGGTTCCGCGGCGGGCCCATTCGGCGCCTGGGTGGCGGTCCAGGGCGGCCGGACCCGGATCCGTGTCATCCAGGGCGTGGAGATGGGCGACCGCAGCGACATCGACGTCGACACCCGCGATGGCATCGTGGTCAGCGGCCAGGTCCTGGTCCGCGCCACGGGCACCATCGAGCTGTAGGGCAGCCGCGTGGCGGATCTCTCGGCGTTCCTGCTCGTGGCCGGGGTGGTGGTCATCACGCCCGGACCGGACATGGCGGTCGTGGCACGCAACGCACTGGCGGGCGGGCGCAACGCCGGCATCGCGACCACGCTGGGCATCGTCACCGGCCTGCTGGTCTGGGCGGCCGCCGCCGTCCTGGGCCTCGCCGCGATCCTGCGCGCGTCATCGGAGGCATGGGCGATCATCCAAGCCGTGGGTGCGGTCTATCTCGTGGTGCTGGGCGTCCAGACGCTGTGGGCGACCTGGGTCCGCGGGCACCAGCACGATGCCGCTCGTCGCAGGCGCATCGGCATCCCCACCGGCTCCCCGTTCCGCCAGGGCCTGCTCACCAACCTGCTCAACCCCAAGGTGGCGCTGCTGTTCACGAGCTTCCTGCCCCAGTTCGTTTCACCGGGCCCGAACGCCGCGCTCGAGACGGCACTCCTCGCCGCCGCGTTCCTGGGCATGGGCCTCATCTGGCTCATCGGGCTGTCGGTGTTCACGACCTCGTTCGGGGACGTGCTGCGCCGGCCGCGCGTGCGTCGGGCCATGGACACCGTGACCGGCGTGGTGCTGGTGGCCTTGGGGTTGCGCATGGCCACCGAGGTGGGTCGCCGCTGAGGGCCCCTGGTCCATGCGCCACGAGGGCCTGAGGGGAAGTGGGTCACCCGGCGAGTCCGATGGGTGCATCACCGGGGCAGGCGGGTGGCTTCATCACCGGGGCAGGCGGGTGGGTCACCCCGCGAGTCCGATGGGTGCATCGCCGGCGTCGTATGCACCCAGCGGACTCAAGCAGGCATAGGGTCTGGCGCGCGGGCACTCAGGTCTGGCGCGCGGGCATCAGGTCCGCCGCGCGGGCATGAGGTCTGGCGGCGTGCCCACGCAGGGCTCGGAGCAGCGCTAGGACCGGAAGAGCGCCGAGTAGCCGTTGAGGGCGGGCTGGCCGCCGAGATGCGCGAACAGCACGTTCGAGTCGCGCGAGATCTCGCCGGAGCTGACCATGTCGATGAGGCCGGCCATGGACTTGCCCTCGTAGACCGGGTCGGTGATCATGGCCTCCAGTCGACCGGCAAGCCGGATCGCCTCCAGCGTCCGCTCGTCGGGGATGCCGTAGGTGCCGGCGTGATACCGCTCATCCAGGATGACCTCGTCGTCGCGCAGCTCGCGGCCCACCTCGATGAGCGCC
>JAXLXC010000116.1:0-1604 GCA_046328155.1 Chloroflexota bacterium
CATCGTCACGCATGATGACCCCATGACCGACGATCAGTTCGCGCATCTGGCGGCGCTGCACCAGCTGGGCGACCAGCCCATCCCCGAGGTGATCCTCGGGCTGGCCGGCGCGCACCAGCCCGACCTGGTCTGGCGCAACGAACTGGGCGGGCTGACGTTCCGTCTGGGCGACCGCTACGCCAAGTGGAACCCCCGCACGACGGGCATCGACCTCGACCGGGAGCGGCGGCGCCTCGGGTGGCTGGCACCCCGCCATCCCGCCCCTCGCGTCGCGGGCTACGGCGAGGACGACGGGGCGCAGTGGCTGCTGACCGAGGCCATCCCCGGGGAGCTTGCGGTGGGCGACCGGTGGCGGGCCAGACGCCCCGAGGCGATCGCCGCCATCGCGACCGGGCTCCGGGCGATCCACGCGATCCGCGTCGATGACTTCCCGGCCGAGTGGACCACCGAGGGATGGGTCGGACGACAGCCAGCGAACCTGGGACCTCGGCCGCCCATCGACGGGCCCGTCCTGGTCCACGGCGATGCCTGCGCCCCGAACACCCTCATCTCGGACGAGGGCGCCTGGACTGGCCACGTCGACCTGGGCGACCTCGCCGTGGGCGATCGCTGGGCCGACCTCGCGATCGCGTCGCTGAGCCTGGACTGGAACTTCGGGGACGGGCACCAGCAGGAGCTCTTCGACGCGTATGGCATCGAGCCGGACCCCGAGCGGATCGCGTACTACCGCGCCCTGTGGCACCAGGAGTCGTGACGAGGCCAAGGTCCGGCGCCCCTGCTGCGTGAGGTCCGCGGCCTGCCCCTTGACGACGCTGCGGTGAGCAGGTAGTTTCTTTCCGAACGGAACGAACGCCCATCCGAAGCATCGGCCGGGCCATGTGCCGTGCAGAGGAGGACCCCCGTGCGTAGCTCAGTTCGCGCGTCCAGCACCGTCCTGGGACTGCTGGCGACCATCGCCCTGGCGGCGCCGGTCGCCGCGCAGGACCCGAGCATCGTGCCTGGCGGCCCGCTCGACGACTCGCTGGTGGCCGATTGCGCCGTCGGCACGACCCTGGGCCCCAAGGGCGAGACCGGTGTGCCCATGAGCGACCTGGTGGTCACACCCGACGAGGTCGCCACGCTCCAGGGCGGGGGTCATACCGCGGCGCTCCTGTGGCACGTCTCCGGTGACTTCACCAACGCCATCAGCCAGGGCGTCAAGGACCGCCTCGCGGAGTTCGGGGTCGAGGTCGTCGCCGAGAGCGACGCCGGCTTCGACGACCTGACCCAGGCCTCGCAGGTCGAGACCGCTATGGCGCTCGACCCGGACCTCGTCATCACGCTCGTGGTGAACCCCGTGAGCGGTGCCGCCGCGTTCCAGAGCGTGGTCGACGCGGGCAAGGACCTGGTGCTCTTGTCCAACGTGCCCGAGGGCTACGAGGCGGGCGTCCAGTACGTGGGCACCGTGAGCGACGACTTCTTCGCCATGGGTCGCGCCGCGGCCGACCAGATGGGCAAGGCGCTCGGCGGCTCGGGCAAGATCGGCTATATCTTCCACGACGCCACCTACTACGTGACCAACCAGCGCGACCAGGCCTTCAAGACGGTCATCGAGCAGTGCTTCC
>JAXLXC010000117.1:0-1587 GCA_046328155.1 Chloroflexota bacterium
GCGACGCCATCGAGCAGCTCGTCCGTCGTCGCGTCACCGGTGGCGCAGCGGAGCCCGTCACCCTCGCGGCGGGCGATCCCGACGAGCCGCCGGGCGGTCACGAACGCCGGTCCGGTCCGCTTGGTGGCTGGCCCCTCCCCCGGGTCGACGGGGCCGGCGGCGATGGCCCAGCGCATCCGCGGGGACCCATGGGGCGGCCCGTGCGACCGGAGCATGGCATCGAGCACGAGCGCCAACGGGTCGGCGTCGATGGGCAACAGGCCCTGGATCTCGTCGCCCTGCGTGAACTCGAACGGCGCGAGGCGCGTGGGCCAGGTCGTCTCGAGGTGGGCGCGGAGTCGCTCGAGCCAGGCGGTCGCGGCGGTGGCACCGCCGCGCGAGCCCACCACGTCGCCAAACACGCAGATCCCGACAGATGACGTCACCGGAAGAGGTTATCATCGGTCGTCATCACTGCCAAGCACTATATCTGCCACTGATAATGGTTTGTGGCGATACACAGCGCGGATCACAGGGAGGGACGTCATGACGGGCGCACCGACCGACCGACGGCGGGCGGGCGCGGTGCCCCTTGTCAGGCCGGCTCCCACGGTCCACGATGACGTCCACGCAGGAGGAGAGAGGGATGGCCGACGAGACGGACCCGGCGAGCGGTGATCCGGTGACCGAGGGTGATGCGACGACGCCGAGCAGCGCCGGTCCGGTGGCGGACGCGACGCCCGCGACCCCTGCGCCGGCTGCGCAGCCAGCCGCGACGAGCGTCGCCGCGGGCGCGTCAGGGGCCACCGGCGCGGGCGCCGAGGAGGAGGTGCTTCGGGGCGCCTATACCGCGGTCGCGGACAACGCGCCGTGGAAGCGGGGCGCGCGCTGGGAGGTCGTGGTCGCCCAGGGTGTCGTCCTCGGGATCGTGGGCCTCGTCGTCTGGCTCGCGCCGGGGTTCGGCGCGGCCGCGGTGCTCCAGCTCATCGCCCTGCTCGTGCTGGCGATGGCCCTCCTCTCGGTCTGGCGCCTCGTGCGTGGCCGCGTCGCGCCCGGCCGCCTGTCCATCGTCGCGTTCCGGGCCGGGGTCGGCGTGACCATCGGGCTCGTGACGCTCATCGGTGCGTTCATCGTGGAGGACCGCTCGGTCGGCACCGTGGCCCTCGCCATCGTCCTGGGCATCGGGCTCGTGCTGTACGGCCTGATCGCCGCCGTGGGCGCGATCGCCCATCGCGAGGGCGGCGTCCCCGTCGTGGCGCTCCTCGTCTCGGCCGTGACGGTGATCGTGGGGGTCATGCTCGTGCTCAACGGTCGCAACGGCATCGACTCGCTCCAGGGGACCTTCGTGGCCCTGGGCATCGTGATGCTGCTCGTGGGCCTGGCCCTCGTGGGGTACGGCCTCATGATGCGCAACGCGCAGGTCAGCCCCGGTCCCACGGACGACTGACGGAGCGTCGTCCGCCTGGGGCGCGGGCCTCGGCGATGCGCGGGCCTCGGCGATGCGCGGCCCGCGGCTCCGGGTGACTAGCGGTTGCGCGCGAGGAAGGCCATGACGTCCTCGAGCCGGAACCTGCGGTCACCGCGCTTGCAGACGCGGTAGAACGGGAG
>JAXLXC010000118.1:0-1583 GCA_046328155.1 Chloroflexota bacterium
TCGCCCAGAGTCCCGCCCCGGCCATGTCCATGGACGAGCTGGTCGCGGCCGCCAAGGCGGAAGGCACCCTCAACGTCATCGCGCTGCCGCGCGACTGGTGCAACTACGGCGCGGCGATCGACGGCTTCAAGGCCGAGTACGGCCTGGCGGTCAACGAGATCAACCCCAATGCGGGGTCGGGCGACGAGGTCCAGGCGATCATCGCCAACAAGGACAGCGGCGGCGACGCGGCACCGGACGTCGTGGACGTCGGCCTGTCGTTCGGCCCTGACATGGTCGCGCAGGGCCTCATGGCGCCCTACAAGGTGAGCACCTGGGACGAGATCCCCGATGCGGTCAAGGACGCCGACGGCTACTGGTACGGTGACTACTACGGCGTGCTCGCGTTCGAGACCAACACCGCCGTCGTCCCCAACCCGCCCAAGGACTGGTCGGACCTGCTGAAGCCCGAGTACAAGGGCCAGGTCGCCCTGTCGGGTGACCCGAACGTGTCCGCCCAGGCGATCCAGACGGTGCTCGCATCGTCGCTCGCGAACGGCGGCAGCCTCGACGACGCGACGGCCGGCCTCGAGTTCTGGAAGCAGGTCGTGCAGGCCGGCAACTTCGTGCCGGTCATCGCGACCAACGGCACCATCAACCATGGCGACACGCCCATCACGATCCGCTGGAACTACAACTCCCTCGCCAACCGCGACCAGGCGGCCGACGAGAGCGGCACCGTCATCGACGTGGCCATCCCGGCCAGCGGCCCCTACGGCGGCGTCTACATCCAGGGCATCAGCGCGTACGCGCCGCACCCCAACGCCGCGAAGCTGTGGCAGGAGTACCTGTACTCGGACGCGGGCCAGAACGCGTGGCTGAGCGGGTACTGCTACCCGGCGCGCTTCGACGCCATGAAGGCGGCGGGCACGCTCGACGCGGACGCGCTCGCCAAGCTGCCCGACGCCACGGGCGCGGTCTTCGCGACCATCGACCAGCAGAAGGCTGCCTCGGCGCTCATCGCCGACCCGGTCAAGGGCTGGAACGCGGTCGTGGGTGCGCCGCCGGCCCAGGCGAGCGCCGCCCCCTGACCCCCATCGCTGACGCAGGGGCGGTGCCGTAACCGAGATCGCGGTCCCGACCACCGGGACCCAGGATGCGCCCGGCGCGCGACCTGGGTCCCGACGTTCACGCGCCTGGATGGGCGTGCTCCCCTTCGTCCTGTTCGCGCTCCTGTTCCTGCTGCTGCCGGTCTCCTTCCTGGTCCTCGGCAGCCTCCAGGACGCGAGCGGCTCCCTGACGCTCCAGAACTACGCCGACCTGTCCCGGGCGGACATCGTGGAGGCGTTCCGGCTCACCATCGAGGTCAGCCTGGTGACCGCGGTCGCGGGCACCATCCTGGGGTTCCTCATCGCCTACGCCGTCATCCTCGCGGGCCTGCCGGGCTGGTTGCGGGCACCCATCGTCACGTTCGCGGGCGTCGCCTCGAACTTCGCCGGCGTGCCCCTCGCGCTCGCGTTCATCTTCACGCTCGGCCAGCTCGGGCTGGTCACGGTCTGGCTCCGCCAGACCTTCGGCATCAACATCTACCAGCAGGGCTTCAG
>JAXLXC010000119.1:0-1577 GCA_046328155.1 Chloroflexota bacterium
GACACGAACGCCGCATGGGCGACGATCGTCGGGGCGACGCTCGCGCGACTGGGCCACGACCCGCAGGGCGTGGGCGTCCCGTACGGGACGGACGCCTCCGAGTTCGGCGCCGCCGCCATCCCTGCGGTGGTGCTGGGGCCGGGCGACATCGCACAGGCCCACGCCGCGGACGAGTGGGTCGCGACCGACCAGCTGGCGCAGGCGGTCACGGTCTATCGGGAGCTCCTGCTCGGCCCGCTCCCGCCAGGCGACCGCTAGGGTCGTTCGCTCGCGCTCACCCGCGGACGGGCATGGGGTCGGGCAGGGCGCGCTGGTGCCTCCGGCGCAGCATCGCCTGGGCGCCCTCGTCGATGCGCGCCAGCAGGGCCGGCTCGTCCAGGTGGGGGAACGCCCCGTCGTCCAGCACCACGCGGCCGTCCACCACCACGGTGCGCACGGACTTGGACCGTGCGGCGTGGACCAGGTTGCGGACCATGTCCGTCACGGGCCGGAGCTCCGGGCGGTCCAGGGTATGCAGCACCAGGTCGGCCTTCCTGCCGACCTCGATGGAACCCACCTGGTCCTGCAGGCCCACGGCTCGCGCCCCGCCACGGGTGGCCATCCGCAGCACGTCATCGGCCACGAGGTACGTGCGGTCCTGATGGACGTCGCGCGCGGTGAGCAGGGCCAGCATCGCCTGCTTGAACAGGTCGAAGTCGTTGCTCCAGTTCGCGGAGTCCGACCCCAGGCCGATGTTGCCGCCGCGTCGCCAGATCTCCGCGTGCCGTCCATGCAGCGTCCCGCCGTGACCCCAGAGCATGCTCGCGGCGGGTGCCCACGCGAGGTTGACGCCGGTCTCGACGACCAGGTCCGCCTCCGCATCGGTCAGGTGGTTGGCATGGGCGAGCGTCGTGTGGTCGTCGAGGATGCCCAGCTCGGCCAGGTGGACGAGCGGGTCCCGACCGTAGCGATCACGGTCCGCGGCGGTGTCCGCGGGGCTGTACGCGTGGTGCATGTTGAGGACCACGCCGGCAGCCCGCGCGACGCGCTTCGCCTCCACCAGCAGGGCCGGGGACGCCGTGCCCAGCCCGTTGAGCGCGATGTGCCCGGTCACGAGCGCGTCGGGGTCCCGGTTGCGGCGCAGCTCGGTGCCGAGCACCGCGAGCGCCTGCCCCAGGTCCTGAGGTGCCCGATCCACGCGAGGGCGCTGCGGGCGGCGGGCCGTCTCGAGCGATGCCTTGCCCTGGGCCACGGACGCGGGCTCGTCCCAGATGAAGGGGTCGCCCAGGACCGCCCGGATGCCCACGGTGCGCGCCGCTCGGGCCGCGGCGTCCGTGTCCAGCACGGTGCCCGCCTCCATGAAGCAGGTGGTGCCGTTCCGGACCATCTCGAGGCACGCGAGCAGGCAGCCCAGCTCCTCCTCCTCGGAGGTGATGACGTTGAACCAGGGCAGATAGAACGCGTCGAGGACGTCGTCCTCGACGGTGTCCTCGAGGTGGACCCCCCGGATGGACTGGAACGAGGCGTGGAGATGGGTCTCCACGAGCCCCGGGTGCAGGGGTCCGCCGCGCGCGTCGATGCTCCGCGCCGCCACGACC
>JAXLXC010000012.1:0-88492 GCA_046328155.1 Chloroflexota bacterium
GTACGGGGCGTTCGCGACCCAGATCGAGGAGCCCTGGGACGGCGTCATCCACGCCGCGCTCCTGGCCGAGCAGGAGGCGGGCTCCATCAGCTACGACTACACGGACGACATCGGCTACGGCGGCGACATGGAGCCCACGCTTCGCCAGATCGCGGAGCAGCAGCAGCCGGCGGTCATCTTCGGCGACGCCTTCGGGAACGAGGAATCGACCCGAGCGGTCGCGGCCGAGTATCCCGAGATCGCCTTCGTGTTCGGGTCGGGCGGTGGCCCGGCGGACCCCAACTACAGCGTGTTCGACAACTGGATCCACGAGCCTGCCTACCTGGCCGGGATGCTGGCCGGTGGCCTCACCAAGTCGAACGTCATCGGGGTGGTCGCGGCGATGCCCATCCCCGAGGTCAACCGGCTGGTCAATGCCTTCATCGCCGGCGCGCAGTCGGTCAACGACGCGGTCGACGTCAAGGTCAGCTTCATCAACAGCTTCTATGACCCGGCGACCGCCAAGGAGGCCGCCGTGGCCCAGATCGGCGCCGGCGCCGACGTGCTGTATGCGGAGCGCGCGGGCGTCATCGAGGCGGCGGCCGAGAACGGCGTCCTGGCCATCGGCAACATGAGCGACCAGCAGGCGCTGGGCCCCACGTCGGTCGTCACCAGCGTGACCTGGAACATGACGCCCACCGTGCAGTACGTGGTGGAGCAGGTGAAGGGCGGCACCTCCACCGCCCAGGACCTCAAGGACTTCAGCATGTTCGGCAAGGGCGGCGCGGCCCTGGCGCCCATCAACACGGGCGTCACCGGCGGCGTGCCGCAGGACCTCATCGACCAGGTGACCGCCAAGGAGGAGGAGATCCGGTCGGGGCTGTTCCGCGTGGACATCAACGAGTCCGCGCCCGCCGGCTCCACGACCGTCACGGCCAGCCCGGCGCCGTGACCTCCCGGAGTGCCGGCCCTGACGGGCCGGCACTCGCACCGCGTCCGGGGAGTGACGCGGCGACCCAGGGTGACGATCGCGTCGCGGTGCGGCTGCGGGGGATCACCAAGCGGTTCGGCACGCTCGTCGCCAGCGATCACGTGGACCTCGACCTGTACCGGGGCGAGGTCCACGCCCTGCTGGGCGAGAACGGGGCTGGCAAGACCACCCTCATGCGCATCCTGTACGGCCTCACCAGCCTCGATGCGGGGAGCATCGTGGTCGACGGCCGGCCCGTCGAGGTGCGCTCGCCGAGGGACGCGATCGCCGCCGGGATCGGCATGGTCAGCCAGCACTTCACGCTGGTGCGGCCCATGACGGTCGCCGAGAACCTGCTGTTGGGACGGGCGCGGGGCATGACGCTCGACCTGGCCTGGGCGCGCGACGCCGTTGGCCGTGCGGCCCAGCGGCTGGGCACCACCGTCGACCCGGACGCCCGAGTCGACGAGCTGTCCGTGGGGCAGCAGCAGCGGGTGGAGATCCTCAAGGCGCTGTCCCGCGACTGTCGGGTGCTCATCCTCGACGAGCCCACGGCGGTGCTCGTGCCACAGGAGGCGGCCGCGCTGCTGGAGACCCTCCGCCGGCTGGTCGCGGAGGGGATGGCCGTCGTGTTCATCAGCCACAAGCTGGCCGAGGTGCGCGCCGTCAGCGACCGGGTGACCGTGCTCCGGTCGGGCCGGATCGCGGGCACGGTGGTCGGCGCCACCGACGAGCGCGAGCTGGCGGCCATGATGGTCGGGCGGCCCACGTTCGGCGTGGCGCGCGCGACCGATGGCCCGGCCCCCGACCAGCCGATGGTGCTGGAGGTGGATGGCCTGTGCGTGCCCGGTCGCCACGGGCGGCTCGCGCTCCAGGACGTCGGGCTCACCGTCCGTGCCGGCGAGATCGTGGGCATCGCCGGGGTCTCGGGCAACGGTCAGACGGAGCTGGTGGAGGTCCTCTCCGGGATGCGTGCGCCCAGCGCTGGGTCGGTGCGCGTGGGTGGCGTGGCGATCGCAGGCGCGACGCCGACGGCGGTCATGGCGGCAGGCGTCGGGCGGATCCCGGAGGACCGCCACGCGAGCCTCGTGCTGGACCAGTCGGTCGCGGTCAACCTCGTGCTGGAGCACATCGACGACTTCGTGCGGGGCGGTCGCCTCGACCGAGGTGCCCTCCGGCGACATGCGCTGGACCTCATCGCCCGCTTCGGGATCAGGGCCGGCCCCGACGACCGGGTGCGGACCCTGTCCGGCGGCAACATCCAGAAGGTGCTCCTGGCGAGGGTGCTGTCGCGCGATCCGCGGCTGGTCGTGGTGTCCCAGCCGACCCGCGGCTTGGACGTGGGTGCCACGGAGTACGTCCGTCAGGAGCTGCTTGCCCGGCGGGCGGCCGGGGCAGGCGTGCTGCTCGTGTCCGAGGACCTCGACGAGCTGCTGGCCCTCGCCGACCGGATCGTGGTGCTGTACGAGGGCGCCGTCGCTGGCGAGATGGCGACGGACGAGGCTGACGCCGAGCGGGTGGGGATGCTCATGGCCGGTCGTGGGCGGGCGGCCGCCTGAGATGGTCCGATCGGCGGTGGCGGCGGCCGGGGGTGGCGAGTTCCTGCGCGCCATCGCGGTGGCGGCGCTGGCGACCGTGGGCGTCCTGAGCGGGCTGTTCCTGGTCGCGGGCGCCGACCCGCTGGCAGCCTGGGCGGAGTACCTCGTGGTGCCGCTCACCACGTCCTTCAGCGCGCTCGAGGTGCTGGTCTCCGCGACGCCCATCCTGCTCACCGGCACGGCCGTGGCGGTCGCGTTCCTGGCGGGCTTCTGGAACATCGGCGCAGAGGGGCAGCTGCTGGCGGGGTGCATCGCGGCGGCCGGCGTCGGCCTCGCGGTCACGGACCTCCCGCCGTGGCTCGCCATCCCGGTCGTGCTGTGCTCGGGAGCGGTGGCTGGCGCCCTGTGGGTGCTGGGGCCTGCCCTGATGCGCGTCCGGCTCGGCATCGACGAGGTGGTCACCACGCTGCTGCTCAACCCGGTCGCTTTGCTCCTGGTGGAGGCGCTCCTCCACGGCCCATGGCGCGACCCCGTCACGGGGTTCCCCGAATCGCCTCGCATCGCCGCGTCCGCGGAGCTGCCGCGCCTCGTGGCGCGCTCCCGCCTCGACCTCGGCTTCGTGGTAGCCGTCACGATCATCGTGGTCGCCTGGTGGGTGCTGTCACGCACGCCGGTGGGTCTGCGCATGCGCGCCGTGGGCCTCTCGCCCCATGCCGCGCGGTTCGCGGGCATCCCGGTGGAGCGGACCCTGCTCCGGGTGGCGCTGGTGAGCGGCGCCATCGCGGGGGTCGCGGGGGCGATCCTCGTGACGGGGATCCAGCACCGCCTCACGTCCGGAATCTCGGAGTCGTTCGGCTACACGGGCATCGTGGTGGCGATGCTGGGTGGCCTGAGCATGCCCGGCGTGCTCCTGGCGGGCTTGCTGCTCGGCGACATCAACGTCGGTGCCGACGCTGCCTCGCGCAGCCTCGACATCCCGTCCCAGATGGGCGCGGTGGTCCAGGGCGCGCTGCTGCTCGCCACCGTCGCGGTGCTTGCCGTGCGCCGCGCGCGGGTGGCCCGCACCACGGGCCGGGAGGACGAGCCGCCCGGCGTCAGCCTGCCGTCCGACGGGGTGGGCGGCGTCGCGGCCGCACCCTCCGAGGCGGTCGCGCCATGAACTGGGTCTTCGACCTGCTCGCCGCCACCCTGCGCAACGCGACGCCGCTCGTCTATGGCACCACGGGCGAGGTCTACACCGAGCGGTCGGGGGTCCTCAACCTGGGCATCGAGGGGACCATGTATGCCGGCGCGTTCGCCGGCTTCGCGGTCGCCTATGGGACGGGCTCGTTGCTCCTGGGGCTGCTCGCGGCGATCGTGGCGGGCCTGGGTGCCGGCGCGCTGATGGCGTTCCTGACCGTGACCATCGGCGCCAACCAGCACGTGTCGGGGCTGGGTCTGACCATCGGCCTCGTGGGGCTATGCGAGTTCGCGAACCGGCTCATGTTCACCGAGCGGTCGAGCACCCAGCTGGCCCACGTCGAGCCGTTCGCGGTCTGGGACCCCCTGGCTGGGCTGGGCGACATCGGCACCACGTTCGCGCAGTACGGCCTGACCTACGTCGCGTTCCTCGTCGTCGTCCCCGTCGCCGCCTGGGTGCTGGCGCGCACGCCGCTGGGGCTGTCCATCCGCGCCGTGGGCGAGGACCCCGAGGCCGCGGATTCGGCGGGCATCTCGGTCGCCCGGGTGCGCTACCTCGCGCTGATGATCGGTGGGGCGCTCATGGCCGTGGGCGGCGCCTTCCTGACCCTGGCGGTCCTGGGCACCTTCACCCTCGACATCATCGCGGGCAGGGGGTGGGTCTGCATCGCCTTGGTCATCTTCGGCCGCTGGCGGATCGGTCGGGGCGTGCTGGGCGCGCTGCTGTTCTCGTTCGTCTACTCCCTGGGCCTTCGGCTCCAGATCATGGATGGCTGGTCCGCCATCCCACCGGAGGTCATGCTCGCGCTGCCGTATCTCGCGGTCATCGCCGCGCTCGCCATCTCTGGCCGCAACGTGGCGTACCCGGGCGCCTATCTCAAGCCCTACCGAAGGAGCTGACCCATGACCAGTGACCTCGACCAGCGCGCGCTCGACGAGCGGTTCCTTGCCCATGCCATCGACCAGGCCCGCATCGGGCGCGACGAGGGCGGCATCCCCATCGGCGCGGCGCTCGTGGTCGACGGCGAGGTGCTGGGTGCCGGGCACAACCGGCGGGTGCAGCTGGGCTCGCCCATCCGCCACGGCGAGACCGATGCCATGGAGATGGCGGGGCGCCTCACGGCGTCGGTCTACCGGAAGGCGACCATGTACACCACGCTCTCGCCGTGCGACATGTGCACGGGCACCATCCTGCTCTACGGCATCCCGCGCGTGGTCATGGGCGAGAACGAGACGTTCGTGGGTGGCGAGGACTACCTCCGGGCGCGTGGCGTCGAGGTGGTCAACCTCGAGTCCGACGAGTGCAAGCAGCTGATGCGCGACTTCATCCGCGACCATCCCGAGCTCTGGAACGAGGACATCGGCGAGTGAGCCGACGCAGGCCGACGGCCGACCCAGCGTCCGCGGCTCATGCCGCTCGCGGCGTGGCCGCGACGATGCCGACCACCGCCTCGCCGTAGCGCTCGAGCTTCGTCTCGCCGATGCCGCTGATGCCGACCAGCTGGGCGAGGCTGGTGGGCCGGAGCGTCGCGATGCTGCGGAGCGTCGAATCCGGGAACACGACATAGGCCGGGACGCCCTGCGCTCGGGCGACCTCGGCGCGCCACGCGCGGAGCGCCTCGAACAGGTCGAGCGCGGCGGCGGGCAGGTCGGCGATGGGCCGCGCGCCACCCGTGCGGCCGGCACCACGTCCCCCACGGGCCCGAGCGACCGCGAGGTCGCTGCGGAGGGTCACCTCGCGATCCCCTCGGAGCACCTCCGCGCTCGACTCCGTGACCCGGAAGGCGCCGTGCTGGTCGGTCGCGAGCAGCCCGAGCGCCAGGAGCTGACGGACGACGCCCCGCCAGGCCTGCTCGGTCAGCTCCGTGCCGATGCCATGGGTCGCCAGCGAGTCGTGGCCCAGCTGGCGGATCCGCTCGGTGTCACGACCGAGCAGGATGTCGATGAGCTGGCCCGCGCCGTAGCGCTGGCGCCGCTCCCGGTCGAGCCGGACGATGGTCGAGAGGAGCTTCTGCGCGGCGGTCGTGCCGTCCCACGTCTCCGGGGGCTCCAGACAGGTGTCGCAGTTGCCGCACGGCTCGGACGCCTCGCCGAAGTAGCCCAGCAGCCGGACGCGCCGGCAGCCCGCCGTCTCGCACAACGCGAGCATCGCGTCGAGATGGGCCGTGAGGTTGCGTCGGTGGGCGAGGTCGCCGTCCGATTCGTCGATCATGCGCCGCTGCTGGACGACGTCCTGGAGGCCATAGGCGAGCCACGCGGTCGCTGGCTCGCCATCGCGACCGGCCCGGCCGGTCTCCTGGTAGTAGCCCTCGACGGACCTCGGCAGGTCGAGGTGGGCGACGAACCGGACATCCGGCTTGTCGATGCCCATGCCGAAGGCGATGGTGGCGACCATGACCACGCCGTCCTCGCGCAGGAACCGCGCCTGGTGCTGGCGCCGGGTCGTCGGATCGAGCCCCGCGTGATAGGGCAGCGCCGGGATGCCGTCCGCCACGAGCGCGACCGCCGTCTCCTCGACCGAGCGCCGCGAGAGGCAGTAGACGATGCCTGCGTCACCCGGGTGCTCGGTCCGGATGAGGCGCACGAGCTGGCGGACCGGCTGGTCCTTGGGCACGATGCGATAGCGGATGTTGGGCCGGTCGAAGGAGGCCACGAACGATCGCGCGTCCGTCAGCCGGAGCCGCTCCGCGACCTCCCGCCGGGTCGCGACCGTGGCCGTCGCGGTCAGGGCGACCCGCGGCACGCCCGGCCACCGGTCCGCGATCGTCGAGAGCCCCAGATAGTCGGGCCGGAAGTCGTGCCCCACTGGCTCACGCAATGCTCGTCGATGGCGAACAGCGCGAGCCGACCGCGGTCGAGGAGCGCCTGCGTCCCGGGCACCGCGAGCCGCTCCGGTGCCAGGTAGAGCAGGTCGAGACCGCCGGCGAGGAAGGCGCGCTCCACCTCGCGGCGCGCGTCCGGGCCCTGCGTCGAGTTGAGGAACACGGCGCGCACGCCGACCGCGGCAAGCGCATCCACCTGGTCCTGCATGAGCGCGATGAGTGGCGAGACCACGATCCCCGTCCCGTCCCGGACGAGCGCCGGGACCTGGTAGCACAGCGACTTGCCCGCACCCGTGGGCATGAGCACGATCCCGTCCTCCCCTCGGACCAGGGTGTCGACGATCTCGCCCTGCATGCCTCGGAAGCCCGGGTAGCCCCAGACGCGGCGCAGGACCTCGAGCGGTCTCGGATCGGTCATGGCCCGGAGTGTAGGGGCCCGCTCGACCTAGGCCT
Organism: Chloroflexota bacterium; assembly: GCA_046328155.1. Lineage (GTDB taxonomy): Bacteria > Chloroflexota > Limnocylindria > Limnocylindrales > CSP1-4 > JAFMJV01. Next base: position 6,942 of record JAXLXC010000012.1, read on the forward strand.
GTTCAGGCTTGACCGTGCTCAGCCGAGCTCCTCGGCGAGGCCGATGAGCAGCCCCTCGGGGCCACGGATGTAGCACAGCCGATACGCGTCCTCGTACCGCACGACCTCGCCCACGAGCTGCGCGCCGACCCTGCCCAGCCGTTCGAGCATCTCGTCGAGCCCATCCACGGCGAACATGACGCGGAGATAGCCGAACGCGTTCACCGGGGCACGTCGGTGGTCCTCGACGACCGCCGGCGTGACGAAGCGGGACAGCTCGAGCCTGCCGTGGCCGTCGGGCGTGCGCATCGTGGCGACCTCGACGCGCTGGTCGCCCAACCCCGTGACGCGTCCGGCCCAGTCGCCCTCGATCGTCGCCCGTCCCTCCAGCTCGAGCCCGAGCTCGCGAAAGAACCCGATCGTCACCTCGAGGTCCTCGACGACGATCCCCAGGTTGTCCATCCGTTTGAGCGCCATGCGTCCGACCCTCCCAGAGTGCGCGGATCAGGGGACCTAGGTAGCCTCGGCCACGGACACGTCGACCTCCGCGACCACGCCGTCGCGGATCGACCATGCCCGGATGGCCGGCGGCTCGCTCGCCAGCGAGCAGATGAGGTACAGCGCATCCGGCCAGCCTGCGAGGCCCACGTCTGTATCCGAAGGGACGGCGGGCGACGCCACGTGGGAGTGGACGATGCCCCAGACCTCCTCCCCTGCATCCTCGATGTCCAGGACCGCCCGGAGCTGCTCCTGGGGGTCGATAAGATAGCGATACGGCGAGGCGGCCGCGTTCGCGAGCGGCAGGAACCGGGTGGGCGAGCCGCCCGCGCCGGCCAGCACCGGACCCGCAAGCAGCCCACAGGCCTCGTTCGGGCGTCCCGCGAGACACCATGTCACGACCTCGTCGAGCAGCGCCGTCGCGATCCGGGCCGCGCCGCCGCCTGCGAGCGTCTCCCCCCGCCGGGCATGTCCCGTGTCGGCGGCCGCCTGCCACGCCGCGATGTCCGGGACGGTCGGGTCGACGCCCGTCGACGCAGGCTCCGAGCCGGTGGACCGAAGCCCGGCGCCCCGGGGACGCGCGGCGTCAGTCATCCACGGGATCCCGCCAGCGCAGGCCGGGGAAGCCCGAAGGCTCGGTCCGCCGTGATCAGGGTCGTGCGGTTCTCCAGCGCGATCGCAGCCAGCCAGGCGCGGACGGCCACGTGCCGGGGGGCATCGAGCCGATGCGCGTCGACCAGGACGTTGACATCAGCGACGAGCATGCAGTGGGATGCCCTCGTCCATCAGTTCCCGGAGTGCCGCGTTGTCATCGAGGTTGACCCCAGGCATGAGCCCGCGACCGCCCGAGACAGGGAGCGGCTGGAGACGCGTCGTCGCGGACGTGCCTGTGGAGCGCAAGGAATCACGGACCGCATCCTCGATCAGCGCACCGACGGTACGCCCGGAGGCGCCCGCACAGGCCTTCAGGTCGCGGTAGAGCTGGTCGTCGATGGTGACGGTCGTGCGCATCGATGCATCTTAGCCATCAGCATCATGCATCTTGATGCGTCCATCACCAGAGGCTGAGGCGGTCGACCTCCTCGTGGTCCGTCTCCAGGTCCCGCGTCCAGACGTCCTCGGACAGGTACTTCCAGCCGCCGTCGGCGAGCAGCGCCACGATGGTGCCGCGATCCATGCTCGCCGCGACGCGCTGCGCGGCCGCGACCACGCCACCCGACGAGACGCCGGCGAAGACGCCCTCCTGCTCGGTCAGCTCGCGGAGGGCCGCGATGGACTCGGCGTTGCTCACCAGCAGCCGCCCATCGAGCAGGGACGGGTCGAGGATCTCGGGGATGAAGCCCTCGTCGAGCGAGCGCAGCCCCTGGACCGCGTCACCGGGCAGCGGCTCGGCGGCGATGACCCGGATGTCCGGCCGATGCCGCTTGAGCCGTCGGCCCACGCCCATGAGGGTGCCCCCGGTGCCCAGCCCTGCCACGAACACGTCGACCTCCGGGCAGTCGGCGATGATCTCCTCGGCCGTGGTCGACTCGTGCACCCGAGGGTTGGCGGGGTTGCCGTACTGATAGGGCATCACGAAGCGCGCGTCGCGCGCCACCAGCTCCTTGGCGAGCGCGACGGCGCCGTTGGAGCCCAGATGGCCCGGCGAATCGATGATCTCCGCGCCGAACAGCCCCAGCAGCTGACGCCGTTCCTGGGTCACGTTGTCGGGCAGCACCACGGCCACGCGATAGCCCTTGCGACGGGCGATCATGGCGAGCGCGATGCCGGTGTTGCCGCTGGTGGGCTCGAGGATGATGGAGTCGGGCGCCAGTCGGCCCGATGCCTCGAGGTCCTCGATCAGCGCCCTCGCCACGCGGTCCTTGACGGATCCCGTGGGGTTGAGGAACTCCAGCTTGGCGTAGATCGTGACGGCTGGGTTGGGGGACATCCGCTGGATTCGCACCAGCGGCGTGTGACCGATGGCCTCGACGATGGACTCGTAGCGCCCGCCACGGGCGGTCGGGCGCAGCTCGCCCGAGGCCGTCACGCCGTCGGTGTGGCGTGCGGTGAGGGCCATGGGAGGGCTCAGCCGCCCGCCATCGCCGGGAGCAGCACGACCGTGTCCGATCCGGAGACGGGCGTGTCCAGCCCCTGCTCGTAGCGGACGTCACGGCCGTTCACGTAGAGGTTGACGAACCGGTTGAGCTCGCCCTCGGGCGTGAGCAGCTGCTCCCGGAGCGACGGATGCAGCCCGACCAGCGAGTCGAGCACCTGGCCCACCGTGTCGCCGGTGGCCTCGATCGACTTCGCGCCACCGACCTGGGCGCGCAGCACCGGGGGGATCCGGACCGCGGTCATGCGCCGGCACCCAGGGTGAACACGGCGGGGGCCGCCTCGACCGGGGCGCCATCGCCGCATGCCGGGCAGTGGGGGTCGCGGCGCAGCTGGAGCTCCGAGAACGTGCCATCGAGCGCGTCGTGCAGCAGCAGCCGCCCGACCAGCGGCTCGCCGATGCCCAGCAGCACCTTGAGCGCCTCGGATGCCTGGAGCATGCCCATGATCCCGGGCACCACGCCCAGGACGCCTGCGACCGAGCACCCGGGCGCCAGCTCCGGGGGCGGTGGCGTGGGATACAGGCACCGATAGCACGGGCCCTCGAACGGCTGGAACACGGTCAGCTGGCCTTCGAACCGGAAGACCGACGCGTGGACCACCGGGATGCGTGCCCGGACCGCGGCGTCGTTGAGGGTGTAGCGCGTCTCGAACGTGTCCGTGCCATCGAGCACCAGGTCATAGCCCGCGATGAGCCGGTCGACGTTGGCCTCGGTGAGCATCTCCTCGTGGGGGACCACGGTCACGTCCGGGTTGAGGGCCCGGATGGACTCCGCGGCCGAGTCGGTCTTCTTGCGGCCGACCCGGTCCGTGGTGTGGATCACCTGGCGCTGGAGGTTCGAGACATCGACCACGTCGAAGTCCACGATGCCGATGGTCCCCACGCCCGCGGCGGCCAGATACAGCAGGCCCGGGGCTCCGAGGCCACCGGCGCCGATGAACAGCACCTTGGAGCCCAGCAGCGTCGCCTGCCCCTCCGCACCCACCTCGGGCACCAGGAGGTGACGCGAATAGCGCTGCTTCTGCTCGCGCGTCAGGACCACGGGCGCGGTCCACGACCGGCCGCTCGACTTCCATCCCTGGAAGCCGCCGCTCATCGACCGCACGTCCGCATAGCCCATGGCCTGGAGCGTCTGGGCCGCGAACAGCGACCGGGTGCCGCCCGCGCAGTAGAGCACGATGGTCGCGCCCCGGTCGGGCGCCACGCCCTCGATCTGCTGCTCCAGATAGCTCCGGGAGACATGGGCGGCCCCACCGATGTGGCCCTCCTCCCACTCGCTCCGCTCGCGCACGTCGATGAGCTGGGCGCCGCGCGCCGCGAGCAGCTCGGCCTCGGCCGCACCGACCTCGGGCACGGCCGCGCGCGCCTCGCGCAGCAGGTCGGACAGGGTGCTGGTCATGGGTCGCTCCGTGGGTGGGCGGCGCACGGGCCGCGGTGGGTGCGTGGGAGGGGGAGGGACGGGGATGCCGGTCAGGCCGGCCGGGTACACCAGCGGCGGTCGGTCATGGGGCCACCCCGCGACCCGGCTCCGCGACCTCGGCGGGTGGCGTCGCCAGTGCCCGCTGGAGGGTGTCCAGCGACAGCAGCGCGCACTTGAGCCGAGCCGGGCTGATGTCGATGCCCAGCAGCTCCAGCACGTCGTCCTTGCCCATCCGACGCAGCTCGTCGGTGGATCGACCTCGGAGCGTGTCCGTGAGCAGCGAGGCCGACGCCTGGCTGATGGCACACCCACGCCCCGTGAAGGCCACGTCGGTGACCGTCCCGTCCGCGTCCAGGTCGAGCATGAGGGTGATCCGGTCGCCGCACAGGGGGTTGGAGCCCTCGAACGAGACGTCGGGGCGCTCCAGCGTGCCGAAGTTGTGGGGCCGGCGATAGTGCTCCAGGATCTCGTCCCGGTAGAGGCTATCCATGGGACACCACAGGGTACCGGACCGGGGTGCCCACCGGGGGATGCGGCGAGTCGTCCTCGCCGAACACCGCCTGGACCTTGCGCAGGCCTGCGGCGAGGCGGTCGATGTCGCCCCTCGTGGAGTACACGTTGAGGCTCGCGCGTCCCGTCGCCGACTCGCCCAGCCGCTCGTGGAGCGGCTGCGTGCAGTGATGGCCCGCGCGGATGGCGACGGCCTCGCGGTCGAGCAGCGTCGCGATGTCGTGGGCGTGGATCCCGGGCAGCGTGAAGGTGACGATCCCGGCCCGCTCCTGGGCATCGCGCGGCCCGAGGATGCGGATGCCGGGCACCTCGCGGGGCAGCATCTCCAGGGCGTACGCGGTGAGCCCGCGCTCGTGCTCCCGGACCCGGTCCATGCCCAGCGACCCCAGGTACCCCATGGCGGCGCCAAGGCCGATCGCGGCGGCGATGTCGGGGGTGCCCGCCTCGAACTTCCAGGGCACGTCGTTGAACGTGGTGTGCCGCAGGTGGACCTCGCGGATCATCTCGCCGCCACCCATGAACGGGGGCATCGCCTCGAGCAGCTCGCGTCGCGCCCAGAGCGCCCCGGAGCCGGTGGGGCCCAGCGTCTTGTGCCCCGAGAAGGCGTAGAAGTCGACGCCCAGCGCCTGCACGTCCACGGGGCCGTGGGGCACCCCCTGCGCGCCGTCCACGAGCACCAGCGCACCCGCGGCGTGCGCCTGCTCGGTCAGCTCGCGGACGGGGTTGATGGTGCCCAGGGCATTCGAGACGTGGGTGAACGCGACCAGCTTGGGCCGCGTCCGGAGCAGGACCTCGAAGCTCTGCCGGTCGAGCCTGCCTTGGTCGTCGATGGCCACGAACTCGAGGTCCGCGTCCTTCTCCTGCGCCAGCAGCTGCCACGGCACCAGGTTGGAGTGATGCTCCAGCTCCGTGAGCACGATGGTGTCCGCCTGTCGGATGTGGCCACGGCCCCACGAGTGGGCCACGAGGTTGATGGCCTCGGTGGCGTTGCGCACGAACACCACCTCGCTGGGCGACGCCGCGCCGATATGACGGGCGACCGATTCGCGCGCGGCCTCGTAGGCGGCCGTCGCCTCCTCCGCGATGGTGTAGATGCCGCGATGGATGTTGGCCGTGAAGCGCGTGTTGTAGGCGTCGAGGGCGTCCAGCACGACGCGTGGCTTGAGCGACGTGGCGGCGCTGTCCAGATAGGCCAGCTGGCGCCCATCGAAGTCGCGCTCGAACAGCGGGAAGTCGGCGCGGATCGCCTCGCCGTCGATGGGTCCTCGGTCCACGGCCGTGCTCAGTCCTCGCTCGCGGGAGCGCCGTCGTCCGCGGTCGCATCGAGCCCAGCCGCCTGGAGGATGGGCGCGTAGCCCGAGCCCTCCAGCTCCAGCGCCAGCTCCCGGCCGCCGGTGGTGATGATCCGACCACGTGCCAGCACATGGACGACGTCCGGCTTGATGTAGTCCAGCAGGCGCTGGTAGTGGGTGATGACCAGCACGCCCAGGTCCGGGCTGAGCTGGGCGTTGACGCCCTCCGCGACGATCCGCAGCGCGTCGATGTCAAGCCCCGAGTCCGTCTCGTCCAGGATGGCCATCTCCGGCTGGAGCACGGCCATCTGGAGCATCTCGAGCCGCTTCTTCTCGCCGCCCGAGAAGCCCTCGTTGACGTAGCGGGACGCGAAGCTGTCGTCGAGCTTGAGGAGCGCCATCCGCTGGCGCACCAGGTCGCGGAACTCGCGCATGCCGATGCCGCCCCGGGTGGGGTCCGAGGGGTCGTACTCGGCGTCGCTCACGTCGAGCCCTCGGCGGCGCGCGTTGAGCGCGGTGCGCAGGAAGCTGGCCACCGACAGCCCCGGGATCGCGGTGGGGTACTGGAACGCCAGGAACAGGCCCAGCCGGGCGCGCTTGTCGGGTGACATGGCGAGGATGTCGTGGCCCTTCCAGATGACCTCGCCGCCCGTGACCTGGTATGCCGGATGGCCCATCAGGGCATACGCCAGCGTCGTCTTGCCCGACCCGTTGGGCCCCATGATCGCGTGGACCTCGCCCTTGCGGACGGTCAGGTCGATGCCCTGGAGGATCTCCCGCGAGGGCTCGGCGACCGGCACGACGTGCAGGTCGCGGATGACCAGCTCCCGGTCATCGGTGGAGGTGTCCGTGGCGGCCTGGGCCGCGAGGTCGAGCGTGGTCATGCGTTGGGGATGGGCTCCGTGCGGGTCGAACGGTGCTCGACCAGGGTGGATGGGCTGATGGGCAGCTGGGACACCGGATGCGCCGGCACCGGCCCAGCGAGTTCGAGGAGGGTCAGCGAATCGAGCGCCTGGACCACCGCGTCGCGCACCCGCACCCACAGCGTCTGGACCTGGCAGAACGAGGTCCGGTCGCAGCCGGCGTCGCGCGGGTGGTCGGCGGCGCACAGCATGGGCGTGATGGGCCCCTCGAGCGCCACGATGATCTCGCTCATCCGGATGTCAGCCGGGTCGCGCGTCAGCTCGTAGCCGCCACGGGCCCCCCGGGTGCTGCGCACGAGGCCCGCCTCGCGAAGGCTGCTCACGAGCTGCTCCAGGTACGGCCGCGGCAGCGACTCGTGGTCGGCCATCTCGGCAAGGCTGACCGGACCCGCGCCATGGTGACGCGTCAGCTCGACCATGAGCCGGACGCCGTACTCACCCCGCGTGGAGAAGTGCAGCGCGCCGGACGTCTGTGGGATCGATCGCACGGGCTGCTCCTGTGGCTCGACGTCGGGGTGTGTCGCGCGGAAATCCGACCCGAAACGTCAGGATTGAGTGTAGGCGCTGGGTGCCCAAGCGTCAACGCGCGCTACCCTGCGGGCACAGCACACGGAGGTCGGGGATGCACGGGATCAGGGTACGGGGCAACGGTCGGGTCGAGCGCACGCCTGACCTGGGCACGGTGACGCTGGGCGCACAGGTGGAGGCGGCCACGGCAGGTGACGCGCAGCGTCTCGCGGGCGAGCGGATGCGCGCCGTGCTCGGCGCAGTCGCCGGGTCGGGCATCGACCCGGCGGACGTGATGACGGAGCGCGTCACGCTCGAGCCGACGTTCGACTATGGCGGTCCGACGCCCCGCCCCACGGGGTTCCAGGCGACCCAGGCCGTGCACGTCCGGGTCCGCGACCTCGCCCTGCTGGGCACGGTGGTCGATGGCGCCGTGGCGGCGGGCGCCAACCAGGTCGCGGACGTGACGCTGGGCCTGGCCGACCCGGTCGCCGCCCGGGCCGAGGCGCGAGCCCTCGCCATGGCCGACGCCCGACGCTCGGCCGAGGACCTTGCGGCCGGGGCGGGGGCCCATCTGGGGCTGCCCCTGTCCATCGTCGAGGACGACGGGGACCGCGTGCCGGGGCCCGTGCGCTTCAAGATGGCCGAGGCGGCCATGGCGGGCGGCACGCCCATCGCCGGCGGCAGGGCCACGGTCGAGGTGTCGGTGCTCGTGACCTGGTCGCTCCTCGGGTAGCGGCGCTGCACATGGCCCTGCCCGGACGTGCTACACCGTGCGCATGACCGACGGACCCAGCCGACCAGCCACGCCCTTCCACGACCTCGACCAGTACATCGCGATCCCCCGGCTCTCGGGGCTCGCGCTGAGCCGCGATGGGTCGCGGCTCGTCACCGGGGTACAGACGCTGGACCCCGATCGGACGGCCTACCGCACCGCCCTGTGGGAGGTCGACCCCAGGGGCGAGCTGCCCGCGCGCCGGCTCACCCGGAGCGCCAAGGGGGAGGCGTCGGCCGTGTTCGCCGCCGACGGCGACCTGCTGTTCACGTCCGCCCGTCCCGACCCGGACGCCAAGCCCGAGGACAAGGACCGCCCCAAGGCCGCGCTGTGGCTGCTGCCTGCGGCCGGCGGCGAGGCGCGCGTGATCGCGACCGCGGCCGGTGGCATCAGCGGCCCGCTGGCCGCCAGCGACGCCGGGGTGGTCTCCGTCGCGGCAGCCGTGCTCCCATCGGCTGGCGACCTGGACGAGGATGCGACCCTGCGCACGACGCGCGCGGACCTCAAGGTGTCCGCGATCCTGCATGCCGGCTACCCCGTGCGCCTGTGGGACCACGACCTGGGGCCGGACCAGCCGCGGCGCCTGATGGGCGACCTCGCCACGCTCGTCGATGCGCCCGCGGCCCCCACGCCGGACCAGGCCGCGGCCCCCGAGCGGACGCTCCGGCTGCGCCAGCTCACCGGTCCGGGCCCCCAGCTGCTGGAGCACGGTGCCGCGCTCAGCCCCGACGGGTCGACGCTGGTCACGACGTGGTCGGTCACCACGCCAGGCGCCGGGCTGCGCACCAGGCTGGTCGCAATCGACACCGCGACGGGCGAGCAGCGGACGCTCGCGGACGACGCCCATGCCGACCTGTTCCAGCCCGCGGTGTCCCCGGATGGCGCGTGGGTCGCATGCCTCCGCGAGACCCTCTCCACCCCGGAGCAGGCACCCGTGGTCCGGCTGGCCGTGACGCGTCTGGACGGCTCGCAGGCACTCGGCGTGGTGGCCGATGACTGGGATCGCTGGCCCGGGTCGGTGGCGTGGCTGCCCGATGGCTCGGGGCTGGTGGTGACCGCCGACGACGACGGCCGGTGTCCCATCTGGCTCGTCACGCTCGGTTCCCAGGGGCCGGGGCGCACGGCGACCGTGGAGCGCGTCACGAGCGACGACGCCTCGTTCATGGACGTCCAGGTGGCGCCCGACGCGAGCGCGCTGTATGCGCTGCGCACCAGCTGGGGGGCGCCCCCGGAACCGGTGCGCGTGGATCTCGCGGCGTTCCTCGCGGGCGGGCCGGTCGGTGGCCGCGCACCGGTCGACGCGGTCCGACTGCGCGGCCCCGTGGAGCCGCCAGCGCTTCCCGGCACGCTCCGGGAGGTGACCGCGACGGCAGCCGATGGCACGCGCGTCCGGGGCTGGCTGGCGCTGCCCACCGGGGCCAGCGCCGACTCGCCCGTGCCGCTGCTGCTGTGGATCCATGGCGGTCCGCTCAGCTCGTGGAACGGCTGGTCGTGGCGCTGGAACCCGTGGCTCATGGTGGCGCGGGGCTACGCTGTGCTGCTGCCGGACCCAGGGCTCTCCACGGGCTATGGCCAGACGTTCGTCCAGCGCGGCTGGGGCAGCTGGGGCTCCGACCCGTACACCGACCTGATGGCCATCACGGATTCCGTCGAGGCGCTCCCGGAGGTCGACGCGACGCGCACCGCCGCGATGGGTGGCTCGTTCGGGGGCTACATGGCCAACTGGGTCGCCGGCCACACCGACCGCTTCCGGGCCATCGTGACCCATGCCAGCCTCTGGGCGCTCGACCAGTTCGGGCCGACCACGGACCTCGCGTACTACTGGGCTCGCGAGATGACGCCCGAGATGGCGCGTGCCAACAGCCCCCACCGGTTCGTGGGCGACATGCGCACGCCCATGCTGGTCGTGCACGGCGACCACGACTACCGGGTGCCCATCGGCGAGGGGCTCCGGCTCTGGTTCGAGCTGCTGAGCGCGTCCGGGCTGCCGGCCGCCGAGGACGGCACCACCCTCCATCGCTTCCTGTACTTCCCCGACGAGGGCCATTGGGTGCTGAGCCCGCAGCACGCCAAGGTCTGGTACGCCACCGTGCTCGCGTTCCTGGGCGAGCACGTCCTGGGCGAGCCGGCGGTGCTGCCCCAGACGCTGGGCTAGCCGCGACCCCGCTCGTAGTCGATCTCGACCTCCGACATCTCGCCGGCGACCACCGTCACGCTCCGCGCCTCGGCGCGTGGGAAGGGATCGCCGCCCGGGGCGGGCTGGATGACGTAGTCGCCAGGGGGGAGCTCGATCCGGAACGCGCCGTCGGCGCCCGACGTGGTCTCGCCCACCACGCGACCGTCCGGGTCGAGGATCACCAGACGCGCCTGATACGCCACCAGGCAGGGGGACGCCTCGGACGGGCGCCGGCACTCGGGCCCGACCAGCACCACGCCCACGATGCCCGAAGGTCCGTCGCTGGGACCGACCGATGGCTGCGTCGCCGGGGGCGCGCATGCCGACAGCAGCAGCCCCAGGGCGACGAGCAGTCGGAGCCCGGCGAGTCGTGGCACGCGAATGGCCGGCTGCGTCGCTAGAGGCCCGACCACTCGCGGATGGCGCGCGCCAGTGCCGCGTTGTCGTCGTCGCCGTGGCCCTTGGCCACCAGGCCCGACTCGATCTGGGAGGCGAGCGCCGCCACGGGCAGCGAGGCGCCCACCTCGCGTGCCAGGTCGAGCGCGATGCCCAGGTCCTTGAGGTGCAGCGCGATCCGGAAGCCCAGGGGGTAGTCGTCCGCGATCATCCGGCCGGCGCGGTTCTCGAGCACCCAGCTGCGGGCTGCGCCGCCGGACAGGGCGGTCACCACCTGCTCGGGGTCGAGGCCCGACTTGATGGCCAGCACGATGCCCTCCGCCACCCCGAGGTAGCTCCCGCACAGGATCACCTGGTTGACCGCCTTGGTGGCCTGGCCGGCGCCGATGGGACCCATGTGCGAGACGTTGGCGCCCATGCTGGCGAGGACGGGCCGGGCACGCTCCACATCCACCGGGTCGCCACCGACCATGATGGTCAGGGTGCCCTTCTGGGCGCCCTCCGAGCCGCCTGAGACAGGTGCGTCCACCATCGCCGCGCCCTGGGCCGCCAGCCGACCGGCGAGGTCGCGGGTGACGCCGGGCGAGATGGTGGAGCAGTCGATGACCAGGCTGCCCGGGGCGAGGCCCTCGGCCACGCCGTCGGCTCCGAACAGCACATCCTCGACATCCGGCGAGTCGGAGACGCACACCACCACGACCTCGGAGGTCGCGGCGAGCTCGCGTGCCGTGGCACTCTCGGTGGCACCCACCGAGAGCGGCAGCGCCGCCCGACCGGGGGTGCGGTTCCAGACCGTCAGCGGGAAGCCGGCGCGTGCCACGTTGGCGGCCATCGCGGCACCCATGGTGCCCATGCCGCAGAACCCGACCCGGACCATCACGCCTCCCGGAACTCCGGCCGGCTCGGCGCCGACCACGACGACCCATGGTAGGGCGTGCGGCCTGCGCCAGACCCAGCGACCGGTTGGGGCACGCGATCGCCCGGGTGGCTGGCCACCCGGGCGTCGCTCGGTGACTGGTGGCGGCCGTCCGGCCGCGGGGCTACCGGCTGTTGCCGAAGATCCGGAGCAGGAACAGGAACAGGTTGACGAAGTCGAGGTACAGCGCGAGGGCGCCCATCACCGACGCCGATTCGCTGTTGATGCCGGCGACCTGGCCGTTGCGGATCCGCTGGACGTCCCACGCGGTGAGGCCCGTGAAGATGACCACGCCCACGACCCCGATGGCCAGGTTGAGCCAACCCGAGCCGGGGAAGAAGAACACCTGGACCAGCATCACCACGAGGAGTCCCAGGAGGCCCATGAACAGGATCCCCTGGAGGCTGGTCAGGTCGCGCTTGGTGACCGCGCCATAGAGCGCCGCGCCGGCGAAGATCGCCGAGGCGCCCAGGAACGCCGTCACGACGCCCGCCACGTTGGTGAACACCAACTGTCCGGTGACCGGGTCGACCTCCGCGGTGTACGCCGCGACGATGACGCCGAGCGTCAGACCCATGAGCAGCGCATACACGAAGAACGCGCCCAGGGCGACGATGGACGGCAGACGGGTGATGAGGAAGCTCAGGCCGAACACCAGCGCCAGCTGGCCGATGAGCAGGATGAACCAGTTGTCGATGACCTGCGCCATGGTGGCCGGGTTGCTCATCACGAACCATGCCGAGCCCGCGCTCAGCAGCAGGCCGATGAACATCCACACGAAGCTCGCGGTCAGGAAGCCCTCGCGGGGCACGGCTGCGGCCCCCACGCGGACGCCCCCGGCGACCGTGTTCGGGGCGGCTGCCGGGGCGCCGGCCGGCTGTGGCTGACCGTACTGGTTGGGCGGGTTGGGTTCGTTGATCACCGTGAGGTCCCTTTCGAGCGGCCGCCGTGCTGGGGCGGTCTGGCGCAAGTCTAGCGGGCGCTCACAAGGCGGCCCGCCGAGGGCACGGCGCGCGCCTGGTGGTCAGTCGGCGTCGAGGCCGCCGGTCGCCTGCGTCACGGCGGGACGTGACCGGGTGTCCACGGCAAGCCGGAACACGTCCGGTCGGGTGTAGTGCCCGGTCGGGTCGAAGTAGCGTCGCGCCGCGCGCACGGCCGCCGGGTCCACCTCGGCGTACAGGATGGCCTCCTCGTGACGCACCGGGCCGGCGAGGAGCTGCCCGGTCGGCCCGACGATGACGGAGTTGCCCGGCGACACCCAGTCGCGGTCCTCGTCGTCGGCATCGACATGCCAGACCCTGTCGCGGCCGGGGAAGTCGGGTGGGATCTGGTCCACCCGGAGGCACGGGTTGACGCCCACGACGTACAGCCGTCCCTCCCGGGCGATGTGACGCATCGTCGCGACCCATGGGTCCCCCAGGGCGAGCGTCGGCGCCACCCAGACGTCGATGCCCTGGCTGTACAGGTAGTACCGCGCCAGGGGCATGTAGTTCTCCCAGCAGATGAGACCGCCCACACGCCCGACGTCGGTCTCCACGACGGTCAGCGTGCTGCCGTCCCCCATGCCCCAGACGGTCCGCTCCGAGCCGGTCGGGACGAGCTTGCGGTGGGTGCCCAGCAGGCTCCCGTCCGGGCCCAGGTACAGCATCGTGTTGTAGACCGTCGCGAGGTTGGGCTCCCGCTCGTCGATGCCGATGACCATGGTCACCTGATGCGTGCGGGCGATCTGGCCGAGGCGGTCGGTCACCTCGCTGGGGACGACGATGGCCTGGTCGACGAGCATCGAGTACCACGCCTCGTCGCCCTCCCAGATGATCCCCGCATCCTTCCAGATGGGGTCGCCGGGCACGAACGCCTCCGGGAACACCACGAGCCGGGCGCCCTTCGCGGCGGCCTCGGCGGTCAGCGTGGCCACCCGCTCGATGGTCGCGTCCCGATCCATCAGGACATATGCCGCCTGCACCGCGGCGACCAGGAACGACCCCATCACTGCCTCCTGCTCGAACGTGGTTCGGTGCGGACCGGCAGGGATGCCTGCCCTTGGCCCTGTTCCGCGGCACGCGCGAGGACCCACAGCAGGTCCGCCAGCCGGTTGACCCATGGCACGATCCAGCGGCCGAGCGGATGACCCGCATGTTCGAGCGCCACGACCCGCCGCTCGGCACGGCGTGCCGTGACGCGGGCCAGCTCGAGCGCCGCTGACAGCCGCGTCGCACCCGGCACCACGAACTCCCGGGGCATCGTCACCCGAGCCTCCCACGTCGCGAGGTCGGCCTCCACGGCGAGCAGCATCGGCTCGTCGACGCGCGTGACGCCATCCCGCAGACGATCGACCGAACCGGCGCCCGTGGCCAGCTCGGCGCCGGCCACGAACAGCTCGCGCTGGAGGCGCAGGAGGAGCGGCGACAGCTCCGCGAGGCCCTCGGCTGGCAGATCGCCCAGCTCGGCCCGGGCGAGACCCAGCGCCGCGACCGTCTCGTCGATGGTCCCGTAGGCCTCGACGGCGAGCGAGTCCTTGGCCACCCGACCGCCGTACAGCAGCCCGGTGGTGCCATCGTCGCCGGCCCCCGTGGCCACGGCGCTCCCGACGATGGCCTGCCGGCGGGCCCGCCCCGCGGACGGGCTCACCGGCTCACCACATCAGGCCAGCGTCGCGCGGGTCCCAACGCTCCGCCAGGAGGGTGACCTTGACCTCGTGCTCCTCGACCTCCTCGGCCGCCTCCCGGACCTGCTGCATCAGGGCGCCGGCGTAGGGGCAGAAGGGCGTGGTCATGACCATCCGGACCTCGGTCAGCTCGTCACCCAGGACGACCTGACGGATGAGCGCCAGCTCCACCACGTTCATGCCGATCTCGGGGTCGACGACGGAGCGCAGCGCATCGAGGATGGCGAGCTCGCGCGCCCGGGTCGCCGGATCGATGGCCGGAGCGTCGGGGGTCTGGTCGATGGTGGGGCCGATGGCGTCGGTGGTCAGGGTCTGGTCGGTCATGGGTGCGGGCCTCGTGCGGGACGTCCCCAGAGCCTAGCACCCGCCCACCACGTCCCTGGCTGGGCGGTCGATGAGTGTACGATGTAAGCCATGCTCGTCGAGGTCTGGTCCGACATCGTCTGCCCGTGGTGCTACATCGGGAAGCGCCGTCTCGAGCGGGCGCTCGCGACGTTCCCGCGTCGGGACGAGGTGGAGGTCCGGCTCCGAAGCTTCGAGCTCGACCCAAGCCCCACGGCGGACACTGGCGAGACGCTCGAACGGATGCTCGCCGAGAAGTACCGCGTGAGCCTCGACCAGGCGCGGGGGATGAACGACCGGGTGACCATGCTGGCTGCCGAGGAGGGCCTCGGGTTCCGCCTCGACATCGCGCGGCCCGGCAACACCTTCGACGCCCACCGGCTGGCGCATCACGCACGTGCGCTCGGTCTCGAGGCGGAGCTCATGGAGCGCCTCCAGGCGGCCTACTTCTGCGAGGGCGCGCCGGTCGGCGACCACGAGACGCTGCTGCGGCTGGCCGGCGAGGTGGGCATCGACCGCGCGTCGGCGCGCGAGGTGCTCCAGTCCGAGCGCTTCGCGGACGACGTCCGCGGCGAGGAGACCCTGGCCTCCCGCCTGGGCATCCGGGGCGTGCCGTTCTTCGTGCTCGACCGGCGGCTGGGCGTGTCAGGTGCGCAGGACGCAGGCACCCTGCGTGACGCCCTCGACCAGGCGTTCGCGAGCCTGACGGCGGACGCGGCCGCGACCCACTGAGCGGGGCCTCGCCCGCCACCGGCGGCCGGTCCCCGACCCCCGACCCCAACCGATAACCCCGCACCCCGTCGCACCGATGGCTCCCATGACCGTGAGGTACGCGGTCCGGGGTACCCGCGTCGGTGACACGCCGCACCGCCCGGGACCGCCGGCCCGGTTGACGCACGACGGACCCCCGGTAGGGTCGACGTCACCGGCGCCCCGAGCCTCCGGCCGGCTGCATCGCCACCCTGACCCAGAGGGGTGGCGCCAACTCGACAGGAGGTCTCCATGCGACCAGCGATACGCATCGCCTTCCTGGGACTGGTCATCGCGGCGATGATCGGCGCCCCAGCGAGCGCGGCCCCCGGGCATCGAAGCCCACCGGGCCAGCGCCTCGACGCCCGCGCGGCCGCCAGCTCGGCCCGCCAGGGCGGCACCCTGCTCGTGCTGGCCGAGGTGCGGCTGCCCCGTCGCGCCGCGTCCGACGTGGTCCCCGCCGTCAGCGCGGTCGTCCACTTCGCCTCCGGCGATGTCAGCGTCGATCTGACCGGACGGGTCCGGAGCCTGCGCGGCGGTCGCGGCTGGTGGGCCCCGGTGCGCGTGTGGAGCGGAATCGCCCGCGTTCCCGTGGCCCAGGACGAGCAGGTCGGGCGCGTCCGGGTGGACGTGAGCGTCACGCTCGGCGATGGCTCGGTGAGCATCGCCACGTCGGGCCGCGTCCGCCCGGCCCGGCCCGGTCACACGACGCCCCCGCCCACGACGGACCCCGACCCGGATCCGGTGCCCTGCACCGCGGGGTGCCAGGAGCTCTGATCCGCGCGCGTCGTCCAGCGCCCGGGATGACGGGGCCCACCGGGCCCCGTCATCGCATGTCTGGGGCAGGCCTGACGACGCCGCCGATGACGGTCGTGCGGGGACGGACGGCACCGGGCCGCATCGCGGCCGCCGCCTCGTGCTCCGCATCCCACGCGATGACGTCTGCGCGCGCACCCGGGGCCAGGACCCCGACCTCGCCGGCCATGCCGAGCGAGGCCGCGCTGCCGCGCGTCGCGGCCCACCACGCCTCGCCGACGGACAGGCCCAGCATCACGCCGAGCCCGATGGCCAGGGCCATGGACGGCTCCCCAAAGGTCCCGGCGTTGCAGTCGCTGCCGATCGCCACGGTCGCGCCCGCATCGAGGAGCGCGCGGACGGGTGGCAGCCCGCCTCGCAGGAGCAGTGCAGGCCCGGGGAGCACCGTGGCGACGGTCTGGCTGCGGCCGATGAGCTGCGCGTCCTCCGTGGTCGCCTGCTCCAGGTGATCGACCGAGCGGGCGCCCAGCTCCACGCCGAGGGCTGCGGCCCCGGACCGGCTGACCTGGTCCGCGTGCACGCGGATTCCCAGGCCGTGGGCCCTGCCCGCGAGCAGGATCGCCCGGGTCAGTGGCACGTCGAAGATGTTCGGCTCGCAGAACACGTCGATGTGCTCGGCCGACCCAGCGACGCGGGGGATGGCATCGATCACCGCCTGGGCCTGCTGCGCGGCGCTGGCCCCCTCGGGGATGGCATGGGCCCCCAGGAACGTCCGGACGACGCGCATGGGCGAGGCGGCGCCGGCCTCGCCGATGAGTCGCAGCTGGCGAGCCTCCTGGTCCGGATCCAGGCCATACCCGGACTTGACCTCGATGGTCGTGGTGCCCGAGGCCAGGGCGCGAGCAAGTCGTTCGTCGAGCCGGCGACGCAGGTCCTGGTCGCTCGCCTCACGGGTGGCGGCGACCGTGCGCAGGATGCCGCCGCCGGAGTAGCGCTCGCCTCGCGACCGGGCGGCGACCTCCTCGCTTCGGTCGCCGGCGAACGCCAGATGCGTATGTGGGTCGACCAGGCCCGGCGTGCACAGCGCGGAACCCACGTCCACGATCGGCTCCGGGTCGCCCGGCGCAGCGGGCCCCCGACGGATGGCCGCGATCCGATCGCGTTCGATGACCAGCGTCCACGGACCCTGGATCAGCCCGAGGTCCCCCGACGCGCGGCCGGACATGGGCAGGAGCCGGCCACGGCCGGTGATCGTCCATCGGCTCATGACCCGATGGCCAGCCACGATCCCGGCGGCAGCTCGGGCGGGTCGGCGAGCTGGGCCAGCCTGCCCTCCCGGACCAGGCCCACGGCGCTGGCGATGTCGGGGCCAGGCTCGCGATCGTCCCCCAGGTGGGCGATCGCGGAGCGAGCCACGGCGTGGGCCTCGAGGACGCCCGCCCCGGGCCGGGTGCCGGGCATCTGCGCCAGTCGGATGTCCAGCGCCTGCGCGGCGCAGATGAGCTCGATGGCCAGGATGTGCTCCACGTGCCCCAGGACCATGCGCGCATGACGGGCTGCGATCGAGCCCATCGACACGTGGTCCTCCTGGTTCGCGGACGTGGGCACCGAGTCAGCTGAGGCCGGGTGCGCCAGCACCTTGTCCTCGGAGACCAGCGCAGCGGCCGTGTACTGGAGGATCATGAGACCCGAATCCAGACCCGTGGCCGCGCCCAGGAACGCCGGCAGCCCATCGTTGAGCCGAGGGTCGAGCATGAGGGCCACCCGCCGCTCGCTGATGGACCCGAGCTCGGCGATGGCGAGCTTGGCGAAGTCGAGGGCCAGCGCGACCGGCTGCCCGTGGAAGTTGCCGCCGCTGATGACGTGGCCGCCGCCCGTGGCCAGTGCGTCCGCTGGGACGACCTCGTCGCCGGCGAACACCAGGGGGTTGTCGGTGGCGGCATTGATCTCGATGTCCAGCACGCGTCGGAGATGATCGAACGCGTCGCGACTCGCGCCGTGGACCTGCGGGATGCAGCGCACCGAGTAGGGGTCCTGGACGCGATGGTCGAGCGCCCGGTGTGCTGCCTGGAGCGTGCTGTCGCGCAGCAGCCAGCGAAGCTCCGCGGCGGTCCGAACCTGGCCGGGGTGGGGGCGGGCGAGCTGATAGTCGGCGCTGAACGCGACGCCCGTGCCCAGGAGCGCCTCCACGGACATGGCCGCGATGGTCGAGGCCGTCCGTGACAGGCGGTCGGCATCCGCGAGCACCAGGGCGCCGATGGCGCTCATCATCTGGGTGCCGTTGAGCAGGGCGAGGCCTTCCTTGGGGCCGAGGGCGAGCGGCGCCAGCCCCACCTGACCGAGCGCCGCCGCCGCGGGCATCGTGCGACCACCCAGCTCCACCTCGCCGCGGCCGACGATGGGCAAGGCAAGGTGCGCGAGCGGCGCGAGGTCGCCGGATGCCCCCACGCTGCCCTGCTCGGGCACCACCGGGTGGATGCCCAGGCGGAGCATGTCGCACAGCCGGTCGATGATCTCGGGACGGCATCCCGAGTGACCCAGGGCGAGGGTGTTCGCGCGGAGCAGCAGCATCGCGCGCACGACCTCCCGGGGGAACGGTGGCCCGACCCCTGCCGCGTGGCTCCGGATCGGACGCTCCTGGAGGTCGCTGGCATGCTCGGGCGCCACGAACGTGGTGGCGAGCGCCCCGAACCCCGTGGTCACCCCGTACACCACCTCGCCGGCCGCCACGAGACGCTCGATGACCCCGCGCGTCTCGAGCACGCGCGCTCGCGCGTCCGGATCGAGGCGGACGTGCGCGCCATGCCGAGCGACCGCCACCACGTCGTCGACCGTGAGGCCGGCGCCCGTGAGCACGACCGGCGGGGGCATGGCGGCGGCCGTCATGACGACCGCCGCATGGGGATGTGCACGCCTCGAGCCTCCGCGACCTCGATGGCTCGCGCGTAGCCCGCGTCGGCATGCCGGATCACGCCCATGCCGGGGTCGGTGGTGAGCACCCGCTCCAGCCGCTGCGCCGCGAGGTCGGTGCCGTCGGCGACCACGACCATGCCCGCATGCTGGCTGTAGCCGATGCCCGTGCCCCCGCCGTGATGGATGCTCACCCAGCTCGCCCCCGCGGCGGTGTTGACGAGCGCGTTGAGGAGGGGCCAGTCGGCGATCGCGTCGGAGCCATCGGCCATCGCCTCGGTCTCCCGGTTGGGCGAGGCCACCGACCCGGCATCGAGATGGTCCCGACCGATGACGATGGGCGCCTGGACCGCGCCGGTCCGGACCAGCTCGTTGAACGCGGCGCCAGCTCGTGCCCGCTCGCCGTAGCCCAGCCAGCAGATTCGAGCCGGGAGCCCCTGGACCGGCACCCGCTCCTGGGCCATGGCGATCCAGCGGCGCAGCGGCGCGTCATCGGGGAACAGGTCGAGGATGGCCTCGTCGGTGCGCGCGATGTCCCGCGGGTCACCCGACAGGGCCACCCACCGGAAAGGACCCTTGCCCTCGCAGAACAGGGGTCGGATGAACGCGGGCACGAAGCCCGGGAACGCGAAGGCGTCAGCCACGCCCGCCGCTTCCGCCTGGGCCCGGATGTTGTTGCCGTAGTCGAAGGTCACGGCGCCCGCGGCCTGGAACGCCAGCATCGCCCGCACCTGGTTGGCCATCGACGCCATGGAGCGCGCCACGTAGCCCTCCGGGTCGGCACGTCGGAGCTCCTCGGCCGCCTCCGGCGTCACCCCTGCCGGCACGTAGCCGCCGAGGGGGTCGTGGGCGGAGGTCTGGTCCGTGACCGCGTCGAACCGCTCGCCCCGTCGGACCAGCTCCGGCTCCAGCTCCGCAGCATTGCCCACGAGCGCGATGGACAGCGCCTGGCCCGCCGCAGCGGCCGCCCGCGCGAGACGCAGTGCCTCGTCGAGCGACTCGGTCATCCCATCCACGTAGCCGATGTCGAGGCGTCGTCGCGCCCGCTCGACATCCACCTCGATGGCGAGGCAGACGCCCTCGTTCATGGTCACCGCGAGCGGCTGGGCGCCGCCCATGCCGCCCAGACCCGCGGTGAGCACCACGCGGCCGCGCAGGCTGCCCCCGAAGTGCTGGCGTGCCAGCTCCGCGAACGTCTCGTAGGTCCCCTGGAGGATGCCCTGCGTCCCGATGTAGATCCACGATCCCGCGGTCATCTGACCGTACATCGTGAGCCCGGCGCGCTCGAGCTCCCGGAAGGTCTCCCAGGTCGCCCAGCGCCCCACGAGGTTGCTGTTGGCGATGAGCACCCGGGGCGCCCAGGGATGCGTCCGGAACACGCCCACGGGCTTGCCCGACTGGATGAGCAGCGTCTCGTCGTCGGCCAGCTCGCGCAGCTCCCGGACGATCGCGTCGAAGGCCGCCCACGACCGGGCCGCCCGGCCCGTGCCCCCGTAGACCACCAGCTCGGCGGGTCGCTCGGCGACCTCGGGGTCGAGGTTGTTCATGAGCATCCGGAGCGCGGCCTCCTGGCCCCACCCGCGGCATGTCAGCTCGCTGCCCCGGGGCGCGCGGACGATCCGGTGGGTGGTGGGCGTGGCCGCGCTCATCGGGACTGCCGCGTCTGGGTCGCGTCGTGATGGCTGAGGAGCATCCGGGTGTACGCGTGGCTGGGCTGGTCGAGCACCTGCGCCGTGGGGCCCTGCTCCACGATGGTGCCGTGCTGGAGCACGATGGTCCGGGCGGCGATGGAGCTCACGAGCGCGAGGTCGTGGGTGATGAACAGCATGGCGAGGCCCTCGCTGCGACGCAGGTCCATGAGCAGCTCGATGATCCCGGCCTGCACGGACACATCGAGCGACGAGGTCACCTCGTCACACACCAGGAGCCGAGGCTGCGCGATGAGCGCCCGGGCGAGGGCGATGCGCTGCCGCTGCCCGCCCGAGAGCGTCTGTGGCGGCGCGCCCAGGAACGAGCGGTCCATGCCCACCCGCTCGAGGGCCCGCTCCGCGTCCGCGGCGGCGACGGCCCGTGCCACCCCCCGGCTGGTGCGTGCCGCCATGGCGAGCGCATCGCCCACGGTGCGCCGTGGGTTGAGCGACGCGTACGGGTTCTGGAACACGTACTGGATGGTGCGGAGATCGGCGATTCCGCGCTCGCGGACGCCGCGCGGCAGGACGCGGCCGTCCCATGCGACGCTCCCGGCGTACTCCGTGTGGAAGCCGGCGATGCAGCGCGCCAAGGTCGTCTTGCCGCTGCCTGACTCCCCGACGAGCGCGACGCACTCGCCCTGCGCGACATCGAGGTCGATGCCGTCGGTGATGACCACCCCCGCATGGCGAGCCGTGATTCCCCGCACGGAGAGGCCGTCGCCGGCCGTGGCGCCATGGTCCGCGACACGGTGGGCGGTCGGGTCGGGCAGCGCGGCGAGCAGCTGCTCCGTGTAGGCGTGCATCCCGGGTCGTGGCAGCGCGGCGCTGGGCGCGTCCTCCACGATGACCCCATCGCGCATGATGATGATCCGGTCGCTCGCGGCGAGGAGCATCCGCAGGTCGTGGCTGATGAGCAGGACGCTCGCCTGGCGTCGGCGCGCGAGGTCGTGGATGAGGGCCAGGACGCCCGCCTTGGTGGCGGCATCGAGGCCGGTGGTCGGCTCGTCCATGACCACGACCTCGGGATCGAGCAGGAAGCCGGTCGCGATGGCGACCCGCTGCTGCTGGCCGCCCGACAGCTGGTGCGGGAAGCGGGCCAGGAACCCGGGGTCGTCGGGCAGGCCCACCTGGCGGAACAGCTCGCCGATGCGGGCCATCTGCCGCGCATGGTCGCGCACGTCGTGGGCCCGCAGCACCTCGCCGAGGGCGTCCCGGATTCGCATCGCGGGGTTGAGCGCCATGCCGGGGTCCTGGGGCACGTACGCGATGCGCCGACCGCGGAGCCGCCGCAGGTCCTCCTCCGGCATCGCGCCGAGGTCCTCGCCGTCGAGCAGCACGGCACCCGCCGCGCGCACCAGGCCCGAGCGCTGCCAGCCCAGGATGGCGAGCCCCAGCGTGGTCTTGCCGGAGCCGGTCTCGCCGGCCACGCCCACGATGCTGCCTCGGTCCACGCGCAGGTCGAGGCCCGGGATGATGACGCTGCCCGTGGTCGTGGTGACGCGCAGGCCCTGGACCTCGGTCGGGCCCGGGGTCGACGGGCTGTCGCCCATCGGCTGGACCGTCATGCGTGGGTCGCGAGGGCGCGCGCGATCGCGTCGCGCAGCAGGTTGGCGCCGATGAGGAAGACGCCCAGCACGATGACCGGGGCCATGACGGCCCACGGCTGGATGGCCAGACCACCCTGGTTGTCATGGATCATCCGGCCCCACTCGACGCCCGATGCCGCGAAGCCGAGGTACGACAGCGACGCGAGCACCACCGCCGAGATGGCGAGCCGGATGCTCAGCTCGAGCGACACGACCCCCGCGATGTTGGGCAGGATCTCGTGGACCACCAGCCCGATGCGTCGGACGCCCAGGCCCAGCGCCGCCGCCACGTAGTCCTGGGCGACGACCCGTTGGGTGGCCGCCATGACCACGCGGGCCGTCTGGGGGATGTGGACGAAGCCGATGACCAGCGTGAGCGTCACGGGCGTCGCGCCCAGACGGGTGAGGACCAGCAGCGCGATCACGATCTGGGGCATCACGAGCACCGTGTCGTTGACCGTGAGCATGGCCTCCGAGATCCGTCGCGGCGAGGACGCGAGCGTGATGCCGAGGAGCGTCCCCAGACCCACGCCGAGGAGCGTCGCGAGGACCACCTCGGTGAGGAACAGGGCACCGCCCGCGAGCACCTGCGAGAACACGTCGCGACCCAGGGCATCGAGGCCCAGGATGAACTCGGGCGATGCTCGCTGGTAGGGCGGGCCCGCGAAGTCGCCCGCATCGAACGTCGTGACCAGCGGCCCGCCGAACGCGATCACGACCACCGCGAGGATGCAGGCGATGCCCACCCAGGCGCGCCTGTCGGCGGCGACGCGCGCCCGGACGGAGCGATGGCGCCGCGCTGACGGCGTGGGCGGGCCGGGCTCGGCGACCGCGATGAGCGTGGCGTCGGCCGGGCCGATGGTCATCGGAGCGACGTCCGGAGCCGCGGCGTGAGCAGGATGCCCAGGACGTCCGCGCCCAGGTAGATGACCAGGGCGACCACGGCGAGCAGCATCGTGATGGCCTGGACCACCGGGATGTCGCGGTTCGCGACGGCGGCCGCGAGCGACGCGCCGACGCCCGGGAAGGCGAACACCGTCTCCACCGCCACGATGCCCCCCACCAGGTAGATGAGGGTCGTGCCCGCGACCTGGAGGGTGGGCGCGATGGCGTTCGGGACGGCGTAGCGCAGCAGCACCCGGGAGCCCGGGACGCCTGACAGGCGGGCCCAGGCCACGTGCTCGGACGCCAGCTCCTCGCGCAAGGTGGTGCGGATCGATTCGGTCATGTACGGCAGCGAGCCCAGGACCAGCGCGAGGACCGGCAGCGCGAACAGGTCCAGCTGCTCCCACACCGGCTGGCGCGAATCGATGATCGAGGTCGGCGGCAGCCAGCGCACCACGTTGGTCGCGAACAGGGCCACCAGCAGGATCGCGATGATGAAGCCGGGCAAGGCGATGATGAGCAGCACCATCGCGGACACGAGCCGGTCGATGATGCCGTTGGGTCGCAGCGCGGCCGCCGTGCCCAGCAGGAAGGCGACCGGGAGCAGCGTCAGGACCGTGAGCGCCACCAGCAGCGCGGACGCGACGAGGCGTGGCGCGAGCTGCGCCACGACATCCTTGCCGGACGTCAGGGACGTGCCCAGGTCCAGCGTGCCGAGCCCGTGCACCCAATCGAGGTACTGGGTGATCAATGGGCGATCGAGCCCCAGACGCTCCCGCAGCGCGTCGACCTGCTGTTGGGTGGCCGTCTGGCCAAGGACCTGCCGCGCGACATCGCCTGGCAGGGCCTGGGTGAAGAAGAACACCGCCACGGACACGATGGCGAGCATCAGCACGCCATAGAGCGTGCGGCGGCCCACGTAGCGCAGCAGCGGCCCACGCACGGATGGGGCGGCAGTCGGCGTCAGCGGACCGACGCCCTGTAGGGGGGCCGGCGGCGGGAGCGACCCGGGCAGCGAGGCGCTCATGACGCGCGGACACCCTGACGGTCCGGCCGGCGACGGCACGGGTCAGGGGTCAAGGCGGCAGGGGCTCGCATGCGGCACGTGGGTTCGGCCCGGTCCCGGCAGGTCACCGGGGCCGGGCCGAAGGTCATCGACTACTCGCCGATGCTCATGTCCTTGAAGTTGTAGCCGCTCGGCCCGTCACTGTTGGGATACGGCTGGTAGCCGGTCACCTTGGTGTCATAGGCGCTCAGGTTGTTCACGAACAGGGGCACCACGTAGGGGCCGCGCTCGTACTCGATCTGCTGCATCTGGTGCACCAGCTCGGCGCGCTTGGCGTCGTCGACGGTGCGCACCGCCTCCTCGTACAGCGCGTTGTACTCGTCGTCCTGCCACTTGGTGGCGTTGTAGGGCGCGTCGTTCACGATGGTGAAGGCGGCCTGGTCGAAGATGCCCAGCTGGCCCCAGAAGGAGAGCGACAGGGGATAGGTGCCGTAGGCGTCGCCGTAGTAGGTCGCGGCGTCCACCTGGTTGAAGTTGACGTTGAAGCCGGCGTCCTTGACCTGCTGGACCATGACCTCGTTCTGGCGAACGGCGGTCGGCTGGATGGGAGCCGCGGTCAGCTCGACATCGACGCCGTCGGGATAGCCGGCCTGCGCCAGCAGCTCCTTGGCCTTGGCGACGTCCTGCTCGCGCTGCGGCAGGTCTGCGTCGTACAGCGGGTCGAAGGGCGAGAAGATGTCGTTGCCGATCATCGCGTTGCCCACGTAGACCTGGTCGATGAGCTCTTGGCGGTTCACGGCCAGCCGGAACGCCTGGCGCACGAGCGGGTCGTCGAAGGGCTCCTGGAGCACGTTCATCTGCCATGTCAGCGTGCCGCTGGTGGGATAGCTGAACACGGTGTAGCCATCGCCTGCCCCCTCGACGAGCGGCACGAGGCTGGGATCCATGGACGATGCGACGTCGATCTGGTCGCCGATGAGCGCGTTGATCATGGACGTGCTGTCCGGGAACGAGATGAGCTCGAGCTCGGCGGCCCCGGGCTTGCCGGCCTCCCAGTAGTCCTCGTTCGCGGTGAACGTGACACGCACGCCCGGGTCGTTCTCGGCGAGCACGAAGGGGCCCGAGCCGATGGGCGCGGCGGCGTCGAAGTCCGCGGGCACGATCGCCGCGAGCGGCGAGGTGAGTGCGTCGGGGAACACGACCGTGGGGTACTTGAGGTGGAACTCGACGGTCAGGTCATCCACCTTGGTGATGGCGTCCGGGTCCACGAACGGCAGCGAGTTCGCGGGAGCCATCGGCTCATCGCCCGAGAACCAGCGCTGGACCGAGGCGATGACATCGTCGGCGGTGACCGGGCGGCCGTCCGACCAGTGCGCCTCGCGCAGCTTGACCGTCCAGACGTCCGCGGTCTCGCCGGGCGTGACCGACTCCGCGAGCCGCGGCACCACGGAGCCGTCGATGCCGTACTCCACGAGCGTGTCATAGAGCTGGCGTGCGATGGCGTAGCCACCGGCCGTGGTCGCCATCGCCGGGTCGAGGGTGTCCGCCGTGCTCAGCGCGGCGATGCCGACCCGGAGCGTGCCGGTGGGCGTGGCATCCTGGGCCATCGCCTGCGCCCCGGGCAGGATGGCGGCCGTCGCGGCCAGGACCGCCGCGACGAGGATCCCGGACGATCGGCGACCCGATCGTGTCCTTGCTGGTGCGTGCATGGAACCTCCTGCGAAACGTGCCGCTCGCGCGACCACGGACATCACCGTCATTCGTCGGCCCCCCGACGCCGGGTCGGATGCTCCCCCTAGGCGACTCCTCCCTACTCCTCGATGAGCGACAGCCAGACGCGCATGCCCGGCTCCAGCCAGGTGCGCAGGCCGATGAGTTCCAGCTGGTCGGCGCCCTCGATGACCCAGCCGATGGCCGACACGGGCAGCGGCTCGGGCGGGATGTCGTTGCCGTACATGATCGAGATCTGCTGGCGCGGCCCGTAGTACGAGACGGCGCCCCGGACCTCGGAGTGGGTGGCCAGCTTCTCGGCGACCAGGTCGTCGGGATAGAAGATGTTCTCCCAGTCCGCGAGGATCTTGGTCTGCATCAGCAGCAGGTCGCCGGTGAGCTTGCCGTGCTGGAGATAGGTGGCGAAGGGCAGTGCCTCGCGGATCTTGTGGGCCAGCTGGGGGACCTTGTCCTCCCAGATCTCGATGACCGCGACATCCTCGCCGGCGAGGTTGAACCGGATCTTCATGGCTGTCTCGCTCCCCCGGTCAGGCGTGGGCGGCGCGCTGCGCGTCCGCGATCTTCTGGAGCGGGTTGACGCGGTGGAAGCCGTTGACGAGGCCCCACGGGAAGACGATGTCCACCCAACCGTGCAGCCGGTTGAAGTAGGTCATCGCCGACTCGGTCAGGCGCGCGAACTCGTCCATGGTCGTGGCGATGGCGATGCCACCCACGTACTCCTTGAGGACCTCGCAGCCTTCCGGCAGCCCGACGTAGTCGAACATGTTCGCCTTGTACTGGGCGATCTCATCCATGTACGCGACGAGCGTCCTGAGGTCGAGCTCGGGATGGCGGGTCGCGGTCACCCAGCCGAACCACAGGATCTCGTCGGTCAGGGTCCGCAGCTCGTTCTCCGCGAAGATGAGCGTCGAGAGGTAGTTGTTCTTGGCACCGGTGCCGCGAGGGACATGGCCCGCGCCCAGCGACAGGACCTCCTGCGGCGGCGATTCCCAGATGGCGTCCCGGGCGGCGTCGATGTGGCGAACCACGGCATCGACGGATTCGACGACCTTGCGCACCTCGGCCTGAGCGACCACGACGTTCCTCCCCGAACTGGGCCGTCGGAACCAGCGACCGGCTGCCCCGTGCCCTGGCCTCCCGCACCCGCCATTCCCGTGGCGCCCGGAGAGTGTCAACAGTCGACACCGACCGGACGAGTGGTTGACAGTACATGTACGGTGGACCACCGTCAAGGTCATCCGGGTGGACGATCGGGAGCCGGGAGGATGCGGGCGTGGCGTGGTCGACGGTGGCGGGCGCACGCCTCGAGGTCGAGCATCTCCACCAGCCCGGTGGCTGGGCCTCCCCGGGATACCTGACCATCGACCAGGGCGGACGGATCGCCGACGTCGCGGACGTGGCGCCCCCCGGGTGGCAGCCGGACGAGCGTGTCCCTGGCTTCGCCATCCCGGGCGTGCCGAACCTCCACTCGCATGCCTTCCATCGGGCGATCGCGGGCCGCACCGAGCGACGCGCCGAGGGTGCCCATGACGACCTGTGGACGTGGCGGCAGGCGATGTACCACGCCGCGGCGCTGGTCGGGCCTGACGAGCTCCGGGACATCGCCGCGATGCTCTATCTGGAGCTGTTGCAGGGCGGCTTCACCCAGGTCGGGGAGTTCCACTACCTGCATCGCGACCGTCGTGGGCAGACCTTCGCGGACCGCGGCACGATGGCCTGGCAGCTGGCCGATGCGGCGGCCCAGGTCGGCATCGGCCTGACGCTGCTGCCGGCGCTGTACCAGCAGGGCGGCGTGCACGAGCCGCTGCGCGCGGACCAGGCGCGGTTCCGTCTCGACCTGGACGACCTGGTGGGCATCGCGGTGGCGGCGCGCGACCGCGGGGATCCGCTGCTCGGCGCGGGCGTCGCACCCCACAGCCTCCGAGCCGCCACCATCGAGGGCATCCGTGAGCTCGCAGCTGCCTGGCGTGCCACCGGGGGCGGCCCGGTGCACATCCATGTCGCAGAGCGCATCGAGGAGGTGGCCGTGTGTCGTGACCGGCTGGGGGCATCGCCAGTCCGGCTGCTGCTGGACCAGGTCGGCATCGACGAGGGGTGGTGCCTGGTCCATGCCACGCACGCGGATGCCCAGGAGCTGCGTGACGTCGCGACCGTCGGGGCCAGCGTGGCGATCTGCCCGGTGACGGAGGCGACGCTCGCCGACGGGCTGTTCCCGCTGCCCGCGTACCAGGACGCGCGCGGGGCCTGGGGCATCGGCACCGACGGCCACCACACCACCGACGCGGCGCTCGAGCTGCGGATGCTGGAACTGGGGCAGCGGCTCGCCGGAGGCCGGCGCAACGTGGTCGCGGCGGACTCGGGGCCGCGTCGGCAGACTGGACGGGCGCTGCTGGACGGGGCACTCGCCGGGGCGCCCTGGCTGGGCCCGACCACGGGTCGCATCGAGGCGGGCGCACGTGCCGACCTGGTGGTGCTGGACGGGAGCGTCCCAGCCCTGGCCGCGCATGGGCCGGACACGGTGCTGGACGCCTGGACCATGTCCGGCGGGCCATCGCCCGTCCGGGACGTGATGGTCGGGGGTCGGTGGCGCATCCGCGATGGCCACCACCCCGACGAGGCCACCATCAGGGAGCGCTACGTCGCGACGATGCACCGGATGGCCGAGCATGGCTGACGCCGCGGAGCAGCCCGGCCCGGCGCCGAGACCGCTGTACCACCAGGTCAAGCAGTACGTCATCGGGCGCATCGAGTCCGGCGAGTGGCTTCCCGGCCAGCGCGTGCCGTCGGAGCACGAGGTCATGCGCACGTTCGGCGTCTCGCGACAGACCGCCAACCGCGCGTTGCACGACCTGACCACGGAGGGATACCTCGTCCGGGTCCAGGGCGTGGGCTCGTTCGTTGCCAATGTGAAGTACCAGTCCGCGGCGCTCGTGGTGGGCAGCATCTCGGACGAGATCGCGTCGCGCGGGCACGAGCACCGGGCGCAGGTGCTGCGGTTGGAGCGCGTCGCGGCGTCGGATCTCATCGCATGGGCGCTCGACCTGCCCGCCGGGGCGCCCGTGTTCCATTCGCTCATCCTCCACCTCGACGACGGTGTGCCGCTCCAGCTCGAGGATCGCTTCGTCAACCCCGCCGCGGCACCCGACTACCTCGACGAGGACTTCACGCGCGTCACGCCCAACCAGCACCTGATGCGGGTGCGGGCACCCATCTCCGAGGTCGAGGAGTCCATCGAGGCGGCCCTCGCCGACCCCGACCAATGTCGCTGGCTGGGCATCGACCCCCATCGACCGTGTCTCGTGGTCCGCCGCCGGACCTGGTCGGGCAGCCTGGCGGTGACCCAGGTGACGCTCACCCATCCCGGCGACAGCTACCGCCTCCGGCTCCACTTCCGGCCGGGCGAGCGGATCGGCACCTGACGCCCGTGACCCAGACCAGCAGCCTCGACGACGCGATGCTCGCCCAGCGGTTCGACGACCTCTGGTCGGGCCTCGCCGCGATCGGCCGTTCGCCGTCGGGCGCCACGGAGCGACTGGCCTGGACGGTCCAGGATCGTCAGGCGCGGGACTGGTTCGTGGCCGCCGCGAGCACCCGGGACATGCCGGTCGAGACCGATGCCAACGGCAACCTGTGGGCCTGGTGGCCGGGCCGGGCCCAGCGCGCCGTCGCCACGGGGAGCCATCTCGACACGGTGCCGGGCGGGGGTGCCTGGGACGGCGCCCTGGGGGTCGTCTCGGCGTTCGCGGCCATCGACGTCCTGCGCTCGCGTGGGATGCATCCCCCGCGGCCCATCGCGGTCGTCGCGTGGGCCGAGGAGGAGGGCGCTCGCTTCGGACTCGCGACGCTGGGCAGCCGTCTCACGACCGGGGCCGTGGACCCATCCGTGCTGGCGGCCCGGACCGATCCATCCGGGGTCCGCTTCGAGGACGCCGTCCGCAGCCTGGGCATTGACGGGTCGGCGATGGGGCCGGACCTCGACCGGGTCCGTGGGCTCGAGGCGTACGTCGAGCTGCACATCGAGCAGGGGCGAGCGCTGGGCCCCCTCGGCCAGCCGCTCGGCCTCGCGTCGGGGATCGACCCGCACGGCCGATGGCACGTGGCCATCGATGGCCGTCCGGATCACGCAGGCACCGCGCGCCTTGCCGACCGGCACGACCCGATGCTGGTGCTCGCGGCGCTGGTCCGGGCGGCCCGACGCGTCGCCGCGGCCATGGCTGGCGTCGCGACCGTGGGGCGCGTCTTCGTGACTCCCAACGGCTCCAACGTGGTGCCCGGGTCGGTCGAGGCGTGGCTGGATGTCCGGGCGACGAGCGAGCCCACGGTTCGGGCGATCCTCGATGGCGTCCGGCGCGCGACCCAACGTGCGGCACGCTCCGAAGGCGTCACGACGGCGTTCGCGCAGGAGTCGTGGACCCCCGCCATCTCGTTCGACCCGGCGCTTCGGGAGCGGATCGGTGGCGTCCTCCGAGGTCAGGGGGTGGTGGCGCCGACGCTCTCCACGGCAGCCGGGCATGACGCGGGCAGCCTGGCGACCCATGTGCCGACCGCCATGATGTTCGTGCGCAACCCCACCGGCGTGAGCCACGCGCCAGGCGAGGGTGCCACCATCGACGATGCGTTGACCGGGGTCCGGGCGCTGGCCGCCGTCCTTGCCGATCTCGCGACGACCGGCGTCTGATCCGCGGCCGGAGAGCCGCGCAGCCCAGTGCGGGCGCCGGGTCAGCGGCGAGCGGCCACCGGCTCGGGTTCGCCCGCGGTGACCACCACGCCCGCCGCGGTGCGCAGCGGCTCCGGCAGGTCGGCCGCCTCGGCGGCGCTGAAGCCCGGCCCGTGGAGCGTGCCGTCCGGGTCGAAGAACTGGGCGAAGCGGTCGCGGTTCGCCGCCGCGTACGCGAACGCACTGGCGATCCCCACGCGGCGGAGCTCCGGATGCTGCGCCATCATGTCGGCCGGCGCGACGCCCGCGGCGCGCATCTCGAGCAGGTTGCGGACCGTCAGCCGCGTCCCGTAGCAGAAGGGCTCGCCATTCATGACCAACGGGTCGACCTTGACCCACTTGATCGTCATCGGCTAGACCACCGTGTCATCGCCCAGGCCGGCGCCCTTCCAGATGAAGCGGACCAGGGGGTTGCCCTTGTGGTCGCCCGCCAGCCGCCGATGGTGTCGGACCCGCGCCACCCACGCGTCGATGCAGGCGGTCGCAGTGGATCCGTCCGTGCCGTGCAGGACGGACAGCGATGCCTCCCGGAGGCCCGCGAGCACGGCCGCGTAGTCGTTCATCCGGATGCCACGCCGACGGTAGATCGGGATGACCTGCTCCCCGTACTCGGTGACGAACCGCTGCTCGCCCGTCTCGATGGCGCGGGCGAGCTGCTCCACGTGCCGGTCAAGGTCCCGCAGGATGCGTCGCAGCGCGATCTCGTCGTGGCGATCGCCGAAGGTGGGGTCGATGCGGAGGGTCGCCTCGAGGGCGAGCGTGGCGACGCGCACCCGGTCGGCACGCAGACGCGCCGCGGCACGCGGGCTGCCGGCGGTGGCATCGGAGGGTGGCAGGCCGAGCAGGGGATGTGGCATGGGTGGTCCAGTCTAGCGGCTACAGTCTGACCGTGGACCCTGCCATCGGCCCGGGTGATGTCCGACCCCGGCATCTGGAGCGACCTCCGGGCGAGCGATACCGCGCGCCGAGCGTCCCCGTGCGGGAGCACCCCGACCTCGCGCGTGGCCTGCTCCTGGGCGTCGTGGTGGCGCTCGTGGTCGCGCTGGTGGCCGGGCTCCTCCGAAGCATCCTCGACGTCACCCTGGGACTGGTCGTGGTGGCGGGCGCGGGTGGCTGGCTGGTCGGGGCGGCGGTGCGTCGGGGTGCCTGGTCGGGCCTGGCGCATCGACCCTCGCCGACGCCGGAGGTCCTGGGGCTGTCCCTGGGCGCCGCCGCGTGGGTCGCCGCCCTCGTGTCGTCATGGCTCGTGGCGATGGCGATCCTGCCGGGCTCCGCGCGGTCATTCCCCGACCGTCTGGCGGCGACCCCGTTCCTCGACTGGCTGGGCCCGCAGGTCGGGCTGCTGGACCTGCTGTGCCTGGTGCTGGCCGCAGTCCTCGGCTGGATGGGCGCACGCTCGGCCGCCACCGCGTCCTCGGCCTGACGCGGCTGGCTCAGGCGTCGATCGCGTCGGTCTCGCCCACGAAGGGCATCCCCTGCTCGGCGGCCGCCAAGCTGATCCGCAGGGCGGCCGTCTTCTGGATGGCGACATCGCGCACGTAGGCGCGCTCCTCGTCCCCATCCATGGGGCGTCCCCGCACGGAGCCGCTCGGCCGACCGACCATGAGCCAGGACAGGTGATAGCGGTCCATGTGGCCCCATGCCTCGGCGAGCAGCCGGTCGGAGGCACCGATCCACTCCCGGAGGCTGGCCAGCGTCGGGTCCGCGACCAGTGCCTCGCCCTGGTCGACGAGGGCCCTGGTGCGAACGATCAGGTCGTCGCGGGTCATGGCTCCCATCATCGGCCATCGGGGGATCTGGGCACCCGCGCCTACACTCGACGGCGATGGACCCTCGTGGAGCGATGCGCCTCGCGGAGACGCTGGTCGCCGATGGCACGCTGCCCAGCGTGGTGCTGGGCATCTCCGATCCCGCCAGCACCCGCGTCATCCATGCCGTGCGGGGACCGCGCGACCGCCCCGTGGCGACCGACAGCCTGTTCTTCCTCGCCTCGGTCACCAAGCCCATCGTGGCGACCGCGACGATGCAGCTGGTCGACGAGGGACGGCTCGACCTCCACCGACCCGTGGGCGAGTGGCTGCCGCGCTTCCGGGGCGGCCTGCGCGACCGAGTCACGCCGTGGCACGTGCTGACCCACACCTCGGGCATGCCCGACCTCCCCCTCGACGAGCTCCATCGCAGGCGGCCGGGCTATGCCACGCTGGTGGACAAGGTGATGGCGTCGGAGCCGACCTTCGAGCCAGGCACGCGGTACGCCTACGCCTCGGACGGCTTCTACCTGCTCGCGGAGCTGCTCCGGGCGCAGACCGGCATGGGCTTCGACGAGGCCCTGCGGGCCCGGCTGCTGGCGCCGCTGGCCATGGACGACACCCGGTTCGACGTGCGACCCGTCCTGTCGCGGACCGTCGACGTGCACGGCATCGGTCCCGCAAACCCGGTCACCCGCCGGGTGATCAGCCGCTTCCTGGCGGCCGCCACCCTGCCGGGCGGCGGGCTGTTCGGCACCGCGGAGGACCTGCTGCGGTTCGGCCGTGCGCTGCTGCCCCGCGCGGTCGCGGACCCCGGGACGCCCCGGATCCTGTCCCAGGATGCGATCGACCTGATGACCCGCGAGCAGACCGTGGGGATCCCGGAGCTCCTCGAGGACGGCACGTCACGAGAGCCGCACTACGCGCTCGGCTGGCACACGCCGCGGCCCGACGCCCTGGGCGGCGCGACCCTCGCCGGGGTGCCCATCCCGGGCAGCATGACCGCGTTCACGCACGGCGGCATCTCCGGGACCCGACTGTGGGTGGATCCCGAGCGCGGGCTCGTGGTGGTGGTGCTCAGCAACCGCTGGGCGATGGACCAGGAGCCGATCGCCCGGGTCGTGGCGGCGGTGTACGGGGGCTGGCCGGGTCCCTGACCGGCCAGCCCCCGTAGGTCAGGCGGGTGCGCCCTTCTCGATGGGCACGTCGATGAGCGAGCCCCACTCGGTCCACGACCCGTCGTAGTTGCGGACCTTGGGATAGCCCAGCAGCTCGTGGAGCACGAACCACGAGTGCGACGAGCGCTCGCCGATGCGGCAGTAGGCGATGACCTCCCGGTCGGGGGTCACGCCCTTGGCCGCATAGTGCGCGGCGAGGGTGTCGGCGTCCTTGAAGGTGCCGTCCTCGTTGACCGTCTGCGCCCAGGGTGCCGACGTGGCGCCCGGGATGCGGCCGGCGCGCTGGGCGGTCTCGCTCATGCCCGGAGGCGCGATGACCTCGCCGTTGAACTCGGCGGGCGAGCGCACATCCACCAGTCGGAGGCCTGCGCCCACCTCGGGGAGGCGCGACAGGATCTCGTCCCGGAAGGCGCGCAGGGAGCGGTCGACCTCGGGCAGGGTCACGCTGGTGGCCGGGTACGACGGCACGTCCACGGTCACCGGGTAGCCGTTGTCCAGCCAGTACCTGCGGCCGCCGTTGACGAGGCTGACCTTGTCCCAGCCGAACAGCTTGAGCTGCCAGTAGGCCCACGCGGCGAACCAGTTGTTGTTGTCGCCGTACAGCAGGATGTGGGTGTCCTGCCCGATGCCCGAGCGTGACAGGAGGGACCCCAGCTCGTCGCGGCTGACGATGTCCCGACGCACGCCGTCGGACAGCTGGCTGGTCCAATCCCAGGCCACCGCGCCCGGGATGTGGCTCTGCTCGTAGGCGGCGGTGTCGACGTCCACCTCCACGAACCGGACGCCCGGGTCGTCGAGGTGCTGTCTGGCCCAGTCGGCGCTGACGAGGGCGCCAGGGGTCGCGTAATCGGTCATCGGTGCAAGGTCTCCATGGGTGCGGGGCGTACGCGGACGCCGAGGGTGCTGGGCACGGCCTGGGGCGCGTCCGCCGCGCCCGGTCGTCAGGGGATGGCCCCCTCCTCGACCGCGAAGGCGCGGAGACGCTCGGTACACATCTCGGCCAGACGGGCGGCCTGGCTCACCAGCCAGGGACCCATGCGGGGCGTGTCCTCGAGGGTCAGCTCGGCGCCCGCCACGCCCTCGCGCAGCTCCACGCCCGAGGCCGACCGGAAGTCGGCCGTCCAGTTCGCCTGCAGTTGCACCAGCGCTCCGACGACCACGCCGCGCGAGAACGACCAATCGACATAGCAGGCGTTGAGGTGGTCCACCAGGTCGCGGACCCGGATGGGGACGCCCCGCTCGACGCGCGCCACCAGATGCACCACGCGCAGCTCCGCGAAGGGGTCGCCGGGCTCGGCGATGGTGGGCGGCTGGAGGTCCGGGTCCGGCAGTCCCGGCGTGCCGACGAGCGTGAGCATCAGGTGGGCGAGCCTAGCACAGGTCCCAGCGGCCAAGGACCGAGCCATGCCCGCCACGGTTGTCGGCGTGGGCCACTGGGAGCGCTCCCAACGTGCCCCTCCTGGCACGCCAGCGTCGCGCCCCAACCGTGCACGAAAGTCACATCTGTACGATGGCTCTTGACACGGACGACAGCGGACCTACGATGGGAGCGCTCCCAAACCTGCGGCCGGCGGGGGCGCGATCCTTCCCTGGAGCGAGGAGATCCTGGCGGATCATGGCGAGGACCCTGGACGACCTCGCCGCCCTGAGCGGCGTGTCGCGTTCGACCGTATCGCGCGTCATCAACGGCGGCCCGTCGTCGGAGCGTGCCCGCCGGCAGGTGATGGCCGCCCTGGCCCAGACGGGCTTCCGACCCAACGTTGCTGCGCGGATGCTGGCCTCGGGCCGCTCGGGCGTGGTAGGCGTGGTCGTCCACCTGTCCCCCAGCCTGCTGTTCCAGGACCCCTACTTCGGGCGGCTGCTCCAGGGCATCGCGGACGCGCTGGCCGAGCGCTCGCTGGGCATGATGCTCTGGCTCGGCAACCGGTCGCGCGAGGAGAACCTCGATCGGATCCTGTCGATGCGCCTGCTCGATGGCATCATCGTCACGGCCAACGAGCTGGACGACCCCCTGGTCGACGGGATGCTCGCGTCGTCGCTGCCCACGGTGCTCGTGGGGCATCGGAGCGACGAGGTCACGGCCTCCTTCGTGAGCATCGACGACGTGGCCGCCGCCGAGCACGTGGTGAGCCACATCGCGTCGATCGGGCGCACCCGGATCGGGCACATCTCCGGGACCCGTCGGACCATCGCCGCCGAGGACCGGATCCAGGGATACCGCCAGGCGCTGGCTCGGGCGGGCCTCGACCCGCGCGGCTTCGTGGTCGATGGCGACTTCAACGAGCCGTCCGGCAGCCGGGCCGCCGCCGAGCTCCTGGACCTGGGCGTGGACGCCATCTTCTGCGCCAACGACGCGACGGCGCTGGGCGCCCTCCGCACGATCCACGAGCGTGGGCTGCGGGTGCCGGAGGACGTGGCCGTCGCGGGCTTCGATGACCTGACGTTCGCGGCCCAGACCGAGCCACCCCTGACCACCGTCCGGCAGGGGATCCAGCTCCAGGGGACGTACGCGGCGCGCGCGCTCATCGACCTCGTGGCGCACCCGGACGGAGGCCCGCGGCGGATCGTGCTGCCCACCGAGCTGGTGATCCGTCGCTCGACGCTGGGGGACGCGTGGGAGCCCGACGCACCTGCCGACCGAGCCGGCCACCCGACAAGCCCGACGCCAGGGATTCCCGTGGCCGCGACCGGCCACGCGGCCCACGACAGGATCCCGGACGGGGCCCGACACAGAGAGGAGGAGGACTCGCACCGCTGACCCATGGCGATCCCCACACCCGAGGCTAGGAGGAACGGCATGCGAACCAGATCCCGAACCCTCGCCCTGCTGAGCACCGCGGTCCTGGCGGCCGCGGCGGTCGTGCCCACGGCAGCGCCCGTGGCGGCACAGGGCGAGTTCCCGCGTGACGAGACGCTCTACACCAGCGGCACGCAGTACGGCGCGCCGAGCAGCTGGAACCCCATCTGGGATGGCCAGTACGCGATGGGCACGCTCGGCCTGCTGTACGAGCCGCTGTTCACGTACGACCCCCTGACGGCCGACCAGGCCAACGCGTACACGCCCTGGCTGGCGGAGAGCGGCGCGTGGACCAGCGACACCGAGTACACCCTCAAGCTCCGCGATGGCCTCACCTGGCAGGACGGCGAGCCCCTCACGTCAGCTGACGTGGTGTTCACGCTGGAGCTGGGCAAGCTCCCCAACGTCCCCTACAGCTCCCTGTGGAGCTTCCTGTCGAGCGTCGAGGCGGTCGATGACCTGACCGTCAAGTTCGAGTTCTCGGAAGCCAACTACCAGCAGTGGTCGAACTTCCTGTACAACCGGGCGATCCTGCCGGAGCACATCTGGAAGGGCACGCTGGACACCGAGGAGACCGTGACGGGCGCCAACGGCCCCGACCCCGCCCCCATCGGCTCCGGGCCCTACAAGTTCAACAGCGTCGCCCAGGACCGCATGGTCTGGGAGCGCAACCCCGACTGGTGGGGCACCAAGGCCCTCGGCCTGGACCCCAAGCCGAAGTACATCGTGGACATCGTCAACGGCGGCAACAACGTGATGCTGGGCCTGGTGCTCCAGGGCCAGATCGACCTGTCCAACAACTTCCTGCCCGGCACCGCGAACATCCTCGCGGGCGGCTACGGCCTCCAGGCCTACTACGCCGACAAGCCGTACCACATGTCCGCCAACACGGCGTGGCTCGTCCCCAACACCACCAAGGCACCCCTCGATGACGCGGCGTTCCGACGCGCCCTCGCGGAGTCCATCAACACCGACGAGATCCAGAACGTGGTCTACGGCGGCATCGTCCAGAAGGCCAACCCGACGGGCCTGCTGCCGACCTGGGACTCCTTCGTGGACCAGGACCTCGTCTCGCAGTACGGCTTCAGCTACGACCCCGAGAAGGCCAAGGCCGACCTCGCGGCCGCGGGCTATGTCGACACCGACGGCGACGGCCTGGTGGAGAACAAGGACGGCTCCGCGATCGAGCTGTCGCTCATCGTGCCGACCGGCTGGTCCGACTGGGAGGAGTCGATCCGGAGCATCGCCAACAGCGCCCAGGCGGCGGGCATCAACGTCGTGGCCGATACGACCAACGACTACGGTGCGCGCACCGACAAGATCCAGCGTGGCGACTTCGACCTGGCGATCATGAACGACCAGCAGATGTCCAACACGCCCTGGACCTACTACAACTGGATCTTCCGCGAGCCCATCGCCGACGTCCAGAACACCAGCGTGGGCAACCTCCAGCGCTTCGACAGCCCGGAGGCCTACGCCCTGGTCCAGGACCTCGACCACGTCAAGTCCGACGACATCGATGGCATGAAGGCCATCATCAGCCAGCTCCAGGAGATCCAGCTCAAGGAGCTGCCCATCATCCCGCTCTGGTACAACGGCCTGTGGGCCCAGGCGAGCAACGCCGTCTGGACCGGCTGGCCCTCCGCCGATGGCCTCCAGGTGCCCCCGAGCACCTGGCGCGGCTACTGGCAGATGGGCGGCATCCGGATGCTGGATGCGCTGACCCATCCCGAGGCAGGCGGCTGACCTGACCCTCCCGGGCGCCCCTTCGTCCCTCCGGACGAGGGGCGCCCGACCCCCGCCCTCGCAGCGGACGACACCTCCGCACAGGAGCCTCGATGCGCCGATATCTCGGCCGCAAGCTCGTCCTCTACGGCCTGACCTTCGTCGTGGCGGTCACCCTCGACTGGCTCATCCCACGCCTCATGCCGGGTGGGCCGGTCCAGAACATGCTGTCGCGGATGAGCCTCCAGCCGGAGGCGCTCGCCAAGATGGAGGCGTGGTTCAACCACTCCTTCGGGATGGACCTCCCCATCTGGCAGCAGTACCTCAACTTCTGGGATTCGCTGCTCCATGGCGACCTGGGCATCAGCGTGTTCCTGTTCCCGACCCCCGTCACCCAGGTGATCCTCAACGCGCTGCCGTACACCCTCGCGCTGCTCATCCCCTCGATCACGCTGAGCTGGATCGCGGGCAACTGGTTCGGGGCCTACGCCGCGCGCCGGAAGTGGCTGGACAACACGGCCCTGCCGGTGGGCTACATCCTCACCGCCACGCCCTACATGTGGCTGGGCATCATGCTCGCCTGGGCACTGGCGTCGGTGCTCCACTGGTTCCCCATCAGCGGGCCATATTCCTACTCCCTGACCCCGACGCTCACGCTGCGGTTCGCGGGCGACGCCGTGATGCACTGGTTCCTGCCGTTCCTGTCGCTGTTCCTGGTGGGCTTCGGCGGCTGGGCCATCGGCATGCGCAACATGATCATCTACGAGCTCGACTCGGACTACTCGCGCTACCTCCAGACGCTCGGCGCACCCAGCCGCCTCATCCGCACGTACGCGTTCCGCAACGCGATGCTGCCCCAGCTCACCGGCCTCGCGCTCCAGCTGGGCGTCATCGTGGCTGGCGCACTGGTCACCGAGGTGGTGTTCCTGTACCCGGGCCTGGGCTATCTCGCGCTGCAGGCCATCCAGACGCAGGACGTGTTCCTGCTCCAGGGGATCTTCCTGTTCATCATCGTGGGGGTCCTGCTCGCCAACTTCCTCATCGACATCGCGTACGTGCTGGTCGACCCACGGACCCGCGTGGGCATGGCGGGCTCGACGGCATGAGCGACGCCGCGGGCACCCAGGTCCCGGCGAACGCCGGGAGCGCACCCGTCCAGCCGACCACCCCCACGCGCGCGTCCGCCCCACGCCGCGAGACGCTGTACTTCGTCGTCCGGTCCCGGAAGCTGCTGTTCGGGCTGGCCATGGTCGTGCTGGCGATCGCCATCGCGGTGGTGGGTCCGTGGCTGTGGCCCAACCCGCCGCTCGACTACATCGGCCCGCCGGGGGTCGCGCCCAACCAGGCCTATCCCTTCGGGACCACCACCTTCGGCCAGGATGTGCTGTCCCAGTTCGTCCATGGCATGGGCGCGACCCTCCTCGTCGGGCTGCTGGGTGGCGGGCTTGCCGCGATCGTGGGCATGACCATCGGGTTCGTGGCCGGCTACAAGGGCGGCTGGGTGGACGAGGTGCTCACGATGATCACCAACATCGTGCTGGTCATCCCCACGTTGGTGGTGCTGCTGCTCATCTCCGCCTATCTCCAGGTCCGAGGCCTCGCGGTCGAGGCCATCTTCATCGGCCTGACCTCGTGGCCATGGGCCGCCCGGGCCATCCGCGCCCAGACCTTCTCGCTGGCGTCGCGGGAGTTCGTCGACCTCGCTCGGTTGTCGGGTGCGGGCACCCGGCAGGTCATCGTCCGCGAGATCGCCCCGAACATGGCGTCGTACCTGTTCATGACGTTCATCCTGCTGTTCGGCGGCGCGATCCTCATCGCCGCGACCATCGAGTTCATCGGCCTCGGTCCCACCGATGGCATCAGCCTGGGGCTGATGATGAACAACGCCGTCCGCTGGAGCGCGCTGCCGCTGGGCCTGTGGTGGTGGTTCATCCCGCCGGGGCTGGCCATCACCGCCGTGGTCGGCTCGCTGTACGTCATGAACGTGGGGCTGGACGAGGTGTTCAACCCTCGGCTGCGGGAGACCTGACCGGTGACCCTCACGGTGACCGACCTGCGGATCCACTACCGGACGCTGGCCGGCGACGTCCACGCGGTCGACGGCGCCACGTTCGGCGTGGCGGATGGCGAGATCATGGGTCTGGCGGGCGAGTCAGGCAGCGGCAAGTCCACGCTCGGCAACAGCCTCATCCGGATGGACGACCGGATGAGGCACGTGGGCGGCCACGTGGAGCTCGATGGCGAGCCGCTGCCCATCGCCGATGCCAAGGCGATGCAGCGGCATCGGTTCACGGCGATCTCCAGCGTCCCCCAGTACGCCATGAGCGCCCTGAACCCCACGCGGCGCATCGGCCGGATGGCACAGGAGCTGCTGGAATCGCGGGGGGTCCGGTACGCGGGCATCCGCGACGAGTTCGTGCGTCGCCTGGGGCTCGTCGGGCTGACGCCGGACGTCCTCGAGCGCTACCCCATCGAGCTGTCGGGCGGCATGAAGCAGCGCGTGGTCCTGGTCCTGTCCACGCTGCTCGACCCATCGCTGCTCATCGCCGACGAGATCACCTCGGCGCTCGACGTCTCCACGCAGAAGGCGGTGGCGCTCGCGCTCGTGAGCTTCCGCGACCACGCGTTCGTCAAGAGCGTCATCGTCATCACCCACGACCTGTCGGTGCTGTACCAGATCGCGGATTCGATCCTGGTGATGTACGCGGGCAAGCTCGCCGAGAAGGCACCCACGGCGAGCATCATCGAAGGCCCGCGACACCCCTACACCCGGGCGCTCATCGCCTCGCTGCCCGAGGTCGGCGTGCGCTACGACGACCGGCAGCTGGAGGGGATCCCGGGCAACCCGCCACCGCTCCTGGACCCACCGGCCGGCTGCCGGTTCCGCGCCCGGTGTCCGCTGGCGTCGGCCGAATGCCTCGAGGAGCCACCGTTCCGGGAGCTGGAGGCTGGCCACTGGGTGGCCTGCTGGAAGGCGTGACCATGCTCCAGCTGACCAGCGTGGGCAAGACGTATCGGGTGGGTGCGTTCGGTGGGGGCGCCTTCCCTGCCGTCCGGGATGTGTCGTTCGGGGTCGACCCCGGCGAGGTGGTCTCGCTCATCGGCGAGAGCGGCAGCGGCAAGA
This sequence comes from Chloroflexota bacterium, assembly GCA_046328155.1. Lineage (GTDB taxonomy): Bacteria > Chloroflexota > Limnocylindria > Limnocylindrales > CSP1-4 > JAFMJV01. Next base: position 48,040 of record JAXLXC010000012.1, read on the forward strand.
GCACCATCGGACGGATGATCCTGCGGCTCACGTCCGTCAGCAGCGGGACGATCGTGTTCGACGAGGCCGATGTCGCGTTGCTCAAGGGCCACGCGCTGCGGGACTACTACCGGCGCGTCCAGGGCGTGTTCCAGGACCCCTTCAGCTCCTGCAACCCGATCTTCAAGGTCGACCGGGTGTTCGACACGCTCCACGCCAACTTCTTCGGGGGCATGCCCGCGTCCGAGTGGGACGGGCGCGTCGCGGCGTCGCTCGGCTCGGTCAACCTCGTCGCTGGCGACGTGCTCCACAAGTTCCCGCATCAGCTCTCGGGCGGCCAGCTCCAGCGGCTGCTCATCGCCCGTGCGCTGCTGCTGGACATCCGCTTCCTGGTCGCGGACGAGATCATCAGCATGCTGGACGCCTCCACGCGCATCGACGTGCTCAACCTGCTGGCGGACCTCAAGGCGCGGGGCCTGGGGGTGCTGTTCGTGACCCACGACCTGTCGCTGGGCAACTACATCAGCGACCGCACGATCGTGCTCCGACGCGGGCGGGTCGTGGAGATGGGGGACACGTCGCTGGTGTTCGGCGACCCGCGCCATCCCTACACCCGGATGCTGCTCGACTCGGTGCCCACGCTCCACCGGCGCTGGGAGGCCGGCGAGGCCACGGCATCCGTCGTCACGCTGGACCCGAGCCTCGAGCGACCCCTGACGGAGGTCGCGCCGGGCCACCTGGTGGCCGACCAGCCCGACTAGCGCGTGGGGTCCTCCGCGTCGGTCGTCTCGCCATGGCCGGGCTCCGGGAAGTCGAGGGTCACCTGGGTGCCGTCGCCCGTGTGGCCGCGCGTGGGCTGCGCCTGACGGACCTGGACCTCGCCGGGCGGCTTGCGCCCGAAGACCTGCTGCTCGATGCCGGCGATGACGCCACCCATCACGCTCCCGAACTGCTGGAAGCCCGAGGTCTTGAGTGCCGGCAGGGGCTCCTTGGCCTCGTCGAACGCGTCCTCGTCGGGCGCATCCTGCGGCACGGTGGTGACGGTGACCGACTGGGCCGCTGCGGGGGTGGGACTGGGGCCGAGACCGGCCTTGCGACGGCGCATGGACGGCGAATCGTACCCCGACCTCCCGAAGAGCGGGGGCGCCGGCCCTGTCGGGGACGGTCAGGCGCGTCGGCCCTGGTTGCGCTCGCGCGGTCGCACCCGCGAGACGATGGCGTCCCCGTCGAGCGTGGCGGGTGCCTCCTGGACCTTGCCCAGCAGGCGCATCAGCTCCGCCCGCTCGGCCTCGCCCAGGCCCGCCATGACCGCGGCGCTCAGGGCCACGGCCTCCGGGACGAACTGGTCCACCAGCACGCGACCCGCCTCGGTGACCTCCACCTGCACCCGACGACGGTCATCGGGATCGGGCCGACGCGTCACCAGGCCGCGACGCTCGAGCGTGTCGAACAGGGACGTGATGGAGGCGGGGGTCACCAGCAGCAACCCCGCGACGGCACCGGGGGACATGGGTCCGGCGTGCCCATCCAGGACCATCAGCGCCTGGCGTGCGGCCGGCGAGAGCCCATGACGGCGCATCGCGTCGTTGGCGAAGACGGTGATCGTGTCGTACGCATGCACGAGCGCGCGGACCGCCGCGTGCGCGGATCGCTCGGACGGTCCCGACCGTGCGCGAGCCGGGTCGCCTATGGCTCGATCTCGTGGAGCAGGCGGATGGTCGGGGCCGCCGGCACGCCTGGGATGGGCCGACGCAGGTCGGGGTCGGCGAGGAACGCCTGCGCCGCCGCGTCGTCGGGGAAGTCCAGGAGGCCGAGGACGGATGACCCGTCGACGAGGAACCGCTCGCCGGTCGAGCCGTGACGCCGGCGGATCGGCGCACCGGCCGCGAGCGCCTGCCTCCACGCCTCCAGGTCCGTGACGTCGTGGGTGATGACGAGTGTCGTCATGTCGTGTCGTGCTCCCCGTGCGGATGGTTGCCAGAAGGTTCGCACTCTAATAGTTTGATGTCAAGAGATTAGCCGCCGGGGGCCGAGGGGGTGCCGCGGGTGGCGAGCCGCTCGCGGATGACCTCCGCCAGCACGACCGCCTGGTTGTGGGCCTCGTCGTGGGCGCCGTAGACCAGGGTGAGCGTGCCAGCGGAGGCGCTGGCCACCAGCCCGTCCAGGATCGGCGCAGCCTCGGGCGTCGCGAGCTCGGCCCGGTAGCGCCGCTGGAACTCGACCCAGCGGGCGGGGTCGTGACCGAACCAGTGCCGGAGGTCGTCGCTGGGTGCGATGCCCCGCTCCCAGGCGTCGAGGCGCAGCGCCTCCCGCGAGCGACCCCGGGGCCAGACGCGGTCGACCAGCACGCGCCGGCCGTCGTCGGGCCCCGGCGGGTCGTAGGCACGCGCGATCCGGACGGTCATGCCATGGCCTCAGTCGGTGCCCGCCTCCATGGCCGCTGCATCGAGGGCGTCGTCCTCGCCCGCCTCGACCAGCGGGTTGGCGGCGATCCGGTCCGCGCCCCCTGCCTCGAGCGCGCCGAACAGCTCGCTCTGGCCCGGCAGCACCTGCCGCTGCGAGGCGTAGATCTCCAGCTTGGCGCGCGAGTCCGCGATGTCGAGGTTGCGCATCGTCAGCTGGCCGATGCGGTCGGTGGGACCGAACGCGGCGCTCTCCACGCGCTCCATGGACAGCCGCTCGGGCTGATAGGTGAACGCGGGGCCGTCCGTGCGCAGGATGGTGTAGTCGTCGCCACGCCGGAGGCGGATGGTCACCTCGCCCGTGACCACCGAGGCGATCCAGCGCTGGATCGACTCCCGGAGCATCAGCGACTGCGGGTCGAGCCATCGCCCCTCGTACAGCAGGCGACCCAGCCGTCGGCCCTCCTGGTGGTAGTTGGCCAGCGTGTCCTCGTTGTGGATCGCGGACAGCAGCCGCTCGTAGGCGACCCACAGCAGCGCCATGCCGGGCGCCTCGTAGATGCCGCGCGACTTGGCCTCGATGATGCGGTTCTCGATCTGGTCGGACATGCCCAGGCCATGCCGACCACCGATCGCGTTCGCCTCCATGACCAGGGCCACCGGATCCTCGAACGTGCGGCCGCCGATGCTCACGGGCCGGCCCCGCTCGAAGCCGATGGTGACCTCCTCCGGCTCGATGGCCACCGCCGGGTCCCAGTGGCGCACGCCCATGATCGGCTCGACCGTCTCGAGCGAGACGTCGAGGTGCTCGAGGGTCTTGGCCTCGTGGGTCGCGCCCCAGATGTTGGCGTCCGTGGAGTAGGCCTTCTCGGTGCTGTCGCGGTACGGCAGCCCGTGCTCCACCAGCCAGTGGCTCATCTCGGCGCGACCGCCGAGCTCGGTCACGAAGTCGGCGTCGAGCCATGGCTTGTAGATGCGCAGGTCGGGGTTGGCCAGCAGGCCGTAGCGATAGAAGCGCTCGATGTCGTTGCCCTTGAACGTGGAGCCGTCGCCCCAGATGTCGACGCCGTCGTCGTGCATCGCGAGCACCAGCAGGGTGCCCGTGACGGCACGCCCCAGGGGCGTGGTGTTGAAGTAGGTGCGACCTGCGGAACGGATGTGGAACGCGCCGCAGGCGAGCGCCGCGAGCCCCTCCTCCACCAGCTGCCGCTTGCAGTCGACGGCACGCGCCAGCTCCGCGCCGTACTGGAGGGCACGGGCCGGCACGCCGCTGATGTCCGGCTCGTCGTACTGCCCGATGTCCGCGGTGTAGGCACAGGGGATGGCGCCCTTGGCACGCATCCAGGCGACGGCCACGGACGTGTCGAGGCCGCCCGAGAAGGCGATGCCCACGCGCTCGCCGATGGGCAGGGAGGTCAGGACCTTGGACATGCGTGCAGCGTATCCGCGGCGCGTGCGCGCCGCAGGGAGCGGCTGTCAGCGACCGGCCGGTCGGCTCAGCGCGGCTCGAGCCGGAGGGTGGTCCCGAGCACGGCGGGCGCGACCATGGCGGAGGTCGCCGGGTCGCCCGCGTACTTCGCCTCGAGGCCGCGCGAGCAAGCCGCCACGGCGGCATCGTCCGCGGCGGCGACGGCACGCACCCCGATGCGCCGACCCGCGGCCACGATGGTGGCGTCGGGGTCCGCCACCACCTCGCGATACCAGCGGGCGGTCGCGCCCCGATAGGACCGGAGGTACGCGACGCCATCGACGACCACGACCCAGATGATGGTGCTGTGCGGCGTTCCGTCGGCGGCGCGCGTCTCGATGTCCACCTCGGCCGTGCGTGCCAGGAGGTCCAGGGCGTCGGCCGGGAGGGTCGGCGTCGGGTCGGTCACAGCAGCTCCCCATGCGCGGATGCCGTCGGCTCACCCTCGCGGGGCCGTGGCTCCTCGCCCGCACCATACGCCGTCGTGTCGTTGCCGTCGCCCAGCATGGGCAGGCTCGCTACGTCGGCGCGCCCCTCGATGGCACCCACGCCCCACGGCACCCACTTGCTCGGGTCCTGGAGCCGATGCGCCTCGAGGTTCCCGCGGGCGTGGACCTCCTCGAACCCCCGCGGCTCGATCCACATCCGGTCGCCCTGGAGCAGGCCGTGGACGCCGCCCTGGCCCGGCTCCGGTCGCTGGGAGCGGCAGAAGCGACACGTCGACGGGTCATGTCGCTGGTAGGTCTCGGGCTCCTCGTAGGTGGTGATGTAGCCCTCGTAGTTGCGCAGCACGACCTTGTGGTCGGAGTAGCTCACCAGGTAGTTGGGCATGACCGGGATCTTGCCGCCGCCGCCCGGTGCATCGATGACGTAGGTCGGCACGGCGTAGCCGCTGGTGTGGCCACGCAACCCCTCGATGATCTCGAGGCCCTTGCCCACGGGCGTCCTGAAGTGCCCCGACCCCTCGACCAGGTCGCACTGGTACAGGTAGTAGGGGCGGATCCGGTTGGCGACCAGCTTGTGGACCAGGGCGCGCTGGATGTGGACGCAGTCGTTGACGCCTGCCAGCAGCACCGACTGGTTGCCCACGGGCAGCCCGGCCTTGGTCAGCCGGTCCACGGCGCGCGACACCTCGGGGGTGATCTCGTTGGGGTGGTTGAAGTGGAGGTTGATCCACAGCGGGTGATAGCGCTGGAGCATCTCGCACAGCTCGTCGTCGATGCGCTGCGGCAGGAACACCGGCACGCGCGAGCCGATGCGCACGACCTCGATGTGCGGGATCTCGCGGAGCCCTCGGAGCACCGACTCGAACAGCTTGGGCGCGAGCGTCAGGCCGTCGCCGCCGCTGATGAGCACGTCCCGCACCTGGGGCGTGCGACGCAGGTACTCGAGCTGGGCCTCATGGTCGCGCTTGTTGAAGTTCTGGGTGGGGTCGCCCACGATGCGCGAGCGCGTACAGTAGCGGCAGTAGCTCGCGCACTGGGTGGTCACCAGCATCAGCACCCGGTCGGGATACCGATGCACCAGACCGGGCACCGGCGAGTGACGGTCCTCGGCCAGCGAGTCCTCCATCATCGCCGTGAAGGCCTGCTGCTCCCGGCCCAGGGGGATCACCTGTCGCCGGATGGGGTCGTCGGGGTCGTCGGGGTCGATGAGGCTGATGAAGTAGGGCGTGACGTCCACCCGGAAGCGGTCGGGCGCGGACAGCCCCTCGCGCTCCTCGTCGGTCAGGTGGAGGATCGCCTCGATCTCCTCGAGGCTGTTGACGCGGTTGGACAGCTGCCAGCGCCAGTCGTCCCACTGCGCGTCGGGCACGTCCGCCCAGATCGACGCGCGGCGGCTGCGCGCGGGCCGCCCGTCGGGCCCGAGAGCCCGTGCCGGGTCCCTCGGGTTCAGCCACCCGTCGGTGGCTGGCGCGGTGAGGCTGGTCTCCATGCTCGACTCCTGGCCCGCCCAGCGACTGGACGCCCGACGGGTGCATACAGATCATGCAGTGTGGATAGAGCCGGGATGATAGCACTGGCCCCCGGCCGCGCGACCAGGCCCATGCCGACGCAGCGGCGCAAGGTCGCTTGATGCGGTCGGTCAGGTGCTCTTGACCACTCTGCCGAGTGGATCTACCATCCGGTCGCCAGAAATCCGACCCCCACAGTAGGAGATCAGATGGTCACCGCCCGAACCCGCGTCCTGGTCCCAGCCCTCGCGGGCCTGCTCGTGACGGGCGGGGCGCCCACGCTCGCCCAGGATGCCGAGACCCGGGTTGCCGTGACCATCAGCGAGTCAGGCTGCGAGCCCTCGACGCTCTCGGTCCCTGCCGGACCCGTGGTGTTCGAGATCACCAACTTCGGCGGCGGCGTGGGCGAGTTCGAGATCCTGCGGGACGACTTCGTCATCGACGAGGTCGAGAACATCGTGCCGACGTTCCAGAACAACCTCGTGTCGCGCCTCGACGGCGGCGAGTACGGGCTCATCTGCTTCAGCATCCAGGCGCCGCGCGGCACGCTCAGCGTCACCGGCGGCCCCGCCGGCAGCCGCCCGCCCTCGGGGGTGGTCGATGCCGACACGCTGGCCGCCTATCAGGCGGAGTACGAGACCTACGTGCGGGCGCAGGGGACCACGTTCGCGGAGGCCGTGGCCGGGTTCGTCACGGCCATCGAGGCCGGCGACCTCGAGACAGCCAAGACCCTCTACGCGCCGTCCCGCATCGGCTGGGAGTCCATCGAGCCGGTCGCGGAGCTGTTCTCCGACCTCGACCAGGCCATGGACTTCCGCGAGGAGGACTTCGCGGCGGGCGTGGACGACCCCGCGTTCACGGGCTATCACCGCATCGAGCGGCTGCTCTGGGTCGACGGTGCGTCGGGCGACCTGGACGCGCTCGCGGACCAGCTCCTTGCCAACGCCAACGACCTGGCCCAGCGGCTCCAGAGCCTGTCCATCGACCCCTACCAGATGACCCAGGGCGCCGGCGCGCTCATCGACGAGGTCGCCCAGACCAAGATGACCGGCGAGGAGGATCGGTACTCCGGCACCGACCTCTGGTCGATCCAGGCCAACATCGACGGCTCGCAGCGCATCGTGGACATCGTGCGACCATCGCTCGCGGCGGCTGACCAGGGCTATCTGGATCGCCTGGACGCCGCGTTCGCCGCCGTCAACGCAGTCACTGACCGGTACCGCACCGACGACGGCTTCCAGGCGTTCAGCGCCATCGCCCCCGAGGACATCACGGCCATGCAGGCAGCGCTGGCCGGCCTGTCGGAGCTGCTGGGCCAGCTGTCGGGCACGCTGGGCCTCAGCGCCTGACACCGCGCGTCATGCCTACCCCCTCGTCCTCGTCCCGCGGGCCCCGACTGTCCCGACGCCGGTTCCTGGCCTCCACGGCCAGCGCCGGCGCGGGGGCCGTGGTGGCCAGCGTGGGTGGCGGGCTGCTCGGCGCGGCCGGCGTCCTGCCCAGCGCTCCCACCCATGCGCAGACGCAGGGCGACGCCCCGGTCGTCATCCCCTTCGAGGGCGTGCACCAGGCCGGCATCGAGCGGCCCGGCATCGCGCAGCCCAACTCCATCGTCGCCTCGTTCGACCTGGTGGTGGGTGACCGGGCCGGGCTCCACGACACCCTGGCCGAGCTCACGACGCGGATCCGTGCCCTGACCAAGGGCGAGCCGCCGCCGCCCATCGACCCCGGCTACCCGCCGCCCGAGAGCGGCATCCTGGGGCCGTCGATCGGCCCCTCGAGCCTGTCCGTGCTGGTGGGGCTCGGGGCATCGGCGTTCGACGACCGCTTCGGCCTGGCGGACCGGATGCCTCGCCATCTGCGTCCGATGCCCCACTTCCAGGGGGACGTGCTGGACCCGGCACGGACCCACGGGGACCTGGTCGTCCAGGTGTGTGCGGTCGACGAGATGGCCTGCGTCCATGCGCTGCGATACCTGATGGCCGGCACGCGCTCCGCGCTGGCGCTCCGATGGACCGAGGCCGGCTTCCATCGACCGGACACGCTGCCGACCCCCGGCAAGACCACCGTCCGCAACCTGCTCGGCTTCAAGGACGGCACCGCCAACCTGGCGCCGGGCGCCGACCAGTTCCGGGACCTGGTCTGGGTCGCCGAGGGCGACGACGAGCCCGCCTGGGCCACGGGCGGCAGCTACATGGCGATCCGCCTCATCCGGATGTTCGTGGAGCGCTGGGACCGCACGCCGCTGCTCGAGCAGGAGACCATCATCGGCCGCTCCAAGCGCACCGGCGCACCCCAGGGCGGCCATCGGGAGGAGGAGCTGCCGGACTACGCCGCGGACCCGGACGGCGCGACGATCGCGCTGGATGCCCACATCCGCCTCGCCAACCCGCGGACCGCGGACACCCAGGGGAGCCTCATCTTCCGACGTGGCTACTCGTTCGCGCGTGGCTTCGACGGCGCCGGCCTGCTGGACCAGGGGCTCATGTTCGTCGCCTTCCAGCGGGACCTGGACGCGGGCTTCGTGGCCGTCCAGTCGCGTCTCGCCTCCGAGCCGCTCCAGGAGTACATCCAGCCCCAGGGGGGCGGGTTCTTCTTCGTGCTGCCGGGCGTCGTCACGCCCGACGGCTTCCTGGGCGAGGGGCTGCTCGCGTAGCGTCGGGCTCCCCCACGATGCTCGCTCGACACGGGTTCGTGCCGGCGACACCGGTTCGTGCCGGCGACACCGGTTCATGCCAGGTGAACGCCGATCGCCGGATCGTCGGGCTTGGCGGCCCGCCAGGCACGACTCGCCTCGTCCGGAGGACCCCAGGCGCGACACGGGTTCATGCCACGTGGACGATCGCAGCGCTCGCGGGCGGCCCGAGCCTCGTGCGGTCATCGGAGACCCTGCGATCGGGCCCCGCGTGGTCACCGAGGGTGAACGCCTGCGGGGACGAGCGGCTTCAGTGGAGGTCCTCGCATGGCCGGCCGGGCCATGGGCGTCCTCGCGTGGCCAGGCCGGGTCGGTGGGCACTCGACGGGGTCCCGCGATCTGCTACCATCGGCCGGCCATGACCTTGGACCGACTCCGCAGCCTAGGGTACCTGCTCGCGTTCCTGCTCCTGGGCGTGATGCTGTTCTCGCTCTACGGGGCGTTCCGGTCCGCCATCGAGGGGGGCAACTGGCTGGCCTTCCTGGGCGGCATCCTGATGGGCGCCGCCATGGTCGCCGTGCTCCTGACCATCATGATCGTGCCCGAGCGGCGTCGGACCGGCTGGGTGGAGACGCTCACCAACATCAACACCAAGTACCTGTTCGGTGCGCTGGTGGTGATGTGGGTCCTCGTGATGGGCTTCCTGGCCAGCATGGCGTTGCCCGCCACCGAGGAGGGCGGGCTGGCCCTCATCGGGATGTTCGCGGGCATCTTCATCTTCCTGGGCTTCGTCTGGTCCGTCATCGGGGAGTGACCCGATGCCGCCACGAGCGCCGGTCGCCGACCGTGCGGCAGGGCAGGGCCTGGCGGAGTACGCCCTCATCCTGTCCCTGATCGTCATCTTCTCGATCCTGGCGCTGCTGCTCATGGGCGACCAGATCAGCACCATCCTCTCCACGATCGCCGGTCAGCTGTAGGCCTGCTGTCGCCGGGCGTGCCGCCAGCGGTCCGCGGCGGACGGGCGCATGATGGGCGCATGAAGATCGTCAGCATCGACTGGGACCCGGTCGCGGAGCGCTTCGAGGCGGAGGGCACCCACCGGGGTCACCGGATCGACATCAACGCACCTCGCCTCCAGCCCGACGGCGAGGGTCGCGAGGGGCCATCCGGGTTCTCGGCGTCCGAGCTGCTGCTCGCCGGCGCTGGCGCCTGCGCTGCGTGGGACGTCGTGCAGATCCTGCGCAAGCAGCAGGAGCAGGTGCACGACCTCCATGTCGAGGTGGAGGGCGAGCAGCATGCCGACCCGCCGTGGCCCTACCAGCGCATCCTCGTGCGCTTCGTGGTGGACGGTCACGACCTGGACGAGGGCCACGTCCGACGCGCCGTGGAACTTGCCGTGGACCGCTACTGCTCGGTCATCTCGACCCTGCGCGGTGTCGCGACCGTGACCACGCAGGTCGTCATCCACGAGACGTCGCCCGACCAGCGCGAACCCGCCCCGCTCAACACCTGATCCCGCGCCCGGGGCCCACGTGATCTCGTTCGCGGGCCTCGGCCGGACGGTCGCACGACGGCCCTGGTGGGTCGTGGCGGCGTGGGCGCTGCTCGCGATCGTGGCCCTGCCGCTCGCGCCCCGGGCCCACGATGCGCTCCAGGCCGGTGGCTTCACGGCGGACGACCTCGAGGCCGCCCAGGCGCGCCGGCTGCTGGAGGAGCGCGTCGGCCTGCCGCCGTCCGCGCTGGTCATCGTCATCCGGTCGCTCGACGAGCGCCGGGCGGGCGACCCCGCGTTCGAGGCGGCCGTGCTTGCGGCCCTCGCGCGCGTGCCCCAGGTCGCCCATGTCTCGGGGGTCCTGCCGCACACCCTCAGCGGGCACCAGGTCAGCGGGGACGGCACGACCGTCTACGAGGTGGTCACGCTGGACCTGACGCCTGACCGGTCGCCGGACGTCCTGCCCGCGCTTCGTGCGGCCATCGCGCCGCAACCGGGTCTGGAGGTGGGACTGGCCGGCGGCCCAGCGTTCTATGGCGACATCCAGCAGGTGTCGCAGGAGGATCTCCAGCGCAGCGAGCTGGTGAGCCTGCCGCTCGCCGGCCTGGCGCTCCTGGTGGTGTTCGGGAGCGTGGTGGCGGCGGGCGTGCCGGTGGTCGTGGGTGGCGTGGCGGTGCTGGTGGCGCTGGGCTCGATCGCGGTGCTGGCGACCATCACGCCCATGAGCATCTTCGTGCTCAACCTGGCGACGCTCCTGGGGTTCGGGCTGGGCGTGGACTACGCGCTGCTGATGGCGAGCCGGTTCCGGGAGGAGCTCGCTCGACGCGGCGGGGGGAGGGTCGCGACGGGGGCCATCGATCGGGCGTCCGTCGCGGACGTGGTCGAGCGCACGGTGGCCAGCGCCGGACGGGCGGTGGCGTTCAGCGGCGCCACGGTGCTGCTGGGCCTGGGGGGCCTGATGCTGTTCGACCTCATGGTCCTGCGGTCCGTGGGCATCGCGGGGGCGGTCGTGGTGGGCCTCGCGGTGGCTGCTGCCCTGACGCTGCTGCCAGCCATCCTGGCCATCCTGGGGCCGCGCATCGACGCGCTGCCGATGCGTCGGCGACGAGCCGATGTGGCGCGCGTCACCGACGCCGGCGAGGTCACGCACGGCGCCTGGTGGCGGCTGGCGCACTGGGTGATGGACCATGCCGCGCCCGTCGCCATCGCCACCACGGTGCTCCTGGTCGCCCTGGGCGCGCCCTTCCTGCATGTCCGGTTCAACGCGCCCGACGCGTCCGTCCTGCCCCCGGGCGTGCCGTCCCGCGTCGCGTATGACGCCCTCCTGGCCAAGTTCCCCGAGGGCGAGTTCGCGCCGCTCGTGCTGGCCGTGACGACCGATGGTCCCGTGACCGACGCGGGCAACGTGGGGCTGCTCTACGACTGGTCGCGCCGGCTGGCCGCGGACCCCCGCGTGGCACGCGTCGAGGGCATCGTGGACATCGACCCGCGCCTCGACCGGGCGCAGTACCAGCTGCTGCTCGGCAACCCGGCGGGTCCCGGCGATCGCTTCGTGGCGCAGGCGCTCGCGGGAACCACGGACGGGGACCTCACCGCGCTGACCATCATCACGCGCTACCCCAGCAACGCGCCGGAGGCGCGTGCGCTGGTGCACGACCTGCGCGACGCGACCGGCAGCCTCGCGCCACCCGCGGGGCTGCGGGTGCTGGTGGGTGGCGGCGCCGCCGAGGTGGTGGATGTGGTCGACCGGGTGGCGCAGGACGCGCCACGGACGATCCTGTTCATCCTGGTCGCGACGTTCCTGGTCCTGTTCCTGCTGCTCCGCTCGGTGGTCCTGCCGGTCAAGGCCCTCATCATGAACACGCTCTCGATTCTGGCCAGCTTCGGCGCCCTCGTCTGGATCTTCCAGGACGGCAACCTGTCGGGGCCGCTCGACTTCGTGCCGTTGGGCTTCGTCGAGACGACCATGCCGGTCATCCTGTTCTGCGTCCTGTTCGGGCTGTCCATGGACTACGAGGTGTTCCTCCTGACGCGCATGCGCGAGGCGTGGCTGGCGACGGGCGACAACCGCATCGCGGTGGCCTGGGGCCTGGAGCGAAGCGGCCGGATCGTGACCAGCGCCGCGGCGATCGTGGTCCTGGTGGCGGCCTCGTTCGCATTCGCGGACGTCGTGCTCATCCAGGCGCTCGGCGTGGGCGTCGCGATCGCCGTGGCACTCGACGCGACCGTCGTGCGGGCGCTCCTGGTGCCCTCGACCATGCGGCTGCTCGGTCGCTGGAACTGGTGGATGCCCGAGCCGCTGCGGCGCCGTCTGGGCGACGCGCCAGTCCTCGACGCATGACCCGCCCGATCCGCGTCGCTGGTCGGGGCCGCGGCGGACGGGCCGCCGTGCGGGCCCTGCTGCCCCTGGCGCTGGTCGTGTGTGCCTGCGGTGGCCCCATCCTCGCCCGGCCGGTGCCCACCCCCGCCGTCGTCGAGACCGTGCCCGGCCCGGTGGCGTCGAGGCTGCCCGACCCCCAGCCGATCGCCCTGCCGCTCGACGACGGGCCGCACGACCGGCTCACCGAGTGGTGGTACGACACCGGCCACCTCGTGGCCGACGATGGGCGGCGGTTCGGCTTCGAGCTCGTGGTGTTCCGAGCCGAGCGGGGCACCCTGCCCGTGGCGTGGGCGTCCCATCTCGCGGTCACCGACGAGACGGGCGGTCGCTTCCTGTACGACCAGCGTGCGCAGGTCGGTGGCGACGTGTCGCGACCCGTCGAGGGCGGTGGCTTCGACCTCGCGGTGGGTCGGGACGTCGCGCCAGGCATCCCCGAGCCGGGCGTGGTGCCCTGGACGATGCGCGGGGCAGGGGGGCGCGACCAGGTGGCCGCGGCCGGCGTGGCGGGCGACGGGACCGGCTTCGGGCTGCGTCTCGACCTGGAGTCCGGCGGACGGCCGGCGGTGCTCCATGACCACGACGGCTATGTCGACTTCGGGGACGCGGGCGGCTCCTACTACTACTCCCGGACGCGGCTCGAGGCCACGGGGTCGCTGAGCGTGGGCGACGAGACGATGGCGGTCACCGGCCAGGCGTGGTTCGACCACCAGTGGGGGGACTTCATCGCGGTGGGTGGTGGTGGCTGGGACTGGTTCGCGGTCAACCTGGACGACGGCACGGACGTCACACTGTCGCTCGTGAGGGATGCGACAGGCGCCTACCCGCTGGCCTACGGCACGCTGGTGCGTCCCGACGGGACCCTGCGGCATCTGACCGACGACACGTTCGAGGTCGAGGTGAGCGCGCGCTGGGCTTCGGCGGCGACCGGCGCCGACTATCCCGCGGGCTGGCACGTCAGCGTCCCCAGCGAGGCGCTGGTCATCGACCTGGCGCCCACGGTCGCGGCACAGGAGCTGGACACGCGCGCCACGACGGGGGTCGTCTACTGGGAGGGCTCGCAGCGCGTCTCGGCGACCCGGGACGGGGTGCCGCTGGGCGGGGAGGGCTACGTCGAGCTGACCGGATACGCGCCGTGCTGCTGATCGGTGCGGTCGCCGGGCTGGTCGTGGGCCTCGCCGCCGGTGGTCGGCTCGATTCGCTGCTGAGCGTGCGTCTGCGGTACCTGGCGCTGCTCGTCGCGGCGCTCGTGGTCCGCTTCGGCACGAGCTGGCTCGTCGCGGATGGCGTGGGGCTGGTCGATGCGCTCCGACTCCCGCTGTACGGCGCCGCGTTCGGCCTGGTCGCGCTGGTGCTGTGGCTCAACCGGTCGCAGCCGGGGCTGCTGCTGGTCATGGTCGGCGTGCTTGCCAACGGGCTGGCCATCGTGGTCAACGCCGGCTGGATGCCCTACTACCCACCCGCGCTCGACATGGCCGGCCTGAGCGTCGCGGACCTCACGCCGTCGGGCTTCTTCATCGCCCTGCCCACGGACCTCGGCGCCGGGTTCCTGCTCCAGGCGGGTCCCTTCGGGGATGTGGTGCCCCTGCCCGTCCCGTTCCTGCGGAACGTCATCAGCATCGGCGACATCGCCATCTCCATCGGGCTCGGCTGGTTCGTCCTGGCGACGCTGCTGCGGGGCGAGGCCGACGTGCGGGCGGGCGGCTTCTCGCTGTGGGCCGGCCCAGCTGCGGCCACCCCCGAGCCGGCCATCGACGACCGTCCGGTGCTGCTGGGCGGCGGTCGAGGCCCGGGCCTCGTGGCCCCTGAGCCCGGGGCGCTGGCGGACGGCGCGCGCTCGGGCATCGAGCCGTCACGACTGGGTTGGCGCGAGCGACTCCGCGACCATCCCTACCTGCATCTGATGCGCGACGCGCGGTTCTCGGCCTTCTGGCTGGGCCAGGCCATCAGCATGTTCGGCGACCGGCTCCACCAGCTGGCGCTGGGCGCGCTCGTCTACGTCACGACCGGCTCGTACATGGCGACCGGCCTGGTGTTCCTGATGGCCGCCATCCCCAACCTCGTCCTGGGCCCCATCGCGGGTGGCTTCGTGGATCGGTGGGACCAGAAGAAGGTGATGGTGGCCAGCGACCTGCTGCGTGCGCTGCTGGTGCTGCTCATCCCGGTGGCCGCCGCGATCGACATCGTGCTGGTCTATCCGATGGCCCTGCTGGTGACGTGCGTGAGCCTGTTCTTCCGCCCCGCCAGGGCTGCCGTGGTGCCGCGCATCGTGCATCCCGACGACCTGCTCGCCGCCAACTCGGCCCTGTGGACCGCGGAGAGCGTCGCGGACATCCTGGGCTATCCCATCGGGGCGGCGCTCGTGGCCTTCATGGGCAGCGAGCTCGCGCTCGCCTTCTGGCTGGACGCCGTGACCTACGTGGTGAGCGCGGTCCTCATCATGGCGCTCGTGGTGCCCCCCGCCGCGCGGGCCGCGGCGCGGACCGCCAGCACGGCCCTGCGCGCCTTCCGCGACGAGCTGGCCGAGGGCTGGGCGGTGATGCGGGCGCACCCGGTGCTGCTCCAGAACACGCTCGTGGGGGCGGTGGCCCAGATGTGCATCGGCGCGATGGTCACGCTGCCCCTCGCCTTCGTGGAGCAGGCGTTCGGGGACCGGTACATGGCGCCCGTGGAGTCGTGGGGCTTGCTCGAGGCCAGCATCGGCCTGGGCAACCTCATCGGCGGCCTTGCCGTGGGGCTCATCGGGGTGCGCATCCGCAAGGGTCGCATGGTGGTCGCCGGGCTCCTGTCGATGGGGCTCGCGGTGACCATCCTGGGCCTGTCGACGGACCTGCCGGTGGCCCTCCTGACGGCGGGCATCGTGGGCATCGCCAACCTCGTCTACGTGGTGCCCACGCAGACCATCTTCGGCGAGGTCACGCCCGAGGGTTTCCTGGGGCGGGTGGTGGCCATCCGGTCGAGCATCGTCATGGGGTCGATGACCCTGGCCATGGCGGTCTGCTCGGTCGCGGCCGGCGTGTTCCCCGCCGGCCCCATCATCGCCGTGACGGGTGTGCTCACGTTCGTCGCGGGGCTCGTTGCGCTGGCGCTGCCGTCCGTCCGGGACGCGTGAGGCGCGCGCACGATATGCTCCAGAGCCGGTGGATCCCGTAGCCAGCAGCCTCGTCGCGCTCGTCGCCGCGGCAGGTGCCGCCCTCGTGGCGTGCGTCGCCGTGGGCTTCGTGCTGTCCGCGACGCGGATGACCCGCCGCTCCGCGCAGGCCCGGGTGCGGCTTGACCGGGCGACGACCTCGCTGCGCGAGGACGCGCCACGGCTCCGAGGGCGGCTGGAGGCAGCCGTAGGCCACCTCCAGACCGTGGGGGACCGCTGGGTCGCGACCGACCGGGCGATGGCCGACATGACCACGTCGCTCGCGACGCTTCGCGGGTCGCTCGAGCGAATCACGCAAGGTCGTCTGGCGATGCTCATCCGGGGTGCCGGGATCGCCAGCAAGGTGGCGCAGTTCGCGCTGCTCTGGAGGTGAACGAGTGACGAGCGAGGACCCGCAGGCTCCGCGGGACGCGGTGCCCGACGACGGCCCGGACCCGGAGGCACTCGCGGACGACGCGGCGCTCACCCAGGACGGGGGTCCCATCGAGGACGCCGAGGAGGCGTCGCCAGCGGCCGCTGCGGGCCCTGCTGCGGCCAGCTCGCCCAGCGCGTCCTCGCCGACCGACGAGCGCGCCCCCCAGCCGACGCCGGTCACCCCGGCCAAGGCGGCTGCTGGCCGCGCCGCCGCGTCGGGCCATGTCGATGACACCCCCAGGATCGACGACCCGGTGTCCAAGTGGTGGGTCGGCATCATGGTGGCGGTCTTCCTTGCCATCCTGGCCTACGGGGCCCTGTTCGGCGCCGACGGCCTGCTCCAGCCCGGCCCCACGCCCGAGCCCACCGAGGGCGCGAGCCCCAGCCCATCCGTGGCGCCGAGCGTGTCGGTGTCGGCGAGCCCGACGGCCCTCGCAAGCGCGGCCGTCGTGACCAGCCCGTCTGCCTCGCCGGTCGCCAGCGCGGCAGCCACGGCATCGCCGGTCGCGACCGCGTCGGCCGAGCCAAGCCCGACGACCGAGGCCACGCCATCGCCGGTCGCGTCGCCTTCGCCGAGCCCGAGCGCTTCGCCGAGCCCGAGCCCGTCGCCGAGCCCGAGCGCTTCGCCGAGCCCGTCGCCTTCGCCGAGCCCGAGCCCGTCGCCCAGCCCATCCCCGTCGCCTTCGCCAAGCCCCAGCCCGTCGCCGTGCGTGGAGCCCACCCCCGGGCCTCTCGGCTCCGCTGGGGCCCTGCTCCCGGTCGCCTGCCCGACGGCCACCCCATCGACCTCGCCAAGCGCGCCGTGAGCCTTGGGCGGCACGTGGCCGATGCTATCCTCGGCCACGCATGACCCACGTCTTCGTCGCCCCGCATCCTGATGACGTCGCGCTCTCGTGCGGCGGTCTCATCGCCAGCCTCCGAGAGCTCGGCCAGGCCGTCACCATCGTGACTGTGTTCTCGGGCGGGGCGGACGCCGACCCGGCTGGCACCGCCCGGACGAGCACGGGCTTTGGGACCAAGACGCTCTGGCCGCTGACCGAGGCGTTCGACCGGGGCAACATCGCCCCCGACCATCCAGACGACGCCGTGCCGGCGTGGCTCGCCGACCCCGCCCGACTGGCCGCGACGCAGGAGCGTGCCAACACACAGGCGCGTCAGTTCTGGCAGCGAGCCTCGTGGACCCGGACCGCCAACGTGACCAACGTGGCCACCGAGGACCGCCCGCTCGCGGACGTCACGTCGGGTCAGGGCACCCTGGTCCGGACCGACCTGGCCAGCGCCGACGACCTCGCGACGCGGCGCGCCGAGGACGAGCGATACGCCTGGTTCATGGAGGCGTCGCTGGTCGACCTGGGCCTGCCCGATGCCAGCTTCCGGGGCTACCAGGGCGACGACCAGCTGCTGGGCGTCCCACGCGACGATGACGAGGCACCCGTGGCGCTGCTCCGGCGCGAGATCCTGCGGCTGGAGCCACAGCAGGTGTACTTCCCGTTGGGCATCGGCGGCCATGTGGACCACGTGCTGTGCCGCGACGTGGCGCTGGCCCTGCTCGCGGAGCCGCGAGGCTGGGTGATGCCGACGCCGGACCTCGCCGGCGTGATGAGCTTCTACGAGGATCTGCCATACGCCTGGTGGCACGACTTCCACGGTCTGGGGGACCTGCCGCCTGCCTTGGGGTCGCTGCCTGCGGACATGGTGCTGGAGGCCCGCTACGCGGACATCAGCGACGTGCTCGAGCGGAAGGCGGCGGGCATCTCGGTCTATGGCACGCAGGTGCCGCGCCTGTTCGGCGACGACCAGCGGATGCTCGACGACCTGGCCGGCTACGCCCGACGCGTCGCCTACGCGGGTGGTGTCGGCACCGGCAGTGCCGAGCGCTACTGGGGGGTCGTCCGGTCTTGACCGCGCGGCACACCCGAGTCGTGCTCCTGGTCGTGACGCTGCTCGCCTCCTGCCTCGCCCTGCCGGCCGCCGCCCAGGACCAGAGCACGCCACCCCTGGGACCGCCCGCCGCGACACCCATCGCCAGCCCGCCCCTGGTGCCCTCCGGTGACGGGACGGGCGTGCGGCTCCGCACCGACCTGGGCGACATCGTGATCGGCCTGTTCACCGAGTCGTCCCCCGTCGCCGCCGAGAACTTCCTCAACCTCTCGGAGGCCGGCTTCTACGACGGCACGGTGTTCCATCGGATCGTGCCGGGCTTCGTCATCCAGGGTGGCGACCCCACCGGGACCGGAACCGGCGACGCCGGGTACAGCATCGTGGACGAGCCAGTCGTGGGCGAGTACGGACGTGGCATCGTGGCCATGGCGCGCAGCCCGCAGCCGAATTCGCAGGGCAGCCAGTTCTTCATCGTGCTCGACGACTCCGCACGCGACGCCCTCGAGGCCGCGCGCACCTATGCCATCTTCGGCCGGGTGGTCGAGGGCATGGACGTGGTCGACGCCATCGCCGCGGCGCCCACCAACGGCGAGTCGCCGGTCGACCCGGTCGCCATCCGATCGACCACCGTCGAGCAGGTCGTCCTGCCGCCCGAGCCATCACCCCCACCGCTGACGACCGACGACGAGCTCGCTGGTCGGTTGGCCCTCACGGTCGACGGCCAGACGCTCCAGCCCCAGACCATCACGGGCACGGGTCTGGAGGACGAGTACGGCGCGGACGACCCGGTCACGTCCGGGATCCGGCAGATCGCCGAGGGCCTGGGTCGCGGCATGGGCGACGTCTCGGTCGTGGTGGCCGGGCTCGACCTCGCGTCGGGCCAGCCGCTCGACATCACGGGCCTGCGGATCCAGGGCGCCGATGCCACCTCCGCTCTGCTGCCGTTCGCGACCCTCGTCACCGGCGATGCCGGGATCACGTCCACCCCGGCGACGCTCGGCAGCCACGACGTGACCACCCTCGCCAGCGCCGACCAGGACGTGCCCATCACCGGCTATGTCGATGGCGACCTCGCCCTCCTGATCCGGACCGCCGACGAGGCAGCCCGTGACGAGGTCCTCGGCCAGCTGCCCTGACGCGGCGCCGACCCGGCGTGGCCTCAGGCCACCCAGACGCCCTCGCGCATCACCCGGCGCACCCGCAGGTCGTCGTCCATCTCGACCAGGTCCGCCCGGAGCCCCGGGGCGACGCGTCCGCGGTCGGTGGCGCCCAGCAGCTCCGCCGGGTTGCGGCTGGCGGCACGGGACGCCGCCGGCAGGGGCGCGCCGTCCAGGACCAGGTTGCGGAGCATCGAGTCGAGCGCCAGCACCGAGCCGGCCAGGGTGCTCGTCCCCGCGACGACCGCGCGGTCCTCCAGCACCTCGACGTCCGTGGCGCCCACCCGCGTCCGACCCGGTCCCGTGCCCGACAGCGACAGGGCGTCGCTCACGAGGATCAGCCGGTCGATCGGCTTGGCGCGGCGGATGAGGCCCCACAGGGCCGGATGGACGTGGTGGCCATCGGCGATGAGCTCCACGTACGCCTCGTCGTCGGTGAGCGCCGCCACCGCGAGGCCGGGCGCCCGATGGTCCACCCCGGACATCCCGTTGAACAGGTGCGTGGTGGTGCGGCCACCGGCGGCATACCCCGCCCGGGCCTGGTCCACGGTGGCCGCCGAGTGGCCCATCGAGACCTGGACGCCACGCTCGGCGAGCCAGGCGATGAGCTCGAGGCCCCCCTCGATCTCGGGTGCCACGGTCATGACGCGGAGGCCGTCCGCCAGCGGCTCCAGCTCCACGAGCGGCACGTCGACCCCATCGCGCACCAGGGCCGGCGGATGGGCGCCCCGCTTGGCCTGCGAGATGAAGGGCCCCTCGATGTCGAAGCCCAGCGGCTGGGCGCCGTCCGCCGGTGCCGCCGGCATCCACTCCCGCACGGTCTCCGCGAACATGACGAGGTCCGGGATGGGCGACGTGACGCCCGTGGGCAGGAACGAGGTCACGCCCCGTCGCAGGAGCGTCCGGCTCATGCCGTCCAGCGCCGCTCGACCGCCCATCGCGTCATGACCACCCCAGCCATGGATGTGGACGTCGATGAACCCGGCCAGGACGTATGGCCCCGAGGCCTGGGTCTCGTCACGCTCGATGGCGACGATGGTCCCCTCGCTGACCTCGAGGCGTCCGGGCATGACCTCGTCGTCGAGGACCAGACGACCGGTGACAGATGTGGCGCTCATGCGGTGGCGACCTCCTGCCGGACGGAGGTCGCACGCTCGGCTCCATGGATCCCGGCACCGATGGCGCCGGCGTATGTACCCAACCGCGCCGTGACCACCTCGATGTGGTCCCAGGCGGTGACGTGGACCCGTCGCGCGATCTCGTCGCGGATGGGGGTCAGGAGCAACTCCCCGGCAGCCGCCACGCCACCCCCCAGGACCACCCGGTCGGGGTTGATGGCCACGATCATGTTGGCGAGGCCGATGCCCAGATAGCGGCCCGTGTCGGCGAGCCCCCGGATGGCCTGCGCGTCGCCGGCGCGGGCCGCCGTGACGGCCGCCTCCACCGTCGTGGTGCCGCACGCGATGGCGATCTGGTCGGCACGGCAGAAGGCCTCCACGCAGCCCCGGTTGCCGCAGTTGCACCACGGGCCGTCGGGGTCGATCGTCTGGTGGCCCAGCTCGCCCGCCCGGCCCTTGTAGCCCTGCCGGACGTGGCCATCGATGGCGACCACGCCCCCCACGCCGGTGCCCAGCGTGAGCCCGATCATGGAGCCGACGCCCTGCGCCGCGCCCAGTCGCAGCTCCGCGAGCCCGAACGCGCGGGCGTCGTTGATGAGCGCGATGGGCAGGCCCAGCGTCTGCCGCAGCGGGCCGACCACGGGCACGCCGTGCCAGCCACCGGGGAAGTTGACCAGGAACTCCGTGGTGCCCGCCTCCGGGTCGTACAGGCCGGGCACGCCCACGCCCACGGACGCCACCTGGCCATGGGCCGCCATCGCAGCGCTGGCGGTCGTCGCGAGGCGGTCCACCACGGCACGCTCGCCCTCCTCGGCGTGCGTCGGCGCACTGCCGGTGCCTGCGGTCGTCCACCCGGCGCCGTCCCAGGCGAGGACGACCCACTTGATGTTGGTGCCACCCAGGTCGATGCCCAGATGCAGGGTGCTCCCGGGGCCCGGCCGACCGGTCTCAGGACTCACGCGTGATCCTGGTGTAGGCCGCGGCGACGGCCAGGACCATCGCCCCGAACAGGATCTGGCGCGCCGCCTCCGGCATCTGGAGCACGGTCAGCAGGCTCGTGAGGACCGTGAGGATGAGTGCCCCCATGATCGTGCCGGCGTATCCGCCACGCCCGCCGAAGATGGACGTCCCACCGATGACGGCGGCCGCCACGGAGGTCAGCACCTGCTTCTCGACAAGGGTCACCGTCGCCACCTTGGTCACCCCGACGTACACCAGGCCGGCGACCCCCGCCAGGAGCGCCGACAGGATGTACAGCGCGAGCAGGACCTGCCAGACCCGCACGCCGGACAGGCGGGCGGCCCGCTCGTTGTCGCCGATGGCATACAGCAGTCGCCCGAATCCCGACCGCTTGAGGCCCCACAGGATGAGCCCGGCCAGCGGCACGAACAGGACCAGGCTGTTGGGGATGCCCAGCCCGGTGTCACCGATCTGGGTCGTGCCACCGCCCAGCCAGGCGACCTCGGCGGGCACCCGTGAGCCCGCCGACACCATGATCAGCTGATACACGGTCATGAGGCCCAGGATCACCAGGCTCATGGCCAGGGTCATGATCAGCGGGTGCACCCGGAAGATGCCCACGCCGATCCCGTTCGCCAAGCCGGCCAGGCCGCACACCGCGAGCGCGACCAGGATGGCCACCCACGGCCCCTGGCTCGGCACGAGGGTCGCCATGACATAGGCGGCCATCGACGCGACCATGCCCACGGACAGGTCGATGCCGCCGGTCAGCATGGTCAGCGTCTGGCAGGCCGCCAGGATGGCGAGCGGCACCGCGAAGCGGATCTGCGCGGCGACCCACGTCGGGCCCACGGTGCCGGGCTGGACCAGCTGGAGCAGGACGACCAGGAGGAGGAGCAGACCGATGAGCGGGATGACCGGGCGCTCCTGGAACAGGCGGCGCCACGCATCGCCGGACCGCCAGCCGGCCGAGGTCTCCACGGTGGGCGCCGCTCCGGTCATGGCTGCTTGCGCCGGAGCGCCACGACGGCACCGACCATGACGACCACGACCATGATCAGGCCCTCGATGACGGTGGTGTAGTTGGGGTCAACGCCCAGGAACGTCAGGTCGGTGCGGACGAGCCGCAGGATGTAGACCGCCACGATGCAGCCGAGCAGGCCGCCTCGACCGCCGGCGAGGCTCACACCGCCGAGCACGATGGCCGCCACGCTCAGCATGGTGTACGGGCCCGCGGTCGGGGTGCCGATGCCGGTGCTCGCCGACAGGGCGAGACCGCCCATGGCACAGAACACGCCGGTCACCGCGTACGCGAGCACCTTGGTGCGGGAGATGCCCACACCGCTTCGGAACGCCGCGAGCCGGTCGCTGCCCACCGCGTAGATGGCCAGTCCGGACCGCGAGCGGCGCAACGGCAGCCACACGACGCCGACCGCGACGAGCAGGACGATGAGGCCCTTGGGGAGCCAGTCCGTGAACAGACCGCCGCTGGGCAGCGACTTGAGCCAGCCGGCCGCGCCCCCGCCGGGCGTGTTCATCACCAGCAGCGCCGCACCAGCCCACACGAACGACATGGCGAGCGTGACCACGATGTCCGGGACCCGGGTGACCACCACCAGGATTCCGTTGACGGCACCCAGGAGGGCCCCCAGCAGGAGCGTCGCAGCCACCGCGACGATCGCGAGCTCGTTGCTCGCACCCGCCATCATGGCGGCCGCGGCGACGTTGGTGAGGGCCATCATCGAGCCGACCGACAGGTCGATGCCGCCCGAGATGACCACGACCGCCTGGGCGACCGCGGCGAAGGCCACGGGCAGCGCAGCCCGCGCCAGGGAGTCGATCCCGGAGGCGCCGTAGTCCGGCTGGATGGCGCGCGTGAGCAGCAGCATGCCCGCCAGCAGCACGAACAGGCCGATGGTCCAGCCGTTGCGACGCAGCGACCGCAGCAGTCGATCGCCCGGCACCACGCGCGGCTCGACCATCGCCATGTCGGGGGAGGCGGTCATGCGGGCACCGTCGCCGCGGGCTGGCCCAGGTCGCCTGCGACGGCCTCCTCGGGGAGCGACTCGCCGGGCGGCAGGCCATATGCCGCGCGCAGCAGGTTCGGCTCGTCCGCCACGTCGGCGTCCATCACCTCCACGACCCGGCCGTTGAACATCACGACCGCCCGGTCACAGGCGAGGCGCACCTCCTCCAGCTCCGAGGTGTACAGGAGCACCGCGGCCCCGTTCGAGGCGAGCTCGCGCATCAGCGCGTAGATCTCGCGCTTGGTCCGGATGTCGATGCCACGCGTCGGGTCGAAGCACAGCAGGGTACGCACGCCCTGGGCGACCCATCGGGCGATGGTCACCTTCTGCTGGTTCCCACCCGAGAGCCGGCGCACCTCGGATTGGGCGCGCGTGTCGATCTGGAGGCGGTCGATGGCCCCGGCCACCTTGGCCGACTCGGTACGCGCCCGGATCGGGCCCCAGTCGCGGATCCGCGCCGAGAAGGGCACCGCGATGTTCTCGCGCACGGAGCGCTGCATGAGCAATGCCTCGGCACGGTTCGCGGGGACCAGGACGAGACCCCGGCGGATGGCATCCGCGGGATGGCCGAACCTGACCCGCTCGCCGTCGACCCGGAGTTCGCCACCATCCGCGCGCCGTGACCCGGACAGGACGCCGAACAGCTCGTCCTGGCCCTGCCCCTCCAGGGCCACCAGGCCGAGGACCTCCCCGGGGTGCAGCTCGAACGAGACGTCCTGGAGCCGACCGCCGGCGCGCAGTCCCCGGAGCTCGAGGCGGGGGACGGCGTCCGCGGCACCCGGCCGCGTGGGCCGCCCGGTGGTCACCGATGCCTGGGCCTCCGCCGCACGCTCCGCACCCGCCTGGCCCAGCATCAGGTTGACGATCCGCTGCTCGGCGCCGGGTGCCATGTCCACGACCCCCACGGTCACGCCGTCGCGGAGCACGGTCGCGCGGTCGCACAGCAGGTTGATCTCGATGAGCCGATGGGAGATGAAGATGACCGACCGACCGGTCGCGCGCTGCCTGCCCACGACCTCGAGCACCCGCTCGGTGAGGTCGGCGGGGAGGGCCGCCGTCATCTCGTCGAGCAGCAGCACCTGCGGTTCGGCAGCCAGTGCCCGCGCGAGGTCCAGCACGCGCTGGGACGCCAGCGGCAGGTCGCGCGCCATGGTGCGCATGTCGAGCCGTCCCAGGCCCAGCTCGGCCACCCAGTGGCGCACCGCGTCACGCGGCGAGCTGGTGAGACGGAGGTTGTCCTGGATGTCGAGGTCGGGGATGAGCGCCGGCTCCTGGTACACGGAGACCAGCCCGGACAGGCGTGCCGCCCACGGCGAATGGACGTCACGCGCCTCGCCAGCCACCAGGATGGTGCCGGCGTCGGGGCGGACGGCACCCGTGAGGATCTTGACGAGCGTGCTCTTGCCGGCGCCGTTGGCGCCCAGGAGCGCATGGACCTCGCCCGGCCGCACCTGGAGGGACGCCGAGCGAAGCGCCGCGACCGCGCCATAGCGCTTCGCGATGCCGGTGGCGTCGAGGATCAGGTCAGGCGCTGGGGACGTGGTCATGGACGGGTACGTGGAGGGGCGCCGGTCCGACCGACGCCCCTCCGGCTCACCGCAGACGACGGGCTACTCGCCCGGGCCCTTGCAGGCGAGGATCTGGTCCTTGGTGTACGTGGTCCAGTCGGGGATCGAGATGCCCAGCGGCCACGTCGGGTCGATGGCGGGGTCGTTGGCCTCGGCGATGGTGGCCTGGCCCTCGGGCGTGGTGTTGTCCCACAGGTTGGGGGTCAGGAGCACCTGCTGGTCGACGGTCTCGCCGTTCAGGATCTTGAGCGCCATGGCGACGCCAGCACCACCCACGGAACCGGGGTTGGTGACGGCTGCGCCCTCGAGGCCCTCGACGGTGGCCAGCTGGTTGACGAAGCCCGCGTTGTCGGCGCCGACCACCGGCACGAGCTTGGCGCCGGCCGTCAGGAGCGCATCCACGATGGTGGAGTCGATGCCCGAGGTCCAGATGCCGTCGTAGTTCTGGCCCGACGCGAGGAAGTCGTTGATCTGCTGGGCGCCGGTCGCGATGTCCCAGCCGGTCTGGACCTCACCCACGATCTTGATGTCGGGGTACTCGGCCAGTGCGCGCTTGAAGCCGTTGTCACGGTCGGTGTCAGCCGACGTGCCCGCGGCGCCGCGCATGTAGAACACGTCGCCCGTGCCACCCAGCTTCTCGAACAGCCACTTGCCACCCACGTAGCCGTACTCCTCCTGGTTGTTGGAGAAGAGGTACGCGGAGGGCTCGGTGACCGCGAGGTCCACCGCCACGACCACGATGCCCTGGTCGGTGGCCTGCTTGATGACGTCGTTCAGGGCGTCCGGCGACACCGGGTTGACGATGATCGCGTCGACGCCGGCGTTGATGAGGTTGTTGAGATCCTCGATCTGGCCCGCGGCGTCGGTGTTGCGATGCGCCGTGATGACCTCGCTCACCTGGCCGCTGGCAAGCGCCTGGGCCTTCATGGAGCAGATCATCTCCTCGCGCCAGCCGTTGCCCTGGAGCGTGTTGGAGAGTCCGATCTTGTAGCTGCCGCCTGCCGCGCCGCTGGCTGCGGGCGACTGGGCCGCGACCGGGCCAGCCACCGCGGCCGCCATGACCGCGACGCCGATCCCGGCCAGCACCTTGCGTGCCGTGTGATGCATGTTCCTCGAGTCCTCCTCTAGCCGCCGATCCGCAACTGGGACGCGCGGTCGGGCGATGATAGCCACCTGATCAGGGAAGCCGACGCTGTCGTTGCTGGCACCTCCTCGCTAGGGCTTGTCGATGGCGCGTGCGATGCGCCGGGCGTGTTCGTCATAGGCCGCGTCGAACAGCTCGCGCGACCGGTCGGTCCCCACCTCCGATGCTCGGGTGATGACCGGGGGCATCGCGCCACGCTCGGTGAGCAGCTGCGCGGTGCGAACCTTGATGGAGTTCACGATAGCCACGTTGGTGACCGTCGACCCGGGGCCGACGGGGGTGTCGAGACCCTCGATGTGGACCATCGCATCGCCCGGTGGCGTGCACAGGTCGATGACCAGGTCCGCCTCCTCGAGCAGGCGGGCGCCCACCTCCGGCCCAGGCTCCGCCGACATCGACTGCGCGACCGAGGTCACCGCGATGACCCGCAGGCCCCGCCGGTGCGCGCCCCGCGCCATCTCCACCGGCACCGCGGTCAGGCCGCTGGCGGAGAAGACCATCATCACGTCGCTGGGGCCGAACGTGAAGTTGGACAGGATGACCTCGGCGAGGCCGGGCACCCGCTCGATGAACATCGCCTGACGCTGGCCGTTGGCACCCACCACCTGGGTGTGGAACGTCATCGAGAGCTCCACGAGGGGGTGGAACCCAGGGTACGAGCCATAGCGCGGGAACATCTCCTCGACCGGGATGCGCGAGTGCCCGGTGCCGAACAGGTGGACCAGCCCGCCACCGCCGATGGCGTCGGCGCACCACTGGCTGGCCTGCTCGATGGCGTCGGCCTGGGTGGCGGCGAGACGCTCCAGCAGCTCCCGCGCCCGGTCGATCCAGGTGAGCGCCGTCACCGGCAGCGACGTCGTCATCACGCTGCCGCGCCCCCCGCGGCCACCGCGACCGGCTCCCAGCGACCGCTGCGCATGGAGGCATAGGCGGCGTCGAGGATCCGGTTCACGGCGAGCCCATCGTGGAACGTCTCGCGGGGCGGCGTGGCGCTGCGGAAGGCGTCGACCATATGGCCCAGCATCGCGTCATGGCCATGGGCGTAGGTCTCGTCGGGCACCGGGAAGACCCACCCCGTGTCCGCGTCCACCTTCTCCGCGAGATAGCCAGCCGGTCGCTCGATGAACGCACGGAGGACGGTGCTCGCGATGTCGGAGATGAGCCGTCCGCCGGTTCCCGCGACCTCGAAGCGCCCCTCGAGGCCGCCCTTGCTGGACCAGGAGACGTCCATCGTGGCGGCGCGCCCGTCCTCGAAGCGCATGATCATCACGGCGTTGTCCTCGGCCGTGGTCCGGTCGCCATGGACCAGGGTGTCGCCCCACGCGAACGCCTCGCGCACCGCGAGGTCCTTGCCGAACAGGTAGCGAGCGGCCTCGATGCCATGGGATGCCATGTCCAGGAGCGCGCCGCCACCCGCCGTCTGGGCGTCCCAGAAGTGCGGGGCGTGCGGGCCGCTGTGCGCCTCGCGCGCGCGGAACGTGACCGGCCGGCCGATGCCGCCCGCCTCGATGACCTCGCGCATGCGCACCATCTCGACGCCGAACACCACGTTCTCGAGGTACCCGTGCCAGACGCCTGCCGCGGTCACGGCCGCGAGCGCTGCGGCCGCCTCCTGCCCGGTGCGGCCCAGCGGCTTGGTGCAGGCCACCCCCTTGCCGTGGCGAGCCGCGAGCTGGACTGCCTCCAGATGCAGCTCGTTGGGCAGGGACACGATGACCAGGTCGACCGCCGGGTCGGCGCACACGCCCTCGATCGAGTCATATGCCCGGGCGTAGCCATTGCGCGCCGCGAAGGCCTCCCGACGCGACTGGTCGCGGCCAAAGCAT
Source organism: Chloroflexota bacterium (assembly GCA_046328155.1). GTDB lineage: Bacteria > Chloroflexota > Limnocylindria > Limnocylindrales > CSP1-4 > JAFMJV01. The sequence continues at coordinate 75,590 of JAXLXC010000012.1, forward strand.
GCGATCGGCCGCGCGGCCGGGACATGCCGCAGGCCCTGATGGTGGAACTGGCCGATGAAGCCGGTGCCCAGCATCCCGATGCCCACGCTGTCACGCATGGTCGGGGACACTAGTAGCCACCACCCAGGCCGCTGGCGCCCGCGACCGGGCTCGCGCCGGCCTTGCGCGCCTTGAAGTCGTCGAGCATCGCCGCCGTCGCCGTCGCGCCGCATCGCGTCACGCCCACCGCCATGACCTCGAGCAGGGCATCGAGCGTCCGGACCCCGCCGGCGGCCTTGACCTGCACGTGGGGCGAGGTGTTGGCGCGCATCAGCCGCAGGTCGTCGAGCGTGGCGCCCGAGGGCGCGAAGCCCGTGGAGGTCTTGACGAAGTCGCCACCCGCTGCCTCGGTCAGGCGGCAGGCTCGGACCTTCTCGTCGTCCGTCAGATACGCGTTCTCGAAGATGACCTTGACGATGGCACCGGCGTCGTGGGCGACCTGGACCACGGCCGCGATGTCGGCCTGGACGTCGCCGTCCCGGCCGGACCGGAGGGCGCCGATGAGCAGCACCATGTCCAGCTCGACCGCGCCGTCCGAGAGCGCCTGGCGCGCCTCCGCGACCTTGATGGCGGTCACGTGGTTGCCGTGCGGGAACCCGATGGTCGTGCCGACCTTGACGTCCGTGCCGTCCAGGATCGCAGCCGCACGCACCACGTCCGCGGGACGGCAGCAGACGGACGCCACGTCGTACGCGGCGGCCAGCTCGCAGCCCGCCGTGACGAACGCGTCGTCCAGCTCGGGCCGCAGCAGCGAGTGGTCGATGACCTTGGCGACGTCGAGATAGTCGAGGGTGTCGATGGAGAGGGTCATGGGGTCCTACTTGATCCAGGGGCGGAGGGTGTCGCGCGCGATGAGGAAGCCGCGCTGGACCAGCTCGATGGTCGCCTCGAAGCCCCGGTCCTCGTGCTCGATGATGATGTCACCGTCATAGCCGGCGCGATAGAGCGAGGCGAAGAAGACCCGCCAATCGACCTCGCCCAGCCCCGGCAGCCGGGGCACCTGCCAGCCGATGCCGCCGGACAGCGTGCCGCGCTCGTAGAGCCCGTTGCGATCGATCATCAGGTCCTTGGCCTGCACGTGCAGGATGTGCGGCCCGAACTCCTCCACGAACCGTGCGTGGTCGATCATCAGCCACACGAGGTGGGACGGGTCGTAGTTGAGCCCGACCGTGTCGCCCCACTGCTCCAGGATCCGGCGCCAGATGCGTGGGCTCCACGCGATGTTGTGACCACCCGGCCACTCGTCGTCGGAGAAGATCATGGGGCAGTTCTCGATGGTCAATCGGACGCCATGGTCGTTCGCGACGGCAACGATGTCCGGCCAGACGCGGAGCGCCTCCTCCCAGTTCTGGTCGAGGGTCAGCCTCGCGTCGCCCCCCATGAAGGTGTTGACGAGCGGGACGCCCATCTTCTGCGCGGCCGCCATGACCAGCGTGAGATGGTCGATGACCGCGCGCCGGTGCGCTGGGTCGGGGTGGAGGGGGTTGGGGTAGAAGCCCAGCCCCGAGATGGTCAGGCCCAGGCCCTCGACCTCGTCCACGATGTCCCGCGCCTGGGTGTCCGTGAGGCTCGCGACGTCGATGTGGGACGTGCCCGCATAGCGCCGCGTCGGGCCGGACGACCGAGGCCAGCAGGCGATCTCGAGGCTCTCGAAGCCGTTCTCGGCGCTCCAGCGCGCAACGTCCATGAGCGGCGTCTCGGGGAACGGGGCGGTCAGCAGACCGAGCTTCATGACGTGGTCCCTCAGGCGATGGGTGGCGTGGCGACGGCCACGTCCACCCAGCGACCCTCGCGAGCGGATCGCTGGACCGCGTCGCCCAGCAGCATCTCGTGGTGGCCGTCCTGGAACGTGGCGAAGGTGGGGCGGTCGGGCATCCGACCGTCCTCGATGGCAGCGTAGATGGCTCGGAAGAGCGCGTGGAAGGTGTCGCCGAAGCCCTCCACGTGGCCGCCGGGCAGGCTCGCCGCGGCGGCACCCACGGCGTTCATGAGCGCAGGCGCCCGCTGGAGCACCTCGTTGGGCGCGTCGCGATGGCCGAGCCACAGGTGGTCGGGGGTCTCCGAGTCCCAGGCCGCCGAGCCTCGCGAGCCGTCGACCTCGTACTGGAGCGAGTTCTTGCGACCCGCGCTGACCTGGCTGATGGCCACCGAGCCTCGGGCGCCGTTGGCGAAGCGCAGCAGCAGCAGCGCGATGTCATCCGTGGTCATGGGGGTGGCGATGGTGTCGGACGAGCGCTGCGTGGAGAACGTCTCGACCGGGCCTGCGGGTGCGTGGCGCACCGGGATGGCGGTGACCAGCTCCGCGAGCACCGAGGCCACCCGCGAGCCCGTGATGAAGCTGACGAGGTCGACCCAGTGGGTGCCGATGTCACCGAACGCCCGCAGCTCGCCACCCTCGGCCGGGTCAAGCCGCCAGTTCCAGTCGGTGTCCAGGAACAGCCAATCCTGGAAGTAGCGACCGGTGACCAGGCGGATGTCGCCCAGCTCGGCTGCCGCGACGGCGCCGTGCAGATGCTGGTTGAGGGGGTAGAAGCGGATGTTGTAGTTGACGGCGCAGATCCGGTCGCTCGCCTCGGCGATGGCGACCAGCTCGGCCGATTCCGTGGACGTGACGGCGAGGGGCTTCTCGCACACCACGTGGCGCCCGGCGGCGAGGATCGCCTTGACCTGTGGGTGGTGGAGGTGGTTGGGGGAGGTGACGTGCACCACCTCGACCGCAGGGTCCGCCAGCAGCTCGTCGAGGTCCGCGTAGGCGCGGGGGACGCCCAACCGGTCGGCTCGCGCCAGCGCGCGCTCGGGCGTGGATCCCAGGATGCCGTGGACGGTGACGCCCAGGCGCCGGAGCGCCTCGACATGGACCGTGCCGATGAACCCGGAACCGATGACGGCCGCTCCCGGCCGACGCGCGGAGACCATCGTGGGGACCGCCCTCCTTGGCACGATGGTAGCGGTTCGGCCGAGGGATGGCAAAAGTCAGGCGCTGTCGCACCGAAGTCGCCGATCGTGCGCGGCTCAGCGGTCCCCGATCCGGTCATCATGGTCGGACCATGAGCCAGCCCGCTCCCATCGCCGTCCAGCTGTACTCCCTGCGCGACGCCGCGGCCGACGACCTGCCGGGCGTCCTGGAGCAGGTGGCACGCGCAGGGTTCCTGGGCGTGGAGCACGCGTCGCTCCACGGCCACGCGCCCAGCGACGTGCGACGGTGGGCCGCCGACCTCGGGTTGGCGGGCGTGGGCGTGCACCGCCGCGTGCCGCCCGGGTCCGACGGAGAACGAATCCTCGACGAGGTGGCCGAGCTGGGGCTCGACACGGTGATCGTGCCGTGGGTCGAGCCGGAGCGGTTCGCCACGGATGGGTCGGTCTCGCAGCTGGCCGACGAGCTGCGCGCGGGCCAGGCGCAGGCTGCCGCGCGGGGGATCCGCTTGGGGTATCACAACCACGAGTTCGAGCCCGTGACGGGTGCCGATGGCACGACCTGGCTGGAGCGGCTGTTCGAGCTCGCGGGACCCGAGGTGATCGCCGAGGTGGACATCTACTGGGCGACCCTGGCCGGTGCCGAGCCAGCCGAGCTCGTGCGCCGGCTGGGCGACCGCGTGCGGCTGCTGCACGTCAAGGATGGGCCCGCCGACCCTCGGCACCGGGACGCGCCGCAGGTCCCGGCCGGCTCGGGCCGCGTGGACGTCGCGGGTGCCATCGCCGCGGGCACGGCCGTGGAGTGGCACGTGGTGGAGTTCGACTGGTGCGCGGGCGACATGCTGGAGGCCCTTGGCCGGAGCGCACGCTACCTCGTGGACCGCGGGCTGTCCCGGGGTCGTGGCTGATGGCCGCCGCGGGCGGGCGGGTCGGCGTCATCGGCTGCGGCAACATCAGCCGTGCCTACGCGACCAAGCTTGCGGCGCTGCCCGACCTGGACCTGGTCGCGTGCGCCGACCTCGACCCCAGCCGCGCGCGGGCCCTGGCCGACGAGTTCGGCGTGCCCCAGGTCCTGACGCCCGGCGAGCTGCTCGCCCGATCGGACGTGGACGTGGTCCTCAACCTGACGGTGCCAGGCGCGCATGCCGACGTCAGCGAGGCGGCCCTCCAGGCCGGCAAGCACTGCTACTCGGAGAAGCCGCTCGCGCTGGACGTCGCGACCGGCACGCGGCTGGTGGGACGGGCTCGTGACGCCGGGCTGCGACTGGGCTGCGCCCCGGACACGTTCCTGGGTGCCGGGCTGCAGGCCTGTCGGGCGCTCATCGACGCCGGCGCGATCGGGACGCCGCTCGCCGCCAACGCGTTCTTCCAGGGTTCGGGACCCGAGTCGTGGCACCCGGACCCGGGGATGTTCTATCGGCGCGGCGCCGGGCCGATGTTCGACATGGGGCCGTACTACGTGACGGCGCTGGTGGCCCTGCTCGGGCCCGTCCAGCGAGTCTCGGGGATGGCGCGGATCTCGCGCGCCAGGCGCGAGATCACCAGTCAGCCGCTGGCCGGCACGTGGATCGACGTGGAGGTGCCCACCCACGTGGCGGGCGTGCTGGAGCACGAGTCCGGGCCGGTCGCCACGCTGGTGACCAGCTTCGACGTCCACGCGAGCCGGTATCGGTTCCTCGAGGTCTACGGCAGCCAGGGAACGCTCGCGGTGCCCGACCCCAACACCTTCGGTGGCCCGGTGCAGCTGCGACGCGCGGGGGACGCGGACTGGGCCGACGTGCCGCTGCGTCATGCCAACGCCGAGCAGAGCCGCGGCCTGGGGCTGGCGGACATGGTGCGCGCCCAGCGCTCGGGCCGTCCGCATCGGGCGTCCGGCGAGCTGGCGCTGCATGTGCTCGAGGTGATGGAGCGGATCCTCGCGGCCGCCGAGACGGGCGAGCACCAGACCGTCGCCAGCCGAGTCGAGCGACCCGCGCCCCTCGCGCCCGGGCTGGAGGACGACGACACCCCCTGACCATCAGCCAGGGCCGTGGGCCGCTCCCCGGACCTCGTCCAGGCGCACGCTCCGGCGCTCCTCCGCCGATCGGTAGGCGGCCAGCGCGACGGCGACCGTGCCCAGGTTGTCCCGCCCGGACGTGATGGGCTCGCGACCGGTGGCGATCGCGTCCATGAGGTCCCCCATGGGACCCAGGAAGGCGTCCGGGATCCAGCGCCGATCGAACTCGTACTCGTCCACCAGCGCGCCCTCGCGGAGCAGCGAGAGGGTGTCGATGCGTCCCGTGGGATAGTCATACAGCAGGCCGATGGTGCCCTCGATGGCACCCGTCTCGCCGCGCACGACGAGGTGGGCGGCCGGCGTCCCATGGTCGTTGTCGTGGCTCACGATCACCTGCGCCTGGAGCCCGTCGGCGTACTCCAGCACGGTCGTGGTGCGTGTCTCGCCTTCGACGCGCGGTCGCACGGGGTCCCGTCCGTGGATGCTCGTGACCCACACCGGGTCGCCCAGAAGCGACCGGAGCGCGTCGAGGTAGTGGATGCTGTGGAACATCACCTCCAGCCGGGGCGCGCTGGCGAGCCACGGCCACATGTGCCACGGCGTCGCCACGTCGACCTGGATGCGCGCCTCGCGCGGCCGACCGATGGCGCCCTGGCGGACGAGGCTCCGGGTGGCCGCGACGCCGGGGGTCCAGCGCATCTGCTGGTTGACCGCGAGCAGGACGCCCGCCCGCTCGACGGCCCCCACCTCGGTCACGGCGGTCGGGTACTCCAGGGCCAGCGGCTTCTGGCACAGCAGGTGGCGTCCGAGCGCAGCGACCCGGTCCACGATGGCCGGCTGCTCCCAGGGCGGCACCGCGACGTCGACGATGGCCACGCCCGGCGTGGTCGCGACCTCCTCCACGCTGGACGCGACGGCCGGGATGCCGAACTCCTCGGCGACCGCCCGGGCCCTGTCCGTGTCCACGTCGTGGACGACCAGCACCCGCAGCCCCGCCTCGCGGTAGGCCGGCAGGTGCGCGTACCGCACGATCCCGCCACAGCCGACGATGCCGATGCCCAGGTCGCGCCCGGCACCATCGGGGATCCGCCACTCGGGTTCGATGCGCTGTTCCACGCTCATCCCTTCACCGCTCCGAACGTCAGGCCTCGCGCCATGCTCCGCTGCGTCAGGATCACGAACACGATGGCCGGGATCATCATGAGCACCGACATCGCCGCCATGCCCCGCCAGTCGACCGTGAACTGGGTCGTGAAGTCGAACAGGCCCACCGGGAACGTCTTGGCAGCCGGGGTCTTGGTCAGGAAGCTGGCGATCTGGAACTCGTTCCAGGAGGCGAGGAACGCGAAGACCGCGGCGGCTCCCAGGCCGGGCAGCGCCAGCGGCAGGTCCACCCGCCAGAACGCTGCCCAGTTGCCGGCACCGTCGAGGTACGCGGCCTCGTCCAGCTCGCGGGGGATGCGTCGGAAGAAGCCGTCCATCAGCCACGCCGTGAACGGGACGTTGAGGGCGATGTACACGATGGCCAGCCCCTGGACCGTGTCGACAAGCCCCAGCCCCCGCATCAGCAGGAACAGCGGCAGGCTGAGCGCGATGCCGGGCACCGACCGCGTGAGCAGCAGCACGAGCAGCAGGAAGCGGCTGCCCGCGAACTCGAACCGCGAGAAGGCGTAGCCAGCCATGGTCCCGATGGCCACCGACACGACGCAGCTCAGCAGCGCGACGCGCAGGGAGTTGAACAGATAGCTCTCCACGGGCACGCCCACGGCGACGTCCGTGTTGTGCCCGAAGAGCGACGCGAAGGCGTCCAGGTTCAGCTCGCGGGGGATCCACACGGGCGGCGTGACGTTGATCTCCGACGCGGGTCGGAACGCGGTCAGGATGATCCACAGCGCGGGCAGCGCGCCGAGGGTCATGACCACGAACGGCAGCAGGTTGGCGAGCGCGTCGCGACGGGTTCGCGGCGTGCCCAGCAGGCGTCTCACGCCGTCTCCTCGCGGGCACGCAGCATCTGCCGGAAGAGATAGAACGTGAACACGACGCCGATGACCACGCCCACCATGGACACCGCGCTGGCCAGCCCGAACTGGGAGTTGCGGATGGCCAGGCGACCCGCGTAGGTCCACAGCAGCTCGGTGCGATTGGCGGGACCGCCGTCGGTCATCATGCGCACGATGTCGTAGGCGCGGGCCACGTCGAGCGACAGCACCGTCATGGCGATGATGAGGAAGGTGCGCATCTGCGGCACGGTCACCGAGCGCAGCCGCTGCCAGGGCGACGCCCCGTCGACCTCCGCGGCCTCGTACAGCTCCTGGGATACGGACAGCCGTCCCGCCAGCAGGACGATGGTCACCACGGGCACGTTCATCCAGATGGTCGCCAGCATCAGCGACAGCATCCCGGTGGGCTCGTCCACCAGCCACGCCTTGGGCTCGGACAGCAGGCCCAGCGACTGGAGGCCGTTGTTGACGAGCCCCACGGTGGCGTTGAAGAACCACGCGAACTGGAAGCCGATGAGCACCGGCGCGAACATCATGGGGATCATCAGCAGCGTGCGGGTGATGCCCATGAGGCGGGTCATGCGGGCCAGGAGCAGCGCCAGCGCGAGCCCGATGAGGACCTCCACGTTGACGGTCACGGCCATGAACACGAGGGTGTTGACCAGGGCCCGCCAGAACACGTCGTCGCCGGCCAGACGTACGACGTAGTTGTCGAACATCTCGGAGGGCACGAACGCCGACGTCCGCTCCGGTCGCAGCAGGTTGTAGCGCGTGAACGAGACGTACAGCGAGTAGGCCATGGGATACACGACGATCCCCGCCGTGACGACCATGGCGGGGAGCAGCATCAGGTACGGGAACAGCCGACGACGCCGCAGCTGCCGATGCAGCGTCGACGTGGTGTCAGCCGGCGCGGCGAGGGTCACCAGGGACGTGCCCGTCGGGTCGGTGTTCGTCGGGGGCCGGACACGACCGGCCCCCGACGAGCGACGTCAGTAGCCTAGGCTGTCGAGCATGTCCTGGGCGTCGGAGACGCCCTTGGCCAGCCCATCCTGGACGCTCAGGTCGCCCAGGATGATGCCCTGGAGCGTCGGCGACCAGCTGTCGGTGAAGCTGATCCAGTCGGCGAACAGGGGCGGCGTCCGGAAGTCCTCGGAGACCTGGACCTCGGCCAGCGCCAGCCGGTCACGATCGAGCTGCACCGGTGACGCCGCCGCATCCTCCTGGATGAGCGCCGCGACATCGGAGCGGACGGGCAGCACGCCCAGCTTGGCCTCCTCGTACTGGATCTCCTGGGAGGTCAGGAACTTGATGAGCTGGACGGCCGCCTCCTTGTTCTGGGAGGCCTTGGTCACCGAGAAGGCATGCGCGCCGGCCCACCCGGTGTGCACGCCCGCGGACCCGACCGGGCCACGTGCCAGGCCGAACTTGCCGGCCACCGCCGGGCACGACTTGGGGTCCTGGAACATGGAGTACCAGCCGTACCACTCGAGATAGGCGGCCACGTTGCCGTCGCAGAAGTTCTGCGCGACCTCGGGCCACAGGAGGTTGGGCGTGTCGGCCGGGATGAGCTTGTTGGCGTACAGGTCGCGCATCCAGGTGGCCGATTCCACGCCCGCCTCGGAGTCGAAGATGGGCTTCATGTCGGCATCGAAGTAGTCGCCGCCATTGGCGAACAGGACCTCGTAGAAGCGACCCGACAGGGCCTCCTCCTTGCCCGCGAACTGGGTGCCGTACTTGACCTTGCCCTCGCCCACCAGCTTGGCGGAGGCGTCATACAGCTCCTGGAGCGTGGTCGGCACCGGCAGGTCGTCGCCGAACAGGTCGGTCCGGTAGTGGAGCGCGCTGATGTCCGCATGTCGCGGGATGAGCTGGAGGTTGCCGTCGATGGTGGCGGCCTCGATGATGCTGGGCGAGAACGCTGCCAGCTCGTCGGCCGTGAAGTAGCTCTGGAGCGGCTCCACGAAGTCGACGTACTGGGCCATGAAGCTGGTGTGGTTCCAGGCGACGTCGAAGTCGACGGTGCCGGCCGCGTAGTTGGTCTTGAGATAGCGGTCGATCTGGAACCCGTCGCCCAGGAACACGATCTCGACCTTGGCCCCCGTCGCCTCCTCGAAGATGGGCAGGCTGGCGTACATCGCCTCGTAGGGCTGGCCGCCGATGGTCGCCAGCTTGATGGTGACGCCACTGAGGTCCTTGTCCAGGCCCGCGTACGCGCCGCGCGGGGCCGCGCCCGAAGCTGCCGGGCTGGTGTCCTGTGCCTGGACCGGTGCCGTGACGAGGGCGGCGGCCGCAAGGCCCGCTGCCGCTGTCAGGCTGAGGCCGCGCCGGACCGCCTGCCGGGTGTGGTGTGCCATCCCTCGGTTCCCTCTCTCGTGCGATGCTGCCGGTTGCCGAATGGTGACGCGGCCTGCGCGCCGTGGGCATCAGTCCACGTGGAACACCTCGGTCATGGTCGCCCACCACTCGCCGTCCGCACGGCCCTCGACCGGTCGCTGCATGGGCATCACGTGGGCCCACCAGCGCTGGGTCTCCGGGTCGTCCGCCATGCGCCGCATGTCGGCCTCGAAGTCGTCACCGACGTATTCGAAGTACGCGAACAGCTGGTCGCCGAAGGCGTAGATCGAGTAGTTGCGGATGTTGCAGTCGGCGATCCGCGCGAGGACCCCCGGCCACACGTCGGCATGGGCCGCGACGTAGTCCCCGTGTTGCGCTGGGTCGACGCCGATGACCTGGCCGAAGCGCCTCACGCCGCGCCGCCGATGCGATACGTGGCGGCTGCCGTGCCGCCCAGGATGGCGTCCCGGTCGGCACCCGCGACGCCCAGGCTGTCGAGCGCGCGCGTGGTGTGGCCCCACACGGACGCATAGTCGCCACCCAGGATGGCCACCGGCCAGTCGCTGCCGAACATCAGGCGGGCCGGCCCAAAGGCATCGAGGGCCACGCCGATGACGCGCGTCACATCCTCCTGCGACCAGCTGCCGTCCGTGCTCAGGCCGCTGACCTTCGCGGACACGTTGGGGTGGGCCGCGGCTCGGCGCAGGTCCCGCTCCCAACCGCCCAGGTCACCCGTGCCGACGGGCGGCTTGGCGAGGTGGTCGACCACGATTCGCAGGTCGGGGAACGTGGTGGCGAGGGTGGGCACGTGGCCCAGATGCAGCGGGTGCACGGCCACGACCTCGTAGACCAGGCCGCGGGACTCGAGCTCGCGGATTCCCTCCAGGACGGAGGGTCGGACCAGCCAGTCCGGGTCCGCCTCCTCGTGGTTGAGGTGGCGGACCCCGCGGTACTTCGTGCGGCCCAGATAGCGGTCGTCGAGCGCCGCGGCGGCGGCCCTGGGGTCCTCGAGGGGCACCCACCCCACGACGGCACCGATCCAGTCGTGGGCATCGGCCTGCGCCAGCATGGCGTCCGTGTCCTCGAACGAGTTCGCGGACTGGACGAGCACCGTCCGGTCGACGCCGGCCCCGCGCAGCTGCGGCTCCAGCTCGGCTGGGTGGAAGCTCCGATGGATGGGCCCATACGCCGGGACCAGCCATGGGTAGGCCACCCGGTCCAGGTCCCAGAAATGCTGGTGACCATCGACGATCACGCTCCGCCCTCCCGCGCCGCCAGTCGCTGGTCCGCGCAGGGTAGCCCGGGGCCCACGGGCAGTCAAGCGATTGACCGCGCGGTGCGCGCGTCCGCAGGGCGACGCCGGGGCGACGCCACCTCGGGGGTCGCTCAGACCGTGGGCGCACCCGACGGGACGGGGAAGCCCATGCGCTCGTAGTGCACCCCCCGGGCCGCCGCCGGGTCCTTGTAGATGAACCAGCGACAGGGTCGGTCCGGCAGGTCGCAGTCCTCCATGGGTCGCAGCGGCGGGCCGCCCGCGGACATCTGGATGAACTCCAGCGCGATGGGTGAGTGGACGCTGTACCAGGACATGCCGACCCGCCCCCAGGTCCACGGGTGCGCCTCCTGGTTGCCCGCTGGCTGCTGGCCCGGCCGGCCGCTGTCCGGGTCGCCGCGTCGCAGGACGCCGCAGCTGCCACAGGGGTCGAGGGACATCACATAGCGGTCGCCCTCGTCCGCCACCCCCACGTCACCGCGTCGTCGTGGCCCCGACAGGTGGCCGCCACGCATCCCCTCCACGCTCAGCTGGAGCCGCTCCTCGGGGGTCATCCGGCCCCAGCGCTCGTAGCGCGGCTTCCAGATGTGCTCGTAGGCCAGGGTCACCGTCTCGCGCACCGCCTCCTCGCCGAACCGCGCGGCGATGTCGGCGAGGAGCGACTGGACCCACACCACCAGCCCATCGTGCTGCGCCGCCCAGCGCACGCGCATCAGCTCCAGCGCCGCGATGGCGGCGGCCCCGTCGCGCGCCTCGATCGCGGCGAGCGCACGCGCCTGGTCGCCCGACCCGGGCTCGAACGTCCGGAAGCCCGCGACGAGCGTCGCCCCCAGCTCGGGCGCCAGGATGGACTCGCGCGCGAGCCGAGCGTCAAGGATGTCCGCGAGCCACACGAACAGCACGTCGTTCATGATCCGGAGCTCGTTCGACATGTAGTCCGCGAGGTCGGCGGCGACCGCCCAGCGCCCCGCATGGATGGCGTCCTCGGCCAGCGTCTGGGTGCTGATGCCCAGCGTGTCGAGCCCGTCCTGGCGGATCCGCCGACCCAGGATGGGACTCACGGCGACGGGGCTGCCGGGGACCTGCGGGACACCGTCGGTGGCCCTGGGCGGCGTTGCTGACATGGGTCCTCCAGACGCTGGGTGGGCTATGGTGCCGAGGGTCAGGATGGCAGGGCAGCGAGGTGGCGGATGGACGGCAGCGTCGCGGGTTGGGGGCTCGAGGGCCGGGCGGTGCTGGTGACCGGCGCGGCGCAGGGGATCGGCGCCGCGACCGCCCGGGCGTTCGCCGACGGCGGTGCGCGCGTGTGCGCCGTCGACATCCAGGAGCCCGCGCTCGAGCGGCTCGTGGCCGGGCTCGCGGGGAGTGGCCATGCGGCGGTCGTCGCGGACCTCAACGACCTCGGTGGGCACGCGGACCTCGTGGCGCGCGCGGATGCGCTGGGCGGCCTCGAGGCGGTCGTGCTGGCCGCCGCGGTGATGCGGCGGGAGCCGTTCGACGAGGTCACCGAGGAGGGCTGGGACTGGCAGGTGGACACCAACCTCAAGACCACGTTCTTCCTGTCGCGCGCCGCCGGCGCCCGGATGCGGGCGTCCGGGCGAGGCGGCAGCATCACCACGTTCACATCCATCTCGGCACGCACCGGCGGCGTCAGCCCGGCACCCGCGTACGGCGCCTCCAAGGGCGGCATCATCACCCTCACCTTCGCCCTGGCGCGGGACCTCGGCCCCAGCGGAATCCGCGTCAACTCGATCTGTCCGGGCTTCGTGGACACGCCGATGCAGGCGTCGGGGGCGTCCGCCGCGACGATGGCGGCGGCGCAGCAGACGCCGCTCGGACGGGTCGCCGAGCCAGCCGAGGTCGCATCGGTCGCGGTGTTCCTCGCATCACGCCACGCGAGCTACGTGAGCGGGGCGGTCATCAACGTGAGCGGCGGCTGGTACATGGGCTGAGGGGGGCGCGTGGTACTTCGGCGGTACCTTTGACCGGGCCCCACCCCGGCGATCGCGTGTTGAAATCGGGCAACACCCGACGTCCCATGCCGATCCTGTGAGGTTCCCGATGCCGCCGCACCTGTTCGCCTATCTCGACCTTGCCTCCGGCAGCATGATCATCCAGGCGGCCATCGCCGGGCTGGTCGCGGTGCCCATCCTGCTGCGCAACCAGATCCGACGGGTGCTGGGGCGGGGCGCTGGCGCCGACCACGACATCGACGAGCAGGCCAGCCATGCCACCGCCGACCTGCAGGCGCAGACCCACCTCGACGGCTCCGAGACCAGCCGACCTTGACCGGCTCGGCCCAGGCGGCCGAGTCGACGCCCCGCTCGCGCGGGGGCGGCGAGCAC
>JAXLXC010000120.1:0-1514 GCA_046328155.1 Chloroflexota bacterium
GGTCGGTGAACGTGATGGGGTCGGCGAGCTCCGACTGGCCCAGGCCACGGTTGGCGGCGGCCAGGCTCAGGTCGTACCAGATCTCGCGGCCGATGCTCCGGTTGCCGTCCGGGTCGGAGTACCAGGCGTAGGTGCCGCTCACCTGCTGGCGGTTGAACGGGTTGCCGGGGGTGTCGTCGTCGCCCGCGTTGCCCTTGGTCAGGTCGTAGCGCGGCGCGGCCGTGATGGTGATGTCCGGCACGTCGGTGCTCGCGGGGACGGCCAGGTCGGCCGCCTGGTACACGCGCTGGACGCTGGAGAACGCGGACCCCTCGGGGGACGACGAGCGCGCCTTGACGTTCACGTCGATGATCCGGACCTCGCCCTCCTCGTAGGTCCCGATGTTGCACACGAGACGCCACGAGCCCGCGGGGTACGCCGGTGGTCCGACCGGCTCGATGACCGAGATGGGGTCGACGCCACTGGTGGCGCACGAGGTGGGCATCGAGTCGAACTCGATGGAGGCGCCGCCGATGGGGCTGATGACCTGCTCCAGGACGACGTTCTGGAGCTCGGTCTGGCCGGGCGCGAAGTTGTCGGCGGTCACCGAGAAGTCGAACGTCGTGATGTCGCCCGTGCGCACCCGGCGGTTGTCGCTCGCGGAGTCATGGCCGGGCGTGTCGTCGGCGTCGAAGGGTCCCGTGCCGTCGTAGATGGCGGGTCCGCCCTCCGGTCGCGCGGCCACGGCGAGGCCGAGCTCGGGCGCCGGCCGGATGCCCGCGTCGTTGCCTTCGAGGACCGTGTCCCCGGCGATGACGAGGCCGACGATCCGCGAGGTGGCCGGCTGGTCCGGCAGGATGGGCGGCGAGTCCGGCACCGCCGGTGAGTCGGGGGAGGTGACGGTGCCGAGGAAGCCGGCCGGCTCCGTGAACACGACGGTGTAGGTGCCGTCATCCAGGTCCGCGAACGCATACCCGCCGTCGAGGTCGGTGACCGTGCTCGCGACCGGTTGGGTCACACCATTCCGGTACAGCGTCACGGTCACGCCGGCACGCGGCGCGTCGGGGAGGGCGCCGGCGGGCGGCGGGTCGGGCTCGTAGATGCCGTTGGCGTTGGTGTCGGTCCAGACGATGCCCGTGACGAGCGAGCCGATGCCGAAGGTGCCGATCCCGATGTCCGGCACCGGGGACGCGCAGGGGTCCACGGCGGCGGGCGTGGGCAAGCCCGATGGGCCCGGCGACGCGCCGGGGTCCAGGGTCGGGGACGGGCACGGGGCCGGTGAGGTCGGGGGCTCGGGCGATGGCTCGGGCGCGACCGACGGTTCGGCGCTCGGCTGGAAGCTCGGCCCCGTCGACGGCTCGGGCGATGCGGCCGGCTGGGCGCTCGGCCCCGTCGACGGCTCGGGCGAGACTGTCGGTTCCGGCTGCGCCGACTGCTCGGGCGCGACCGACGCTTCAGGCTGCGCCGACGATTCGGGCGCGATCGATGGTGACGCGTCCGCCGACGCCTCAGGCCCCGTGGACGGCGCAGTGCTC
>JAXLXC010000121.1:0-1554 GCA_046328155.1 Chloroflexota bacterium
GCTATCGCCCCGCCATCTACCAGCTCGTGCGGTAACTCGGCGACCAATTGGTCTGAGCCCCGCCCTGGCCCTGTCCCGTCCTGGACGTCTGACGAGCCTTCCGCGTCGCGGGCCCCCGCCTCAGGTGCTGTCGCGAGGGGTCGCCTCTTCCCAGTTGCGCGAGGGGCGGCCGCTCGAAGAGGGGCACCCCTCGCATAAGCGGGTGGGCGGGCGGGTGACCGGCCCGGAGGGCCGACCTCGGATCCACGTGAAGTAACTGCATCCGGCGGCCAGCGCGGTCTACTCCTGAAGGCTCGCCGCGCGTTGCATCAGGTACTCCCGTAGCATCGACATCGCCTGCAGCACCGCGCGACTCTTGGCCACCGCGCGCCCCTGGTAGTAGCGCGATGCGTTGTAGCGCATCTCCTCGCCGTCCCACAGCGCGATGTGCATCGTCCCGGGTGGCTGCCCCTCGAGCTCGTCGCCGCCCGCGATGCCCGTGATCCCCAGCCCCAGGTCCGAGTGCAGACGCTCCCGCGCCGCGCGCGCCATCGCCTCCGCCGTCTGCTGCGAGACCAGCCCGTGCATCGCCAGGATCTCCGGCGCCACCCCCATGTCGACCTTTGACTGGCCCGAGTACCCCACCATGCTGCCGACGAAGTAGTCCGAGGACCCCGCAATGTCGGTGACCGCGCTCGCCACGGCGCCCCCGGTCGCCGACTCCATCACCGCGAGGGTGAGGCGCTGATCGCGGAGCATCCGACCGACCGCGCCGGTGATCGTCTCGTCGTCGGAGCCCCAGACCGCCAGTCCGAGGATGCGCCGCGCCTCGTCCTCCACCGGGTGGATCAGGTGCCACGCCTCCTCGCGCGTCGGCGCCTTGGCGCTGATCCGCGCGTGCACGCCGTCGGAGCGGAAGTAGATCCCCACCGAGGGGTTCGTGCCGCTCAGCAGCGGCGTCAGCATCTCGTCCACCGTGCTCTCGCCGAGGCCCGTGGTCTTCAGCGTGCGCGAGACGAGGATGCCGTCCGCCAGCCCCTCGAGGCGGGGCAGCACTTCGTGCTCCCACATCCGCGTCATCTCCTGCGGAGGCCCGGGCATCACGCAGACGTACTTGCCGGCCTTCTCGACCCACCAGCCGGGCGCGGTGCCTCGAGGGTTGGCCAGCGCCGTCGCCGAGGGGATGAGCATCGCCTGCTTGATGTTCTGCTCGGGCATCCGACGTCCGCCGCGCTCCATCATCGCCCGCAGGATCCGCTCCTGCTCCGCGTCCACCGCCATCTGATCGGCCTCGCCGACCATCCACGCCACGGTCTCCCGAGTGATGTCGTCCTGCGTCGGCCCCAGCCCTCCGCTCACGAACACGAGGTCCGAGCGGTCCCACGCGCGCTTGAACACCTCGCGGAGGCGGTCCTGGTTGTCCCCCACCTGCGAGACGTACAGCAGGTCGATGCCGAACTGTGGCAGTTGCGAGGCGATGAACGCCGCGTTCGTGTCCGTGATCTCACCGAGCAGGATCTCGGTGCCGACAGAGATGACCTCGGAGCGCATACCCCACCACCCCTCGATGCCCGC
>JAXLXC010000122.1:0-1561 GCA_046328155.1 Chloroflexota bacterium
GCAGGAACGGCACGCCCATGCCCAGGGCGTAGGTCAGCAGGAGCGAGCCGCCCAGCACCCAACTGGCCGACGTGGTGGCCAGCCCCAGGGCCACGCCCAGCGTGGGGCCGATGCACGGCGTCCAGCCCACCCCGAAGGCGACGCCCGCCAGCGCCGACCCCAGCAGCGTGACGGGTCGATGCTGCACACGCACCCGCCGGTCGCGCATCAGGAACATCGGGATGCCCTTGCCGAGCAGGAGCGCCCCCATGACGATCATCAGGATGCCCGCGCTCTGCTCCAGCAGGCTGCGGTGGGTGGTCAGCACGGTGCCGAACAGACCCACCCCGGCACCCATCACGGTGAACGCGGCGGAGAAGCCCATCACGAACGCCAGCGTGGGGATGAAGACGGCCCAGCGGCGCTCCTCCCCGCCCTCGTCGAACCCCACGCCCGAGATGAACCCGAGGTACGCGGGGACCAGCGGGAGCACGCATGGCGACGCGAACGACACGAAACCGGCCGTGAACACCACCGCGTAGCTGACGGGGTCCGCTCCAAGCGCCATGCACGGAGTCTGACACGGTCAATGTCTCCATTGTTGGCCGGGTCCTGGCGTTTTCGTCTGGCCCAGCTGTTGATTGCGGATTCCGGCTGCCGAAGAACCACATGGTCGGCGCGATCCCCGCCCGCGACGGCAGAACACGATGAGGAGGTTCTGCGAGTGCCAGAGACCGCCCAGCTCAGCTCCCTGGAGCAGGTGGCCCTCGACATCTACGCGTCGCTGGATCCGGCGGCCACCATTGAGGCGATCACGCGCTCGTCGCAGCGCGCGCTGGGTGCCGATCGCTCGACGACGTACGTCTCGGACGAGTTCGGGCGGATCGAGGCCGTGCACACCACCGAGTGCATCACGGTCATCCGGCGCTACCTGGAGACCGCCATCCAGCGGCCGCTCGAGGACACCTGGGTGTGGGCGACGCTGGCGGCGCAGCCCGATCCGGTCCTCGCGGTGGAGGACGTCGGCGCCACCTTCGGCGAACCCTTCCGCAAGCGCCTGGGAGCCAAGTCGTTCGCGGGCGTGCGCCTGGAGGCCCGCGGCCTCACCGGCGACGAGGTGGAGCTCCTCGGGTCCATCTTCTGCGCCTTCCGGGAGCGTCACGTCTTCACCGCCCAGGAGATCAGCGCGCTGCGCATGCTGGGCGCCATCGGATCGCTGGCCCTCAGCAACGCCAGGATGTTCGCCAAGACGCGACGGGGTCTGGACGAGGCCACCGCCCGCGCCGAGGCGGACGCCGCGTTCCGGCTGATGACCGAGAACTCCCGGGACGTGATCGCGCGCTGCGACGCGGACGGAACCATCCGGTACATGTCACCCGCCAGCCTGGACGTGCTGGGCCTGGAGCCCGACTCGGCGGCGGGACGCCACCTGCCGTCGCTGCTGGGCCTGGCGTCGGTGGACGATCTGGCGTCGGAGGGCGCCGTGGTCTCGCGGCTGCCCGGGGCCGGTGAGATCTGGGTGGAGACCCGCGCGCGCCGCGTGAAGACGGCACCCCACACCCTGGAGATCCAGACCGCCACG